>CAUAAR010000006.1:0-90523 GCA_958427035.1 uncultured Collinsella sp. | reverse complement strand
CTTACGCTGTTCCCAAGTTGAAACGAGGGGACGCATGGTCGCATGCGTCCCCTCAGATAGACAAACTTTCGATTTCGCCTGTTCAAAAAAGCCGCTCATTCGTCGATGTCGAAGCCGCCTTCCAGGATGAACTTCTTCAACAGCGCCGCCGCACGGGTGTTCACCTTGAACAGGGGAAGCGTCTTGCCTTCCTTCTGCTCAAAGAAGGCCTTGGCGCGCGTCTTGTCCACCGAGTCCTTCAAATCATCGAAGCGCCCGAACTCGTTAATGTTCGATTCCGTCAGGTCAAGCGCGGCCATGGTGGCAAGCAGCTCGCCGTCTATGCCGAGCGCCTCGACGATTCGCTCGACTTGAGCGTTTTTCGCCTTGCGGGCATAGGACGTGATGTAATCCCTCAACGTCTTGCCGTCTTCCAAGGCGACGTCCCCTCGCTCGACATCGTGAAGGAACAGCTCGGCGAAGCGCTGGTCATCCTGGCTTAGGGACGCGAACGATCGGTGGAGCTCCTCGCGCGCGGCGGCAAGACCCTCGTCGTCCTGCTCAAGGCATTTCAGCCACTTCTCGAAGTTTGCGTTCATGTAGTCGCTGTCTATGAGCCCCGTGTCGATCTCGGTTATATGACCATCGAGCTCGTAGGGCGCTTCGGGCGCGTCGCCAGGCCCGCCCCCTCCTGCGAACAACTCCTTGTAGCGCTGCACGAGAATGAGATAGGTCCGCTCGTCGATGACCGGTTGCACGAAGAAGGACTTGCCCCTCGGCTCGCCTTCTTCCGGCTCCTCCTCAAACTCGTAGGTGTCCTGCTCCCATGTGAAGCCCTGCACCTTCGCGGCCTCGAGGAACTCGCTGAGCTCAACGAACTCCTTTGCGAACTTGCGCCTGGCTTCCTGCGATGCGGGGAGCTTGGAGAGGTCTCCTACGCCAGCTGCTTCGAAGACCATGAGTATCTCCTGAAGGCGCGCGTCCATCAACGCGATATTCTCCGGCAGCTTCTGGACAAACATGTCGAGCGGTCGGTCTCCCGAATACAGCTTCACTGCCGCTTCGATATAGCCCTTCATGGTGTGGGGATGACGGTAATACCGGATCGTGCCGAAGGGCTTGTCGGGGCCGAACAGGCGATTCGTGCGGCTGAACGCCTGGATGATGCTCTCGTAGTCGATGACCTTGTCGAGGTAGAGCGTGTTGAGCCATTTGGAGTCAAAGCCCGTGAGCATCTGGTCCACTACGATGAGCAGGTCGATACGAGAGTCGCGGTTGGAGTCGACGTTGACGTAGGGCTTCTTGTGAGACAGGCGCGCCGAGATATCCCTCTTCATGGCGGGCCAGGTGGGGATGGTGAACTCCTGGCCATATGCCTTGTTGTAGTCTTCTATGAGCTCGACCAGGGCATCTTCCTTCACCGTAGAGCCGGCTTTGTTGTCAATGCTCGGGTCGAAAAGGGCGGTCACCTTCATCTGCGGGGCGCGTTCCTTGAAGGCTCGGTAATAGTCGATCGCCTCCGGGATGGAGCTCGTCGCCAAGATTGCATGGAACTTATTGTCGTGGGAGAGCACCGGGAAACGGCGCAGGATGTCCTCTACGACCTTTTCGTGGTGCGGAGTGCCGGGCCAGTATTGGGCGCGGGTGAGGAAATCCTCGATGCCCTTGATGTGGTTGCCGGCGCTGTCGACCATCGGTCCCATGGGGACCTTTGCCGAGTCCATATAGTAGTAGAAGACCTTGCTCTTTCGATCGTCGAAGATGGCTTCGGCTACTGTTGCGGCTTTCGCTTGCTCTAGGGCGACCGCTTCGCGCACGTCGTGGTCGTCGAAGGTCGTCACCATATATGGGTCGAAGCCCAGGACGTTGCCGTCGCGGATGCCGTCTGCGATGCTGTAACGGTGCAGACACTCGCCGAACACCATGGCGGTAGTGGAGCCCTTCTTCTGGTTCTCGTCGAGAATCGGCGTACCTGTGAAGCCGAAGAACAGCGCGTTGGGGAACGCGCGGCGTATGTCCTGGAGCATCTCGCCGAAGGTGGAGCGGTGACACTCGTCGATGACGAACACGATCCGCTTGGAGGCCAGGCGGTTGAGTTCCGCCTGGGTGATTCTCCCCTCGCCGGCCTTCACGTTGCTCATCTTCTGGATAGAGGTCACGATGAGGCGGTTCTTGGGGTCGTCGCTCGCGAGCTTCGACTTCAGCACCTGCGTGTTCTCGGTCCCCTGCACGTCGTCGGCGTCGTCTGCGAACGCGCGGTACTCGGAGAGCGACTGCGTGCCCAGCTCGATGCGGTCCATGAGAAAGATCACCTTGTCGGCGTCGCGCGAGTCGGCTATGAGCTGGGCAGATTTGAAGCTCGTCATGGTCTTGCCGGAGCCGGTGGTATGCCATATGTAACCGCCGGGGCGCCCCGGGGCGCTGCTCTTGGGTCTCTCGTCCCATTTGCACCTGCGCACCTTGTCGGATATGGCGGAGGCTGCGTAGTACTGGTAGCTGCGCATAACTTTCAGGCAGCCGTCCGAACTGTCGGCCACGGTGTAGAAGCCAATGAGCTGGTGCGCCATTGGAATGGAAAGCAGAGTGGAGGTGAAGCGTTTCCATTCGTCGGTTCCGGGTTTATCGCCCGCGCAGACGGGCTCGTTGTTGAAGTCCTCCCAGTGGAAGAAGAAGTTGGGGTTGAACGCACCCGCTCCGGGGTTGGCGAAGTACAGCGCCTCGTCAGGGGTCATTCCCACGAAGATCTGCACCAGGCGGAAGAGTCCCGTGAACACGCCCTCGTGGGCATACTTCTCGATCTGACCAGTGGCCTGGCTGACGGGGATGCCGCTGCGCTTGAGCTCGATATGGATGACCGGCATGCCGTTGATGAGCAGGCACAGGTCTCCACGACGGTCGTTCAGGATCTTGTTCTTCGCAGGATAGACCGGCTGCTGAGCTATCTGATAGCGGCTCTGGCCGGCTGCGATCTCCTGACGATCATAAATCTTCAGGCTCACCTCCTTGCCCAGGTGAAGCGCGTCGTCGGGGTTGTCGCGCGTGACGGCGACGGTCTTTCCGTTGATAAGCCCGTTGAGTGCGAGTGGGGTCTTGAGCGTTTCGATTTGTTCGATGACCTGCGCCATCTCGCCCTGGGTGAGCGGGCAGCCGTTCAGACGGTCTATGTCGGCGTTGTTCTGGAACAGAATCTTCGCCCAGTTGTCGATGAGGTCCTGCTCGGTGGGATAGCGAAGCACACCTCCCGCGTCGTCCCAGCCGTGCTGCTTCAGCACGGTTATGACCGCTTCTTCGAACGAAGCCTCTTTATCGAAAACCATAGCAAAACCTATCTGCACAATTGCAAAAAGCGCATTTAACTGTTCCGAACATTATAGGTCACGCGGCAATTTCCCCGGGATGGCTCAAGCCCATTACAGTCTGTAATAGGCCATCGATAAATTTCGATGGCGGGCATTCGGCGCATTGCCTACGATACGGGCAAGCCCCGAGGGGCCGCCGATCAGGTGCCTCCGGATGGCCGTCTGCCCCCCTACCTCCCCTCCGCCTTCAGCTTTAGCAGCAGGTCGCCCAGCTCGGGGCACTTGCTAGAAAGGCGCGTCTGGGCTCGCTAGCCCATCCCCCACCGCTGGCGGACTTCCTGGGCGCGCGGGCTCACACGGTAGTCCTCGTCCATCACCTGCTTGAGCAACTTGGCGGTCACGCGCGCATCGACCAGGGCGCTGTGGGCATGACCCGTCGACTCGTCGAACTCGATGCCAAACCACGTCGCCGCGTCACTCAAAGAGACGCACCCGTGGCTGCCCACGTCCATGATTGAGGTGTAAAACGCCTGCAGGTCGGCCCAGTCCGTAGGAAATGCGGAAAGGTCGATGTGTTTTGCCTGGCACTCGGTCAAAAGCTGTCGACGATCCGTCCCGCTCCAGCAAACTATCTGAGCGGAGTAGCGACCGATCCAATCGCTGAGCCTTTTGATCACCATGTAGAGCGGGTCGGCCATCGCGGTGTCCACGGCCGATATCCCTGTGAGCTCGCGGACGGGAAACGCAACGCCTTCGGTAAATTCCGTCTGCACAAACTGCGAGAACTCGCCCATAACGTTGCCGTGGTAATCGAGCTTGACGGCGCCGACCTCGATAATCTCATTGCGCAGCCCACGTCGCTGGCGCTGTTTTGGCACCGGCGCAAACTCAAAGTCCAGCACAATCTGGCGCGCAAAGTTCGTCGTGTCGATAGCCGAGATACCCGGCGTCTTTTCAGCTGACACGGTTGGGGCCTTTCTCCGTCAAATGCCGCTTGCTACATAGGCGACTACATTGCCGTAAGGATAGGCGCCCGTGCGGACATGAAAGCGGGGCGCAATGCCATGCGCCAGGCACACGCCATACAGTCGACCCCAAGAGCGCCGCCCACTCTATTCAAATGCATGAAAAAGATTTAGGCCCGGTGACTTGAATCAGCGGTCATCCCGGGCCCATCAGAGCTCGTAGAGCTCTTGGTTGCTTTGGTCTCGCTCTTCACGGCGCTTATCGAACTTTCCGAGGCACTCAAGCAGCATTCGAAGCATAACAAGTCGCTGCCATTAAGGCACTGACCTCTTGACCAAGCAACGGCGCTGCCCAGCTATCACCCTTGGGCTGCCGTCAACTTTATTCTATCCGCGAGCATCTGGTTTACCAAATGGATTTTCGGTAAAGGAAGCACGGCACGCCCGCAAAACCACTACGCCCCAAGTGCCGCCATGGGAATCACCGCCACGCCGTCGTCGCGTGTGTAGGCAATGCTCCCCTTTCCAACCACGACCGCCAAAAACGCCGGCGCGGCATTCTGGGCGGCAGGATTGGAGAGCACTTTCCTCTCCAGCGCCTTGAGATTTCTCGCTCCATCGTCTGCTTTCGCATCACTCAGCTTGACCTCGATGGCTCCCCAGCGCCCGTCGTGCTCAACGATCAGATCGACCTCAAGGCCCTTCTCATCTCGGAAATAATGGACACTGT
This sequence comes from uncultured Collinsella sp., assembly GCA_958427035.1. Taxonomy (GTDB): domain Bacteria; phylum Actinomycetota; class Coriobacteriia; order Coriobacteriales; family Coriobacteriaceae; genus Collinsella. The sequence continues at coordinate 85,550 of CAUAAR010000006.1, read as the reverse complement.
TGTCGACACCGCCGTAGGTGGAAAGGAACACGCGCACGTCGCGCAGGACGAGATTCTCAAAGAGCATCCCCAGCGTTTGCATATCGCCAAGCAGCCGCTCAGGGGTAGCCCCCAGCAACGCCGCCGCAAGTGACGGGTCACAGAAGTAGCGCTTGGGGCGCACGCGAACGCGGGCCTTCGAGCGCATGGGCGGCTCCCATCCGCACAGGTCCTCGGTCAGCTTGAGCCTGTTGAAGAGGTCCAAGTACGCAGCGATGGTCCTCTCGTCGGGGCCCGCCTCACCGTACGAGGCGTCCTTTACGAGCGTCTTGTACGTGACAGCCTGGCTCTCGTTCATGGCAAGAGCTCGCAAAAGGCCGTGTGCAAGCTCGGGCGACATGCCCTCGTCCAGCACGTTGACGTCGAGCACCGAGTGCACGTACTGGCTTGCCGTCTCTCGCGCAAGATCTTCCGAAAGCCCAAGATTTGCAGGCCAACCGCCCCTGCAGCACCAGCGGGCGACGTCATCCACCGTGCTCTCGCGACGCTGAGGGGCAAAATCCTCGCCCTTAAAGAGGCTTGCCAGTGACACGAGCGGCTCGCCGTCGCCCGACTCACACAGGGCCATGGGGCGCATTGACAGACGGGCGATCCTACCCGTGCCGGAATGACGAACATGGCTGCGCTCCTCGCTTTTGAGCGCGGTCGAGCCCGTGAGCAAAAGTGTCCCCCGTTCGTTGCCGCTCGCGTCCACGAAACGCCGGGCGGCATCCCAAACCTCGGGCACCTCCTGCCATTCATCGACCAGGTGTGGCGCATCGCCGATGAGCGCCAGGCTTGGGTCGACCTCTGCCGCCGCACGCTGCGCAGGCTCATCGAGCCTGGAGACGCTCGCCGAGCGAGAGAGCGCCGTCCAGGTCTTGCCGCACCATTTGGGGCCGTTGATCTCCACACAGCCAAACGCCCGCATAAGGGTGTCGAGGCGCTCCTCTATGAGCCGGGGCCTATATCCCTTTTGGGTCAATCTCTTTGGTGCATCCATAGACGGCCGTCCCTCTCTATCACGCGATATGCGAAATTACGCCATTCTCAATGCTGATTTTACGCTACTTTCAATGTAGTTTTTACGCCATGACAGATGTAGTTTTTACGCCATTTTCATTGTAGGTTTTACGCTTGGCATCCTTAGCGCGACCCATTCCGAGCAATCACATCAGAGCGCGCTTGGTTATCTCCGCTCGCACATCTCGGCAAACGAAATCAGCTTGGTATCTCCCCTGCTCGCCGCAGCTTCCTGACATCCTTGCGTAAAGCCACGCTTCGAGAAGATCACGTAGCTTTTATGCTGACGCCTAAAGAGCTCGCTTCGGTACACGAGCTTTTCCAGAACATCCTCGCCTGCCGGTTCGTTACGCCATTTGCACTCCGCAAAGAGCGCCGCGCCCTCTCCGTCGTCGACAATCAAATCGATCTCTTCCTGCGTACGCGTCCGATTGTCCGTTCCCCACCAACGGCCAACTGTTGCCGGCACCACACCAAGTTCGCCCGCGCGCGCGAGTTCGTACACGTATTGTCTGCATATAAGCTCAAAGACCGTACCCATGTAATCCGATACGTGCGGCTCAATGCGCTTATACGCCATCTCGGCCATATCGTTTTGAATCAGCCCGATGTTCTGCGGAACAAACTTGTACCAGAACCTAAACATCTGGTCGCTCAGCAGATACACGGCTCGCTTATTGCTCGTCTCGTTTAGGGGCAGCTCGCGCTCGACAATCCCAAGCGACGCCAGCTTATCCACATAGCTCTTTACGTTGCTCGCAGGGATTCCCGTAGAGCTCGCAATCTCCGAGATCTTCGAGCGCCCCTGAGCAATTGCTTGCACGATCGCATCATATTGCTCGGGATTGCGGCACTCTTGCATTAGCAGGTTACTCGGCTCCTCAAAGAGATAGCCCGTAGGAGTAAGGAAAAGACGTTTGATGTTGTCCTTGAGCGATGCGGCAGGATCGACTCTCTCGATATATGCAGGAATGCCGCCCGTCATACCATAGCAAACTGCAGCGTCTTCGCGACTCATGCTCTGCCACAACCCGAGGGTCGTCGTAAAATCGAGCGGCATGATCTTAAACTGGGCCGTACGCCTACCGTATAGTGGGCTCTCGTAGCCCAACACCTGTTCCTCCATAAACGAAAGAGACGAGCCGCATAGGATCAGCATTAGCCTGGTCTCTTTGTATAAGTGGTCGATCTTGTCTTGCAGCAACGAGCTGATCTCGGGATTCGATTGGGCGAGATAGGGATACTCGTCAATCACGACAATCAAACGCTCCGTTCGAGCCATGGTGACCAATGCATCGAACGCCTCGTCAAAACTACGAAACGACACGCCTGCAGCACCAACCGAGCCTGCAAGTATCGCCTGGCTAAAGCCGTGCAGGTTTGCCTCCGCATTGGTACGACGAGCTTGAAAGTAAATAGCCTTCTTGCCTTGGATGAACTCTGTGATAAGGCGCGTTTTACCCACACGACGGCGGCCGTAAATCACAGGCATCTCAAAGGAGTCCGTGCCATACAGTCGATTGAGCTCGGACATTTCCGCTGTTCTTCCGACAAACATAGACCATCCTTCCTTTACGTTATAGCTAGCTATATTATACCTTCCTATAATATAGCTAGCTATAACGTAATTCGACAAGCGGCGCACGCAAAAGGAACGGTACACCACCGCACGTGGACCGTTCCGGAAAATGTATCCCGTTCTGGAGCCAAAAACTGGGCCGTAGTTTCCGCCAAGCATCCCATCCGGAAAGCGCGTCCCGTTCTGAGCGCCAAATCCGGGACGCAGTTTCCACTCCAAACAAAAGGCCTCGGCTCGCGATGGAGCCGGGGCCAAAGGCGCAGCATGTGCAGTTGGTGTTAAGCGCAAACAGCCCATCAGCAATGGCTGTCCGCACCCTACCCTACCCGCGGCGACGGACGCGGCTGTATGGCGTATCCACCATGGGCAGATCGGGACGCAGCTTACCGTCAAACGCGCGGTAGGCGTTCTGCACGGCGGGCGCCGTGGGGATCGTTGCGATCTCGCCGATGCCCTTGCCGCCATATGCCACAGGCAGTAGCTCGTCCTTCTCCACGTAAATGGCGTGGATATCCGGAATCTCGGGCGCACGGAACAGCCCGAGCGTGCCGTACCTTGCCTGGGGTACGCAGTCCTTGAGCGGCCAGTCCTCGGTAAGCGCATAGCCCATACCCATGAGCACGCCGCCTTCGATCTGACCCTGGATGGAGATGGGGTTGACTACCTTGCCGGAATCGTGCGCGGCATAGACCTCGCTCACGCGGCCGTCATCATCCAAAATGACCACATGCGTGGCAAAGCCGTAGCAGATGTGGCTCTTGGGGTTGGGAACGTCGGCGCCCAGCTTGTCGGTCGGCTCCAGGTACACGTAGCCAAACTCGCATCCCTCGAGCGCCTTGATGGCGGCCGTGGGATCCTGAGGATGCATGCCCTGGCCGGCGACGAGCTCCTGCGTGCGCAGCTGATAAGCGCGACCGTCGTCGTACTCGATCTTGACGCCGTCGCCATGCGCGCTCACGGGAGTATCAGGTGCAGGCTTGCCGGCCTCGATGTCAAGCATGGCATCGCGCAGCAGGAAGGCGGCACCGCGCACGGCCTCGCCGGTCACGACCGTCTGACGCGAGCCAGACGTGGTGCCGGAGTCGGGAGCGTTCTCGGTAGAGCACTCGCCATTGGCAATGCAGCCCAGCGGCAGACCGCAGGCCTCGGCAACGTCCTGCAAAAAGACCGTGTTGCAGCCCTGGCCGATGTCGGACGTAGCGGCATAGACCACGGCCACGCCGTTCTCGACGCGGATCTTGCAGCGGCCGGCATCGGGCAGGCCCACGCCCACGCCGGCGTTCTTCATGGCGCAGGCGATACCGGCGTGTCCGGGATGCGCGTAGTAGGCATCCTTGACCTCGAGCAGCGTCTCCTTAAGCGCCGTGGAGCAGTCGGCAATCTGGCCGTTGGGCAGAACCTCGCCCGGCTCGATGGCGTTACGGTAACGAATCTCCCACGGATCCAGGCCGACCTTCTCGGCCAGCAGGTCGATCAGGCTCTCGAGCGCAAACTCGGACTGGCAAACGCCAAAGCCTCGGTACGCACCGGCGGGCGGGTTGTTGGTGTAGTAGCCAAAACCGCGAATGTCGGTATTCTGGTACTTGTAGGGGCCGACGGCATGCGTGCAGGCGCGCTCGAGCACCGGGCCGCACAGCGAAGCGTAGGCGCCGGTATCAAAGTTGATCTCGCAGTCCAGGCCGGTAAAGTTGCCCTCGGCGTCGCAACCCAGCGTAAAGGTGCCGTCCATGGCGTGGCGCTTGGGATGGAACGCGAGCGACTCGGCACGCGTGAGTTTGCACTTCACAGGACGCTGGAATTTATAGGCAGCGAGCGCGGCCAGGTGCTGGATGGACACGTCCTCCTTGCCGCCAAAGCCACCGCCCACGAGCATGGTCTCGACGACCACACGCTCGGGCTCGTTATCCCAGCCAAACATGTGGGCGCACTCTTTGCGCGTATCGTAGGCACCCTGGTCGGTCGACTGCACCTTGACGCCGTTCTTGTACGGGAAGGCAACGGCACACTCGGGCTCCAAGAAGGCATGCTCGGTAAAGGGCGTGGTAAAGCGCTGCGTCACGGTGAACGCGCTTTCGGCCAGCGCCTTGGCGGCGTCGCCGCGCGTCACATGACGGCTCTGGCACACGTTGTCCTTGAGCTCCACTGTGTTGCCAAAGGCAAAGAAGCTGTCATGCAGGCGCGGGGCGTCGGCGGCCCTGGCCTCGGCGATGTTGCGCACGGGCTCCAGAGGCTCGTAATCGATCTTGACGAGCTTCTTAGCCTTCTCGAGCGTCGCTTCATCCTCGGCGACCACCAGCACGATGGCGTCACCCACGCAGCGGGTGATATCGCCCTGGGCGATCATGACGTCCCAGTCCTGGATAAGGTGGCCGACCTGGTTGACCGGCACGTCCTCGGCGCGCAGGATGCCCACCACACCGGGCAGGGCCTCGGCCTTGGAGGTGTCGATGGAGAGCACGCGGGCGCGCGGATACTTGGAGCGCACGGCGCTGGCATAGGTCAGGCCCGGCTGATCGAGCTCGTCGATGTCGTCGGGATACTTGCCCTCGCCGAGCACCTTCTTGCGCACGTCAATACGGAAGGCGCGCTTGCCCACGCCGTAGTCATCGCCGCGCTCCAGGTCCTCGTCGATCTGCTTTTCGCCGCGGAGCACCGCAGCGGCCAGCGAGATGCCCTCGATAATCTTTTTGTAGCCGGTGCAGCGACAAACGTTACCGCGAATGGCGTACTTGATCTGCTCCTCAGTGGGCTCGGGGTCCTCGGCGATGAGCGCCGCACCCGCCATGACCATGCCGGGAATGCAAAAACCGCACTGCACGGCGCCCACGGCGCCAAAGGCGTACACAAAGGCCTCGCGCACGTCCTCGGGCAGGCCCTCGACGGTCACGATGTTGCGGCCGGCGGCAAGAGCGGTGGTCAGCACGCACGCCTTGACGGCCGCACCGTCCACATGGATGGTGCAGGTGCCGCAGGCGCCCTCGGAGCAGCCGTCCTTGGCGGAGTGAATGTGCAGGTCGTCGCGCAGATAGCGCAGCAGCGGTTTATTCTCCGTCGTCGTGCGCTCGACGCCGTTAACGGTAAAAGTGAATTCCTGTGCCATGGTGATTCCCTTCTACACGCCGGCGGCGATGCCGGTGCGGTCGTGGATGGCGCCATGCGGGCAGACGACGGCGCACATGCCGCACGACAGGCAGTCCACGCCGTCGATATGGGCGCAGTTGTCCTCGATGCGGATAGCGCCGGCAGGGCATTTTTTAGCGCACATGCCGCAACCGATGCAGCTCGTGTCGCAGATCTTGCGAGCGATGGCGCCCTTATCTGTGTTGTTGCAGCGCACCAGAATGTTCTGGTAGCCGGGAACGAAGGCAATCACGCGCTGCGGGCACGCCATACCGCACAGGCCACAGCCCGTGCACTTGGAGCGATCCACGCGGGCGATGCCATCGACCAGCGCAATGGCGCCGTGGGGGCAGGCCGTGACGCAGGCGCCACAGCCAATGCAGCCTTCGCTGCAGTGGGCGTCGCCGCCTGCGGAAGCGCAACCACTTCCGCAGGCAACGTAGGCCACGTTATGTTGAATGGATTTGGCCATAAGAGACTCGCCTATTTCTTAAGAAGGTACGAATAGTTGTCACGCACAGCCCTGATGGTCAGGCGGACGGCCTCGGGAAGACCGGTGTTGACGGCATCGACCGAGACGGTGCGGACCGTGCCGGCGACGCGGACCTTAAAGTGGTCCTCGTCCACAGCCAGGAAGCCCTCGTTCTCGGAGTTCTCCATGTCCTGCTCGCTCCAGAACAGGGTGAGCTTGTCCTTGTAGGGACGACCCTCCTGGTAGGGACAGAACACGGCGCAGTTGCCGCACTCGTTGCACATGCCGTCGACATGGACGACCTGATGCTTGGCCAGGCCCGGCACCTTAATTGCCACGTTGGCGCGGTTGGGGCACACGTCGCAGCAGACCTCGCACACCGAGCCGCAGCCCAGGCAGCGGGTCTTGGTGCAGTTGCGCTTGTCGCGGCACAGCGACCCCTTGCGCTCGTAGCAGGTGTCCTCGCGGCCGGCCTGCTCGTTGCAGTCGGCGTACTTGTTAAAGTCCACACCGGCGATGGCACGGGCGACCTCGGCGGCATCGGCGATAGCCTCGACCACGGTGGCAGGACCGCGACGGCAGTCGCCGGCAGCCCAAACGCCCTCGACGCCGGTGGAGGTGGCGGCAAGACGGCCGCGACGGTCGTGCTCGACGCCCGCGGCATCGTACAGGCTGGCATCGATGCCCTCGCCCACGGCGCAGATCACCGTGGTGGCGGAAAGCTCGACGGTCTCGCCCGTGGCGACGGGGCTGCGACGGCCGCTTGCATCCGGCTCGCCAAGTTCCATAACGTCGCAGGTCAGCACGGCGCCGTTAAGCGCCTTGGGGGCCAGCAGCTCGCAGAACTCAACACCGTCGGCAAGAGCAAGATCAAGCTCTTCCTCGTCAGCGGGCATCTGCTTCTTGGTGCGGCGGTAGACCAGGCGCACATTCTTCACACCAGCCAGGCGCTTGGCCACACGGGCCGCGTCCATGGCGGTGTTGCCGGCGCCAATGACCACGACGTCCTCGCCCAGCTCGAGCTTCTCGCCCTTCTTGGCGGCCTCGAGGAACTCCAACACGTCGAGCTCGGCGCCCTCGCCCAAGCCCGCAGAGCCGGGCATCCAGGCACCGGTGGCCACGACCACGTCGGTAAAGCCTTGAGCCTTGAGCTCGTCGATGGAATCCACGCGAGCGTTGAGCTGCACCTTGGCGCCAAAGGCTAGGCAGAGCTCGGCATCGTGGGAGATATCGTCGCTCGAAATGCGGAACTCGGGGATGACGTGACGGACCACGCCGCCGAGCGAGTCACGGGCCTCAAAGATAGTGACGGGCACGCCGGCGCGCGTCAGGAAGAACGCCGTCGCCAGACCGGCAGGGCCGCCGCCGATAACGGCAACATTGCGCTCGCCGTCGTTGGCGATGGCCTGAGCGCGCAGCTTGGGCAGCACGGCGGTCATGGCCTCGCGGGCGGCCTTAAGCTTGCTGGCGCGGATCTGGGCGCCCTCGGGCTCGTAGAACGCACGCTCGCAGGCGCGGCCGCAGGGATGCGGGCAGATGGTGCCGGTAATGAACGGCAGGGCGTTGCGCTCGATGATGATGTTGAGTGCGTCCTCGAAGCGGCCCTCGTCAACAGCCGCCAGGTAGGCGGGAATATCCTGCTGGATGGGGCAGCTCGTGCGGCACGGCGTGGTAAAGCAGTCGGAAAGCGGGCTCTTGCCGGCGACCTTGCGGTCGGGCAGCGGACGCAGCGGCTTCTTGTAGAGTGGGTTGGTGAGCGAGTCGGTCTGGATCGCGGTCACGGCGTCGAGAGAGACGCCCTCGAACGGCTTGCCGTCCAGGTCGGTAAACTCACCGGCCATCTGGCTAAAGCGCTCGTAGCCACCGGGCTTGAGAACGTCGGTCGCCAGGGTGACGGGCCAAATACCGGCGTCATACAGGGCGCGGATGTTGTAGACCGTGGCGCCGCCGGAGTAGCTGATGCGCAGCTTGCCGTCAAACTGCTCGGTAATGCGGCGGGCAGCCTCGATGGTCAGCGAGAACAGTGAACGGCCGGACATGTACATCTCGGTGGAAGGCAGCTCGTCCCTCGTCACGTCGACGGGGAAGGTGTTGGTGAGCTTGACGCCAAACTCTAGACCGCGCTCGGCGCACAGGGCAATCAGGCGCTCGAACATAGGCACGGCATCGGCCCACTGCAGGTCCTCGCGGAAGTGCGTGTCATCGAAGACGATGTAGTCAAAGCCCAGCTCGTTCAGACGCTGGCGGGCAAACTCATAGCCCAGCAGCGTGGGGTTGCACTTGATGTAGGTGTTGAGGCCCTTCTCGGTGATCAGATAGGTCGCGATGCGCTCGATCTCCGCCGGCGGGCAGCCGTGCAGGGTGGACTCGGTGATGGAGTTGGAAACGCGTGCCGGGATGGACTCGACAAACGCGGCATCGACATGCTCAAACTTGTCCAGGTTAGCGAGCGCCCACGTGCGGCACTCGTTCCAAACCTCGGAGCCGCTGGCGTCCTTCATGCCCTCGATGTAGGCGTCGACCTTGGGGCTCTTGATGCCCTCCAGGTCATAACCCACGGACATGTTGAAGACAAAGCCGTCCGGGCTGCCCAGGCCGTACTCACGAGCGATCAGGTGGCAGGCGAACCATGCCTTCACGTACTCGGCAAAAGCCTGCGGAACCTCGAGCTCGGTCGACCACTCGCAGTTGTAGCACTCGTCCTGCGCCACGATGCAGGGCTTGTTCACACACTTGGAGAGCTCCTCGCCGTCCATAACCTGAACGGTCTTGAGCTCAAAGAAGCGAGAACCGGCCACGTAGGATGCCACGATGTTCTGGGCAAGCTGCGTGTTGGGGCCGGCGGCCGGGCCAAACGGAGTCTCGATGCGCTCGTCAAAAATGGGAAGCGCACCCTCCTGGTTGGCCGTGACCATCTTACGCACGCCAAAGATGGCGTCCTGGGTCTTGTGCTCCTCGATGATCCAGTTCATCAGCTGCGAAAACGGGATCGGCCTCATGATGTCGCTCATAATGAGCTCCTCTCTGTAACGCCCGGCGAGACCGCGCGGCGGGCGCAAATACGGTGTAGCGCTAGCACAGCGCCGGCGACCCCGCGGAGGTCGCCTATACGCGCGTCGGATGCGGCGAAACATCCGATGCGCGTGAATCTACTTGTAATTAGTAGGCGCGATCGTTGAGCGTGCTCCAGAGCTTCTTGGACTCGGCCATGGTCCACGCGTTGATCTTGTCCTCATCAATGCCAACGAACTCGCGATCCTTATACAGGACACGGCCGTTGATGATGGTGGTACGGCAGTTTTTGCCCATCATGCCAAAGAGCATGTGGCCGTCGATGTTCTCCTCGCTCAGCGGCGTAAAGGGCTTGTAGTCCATAACGATAACGTCGGCGGCAGCGCCGGCCTCGAGCACACCGAGCTTGCGATCGAAGTACTTGCTGGCCATCTTGGCGTTATTCTCGAACAGCATGGTCATGGCCTCGCACCAGCCCACGTTGGGCATAGCGGCGTTGTGGCGCTGAATGATCAGGAAGACCTTGAGGCTCTCGAGCATATCGTGGGTGTAGGCGTCGGTGCCCATGCACACGGGGATGCCGCGGCGGAAGAACTCGAGCACGGGGGCGCAGCCCACGGCGTTGCCCATATTGGATTCGGGGTTGTTGACCAGCCAGGTGCCGGACTCCTTGACGATATCCATCTCGGCGGGCGTTACGTGGATGCAGTGGCCGAGCATGGTGTCGGGACCGAGCAGGTTGTGCTGCAGCAGGCGCTCGACGGGGCTGATACCGCCGCGGTTGAGGCGGGAATCCCACACATCGTTCATGCCCTCGCACACGTGGATGTGGAAGCCGGTCAGGCCGTTGTTGGCCTCGGCCATCTTATCCATGGTCTCGTCCGACAGCGTAAAGGTGGCGTGACCGCCAAACATGGCGGCGATCATGTGGTTGTCGTTATCGCGACGCTCCTTTGCGGCCCACTGGGCGAACTCGGCGTTCTCGGCAATGGCCTGGTCGCATTTTTCCTGGCCGCGGCGATCGGAGACCTCGTAGCACAGGCACGAACGCATGCCCAGCTCATGAGCGGCGTCCTTAATGGTAAAGAGGCTACCCGGAATCTCGCAGAAGCTCGCATGGTGATCGAAGATCGTGGTGACGCCATCGCGGATGGAGTCCAGGATCGTGGCATAGGCGCTGGCCTTGGTGCCGTCGAGCGTCAGGTTGTCGTCGATCTTCCACCACTGCTGCTCAAGATTCTCCAGGAAGTTGGTGGGGTTGCAGCCCTTAATGGCAAGGCCGCGGGCCAGACCCGAGTAGATGTGGGTGTGGCAGTTGATGAGTCCGGGCATGATGAGGTTGCCCCGGGCGTCGACGTACTCGGCATCCGGGTACTTGGCCTTGAGCTCGCACTCGGGGCCCACTTCGACGATCGTATCTCCGTCAATGGCGACCGCACCGTTGGGGATGAACGGGGCCTGAGCGTTGCGGGTAAAGACGGAACCGTTAGCGACCAGAAGCATGGATGCTCCCTTCAACATCAGAGGCGGGGTTTGACACCTCTGACATGGCGGAGTGCGAAGCGCCGGCCTACACCGGAAACGGGCCCTCTCCCGTCAACGCTTCACCAAAGGGACAAACCCTTTGAAGTGCGGCTTGGCGCCGCATGACGTCGGCGGACGAGGCGATGCGTCCGCCGACGAATAGCACCGAATTGGTTACTTCTTGCTCTCGGGCAAGACCAGATCCACGGCAGCGTCCTTGGCGGCATCGATGTGCTGAGCCACGACCGGCGTCTGCGGAAGGATCAGGTTAAGGACGATGGCCATGATGGCGGTGGGGGTCACGGCGTTGGAGCCGATGACGGTGGACACCCAGGTGGGCATGCCCTCGCCGGCAAGGCAACCGCTGGCCATCCAGATACCCAGGCCAAAGACAACGGAGGTACCGACGATGGTGGTAGTGCGCTGCGTGAGGCCCTCGCGGGTGAACATGCGCACGCCGTTCATAGTGATGGTGCCAAAGACGCCGACGGTCGCGCCGCCGATGACGGGCTGCGGGATAGCGGAAAGGACAGCAGAGAGCTGCGGGAACAGACCGGCGATGGCAAAGACGACCGCGATGATCACAAAGACCCACTTGTTGACGACCTTGTTGGAGCAGATGATGCCCACGTTCTGGCCAAGGGCGCTGGTGGGAAGACCGCCCAGCAGGCCGCCGACCATAGAGGTGAGACCCTGGGACACGATAGCGCCGGAGAGCTCGCGCTCGGTGGGCATACGGTCGATGGAGCCCAGGCAGGCGGCGGAGACGTCACCGATAACCTGGATGGCAACCATGGGGAACACGACGGCGAGGGTAATGCAGACCTCGGGATCAAACTCGAGCGCATAGGGCATGAGCTTGGGAAGGGCGAAGACCTGAGCGGTGGCAACGCTGGAGAAGTCGATCATGCCAAAGGGAATCGAAACGATCATGCCAACGATCATGCCAAAGAACACGGATCCCAGCTTGAGCGTGCCCTTGCCAAAGTTGGCGAGCGCAAAGACCACGGCGAAGGTGATAAGAGCGACGCACCAGGCCTGCGGAGTGCCCCACAGCGGCGTGCCCATGCCACCGGCCATGTACTTGACGGCCGTGGGATAGAGAGAGACGCCAATGGAGAAGATGACCGTACCGGTCACGACGGGCGGGAACAGCCACTTAATCTTGCTGTAAGCCAGACCAAAGAGGACCGCGACGGCGCCGCCGACGATCTCGCCGCCCAGCAGCGCACCAAAGCTAAAGCCCGAGGCGCCCATGGCCTGCAGGGCCGGGAGGAACGCGAACGAAACGCCCATGACGATGGGCAGGCCGCCGCCGATGCGACGGAAGGGAGCGAAGGCCTGAAGGGCCGTGTCGATTGCCGAAAGAATGAGCGCGACCTGGATGATGTCGGTGCTCTGCTGGCTATTAAAGCCGTAGACGCCGGCCATGATGACCGCCGGGGTAATAATGCCGGCAAACGATGCCAGTACGTGCTGAAGGGCACACGGGATCATTTCCTTAACGGGCGGCATGCCTTCGCGAGTGAACAGGGCTTCAGTGCCGTTCGTAACCGTCTCCTGGGTCATTTGACCACCAATCCTCGAAGTAGTTGTTTTCGCATCTAACGCTCTATTGTGACGCAGTGCGGGGGTGAGGTTGTGCCTTCGTTGCATATCGTATTAAAGATGATTCTCATTCTCAATAATAATTTTTTGTTATCAGACTATTCTTCAGCTGAGATAGTGCATTTCCGCAGGTCAGGAAAGTGTCTGGTCAAAATAACATCTAACTATTCTTTTGGTCGACCGTTTACCGCCAAATTCCTACCGTTCGTCTGTATTACGCAATGTACCTGCGGATATACGAGATGATGAGCAGCGTGGTACCATGATAAAAAATTGTTATGAAACTTCCGATTACACCCAAAGGAGTTGCCCGTGAACGAGACCGTACGTCGCTTTTTGCCGATGGTCGATTTCCTGGAGCAGATACTCGGCAAAAACAGCGAAATCGTGCTGCACGATTTCTCGGATCCCGACCACGCCATCGTCGATATTCGCAACGGCATCGTGAGCGGCCGCAAGGTCGGCGGTCCCGCCACCGATCTGGCACTCAAGATCATGCACGACGCCAAGTATCGCGACCTGCCGTTTATTACGGGCTACGAGGGGCGCGGCGCTGGTGGCAAGACGTTGGAGTCGGCGACGTACTTTATCCGTGAGAATGACGAGATTGTCGGTATGCTCTGCGTCAACACCGATCTTTCCACGGTCCGTTCCATCAACGCCATGGCGCAGCAGCTCATGGCCTGCTTCGACGCTGTGCCTAGGCAGGCAGAACCCGCGTCTATCGAGGTCGAAAGCCTTTCGGAGTCCACACAAGAGCTCATCGACCGCAGCATTTCCGAGTTGCTCGAAAGCCGCGGACAGGATGTCGCCTCGCTTGGGCAGGCCGATCGCGTGGACGTTATTCGCCACCTTAACGGCAACGGCGTATTTATGCTCAAGGGCGCTGTTGCTTGCGCTGCCACCGCGCTGGGTATCTCGGAGCCCAGCGTCTACCGCTACCTGCAAAAAGTTCGGAAGGAAGGCTAACCCGCTAATCCCATGGGGGCGGAGGAAAACGGATCATTTTTGTCGCATCGCTTGACAAAAGACCCTGCAGCTCGCACTGCAGGGTCTTTTTGCATGTCATGTTTAGTTGTTGTCAACACCTTAGAGAGCGGCGACGACCTCGATCTCGACCAGACCGCCGGCCGGAAGGGCGGCAACCTGGAAAGCGCTGCGCGCGGGGAACGGAGCCTCGAACTTGGAGGCGTAGATCTCGTTCACGGCAGCGAAGTCGGCGATGTCGGCCAGGTAGACCGTGGTCTTGACGACATCGGCAAAGGTGGCGCCGGCAGCGGTCAGCAGGGCCTCGACGTTAGCAAGGGACTGCTTGGCCTGGGCCTCGACGCCCTCGGGCATCTTGCCGGTCGCGGGATCGATGCCCAGCTGGCCGGACAGGAACACCATGTTGCCGGCCTGGATACCGGGGGAATACGGGCCGATGGCTGCGGGTGCGTTATCGGAAGACACGACGGTCTTGCTCATGTTTTTCTCCTTACGATCAATTGAGAGAGCGTGAGCGCGGTGTTCACACCGGGAGGCACAGTTCGGTCTGAACACCGCGCTTGATTGGGATAGTACTCAAGGTTTCCGCGCGATGCAAGATTATTATCACGTTGCGAGAATATTTTATCGCCCAACGGTTTCCCCGAACCGCTGAACGGTTCTCATGTGGAGCAGCCAGTCCAAGCTGCTGAAGACTTTATCCAGCTTGGAGCACGGGCGTCGCCCACCGCAGCGACGCCACTATACTTTTGAATATCTGAGCATTTTGAAAGGCAGGATATGACCGCAACCGCCAGCCGAACCACTAACCGCAGGCCCGAGCTTTTGGCCCCCGCCGGAGGCCCGGAGCCCTTTGCCGCCGCGCTCGCCGCGGGCGCCGATGCCATCTACTGCGGCATGGGCAGCTTCAACGCCCGCCGCAAGGCCACCAACTTTACCGACGAGGCCTTTGAGCAGGCCTGCCGCGCCGCACATCTAGCCGGGTCGCGCGTCTACGTCACGGTCAACATCGTCATCAAGCAATCCGAGATGGGCGATGCGCTGCAACTCATCCATCGCTGCTCCACGCTGGGCGCCGATGCCTTCATTATCCAGGACTGGGGTCTGTTCTTTGAGGCCAAGCGCACCATGCCCGGCATCGAGACACATATCTCGACCCAGGCGAACATCCACGACGACCGCGGAACCATCTGGTGCCGTGAGCAGGGCGCCGACCGCGTGACCCTCTCGCGCGAGCTCTCCATCGACGAGATCGCCGCCATCCACGACGCCGCGCCCGATGTGGACCTTGAGGTCTTTAGCCACGGTGCCATCTGCTTTTGCTACTCGGGTCTGTGCCTGCTGTCGAGCTTTGCCATGGCGGGCCGCTCGGCCAACCGCGGCATGTGCGCTCAGCCCTGTCGTCTGCCTTACGAGCTGATCGACGAGAACGGCCGCTCGCTCTCCCCTGCCGGCCGCGAGCGCGCGCTATGCCCGCGTGACACCAACACCTCACAGCTTGTTCGCCGTCTGTATGACGCCGGCGCCGCATCGCTCAAGCTCGAGGGCCGCATGAAGGCCCCCGATTACGTGTATTCCATCGTCGACGTGTACCGTCATCAGATTGATGACATGCTGGCCGATGTTTCGACCTCCAAGGATGAGGATGCAGCCCGCCAGCGCCAGCTCAAGCGCTGCTTTAATCGCGACTTTACGCACGCCTACCAGGATGGCACCTCGGGCGACGAGATGATGAGCTACGAGCGCTCCAACAACCGCGGCCAGATTGTGGGCACGGTGCTGGGCAGCCGTCTGGCCAACCGCGATGTGCGCGGCCTCAAGCCCGACGATCGCCGTCGCCGCGCCGCCATCGCCCGCATTGAGCTGCTTGAGCCCGTGGGCAAGGGCGACCTGCTGGAGCTTCGCCACGATAACGAGTTTGACCAGTTCCTGACCACCATTGCCGCCGATGATGCCGCTGCCGGCGATGTTATCGAGTGTCGCGTGCCCCGTAGCATGCCCGAGGGCTGCCGCGTGCGCGTGATTCGAAGCCAGCGCGCCATTGACGCCGCCGGCGCCGCACTCAAGCGCGATGTGCTGCGCCGCCGCGCCGTAGACGTGTCCGTTGTGGCGCGTCTGGGCGAGCCGTTTGCCGTTACGCTCACCTGTTGCGACGATCCTTCGCTTACGGCCACGGCCACGGGCTTTACCGTCGAGGCTGCCAAGACCCGCGCCGTCGAGGCATCCGATCTGGTTGAGCACGTCGGGCGCATGGGCTCCTCTCCCTTTGAGGCCGCAAGCTTTGACGTTTCGCTCGACGCCGGCTGCGGTATGGGCTTTTCCGCCGTGCACAAGGTGCGCGCCGCCGCTTGTAAGGCGCTGGAAGAGGCCATTCTGGCACCGTACGAGGAGCGCGCGAAAACGCTCGAGCTGCCGGCGATTGTAACCAGTGATTCCCGCCCCGCGCCCGAGCACTACCGCGATGAGCCGCAGATCTGCGCCACCGTCACCTCGCTCGAGGCCGCCGAGGCCGCTCGCGCCGAGGGTGTAACGCGCATCTACATGACCACCGACGCACTCGATGCGGCCGAGCTCTCCCCCGCCGATGCATTTGAGCAGGGCATCGTACCCGTGCTCGACGAGGTCTGCCGCGCCGTTGACCACGTACGCGTCGATCCCTGGATCAATGCTGGGGCCACCGTCGCCGTCGGCAATATCTCCGAGCTTGCCCTGGCCGCCCAAGTTGGTGCCACGGCCGAGATTCGATCCTGCCTGCCCGTACATAACACGCCTTGCATGGAGGCACTTGCCGAGCGCGGAGCCGGTGCGCTTTGGCTCTCGCCCGAGATCACGCTCGACGAGATTATCTCGCTTGGTACCTCCGCGCCCGCAGCCCTGGGTATCACCGTTTTCGGCCGCCCGCGCGTTATGACGAGCGAGCACTGCATCCTGCAGGTGGCCAATGGCTGCATCCACGATTGTGCCAACTGCCGTCTGCGCGCCCGCAAGCTGTCGCTCAAGAATATCGACGGCAAGGTCATGCCGGTGCGTACCGACATCCACGGCCGCTCACGCCTGTACGATGCCTACCCCATCGACCTCACGCCGCAGGTTCCTCAGCTGCTCGATGCCGGCGTGCGTCGCCTCATGGTGGATGGAACGCTGCTCGAGACGGATGAGGTGGGCCGTGCCGTCGCCCGCGTCCGTCGTGCCGTCGAAGCAGCGCAGGCCGGCCGCAAGCCCGCCGCCCGCCTACGCGGGGCGACCTCGGGCTGCATGTTTGTGGGAATTAGCTAACCGAAAGGCTTACACGTGAACGAAGAACCTCAAGTCCTCTACTGCGACGCTTGGCTCATGGCCATCGACAAGCCCGCCGGCATGATCGTCCACGGCGACGGCACCGGCGAGCGCACGCTCACCGACTACGCCAGCGACCTGCTGCTGGCGATGGGCGACGGCTTTGCCGCAACCGACATGCAGCCGCTCAACCGCCTGGACCGCGACACCACCGGCGTGGTGCTGTTCTCGCTCGACAAGCAGACGCAGCCTGCCTTTGACCAGATGGTGATCGACCACGCTTTCGAAAAGCACTACCTGGCGCTCGCCGAGGGCAAGATCGACTGGAACGAAAAGCTCATCGACAAGCCCATCGCCCGCGACCGCCACGACAGCCGAAAGATGCGCGTCGGCGCCAGCGGCAAGCCGTCTCAAACGCGCGTGAAGGTGCTCAAGCGTCTTAAGAGCCGTCGTGGCCTGCCCACGCGCTCGTATATCGATGTCGAGCTGCTCACCGGCCGCAAGCACCAAATCCGTGTGCATCTGGCCAGCGAGCGCCACCCACTGGTTGGCGACGACCTGTACGGCACGCCACGTCCCTGCGGCCTGATGCTCCACGCCCACAGCGTGTCCTTCACGCATCCCGTAACCGGCGAGCACATCCACATCGAAGCCCCCTGCCCCTGGAAGCCCTAAACCACCACAATGGGGACAGGCACCTTTGTGGTGGTTTTGCCGCAATGGCTCAGCCGCGGTCCCAAAACGTCTCGATCTGTAACAGCTGGAACCCATTTTCCGGTCTATCTGTTACAGATCGAGACATTCGAATCCCCCTTAAGGGAAAATCTCAATCTGTAACACCTGGCCCACTTTTAACGGTCTAGTTGTTACAGACTTAGACAAACCGGTAGACAACGAAAGCGGCAACGCCCGTAATGGACGTTGCCGCTTTTCTATTGAGAAAACTATTCGGTTTTCGTTGCTAACCACCACAATGGGGACAGGCACCTTTGTGGTGGTTTTGGCCTCGTCCCATCGCTAGACCGTGATAACGTTGTCCATCGACTGGTACTTGGCGGGAACCTCGCCCGCAGTGATGATCGTTGCATCACGAAAGTCCGCGAACTTGACGGGCGCCACCATGCCAAATTTGCTGGCGTCCGAGATTACGAAGCGTTTGGCGGTATGGCGCATCGAGACACGCTTGACCTGCGCTTCCTCGATATCCGGTGTGGTGAGACCTTGCTCGGCGGCGATGCCATTGGAACCCCAAAAGCCGCAGTTGAAGTTATAGCGGTCCAGAGTTGCCAAGGCATCGGGGCCGACGAGCGCCTCGGTCTCGGGCTTGAGCTCGCCGCCCAGCACAACGGTGCGCATGCCGCGCAGAGCGAGGTGCTGAGCATGGAGCACGGAATCAGTCACATAGGTGACGCCCTCAAGGCGCGGAAGATGCTCGATGAGCTTGAGGGTCGTGGAGCCCGAATCGATATACACAAAGCTATCGGGCTCCACCAGGGCCGCGGCACGGGCGCAGATGCGCTCCTTGTCATCGTTATGGAGATCGCTGCGCTCGTTGATCGTCAGGTCGCGCGTCACGTGCGCGCGCTCCAGACTCGTCGCGCCTCCGTGTACCTTGGCGATACGGTGTGCGCGGTCGAGCGTCTGCAGGTCGCGCCGAATGGTAGACGCCGTCACGCCCAGGGCCTCAGCAAGCTCCGGCACGGTAACCGAGCCGGCCTGCTGCACCATCGACACGATTGCGTTGAGTCTATCTTCCGCAAGCATCGCTTACTCCTCCTCGGGGTACACGACTCCCCAGTCGGCGCGTAGCTTGGTCATCAGCTCCATAACATCAGAAGCATAGCCCAGAAGCTCGCGCTTCGAATCATCGCCGGCAACGGCCTTCTCCAGGTCGGCCATCTCGTAGCACAGTGCGTAGGCTTCGGTGCCAGCGTGGACCTCCTCACGGTGACCGTCCGCAGTCCACACGATGGTCGCATGGTCGGCACGCGGATACTCGTTGACCTCGATATAGCACTTGTCGAAGCTGATGACCGAGCGCTTGGGCTGCTTGGAGTGGAGCGTAAGGCTCACGACGCCCAGCTGCTGTTCGGCGTTGCGGCAGACAATGCCACCCGCGACGTCAACGCCAGTCTCGCAGGTATTGCCCAGAGACACGACCTCAGCGGGTTGGCTGGCCATAAACAGGCGCATGACGGAGAGCGCATACACGCCAATGTCGAGCATGGCGCCGCCGGCAAGGTTGCGATTGTAGAAGCGATTGGTCAGATCGCCGTACTCCTTGTAGCTGCCAAAGTTGAGCTGAGCGAGGTTCATGTGGCCAAACTCGCCGGCATCCATGCGGCGTCGCAGCTCTTGATACAGCGGCATGTGGAGAACCGTGGTGGCGTCCATAAGGACCACTTTGTGCTCGTCGGCGATGGCACGGGCCTCGTCGAGCTCGGCAGAGTTAAGGGTAATGGCCTTCTCACAGAGCACGTGCTTGCTGGCGGCGAGCGCGGCACGCAGATAGGTGATATGCGTGTTGTGCGGCGTGGTGATATAGACGGCGTCGATGTCCGGATCGGCGTAGAGGTCCTCAACCGTCTCGTACACCTTCTCGACGCCATACTGCTCGGCAAAAGCCTGGGCCTTGGACAGCGTACGGTTGGCGACACCCGCGAGCTTGCGGCCGGCCAGAGCGAGGGACTGGGCCATCTGGTTGGCGATAACGCCGCACCCGATCACAGCCCAGCGGAGCTCGGGTGCCGTAAAGATGTCGTTAGGGAACGGCTTGTCCTGAACCGAAGCGAACGCTGCCTTTGCTGCTGCCGCGGAGTCGAGTGGAACCTGTTTGGAATCTGCCATCATGTGCCTCCTGAGTCATCGAAAGTTCTTCATTTCCAACAGCCTTATATTCGCACAAATACGCGCGTATTTGCTCGTATTTGCGTGTCTATTTGCTTTTCAGTCACTATTTAGCCATAGTTTGCACATGTTTGCGCCATTACACGCATTATCGCGCAATGATATGCGCATAAATGCGCGTGCGACAGTCCTTGCGAAACATAAAGGGGCAGAACAGCAAAGCCCTAAAAGACAGAGCAGGCTGTATTACTTCACCCCTCTGGGGGCATCAGACATCAAAGGACCGTCCCAAACTGCCGGCACCTGGGGAACGTCCCTATGTGCCGGCACCTAGGGAAAGTCCCTAAGTGCCGCTTTCGTTGAAGCCCATCCCAGATGGCCAAATATATTGATCAAAAGACTGTCCCCATAGGCTAGTCGTTTAAGAACGTCCCAAACAAGAGCACTCATTTAAGTCTGTCCCCAATGAGTGGGAGTAATCAGAGACCCTTTGCGAGGGAGGTCGGAAACGGCCTCCCTCGTTTTTATTCATGGACTTTAGTCCGTGCCGCACGGCACGCGCGGCATAGAAAGCCACCCGCTCAGCGGGTGGAGGCCAATTTCCGCTACGCGACAAAAACCTTCCCCCTAGCATGAGGATTGTTCAGGTCATCATGCTAGGGGGAAGGTGATTGCTGTGGCCCAGAAAGCCGACAGCCTCGCGCACACGAAATGGCTATGCAAGTACCGCATCGCACCGAGGTCAAGCTCGTCGCCGCCATCGCCGAGAAGCACCCCAAGGTGCGCTTTGCCGTGAGCTACACCTCGGCCTACGCCGACCTCTACGACCGCATGGAGCAGGCCCTGCGCGAGCGCGTGGCCAATGCGGTGGAGGTCGTCCGCTCCGACATCAGCCCCGCGCTTCTTGTCCACACCGGTCCAAACCTCGTGGGTGTGGCGGTCCAGGGACTCTAGCGGAGGCGGGGCGTCCTGTCCCAAAAACAAATGCAAAAGACGAGCGCTTCTTGCCGCCCAATTGGCAAGAAGCGCTCGTCTTTTCTTAACGCGTTGTATGGCGGAGAGAGCGCAGGTTACGCGAGCGCCCTTCTTGCCAGCTCGGCCGCGCCGAGGATTCCCTGGTCGCCGCCGCAGCCCGGGGCGCAGATGTAGCTCTCCATGTCCTTAAGCTCGGCGGTCTGGATGTAGCCACCCAGATATTCGAGGGTCTTCTTGCGGACGATGCCGTAGAGCTGCTCCTGGTGCATCACGCCGCCGCCGAGGACGATGCGGCGAGGCGAGTACATGAGCACGAGGTTCGCGCACATCTGCCCCAGATAATCCCCCTCGAGCGCCCACACCTCAGCGTTGTCCGCGAGCTCGGCCGCGGGCTTTCCCCAGCGCGCGGCGATGGCGGGGCCGGAGGCGAGGCCCTCGAGACAGCTCGCGTGGCTCGGGCAGACGCAGCGTCCCTCCTCGGTGGGACGGGTCTTTACCAGCATGTGGCCGGCCTCGGGGTGCAGCATGCCGTGAAGGAGCCTGCCCGCGCACATGACGCCCGCGCCCACGCCGGTGCCGATGGTCACGTAGACGGCGTCCTCGAGCCCCTTGCAGCAGCCGAAGACCACTTCGCCGAGGCAGGCAACGTTCACGTCCGTGTCGTAGGTCACCGGAATCCCGAGGGCGTCGGCGAACGCGGCGCGAAGACCATAGCCTCGCCACGCGAGCTTGGGCGTCTGGAGGATGGAACCGTAGCGCCCATCTTTGGGGTCGACGCAGGTCGGGCCGAAGGCGCCGATGCCCAACGCGTCCACATCGCGGGCGATGAACCACTCGACCATCTGCGGGACGGTCTCGGCGGGCGTAAGCGTCGGGGTCTCCATACGGTCGAGAACCTCGCCGTCGCCGGACACCACGGCACAGACCATCTTGGTCCCGCCGGCCTCGAGGGCGCCGAGCCTCATTTGCTTTTCGCTCATGTGGTCCTCCTTACAAAGGGACGCCCGCAGTCATGGTCAACCGCGGGCGCCCATAACGTTGGCTTGTTTCGAGGCGACCCTACCTGGGCACGCGGTCCTGCCTTGCGGCAAACGGGGCGAGCACGGCGTGCGGCTCGCTTTGGTACCAGTAGGCGACGGTGGAGATGTCGTCCTCGCGCTCGTAGAGCTTGATGTCGTCGTTGCCGAGGTCCTGGAACGTCACGCGCAGGTCCTCCTTGAACGAGATCGGGTCGGGAAGGTGCCACCTGTAGAGGCCGTGCCTGGGCAGCGCGTCGTCGTTGGTCGCGAGCATCGGGTTCGGGTTCGGCTTGCCCGCGCTGAAGCGGTCGCGCGTGGCGTCGCGCGTCGAGCGGTACGGGTAGCCGGCGAACAGCGTGTTGAAGCACTGCGCCTCGGGCAGCGCGTGGGGCGGCCTGTCGAGGAAGGCC
The DNA here is from genome assembly GCA_958427035.1 of uncultured Collinsella sp. Lineage (GTDB taxonomy): Bacteria > Actinomycetota > Coriobacteriia > Coriobacteriales > Coriobacteriaceae > Collinsella. Next base: position 63,680 of record CAUAAR010000006.1, on the reverse strand, counting down.
CAGGCACCGCCGAAGTAGTCCTCGGCTCCCGTCGAGGTGACCGTGGGGAACTCCTCGTCGCCGTCGAGGAAGAACTTCATCTCGCCCTCGCCCCACCAATAGCGCTCCAGGGCGCACAGGGCCATGTAGGTGCCGACGTAGTAGCCCTTACCGCGCACGCCGTCGAGCACGGCGTAGTCGACGCCCCTGCGGGTGCTGCGCTCGCGGTTAAAACGGGCGTGGAAGTACATGGCGTCGTCCGGCACGTCGGTGAGCGCGTAGTTGAACGTGTAGAAGATGTACTTAATGAACCCGGGGTGCTCGCTCGTAAGCGTGACCTTGGCGTGCTTCCTGAAAGGCATCTCGAAGTAGCAGTTCATGCCGCCCGTCGGGTTCACGCAGATGGGCATCGAGTTGACGATGGCGCGCTCACCGAAGCCGTTGCAGAAGAAGTCGCCGACAGGACACTCGACCGAGGGGGTCTCCTCGTCGTCCCAGTAGAAGCGCAGCACGAGGTCGCGCATGACGAAGCTGCCGGCGGCGGTCTTGTCGGGGACGGTCATCCAGATGTGGCGGATGATGCCGGGGCCCTCGATGTCCGCGAGCGTGATGGTCTCGCCGGACTCAAGGGGCACGCAGCACGAGCCCTTGCGGCCGACGCCGAGGTGGCTGGCCGACATGGCGGCGCGGCCCTTCTCGCCCGTGATGTTCTCGGGGGTGATGGCGCGGCTTTCCTCACCGCCGTGCATCCACACGTCTTTAAGGAACTCTCTCATCGTCGACCTCCTCTATTCGTCGTCTTCGCACTCGGCGGAACTGGCACCGTTCACGTAGACGATCTGCTGGCGCGCCTCGTCGACGAGGGCGTCGAAGTCGAGTTTCTCGTCGGGGCGCGCGAGCGCGACCGTCATGGCGAGCGGGAGGTTGACACCCGCGATCACGTGGATCCGGTCGGAGGCGAAGCGGGAGAAGCGCTGGTTCACGCTGCCGCCGAGCGCGTCGGTGAGGACGACGACCTCGTCAGTGCCCGAAAGCGCCGCCTCGACCGCCGCGTCGAGCCCCTCGCCGTTGTCGTTCACGTAGGCGCACACGGCGTTGACGGCGTCGCTCTTACCCGTAAGGAACTCGAGGGTGTCCTTGAAGCCCTGGGCGAGAAGGGAATGGCTCGCCACAACTATCTTTCTCATTGATTCACCAATCTCTTGGGTCGAAGCTAGGCAAGGATGCCGGCAGCGGAGGCGACCATCGCGAGGACGATCACCACGAGGATGAGGGCCGTCATGCTCGCGTTCTTCTTGGTAAGAAGGTAATACGCGCTTCCCGTGATGGCGGCGGGGATCATGGCAGGCAGGATCTTGTCGAGCAGCGGCTGAATCTCCATCGAGACGTCGCCGAAGCTGAAGCTAATCGGGCAGGTGACGCCGATGACCGAGGCGATGAGGCAGCCGACCACGGTGAGGCCGAGCACGGAGGCGGCGGCAGTGAGGTTGGGAAGCTTCTCGCTGAAGTCGGTGACGAGCTTCACGCCCTGCTTGTAGCCGAACTCGAGGGCGTGCATGCGGACCCAGAAGATGGCCAGGATGAGCGCGAACCAGATGCCGGCTCCCACGGGGTTGCCCTCGATGGCCATGTAGGCGGCGATGGAGCCCATGATGGTCGGGATCATGGTCATGAGCAGGGAGTCGCCGACGCCGGCGAGCGGTCCCATGGTGCCGATCTTCAGGTCTTGGACGGCGTCCGCCGCCGCTAGGCCGTCGCGTTCCTCCATGGCCACGCAGGCGCCGAGGATGATGGCGGCGAGCCAAGGCTGGGTGTTGTAGTAGCGGAAGTGGTTGTTGAGCGCTTGCTTATAGTCCTCGTCGTTCGTGTAGATCTTCCTCAGGACCGGCGAGAGGGCGTAGGCGACCGAGGCGCCCTGCTGGGTCTGGTAGTTGAAGGTGCACACGCTCATGAGCCAGCGCCAGTTCGCGTTGCGCAGGTCCTTCTTGGTGACCTTGTAGCCGGAGGGCTTGCCCTCGGCGACGGCGGTGATGTTCTCGTTTTCCATGGTTACTCATCCTCTCCGATGAAGGCGTCTGCGGAAGCGTGGGCGGCGAGCTCGGTGTCCCTCTCGGCATGCTGGTAGAACGCGATCGCGAGGGCAACGCCGACGATGGCGGCGCCGATGATGGGCACGTTCAGGAAGGCCGAGAGGAAGAAGCCGGCGAGCAGGTACTGGAAGTACTTGCCGGTGGGCATGTAACGCAGCAGCATCGCGATGCCGACGGCCGGGAGCATCTTGCCGGCGAGGGTGAGGCCGGAGAGGAACCACTGGGGCATAACCTCGAGGAGCCAGTTGACGGCGGGCTGGCCGAGCGTCACGGAGACAAAGACGGGCAGGGCGGCGCACAGGCCGAAGAGCACGGGGCAGACCCACAGGATGGCGTTCATCTGCTTGAACTTGCCCTCGTCGCAGAACTTCTGGGACTTCTCGACGACAAAGCCGTTGAGGATCTTGACGATGACGTCGAGCTGGATGCCGAGCATGCCGACCGGCAGGCCGATGGCGAGGCCCGTGTCCGCGCCCAGGGTCACGCCGTAGGCGGTGGCGATGATGGCCATCGTGCCGTAGTCGGGAATCGACGAGCCGCCGAAGCCCGCGACGCCGAGCTGCATGAGCTGAATGGTACCGCCGATGACAAGGCCGGTCCTCCAGTCGCCCATGACGACGCCGGTGATAAGGCCCCAGAAGACGGCATAGTTGACGAAGATCATCGGGATGCCGTAGTAGTCCACGTGCTTGATGAAGGCCAGCAGGGTCAAAAGGACGACCTGCAGGATAGTGAAGTTGACCATGATCCCTCCTTAGATGAGGTCGGCGACGGAGACGGGCTTGTCGGCGGGCACGAACTGTGCCGTCACCTTGACGCCGCGGGCGATGAGCGCCTTGTAGCTCTGGACGTTCTCGGCGGAGGCATAGGCGCGCTGGGTGAGCTGGACGCCGCCCTCCTTGACAAGAGAGCCGCCGACGATCAGCGACGGGAGCTCGATGCCCGACTCGACCAGGTGAAGGATCGTCTCGGGCTCCTTGGCGATGACAAAGACCTTCTCGCGGTCGTACTTGCCCGCCGCGAAGTTCTTGAGCGCGGTCTGCTCGGAGATGATCGAGACGGCCATGCCCGCGGGGCGCGCCATCCTCATGGTGGACTTCAGGACCTCGTCGCCGGCGACCTTGTCGTCGATGACCATGACTCGGGTCGCGCCCGACACCGGGGCCCACTGCGTCACGATGATGCCGTGAAGCAGGCGATTGTCGATTCGTGCCATAACAACACTCATGTTTGCTCCTATCAAATGAAGTCTTACGTTCGGTACTGCCTCGGCGCTATCCGGATTCGCGCCGGGCAAGGGGTTATCGGATTATTGAGGACGCGCGGTCAGCTTGCGGCGGCGCGGGGAAGGTCACTCGTCGAACAGGAGGCTCGAGGAGCCGAGGCGCTCTTCTCGCGCCGGGGCGGCGCTCACGCTTATGTAGTCGAAGACATATGCGATCTCGCTTACGGGAACCTCTACGCGATAGCGCGTCGAGATGCTCGAGAAGCTCTGCCTGAAGGACTCGATGAAATCGGCGCGTTCCTCCTCGAAGCGGTCCTGGCCAACGTAGGTCTCAATGGGGTTTCTGGTAACAAGGCGCTCGACGAGACAGCAGAGGTGGACGTAGAGCCCAATGATGGCGTTGCTGCCGATCTTCTCGCCTGTCCTGCGCTGAAGCTCGTGCACGGCGCTCTCGATCTCATGGAATAGCCGCTCCGGGTCGAGGATGGTGATGGAGCGGATGACGTTCTGCAGCGTCATGTTCGAGAGCAGCTTCTCGTGGAAAGAAGAGAGCTCGGAAGCGTCAAGCCACCTGCCGAACACGGCATCGACCTTCGAGGCGGACGCCGTCGACATGATGTCCTCGAGGGCGACGAAGGGGACGGAGGCGACCCCGGGGTCTCCCGTGCCGATGACGGCGCAGACGCGGTGCTCGGAGAAAACGGCGTCGTTCGACCCGTTCGCGACGAGCTGCTTGAAGGGCCTCGTGAGCAGGCGCGCGCCTATGGTGCGCGGGAGGCTCTGCGAGACGAGCTGGCGTATCCTCTCCGCGGCGTCGACCCCGGACTCGGAGCAGAAGACGATGGCGTCCTCACGGTTGACGCGCTCGATCACCTTGCAGTGCGTCACGCACGCGGCGGTCGCATCGCCAAGAACCTCGGCGATGGACTTGCCGCCGAGCAGCCCGGACCCGATCTCGAGCGCGAGCCCGGTGGAGACGTTGTTCACCACCCCGATGGTGGAGTCGGTAACGTTCTCGAGGGCCTTATAGGCCTCCTCCAGGGAGCCCATGTCGACGAGGAACACGACCCCGGTGCAGTAGGAATGGCGGTCGACGAGGCGCTGGAGCGGACCGACGATGTCCTTCAGCTGCTGGTCGTAGGGCATGTCGACCGCCTCGTACACATGCATGCCGAGCATACGGTTCGCCGCGTCGGCGATGCTCGTCGCCGTCGAGTAGCCGTGGGACAAGATGACGCAGAGCGTCCGAAGGGCCTTCGCGTCGCGAGACTCCGATGCGACGCACAGCGTCAGAAGCGTCTTCGTGAAGTGATCGAGCGAGATTCCCAGCGCCCCTTCCACGTCTGCGGCGACCTGATCGGAGACGCTCGAGGCAAACGGTAATTCGGAGGTCACGGCACCGAGGAGATGGGAGATTTGCTCCGCACAGGCAGACTTTCGCTTAGCCAGGCCGATGCCCGGCCACAACTGCAGGCAAATCTCCTGGGCCAGCAGAAAAGCGACCTTCCTCGAAAGCTCGATGCCATAAGAAGAGCCTGCGTCGGCAAGGACCGCGCCCACGATGCGCTCGAAGGCGCGCGACCTCGAGGAGGCGACGCCGCGGCCGAAGATCAAGTGATCCTCAACGCCGCGCACAGCGGAGACAGCTTGCGAGACGAGCTCGGAGACAGAGAGCTCCCCGGCGCAGAATCGCTCATCGAGAGCGCACAGGGCATCGAGCGCCTGCTCGACCGGCCCTGTGCTCTCGGCGGCATCCAGGGACGCGTCGATCAGAGCGCCATCGTCGGGCTGTTGATCGATCTGCGCGGAGGAGAGGAGCCCGCTGGGAAGAAGATACGGGCGAACGACGACGTAGTCGCCCTCGCGATTGAGGAACGCTTTGGCGCAGCAGTTCGTCACGCAGGCGCGCAAGCCGGCGATGTTATCGGAAAAGTCCGCGTTCACGAGGCAACGGTATGCGCCGCGGCTGATCTTCACATCAGAACCGATTCGGCACCCCTCGCTGCGCAGGAAGCTCAAGATGAGATCCTCGCGCTCCTCGGGGGTCCGCTCCTTGAGTGAGGGGACGCGGGCACAGATGGGCATTTTGCTGTAGGCCGAGGAAACCTTCGGGTCATCGGCGGAAAGCGCCGTCGAAAGAACGAGGCGAGCGCGCGGCGCATCCTGGGAGGCATCGAGCCCGAGGGCCGTCGCAAGGCAGTGCTCCATCGCAGAGGGAGAGAGTGCCTCGATGCCGTTGACAAAGACCACACCCCCGCGCGATTTCGCGATCGACTCGTCAAGAAGCCCGTTGAACGAGGCGGCGTCCGGGACCCCGGCGCAGTCGATGCGCACATAGGAGGAGTCGCGGGACAGCAAGCCCTGGTTCTTGCCGTACTCGTACACAAGGCGAGAAAGGAAAGACTTGCCGACACCCACGCCGCCGCTCAAGAGGATGGGCAGGCCAAACGGAGGGTACTGAACCGCAGCCTTGCACTGCTCGACAACGGAGCTGAGGCTCAGGTCGAAGCCCACGGCACGCGCGAAGTCGCGGTGATCGGCGATTCCCGTCGCCTGGATGAGGTCGGCGAGCGAGGCGTACTCGCTTGCAGAGAGCTTTACCTGAAAACGCTTCTGGAACGCGCGGCGATGAAAATAACGGACAGGCCTGCCCGCCACCTTAACCACAAGGCCGGCGCGAACAAGGTCGTTGAGGTACTGGCTCGCCAGACTCCTGGAGATGATGAGCGTCTCGGCGATGTCGGAGGTGGACAGACGGGCAAGGTCGTCGAGCGAGACGGCAGAGGTGAGGGCCTCGAGATGCTCGAGAATCCTGTCCCTCATGTCGACGGGCTTCTTTGCCAAGCTGTCCTGTGCGGTCTTGTCCATGACTTCTTACCTCCTCGTACAAGGAGTATAAGGGGAGAACAGAGAACGGAAGGGGGCGCGTGGGGGAATCAACAGCCCCGAGGAGAAGTCCACCACTTGAGGGGCAGAAAACAACGGCCATTGAACATTCAGGGCCGACGCTCAACACTTCGGCTCGACACTTCGCTTTGGAAAGGGCCCTGCGCGCCGGGGTCCCAACATAAAGAAGGGCCCCGGCGCGCAGGGCCTAAAGCTTAACCATGCGCGCGGCGATGCGGGCGCAGTCGCAGGCGGCCTTCTTCTCGAAGGTGTTGTAGTCGACGACCTGGCCCTCGGCGCAGGGCTTGTCGCTGATGGCGCGCACGACGACGAGGGGCACGCCGTTGAGATAGGCGGCCTGCGCGATGGTGCAGCCCTCCATCTCGCAGCACAGGTCGCCGAAGGTCGCGAGGATGCGCTCCTTCTGTTCCGCGGGCGAGACAAACTGGTCGCCGGAGACGACGCGGCCCTCGAGGACCTTAATGTCGGGGGCGACGGCGGCCGCGGCGGCGCACGCCGCCAGCAAGGGCCGGAACGGATCGCGCAAGATCAAGGCGTCGCCCAGGAGGTCGGGCGTTACCGTCAGCCGGCGCCGCGTCTGCCGCATCATGAGGGAGAACGGCCTGGCCGGCACATACGGCAGGAAGAGGTTCAAGGTGCACCCCGGGGCGGTCAACGAGGCCGACGTGCCGAACGTCGTCGCGCGCGGCTTCGGCGGCAGGGCGCCGCGCACCCAAATATGCAGCGACCTGGCCTGCGTACGCGTCGGGGCATCGTGGAACTACGTCTGCCTGCTCGTCGACCTCTGCAACGGGGAGATCGTCGGCCACTCCGCAGGACCGAGGAGGGGCGCGCGAGCTCCGAGCCAAGCTCTCGGATTACGTGCACTGGTACAACAACTTCAGGATCCACTCGACACTGGGCTACATGTCGCCGGTCGAGTTCAGGGAGGCGGGACCGTCCCTCCCGGAATCGTCCAAATTGGTGTTGCCAATCCATAGCCAATCCAGCCATCATCTCCGCGAAGGCGGACGTCAGGAAAAGCTCGGCTTGAGCTCGGTCGGACGCGGTCTGTGGGGCATCATTCAGGCTCAGGGGGTCTCCTTGTCTTCTTCGGTCGCAACCTGAATGATAGGAACGGCCCCTTCTCTCTTTCCCTTTCGTTTTCGACGCGTCACTCTCTCGGCGGGCTTAAGGCCCGCGCTCGCGGGTGCAGGGGCTGCGCCCAAACCCCAAAAACTTAACGCCGTGTTCGAAGCGTTTCCGGACGTCAGCGTAATCTCAAATCCCGTTAGTCAACTCATGAGCAAGCCACCTGAGACTACTCATTTCTCCTACTGGCAATGAAGACCTGCGACCTGCAGTTTTGCAAACTGTTTGAAAGCCACCTGCGTTGATTCACTTCCTATTGCAGCTGGCGTCTTGCACGCGAAAAGGCATTTGAGTTTCAAAACGGGCGTTTCGGCGCTATCGAGCCTTCAAAGGCATCCCGCTGCGCCCTTTGGGACTAAACAAAAACTCAAAGCCCTGAGTTCGAAAATAGTTTTTGGAGTTGTCCCGGCTTTTGTCACCGAAGCCGACGAAACGCGACAGGGTGTCACCTGGCGGCACTCGATTCGAGACGGCACCGAAAACTGGATGCAACCGGAATGACGGGACGGCAAACCCGAAGCCATCGAGTAGCGATAGAAAAAGGCCCGGGTGCCGTGGGGCATCCGGGCCTTTGCTAGCAACTTAATGTTGCGGGCAGCTTAGAACTTGTGGCCGCACTTCTTGCAGACGCGCAGCTTGTTCTTGCCGTCCTTCTCGTGACCGACGCGGGTAACCTTACCGCACTCGGGGCAAACGAGATTGACGTTGGAGGCATCGATGGGAGCCTCCTGCGAAACGATGCCGCCCTGCTGGTTGGCAGCGTTGGGCTTGACGGCCTTCTTGACGACCGAAACGCCCTCGACAACGACCTTGTTCTCGGCGGGGAGAGCACGCAGGATAACGCCCTGCTTGCCGCGATCCTTACCAGAGAGAACCTGGACCTTATCGCCCTTCTTGATATACATATATCTCCCCTAACTACAGGGTCTCGGGAGCGAGCGAGACGATCTTCATGTACTTCTTGTCACGAAGCTCGCGAGCGACGGGCCCGAAGATACGGGTGCCGACGGGCGAACCATCGTTGTTGATGACAACGCAGGCGTTCTCATCAAAGCGAATGTAGGAGCCATCCTTGCGGCGGATCTCCTTAACGGTGCGAACGACGACGCAACGGACAACGTCCTTCTTCTTGACGTTGGCGCCAGGGGTAGCCTCCTGGACAGCACCGATGAACACATCGCCGATGCCTGCATAACGACGCTTGGAACCGCCAAGCACCTTGATGCAGCGAATCTTGCGAGCGCCGGAGTTGTCGGCGACGTTCAGCATGGTTTGCATCTGAATCATGGTAGATGTTCCTCCGAACTAAGAACCGAAGAGAGGTGCGCAGCCTTTATGCGGCCCGTGGTATGCAAGCCAGGCATACGCACATCTTCGGAAACGTACAAGTCGTAAGAGCGACTGCTTATTTAGCGCGCTCGACGACCTCGATGAGGCGCCAACGCTTCATCTTGGACATAGGACGGGTCTCCATAACGCGGACGGTGTCGCCCACGCCAGCCGTGCACTCCTCGTCGTGAGCGTGCAGCTTCTTGGAGCTGGTCATCATCTTGCCGTACTTGGGGTGACGCTTACGCTCGGTGATGGTGACAACAATGGTCTTGGCACCGGAGACGGAGGTAACGACACCCGTACGGACCTTACGCGAGTTACGCGAATCAGTCATGTTCTCTCCTTAGGTCCTACTCGGCGACAGCGGACTTCTCCGCTGCGATCTCACGGGCGCGCTGCTCCGTGAGGACGCGAGCGATGTCCTTCTTCACGGTGTTGACGCGAGCGGTGTTGTCCAGCTGGCTGGTGGCCATCTGGAAACGAAGGTTAAAGAGCTCGGCGCGCATTTCCTTCAGCTTCTCAACGAGCTGAGCGTCCGAGAGCTCACGAATCTCTGCGGGCTTCATTAGTTCTCCTCCTTGGCGGCGGCGGCGTCCTCAGCAGCCCACTTGGCCTCGAGAGCGGCCTCCTCAGCCATCTCCTTCTCGATGCGCTGCTCAGCGTTCTTGGCAGCAACAATCTTGGTCTTGATGGGAAGCTTGTGCTGTGCAAGACGCAGAGCCTCGCGAGCGACCTCCTCGGGCACGCCCTTGACCTCGAACATGATGCGACCGGGCTTGACGACGGCCACCCACTCCTCGGGGTTACCCTTACCAGAACCCATGCGAGTCTCGGCAGGCTTCTTGGTGATGGGCTTATCGGGGAAGATCGTGATGTAGACACGACCGCCACGCTTCATGTAGCGGGTCATGGCAATACGAGCGGCCTCGATCTGACGGTTGGTGATCCAATGGGCCTCGAGAGCCTGGATACCAAACTCGCCAAAATGCAGCTCGGTATTACCCTTGGCCTGGCCCTTCATGGAGCCACGCTGCACCTTGCGGTGAAGAATACGCTTAGGGGCAAGCACTACTGACCCCTCCTCTCGGAGTTACGACGACGAGGACGGGAAGAGCCCTCGAGTGCAGGGTTGGGAACAGGCTGGCCCGGGAGCTTCTCGCCCAGGTAGATCCAGACCTTCACGCCGCAAGCGCCCATGGTGGTGCTAGCGACAGCCGTGCCGTAGTCGATCTTGGCACGGAGGGTGTGCAGAGGCACGCGACCCTCGCGGTACCACTCACGACGGCCCATCTCGGCACCGCCGAGACGACCGGAGCACTGGATACGGATGCCCTTAGCGCCGGCCTTGCGGGCGGACTGGACAGCCTTGCGCATAGCGCGACGGAAGGCAACGCGGCCCTCGAGCTGCTCAGCGATGGACTGAGCAACGAGGTTGGCGTCGAGCTCGGGGCGCTTGATCTCGACAACGTCGACGGAGAGCTGGCCCTTGGAGACGCCAGCGACCTTCTCGAGCTCGGTGCGGAGGGTATCGATCTCGGCACCCTTCTTACCGATGACAACGCCGGGGCGAGCGGTGAGGATGATGACCTTCACCTTGTCGCCAGCGCGCTCGATCTCGACGCGGGAGACAGCTGCGCGGGAAAGACGCTTCTCGAGGTACTTGCGGATCTCGAGATCGTTACCGAGGGTCTTAGCGTAATCCTTCTCTGCGAACCAGCGGGAGCGCCAGTTCTCGGTGATGCCAAGACGGAAGCCGGTGGGGTAGACTTTCTGACCCATACAGCTTTACGCCTCCTTTCGAGGAGCAACGACGACGGTGATGTGGGAAGTACGCTTCAGAATGCGAGAAGCGGAACCCTTGGCGCGGGGACGGATGCGCTTAAGCGTCGGACCCTCGTCAACATAGGCAGCGGCGACAACCAGGTTGTCGGCACGCAGACCGTTGTTGTTCTCGGCGTTCGCAACGGCGGAACGGAGAACCTTCTCGACATCCACGGCGACGGCGCGGTCGCAGAAGTGAAGGATGTCGAAGGCCTGAGCGACAGGCTTGCGGCGGATCAGATCGACCACCAGGCGGGCCTTGCTGGGGGAAACACGCACGTACTTAGCGACGGCGCGAACCTCGGTGGCCTCAGTTTCAATAGACTTAGTTGCCATTTACGGTTAACCCCCTATTTGGCCTTGTGGCCACGGAACGTACGAGTCGGCGCGAACTCGCCGAGCTTGTGACCAACCATGGACTCGGTAACATACACGGGCACATGCTTGCGGCCGTCGTGGACGGCGATGGTGTGACCAACCATCTCGGGGAAGATGGTGGACGCGCGGGACCAGGTCTTCACGACGTCCTTCTTGCCAGCCTCGTTCATCGCGGTGATACGCGAGAGAAGGCGAGTCTCCACGAACGGGCCCTTTTTGAGACTTCTGCTCATAAGTGCTTTCTCCTAAAACTCGGTATCCGAAATTACTTCTTACGGCGACGAATGATGTGCTGGTTCGAGACCTTCTTCTTCTTGCGCGTACGAAGGCCCTTCGTCGGCTTACCCCAAGGGGTAACAGAGGGACGACCAGAGGTGTGGTTCTTGCCCTCGCCACCGCCGTGCGGGTGGTCGACAGGGTTCATGACGGTACCGCGGACGGTCGGGCGCACGTTCATGTGACGCTTACGGCCGGCCTTGCCGATGACGATGTTGGAGTGATCGGCGTTGCCGACCTCACCGACGGTGGCGCGGCAGGTAACGAGGATGCGGCGCATCTCGGAGGAAGGCATACGGACGATAGCGTACTTGCCCTCCTTACCCATCAGCTGGCAGGAGTTACCGGCGGAACGGGCGATAGCAGCGCCCTTGCCCGGCTGGAACTCGACGGCGTGGATGAGCGTACCGACGGGGATGTCGGCGAGGGGCAGAGCGTTGCCCGGCTTGATGTCGGCGTCAGAACCGGACATGACGGTCTGACCGACCTCGAGGCCCTTAGGGGCCAGGATGTAGCGCTTCTCACCGTCAGCGTAGTGCAGCAGAGCGATGCGAGCGGAACGGTTCGGATCGTACTCGATCGTGGCAACCTTGGCGGGCACGCCGTCCTTGTTGCGCTTGAAGTCGATCACGCGGTAACGACGCTTCACGCCGCCGCCCTGGTGGCGGGTGGTGATGCGGCCGTTGTTGTTACGACCGGCCTTCTTGGGCAGGGGCTCGAGAAGAGACTTCTCGGGCTTGGTGCAGGTGATCTCGGAGAAGTCGGAGATCGTCTGCCAACGCCTACCAGCGGAGGTCGGCTTAAGGTGCTTTACAGCCATTACAATCCCTTTCAATAGGAATCCGTTAGCCATCGCAGACAGGGATTCGAGGTTCTGCCTCGGGTGCGATGACACCGGACGTATACACGGTTCCGGGCGTGTCCATTTTATACGCCCAAAACCTTGAGCTCTCGCCTCCCCTATTTGGGAGGCATGAGCTCACTCAACAGCAGCGAGTCTTAGGCCTGGTTGCCAAAGACCTCGATGGTGTCGCCCTCGGCCAGCGTGACGATGGCCTTCTTCCAAGAACGGGTCTTGCCGGCGACATAGCGCACGCGCTTGGTCTTGGGCTTGACCGTCAGGGTGTTCACGCGAACGACCTTGACGCCGAAGATCTCCTCGACAGCGTCCTTGATCTGATACTTGTTAGCATCCTTGGCGACCTCGAACGTGTACTTGTTCTGCTCCATGCCGGAGAAGGAACGCTCGGACACGATCGGACGGATGATGATCTCGTGGGCGGTCATTTATGCAAGCACCTCCCCGAAGTGAGCGGCGATGTCGGCGGGCATCAGCACAGCGTTGTTGTTGACGAGGTCGTAGGTGTTGGCCTCATCGGCGGTGATGATGAACGTCTTGGGAATGTTGCGGAACGACAGGTAGGCGTTGACGTCCTCATCGCGAACGATGATGGTCAGACGCTTACCCTCAAGGCCGAGAGCCTTGAGCATGGCGACGGCAGCCTTGGTGGAAGGCTTCTCGAAGCCGTAGTCGTCGACGAGCACGAGCTCGCCATCGGCCAGCTTGGCGGACAGCGCAGAGCGCATAGCCAGCTTGACCTCCTTGTTGTTCATACGCTTAGCGTAGGAACGGGGCTTGGGGGCGAAGACAACGCCACCGTGACGCCACTGGGCAGCACGGATGGAACCCTGGCGGGCACGGCCGGTGCCCTTCTGACGCCAAGGCTTCTTGCCGCCACCGGAAACCTCAGAGCGGCCCTTAGCGGACTGGGTGCCCTGACGCCAAGAGGCCATCTGGCACTTGACGATGTGGTGCATAACGTGGATGTTCGGCTCGATGCCGTACACCTCAGCGGCGAGCTCGGCCTCGGCGACCTTCTTGCCCTCGCTGTTCTTTACTTCAAACTTTGCCATTTAAGTGTTCTCCTTGGTATGACGCTGGGCTAAATGGGCTGGGCCCTTAGGCCATACGGATGGCGACGAGACCATTCTTGGCACCCGGGACAGCGCCCTTGACCAAGATGAGGTTCTGCTCGGCATCGATGCGGACAACGGAAAGGTTCTTGACGGTAACGCGCTCGTTACCCATGTGACCGGCCATCTTGACGCCCTTGAGGACGCGCGCAGGATAGGCGCACTGACCGATAGAACCGGGGTGACGCTGGAAGTGAGAACCATGCGTCATAGGACCGCGGCGCTGACCCCAGCGCTTGATGCGACCCTGGAAGCCCTTACCCTTGGAGGTACCGATGACGTCGACCTTCTCGACATCAGCGAAATCAGCGACGGTGACGACCTCGCCGACCTTGTGCTCCTCGCCGTTCTCGACGCGGACCTCACGAAGGAAGCGGACAGGCTCGACGCCGGCCTTGGCGAAGTGACCAGCCATGGGCTTGTTCACGTTCTTGGCCTTGATGTCGCCGAAACCGATCTGGACGGCGTCATAGCCGTCGGTTGCCTGAGTTTTAACCTGCGAGACAGCGCAGGGGCCAGCCTGGATGACCGTGACGGGAACGACGTTGTCGTCCTCGTCCCAAACCTGGGTCATGCCAATCTTGCGGCCGAGAATCATGCTGATCAAGATATGATCCCAACTCTCGCGTGGTCTTGGGACAATGCGTACGCCACCGAGCGTACGCCCCTAGAGGACCACTACTTACACGACGTGCTCCCCAGTCTTGTATTGCGTCCGGACTACCTGACAACCCTATTAAGCAGGCATTTTGTCCAGCCAGAATACTCCCCTGGTTACACACAGCTGTTTAGTATACACGGGTGCGGGCGTATCCATCGAGATTCATATTTCACTCACATTGTTTACGCAGGTAAAGTGCGTGGCACGTCTCCCGAGCACGGCGGAGGGCCGGAGAAATATATTAAGGTCATCGCGAGTTCCGCACGCAAAGAAGGCCACTTAATGTGGCCTTCGTCTTGCGCAGGACTGTAGAGCAGGGACCTTAATATATTTCTCCGGCCCTCCGCCGTGCTCGGGAGACGACACGTTGATGTCTGCTTAACTCTGCTCGTTCAGGCTAATGACTTTGTTGAGGGTCCACTATTTGCTGGAGAGTGAACTTGCATTGGGACCCGTCGCTCTCTCCTTGCAAATCTTCCTCGTCAAAATCGAAGATCATGATGGCGCAGTTGGGGAGTTTTGTTGGGAGCTCGAAGCCCTCTGGGGCTGCAGCCTTGATGAATTGGCGGCTGGCGCTGCCGTGGCTTACTGCTAGGAGGGTTTCGATGCCCTCGGAGCCCATGATATTGGTGAGGGTGGCTACCATGCGCTCTTGCAGCGCGCGGCTTCCTTCTCCTCCGAAGGGGACCAAGTCCTCGCCGGGATCCCAGACGTCGGTGGGAAGGGCATCGTGGGGGCCTTCTTCGAAGGTGCCGTAGCAGCGCTCGATGATGCCTTCGCAGGACTCAACTGCTGCGTCCGGGCCAAGAAGTTCGGTTGCAACGAGCTGAGCTGTGTCCATGGCTCGGCCTAAGGGCGAAGAGACCACTTTGTCGGGGACAACGCCGTGGGCTTTGAGCCATGCGGCTGCCATTCCCGCTTGTTTGCGGCCAAGGTCGGTCAGCGGTGAATCGCAGCGGCCCTGGACCAGCTTTTTGACGTTGAACTCCGTCTGACCGTGGCGGAGCAGATACAGCCTCTTCATATTCTCCCCTTCTGTATAACTTGCTTTGCCGGCACAGCCCTACTCGTGGGTATGCCCTACGTAGTCTTCGTCGATCGTAATCTTGGCAATCGACTTGGGATATTCCGATTCGACCCTCTGGGCCAGCGTTTGCTTGAGCTCATCGGCCCCCATGTCCAAATCCGAGGGTCGCACGCAGTCAAAGATCACATTGGTGTGCGTGGGGCCCGGCACGCAACGCAGATCGTGAATCGAAAGGCGGCTATCGACCTCTTGGGCCATGGCGTTGATGCGCAGGCGCATGCTCGCCACCTTTGAATCGTCGGTCACGATGGGATCGTAATGGAGCGTGACGATCATGCCATCCTCGTCCCTAAACGACTGCTCGATGTTATCGAGCGTGTCGTGACTTTCCAGCGGGCTGGCCTCGGCCGCCATCTCGGCGTGCGCACTTGCGAACTTCCTGCCCGGACCGTAATCGTGAACCATCAGGTCATGAACGCCCAAAACGCCGGGATAGCTCATGATCTTGTCTCGGATGTGCTTGACCAACTTGGGATCGGGCGCCTGGCCCAAAAGCGGGCTCACCGTATCTTGGATAAGCTCAAAGCCGCTCCAGCCAATATAGGCGCCAACGGCAAGTCCAACCCAAGCATCAAGATTGATGTGCGTCACCTGGGAAACAATCGCGCACGCCAACACAGCACCCGTAGCAAGGACATCATTCTTAGAATCCTGAGCGGTCGCATGCAGCGTCTCGGACTCAATGCGGTCACCGAGCTTTTGGTTGAGGGCCGCCATCCAGAGCTTTACGGCCATCGAAAGCACTAGAACTGCCACCAGGGCAAGCGAAAACTCGACAGGCTCGGGGTGGATGACGCGTTCAACCGAGGACTTCACCAACTCAACGCCAATCAGCAGCACGAGCGCCGCCACGACCAGACCCGAGAGATACTCGTAGCGACCGTGGCCGTAAGGATGCTCGGGGTCGGCCGGCTTGCTCGCCAGCTTAAAGCCCAGCACGCTCACGATATTCGAGCTGGCATCGGACAAGTTGTTCATGGCGTCCGCCACAATCGAAACCGATCCCGACAGCACGCCAATTGCGCCCTTCGCAGCACAAAGTGCAACATTAGCGAGAATACACACCACGCCCGTCAACGTGCCCACGCGCGCACGGTCACCCTGCGCACGACGAACAATCCACTCGACCATCTATATCCGCCCCCACGGCACTACCCATATATCTATTGCTCAAACGGATTGTAGTGTAGCCACTTTGTCCCCCAGATACAAAAGGCCGCAACCCACACGAGCCGCGGCCTTGGAACATGACAATGGAATCGTCCTTTTGTCGCACAGGTCTATGCGCTTGCTTCAGCAGCGCTCACCACTGTTTCGGGCGAATCGGCTTCGTCTTCTGCCGTCTGCTCCTTCGTCGGCACCACGCCAAAGCAGTAGCTCAGCGCCGCAGACACCGCAAATGCCGTGCCGCCGGCAGCGCAGCACCACAGCAGGTTCGAAATACCGCCCGTGGCAAAGCCAATGACCATGAGGACATTCGTCATGCCGATGGTATAGGCCGTAACGTGGCCCACGGCCGCAACAAGGCCTCCGACGGCGCCGCCAATGGCCATGCACGTCAGGCACCTGCCATATTTAAAGCCGCAACCGTACAGCGCCGGCTCGCTTACGCCGCCAAGCACGCCCGAGATTGAATAGCCCAGCATGAGCGCCTTCTCGTCCTTATTCGCAATGCGAAGCGCAGCGCCAAAGGGCATGCCCCAAACAGCGAACGTTGCCATTGTCGCGGCGATCAGGATGCACGAATCCGTTCCCACACTCATAAACTGCGCGTACGCAAGCGATAGGACAACATTGCTGACGCCCGCGATCTTTAGGAACTCCCAGCCAGCGGCAAGCCCCATAAGCGTGAGCAGCGACACGATGCCACCGGAATTGCCAAGCATAAACATAAGCTGGCCCAACAGCATGCCCAGATAGCTGCCCGCCGGCGCCGTAATGCACAGCGAAACCGGAACCATGACAAGCATGGTTGCAAACGGAACGAACGAAAACGCCACGGCCTTAGGGATAACGCGCTTAAAGAAACACTCCACTCGCCATAGCACGGGCACCGAGATGAGAACCGGAATAACAGTCGTCGTGTAATCGTTGACCGGCGCGAGAAGCAGACCATACACGGAAGTCATCGATGCCCCCGTCGTCGAGGCGGCATCAACGAGCTTAAGCAGATCGGGTGCAATCAATACGCCGCCCAGCATCATGCCCAGCTGCTCCGAGCAACCGAGCTGGCGGGCGGCCGCCCAACCAAGATAAATGGGCAAAAAGTAGTAGCCGGCGTTATAGAGCCAACTGTAGAACAGGCGATAGATTTCGGAATCGGCAGACCACAGGCCCAGCATGCCCTCGCCCATAATGACGGCGACGGTGCGGAACAACGCCGCGCAGACAATAAACGGCAGCGCCGACATCATGCTTTTGGACAGATAGTCCACCACGGCCATGGCGTTTGATGAAACCGTCGTTGCAAACGTGGTGTTGGAAACTTGTGACATGGAACGCCTTTCCCAATGTGACATGCGGGCTGCCCCTTTGTCACATCGTGCGGTACTGACCGATTGCGCGGTACTTTTCGTAGCGGAGGTTTGTGAGGGTCGCCTCGTCGAGCTGCCCAAGCGTATCGAAGGCATCAAATGCCGAGGACATGACGGCACCGGCGATCTCCTCATGCGACAGGCCCCTATCGTCAACAATGCCGTCGATGATGCTGAGCGCCAACAGATCGGGAGCCGTGAGCTTAAGCGCCTCGGCGGCCTCATTCGCGCGGTCGGTATCCTTCCACAGGATCGACGCACAGGCCTCGGGACTCACGACCGAATAGGCCGAGCTCGAGAGCATCAGGATGCGGTCGGCCACGGATAGCGCCAGCGCGCCACCAGAGCCGCCCTCGCCCGTCACCACCGAGACAATCGGCGTCTTAAGGCCGCTCATCTCCATGAGATTCTGGGCAATCGCCTCGCCCTGGCCGCGCTCCTCGGCACCGATGCCGCAAAACGCGCCCGAAGTATCGACCAGGCACAGAACCGGTCGACCAAACTTTTCGGCCTGGCGCATAAGGCGACGCGCTTTGCGGTAGCCCTCGGGATGTGCCATGCCAAAGTTGCGACGCATGCGCTCTTTGGTCGTGGTGCCGCGCTCGATGGCGATGACCGTTACGGAGCGCCCGTCTTTCCAGCCAATGCCAGCCACCACAGCGGCGTCGTCGCCAAAGTAGCGGTCGCCGTGCAGCTCCACAAATCCATCCAGGCCCAGCGAGATCATCTCGCCTGCCGTGGCGCGATCTGCCGAGCGGGTCTGTTTGACAATCTCGAGCGCGGTTTTTGGTGCGGCCGAGCGCTTGAACAAGTGTCCCAACTTTTTGCCGCGGCGACCCGTATGCACAATCTCGTGCGGTGCCCCCAGGCCGGGCACGTGCCCTTCGTGCAGCGCCAGCAGCTCGCCCACCGTGAGCGTAATCTCGCCACGCGGAACGACAGCATCGCAAAAACCGTGCTCGAGCAAAAACTCGGAGCGCTGGAACCCCTTGGGCAGGCGCTTATGCATGTTCTGCTCGATCACGCGCGGACCGGCAAATGCCGTCAGGGCATCGGGCTCGGCCAGGATAATGTCGCCCTCCATGGCAAAGCTCGCGGTTACGCCTCCGGTCGTGGGGTCGGTGAGCACTGTGATATACAGGCCGCCCGCCTCGCTGTGGCGCCTAACCGCCGCAGAAATCTTGGCCATCTGCATAAGCGATGTCACGCCCTCCTGCATGCGCGCACCGCCCGAAACGGTAAAGCCGACAACTGGCAATCCCAGCTCGGTCGCACGCTCAAATGCGCGACAGATCTTCTCGCCCACCACGGAACCCATCGAGCCCATCATAAAGTTGGCGTCCATAAAGAAGAGCGCCGCATCGCAACCGCAGATTTTGCCCCTGCCGCACACAACGGCATCGCACTCGCCCGAACGCTCGCTCACGCTCTTGAGCTTGTCGGCATAGCCGGGAAACGAGAGGAAGTCCTCCGACGCCAGATTGGCATCCCATTCCTCAAACGTGCCCTCGTCAACCGTCATGCGCATACGGTCGCGCCCGCTCACGCGAAAATGCTTGCCGCAACGAGGGCAGACCTCAAGGTTGTCGTGCAGGCGCGCCTCATCGATCACACGACGGCACTCCGGGCACTTGATAAACACGTGGCGCGCGGGAAACTCGGCGCACGACTCGGTCATCGGCCCCTCGAGGACGTTGACCGTCTTCGCTTTTCTATTCATCAGCATAGAGATGCCCCATCAGATCGGTGTGGTACATGCCCGACAAGAACTCATCGTTTGCCAGCACGTCGAGCTGCAGTTCGCTGTTTTCGCTCACGCCCTCAATCACGAGCTCGCCCAGGGCCGAGCGCATCTTGCGAATGGCGCCGTCACGCGTGGGCGCACACACGATGAGCTTGCCAAGCATGGAGTCGTAGTACGGCGGAACTTTCGCACCGGTAAACATGGCGGAATCCCAGCGCACGCGCGGACCACCCGGCACACGCAACGCGGTGACCGTTCCGCATGACGGCAGAAAGTCCGGCGTTTCGGCATTGATGCGGCACTCCATGGCGTGGTTGCGGACCGGCATGTCCTCCTGCTCAAAGGGCAGAGGCTGGCCGGCTGCCACGCGCAGCTGCCACTTGACCAAGTCGGTATCGGTCACAAACTCCGTAACCGGATGCTCCACCTGCAAGCGCGTGTTCATTTCCATAAAGTAGAAATTGCCGTCGTCCGAATACAGGAACTCGATGGTACCGGCTCCTTCGTAGCCGACGGCACGAGCCAGGTCACGCGCTGCCTTGTGCATGCGAGCACGAATGTCGTCGTGTCCGTCGAGGCACGGCGCGGGGCTCTCCTCGATCAGCTTTTGGTTGCGGCGCTGCACCGAGCACTCACGCTCGCCAAGCGAAAACACATGGCCCTGCTTATCGGCCATAATCTGCACCTCGACGTGGTGCGCCGGCGCGACAAACTTCTCCATGTAGCACTCGCCGTCGCCAAAAACGGCCTCGCCCTCGGCACGCGCCTCGATAAACGCCTTTGCCGCATCTTCCACGCGCTCGACCTTGCGAATGCCGCGACCGCCACCACCGGCACGCGCCTTAATAAGCACGGGGCAGCCAATGCGTTCGGCCTCGGCCGTTGCCTCCTCGGGGCTTTTGAGCAAATCGCAGCCCGGAACGATGGGCACGCCCGCCGCGGCAGCCGTTCGACGTGCGGCGTCCTTGTCGCCCATGCTGTCGATCACCTCGGCCGAAGGACCGACAAACGCCAGGCCATACTTGTCGCAGTCTCGCACGAAGCTCGCCTTCTCGGAGAAAAAGCCATAGCCGGGATGAATTGCCTTAGCTCCCGACTTTACGGCACAGGTGAGCACGGCATCGTCGTTGAGGTAGCTCTCGGCAAGACGCGGGCCGCCGATGCAATACGCCTCGTCGGCAAGCTGCACGTGCAACGCGTCCGCATCGGCCGTGGAATAAACGGCGACGGTCTTGATGCCCATATCGCGGCACGCGCGGATAACACGGACCGCGACTTCGCCGCGGTTGGCGATGAGCACTTTGTCGAACATGAAAACTTCCCTACTTTTCGTGCATGAGTGCAAAAGACATATCGGCGCGGCAGCAAACCTCACCGTTAACGCTCGCAGTACCTGTCGCAAAGCGGAACGGCCCGCGCGCACGCGTGATGGAGCACACCAGATCCACCGTGTCGCCCGGGCGCACCGGACGCTTAAAGCGCACCTTGTCCAGACTCGTGTAGAACGGCGTCGCGCCGCGCGCCTCCTCATCGCCCATCAGCAGCACGCAGCAGTTCTGGGCGAGCATCTCGCACTGAATCACGCCGGGGACCACCGGGTTTCCCGGAAAATGCCCCTGCAAAAAGTACTCGTCGCCCGTAATCGTGATCTTGCCGTGGGCCTCGTCGCCCACCAGCTCGGCTTCGTCAAGCAAAAGCATCGGCTCACGATGCGGCAACAGCTTCTTGAGCTCTTCTTTGTTCATGGACATCACCTATCCGATCCTCATGAGGCAGCTGCCAAACTCCACGAGGTCGCCGTCGACCACGCAGATCTCGAGCACCTCGCCGTCTGCCTCGGCCGTCACCTCGTTGAGAACCTTCATGGCCTCGATGATGCAGAGGGTCTCGCCGGCCTTGACCTTGGAGCCCACGTGCACAAACGGTTCGTCGCCCGGCGCCGGGGCAGCATAGAAAACGCCGACCATGGGAGCGGTCACCTCGGTGCCCTTAGGCTCCGACACGGCGGTAGGTGTCTGCGCGGCGGGTTCCGGTGCGGTGGCAGGCATGGCGACAGGAGCCACCGCCGGAGCAGTCACGGCACCCGGCATAGGCATGGGCACGGCGACCGGCTGCGTGGCGCTCGCGCGCTCGAGTTCGACCGCGGTGCCATCGGGCTCCTCAACGCGTACGCGCGTGAGGCCGCGGTCCTCCATAACATCGGCTATCTCGGCAATTCTTTTGGAATCCATGCTCTAGCTCCTCGTATATCTACGCAGCGCGATGGCGGCGTTGTGCCCGCCAAAGCCCAGGTTGGTCGAAAGCGCCCAGGTAAGATCGGCGCGAACCGCGCGATTAGGCGTGTAATCAAGATCGCAGGCGGGATCGGGTGTGTGGTAGTTAATGGTCGGGGGCACCACGCCCTGCTCGAGCGCCATGGCGCAGGCCATGACCTCGATGGCGCCCGTGGCACCGATCATGTGGCCGGTCATCGACTTGGTCGACGAGACGTGCGCGGCGCGCGCCGCATCCTCGCCAAGCGCACGCTTAATGCCCGCCGTCTCGGACGAATCGTTGAGCTTGGTCGAGGTGCCGTGAGCGTTGATGTAGAGGCCCTCGGAAGGCTTAACGTCGCCCTCGGCCACCGCCAGCGATATCGCACGGGCGATGCCTGCCGCGTCCGGGTCGGGACTCGTGATGTGGTAGGCATCATCGGTGTTGCCGTAACCCACGACCTCGGCATAAATGTGCGCACCGCGCGCCTGCGCATGCTCCATGCTCTCGAGTGCCAGCACGCAGGCGCCCTCGCCCATCACAAAGCCGTCGCGGTCTGCATCGAACGGGCGGCAAGCCGTCGACGGGTCAGGATTAGTGGTGAGAGCACGGCAGGATGTAAAGCCCGCAACGGCATCGGGGATGATTGCGGCCTCGGCGCCGCCGGCGAGAATCGCATCGGCATAACCATGCTTGATGGCGCGGAACGCCTCGCCCACGGCATGTGCCGAGGTCGCGCAGGCGGTCACCACGGGCAGGGTCGGGCCCTTTGCCTTGTGGCGGATTGCGATATTGCCCGAAGCCATATTGGGGATCATCATCGCGATCATATAGGGCGATGCACGGCGAGGCCCCCGATCGGCAATCGTGTGGACGTTGTCGACGAGTGTCTGCATGCCGCCCACGCCTGAACCCACGTAGACGCCCAGGCGCTCGTGATCGATGGCGCCCTCGACATCAAAGCCCGCATCGTGCATGGCCTCGTCCGACGCTGCCAGGGCAAACTGAACGCAGGGGTCCAGGTGCTTGGCGTCACGCTTGCCAAAGTACTCGTTGCCGTCAAAACCCTTGACCTCGGCCGCCACCTTAACGGCAAACGCATCGGTATCGAAGTGCGTGATCGGGCCGATGCCGCACGTGCCGGCGCACATGGCCGCCCAGGTAGCAAGCGCCGTGTTACCGAGCGGCGATACGGCACCGATACCGGTGATTGCAACTCTCTGTTCCATCATGGTCTCCTCATTCAAGCCGTTGTTCGGCCCTGGTTTCTACATCGCCATTCCGCCGTCGACGCGCACGACCTCGCCCGTAATGTAGGCAGCCGCATCACTCGCCAAAAAGCGCACCACGCCGGCCACTTCCTCGGGGTGCGCCATGCGCTTTAGGGGAATCTGCTCCTCGGTTGCCGCGCGAACCTTATCCGATAGCTTTGCCGTCATATCGGTCTCGACAAACCCGGGGGCGACCGCGTTCACTCGTACGCCGCGTGGCGCAAGCTCGCGCGCCACCGCCTTGGTCAGACCGATGACGCCCGCCTTGGAGGCGGCGTAGTTGGCCTGCCCGGCATTGCCCATCAGGCCCACAACCGAGCTCATGTTGATGACGCAACCGCCGCGCTGGCGCATAAAGGTCTTGGTGAGCGCGCGCGTCGTATTGAACGTGCCCTTGAGATTGACATCGAGCACGCGGTCGAAGGCGTCATCGCCCATGCGCATGAGCAGGCCATCGCGGGTGATGCCGGCGTTGTTGACGAGCGCCCAAATGGAGCCAAAGTCGTTGAGGACCGTTTCCACGCACGCGTTGACGGCAGCGGGATCGGCCACGTCGCATTGATATGCGCGCGCCGTGGCGCCAGCCGCCTCGCAGGCTTCGCACGTCTCGCGCGCTGCATCTGCGCTACCGGCATAGACGACGGCGATATCAAAGCCGTCCTCCGCCAGGCTCACGGCACAAGCGCGACCGATGCCGCGCGAGCCGCCCGTGACAAGCGCCACGCGACGTGAGTCGTTGCGCTCGAGCGCGCCGTTGTTCAAGTTGCCCATGTCATTCCTTTCGGGTTACAGCCCTGTGAACTATGCGAGCTCGTCGGCAATAGCTGCGACCTGCTCGGCCGTTTCGCACGAATACACACGAACGTCGCTCAACGTACGCTTGACCAGGCCGGACAGCGTTTTGCCGGGGCCGACCTCAATAAACGTGTCGATGCCTTGATCCTGCAGAGCATGCAGCGTGTCGACCCAGTGCACGGCATGACTCACCTGGTTGGCCAGCACCTCCGATGCCGCCTGCGGGTCGGCCGGATAAGGCGCCGCCGTCATATTTGCCATAACAGGAATGAGCAACGGGGACGGCGCGTGACCGGCCTCAATATATGCAGCAAGGCCACAGGTCGCCTCGGCCATATAGGGGCTATGGAATGCACCCGACACCGCGACCTTCATGGCCCGGCCACCAGCCTCTTTTACCAGGACGTCGAGGGTCTGCAACGCATCGGGCGCTCCGGCCACAACCGTCTGCTGGGGGCTGTTGTAGTTGACCGGCCAGCAGTCCTCGCCGGTCTGTTTTGCCAAGCCCTCGACCTGCGCCGCATCGAGTTTGATGACGGCGCGCATTCCGCCGGGATGACGCTCAGCCGCCGTGGCCATAAGCGCCGCGCGCTCGCACACAAGCTCAAATCCCGCTCGCGTATCGAACGCCCCCGCAAAGGTGAGCGCGGCGACCTCGCCCAGCGAGAATCCCGCACAGGCGGCAGGCACCACGCCGCGCTCACGCAGGGCGACGGCGACAGTCAAGTCGTGCACGAACACGCAAGGCTGCGTGTTCTCAGTCTGCGAGAGCTCCTCCTTGGAGGCGCTCCGGCACTGCTCACTGGTTCCCGGACGCACCTCGTCGGCGATCGCAAACACCTCGGCAGCCGCCGGTGATGCCTCGATGAGATCGACGCCCATCGCGGGATGCTGGGCACCCTGACCGGCAAACAGAAACGCTACGCTACCCATGCGGACGCACCCTTCAGGACATGCTCAGCGCCATCGACCAGATCGTCGACGATTTCGCGTGCGCTCTGGCGTTCGTTGACCATGCCGGCAATCTGTCCGCACAAATACGAACCCTCTTCGTAATTACCGTCCTTTGCGGCTTTACGAAGCGCGCCCGTGCCCATGGCCCCGAGCTCCTCGGGGCTTGCGCCCGCCGCCTCGTTCTTGGCATACGCGTTGGTGAAGGGGCTCTTGAGGGCGCGAACCGGATGTCCCGTCGAGCGACCGGTCGCACGCGTCGACGTGTCGCCCGCCTTGAGCACCAGCTCTTTGTACTGTTCGGATACGGTGCACTCGTTTGCGACCAGAAAGCGTGTTCCCACCTGGACGCCGGCAGCGCCGAGCATAAAAGCGGCCGCCACGCCGCGGCCATCGGCGATGCCGCCAGCCGCAACCACGGGAATATCGACCGCATCGACAACCTGCGGGACAAGTGCCATCGTCGAGGTCTCGCCAATATGGCCGCCTGATTCGGTGCCCTCGGCAACCACGGCAGTGGCTCCGCGACGCGCCACGAGACGCGCCAGCGCCACCGAAGCCACGACGGGAATAACCTTGATGCCCGCATCGCTCCAGGCCTTCATGTACTTGGTGGGATTGCCGGCGCCGGTCACCACAACGGGCACCCGCTCATCAATCACCACTTGTGCGACCTCGTCGACAAACGGGCTCATGAGCATAACGTTGACGCCAAAGGGCTTATCCGTCTTGGCGCGCAGCTCGTGAATCTGATCGCGCAGCCAGTTTGCGTCGGCATTCATGGCCGCGATAATGCCTAAGCCGCCTGCCTCGGACACGGCAGATGCCAACGAGGCGTCGGCAATCCAGGCCATGCCACCCTGGAACACGGGCTTTTCGATGCCGAGCAGATCGCAGAGAGGAGACTTGAGCATCACTACTTCTCCAATGCCGCCTCGACCGTTTCGACGAACTCGCCGACCGTCTTGGGGTTCTCCTCGGTATCGAGCTCAATGCCAAACTCGTCCTCGACGGCAACGAGGATCTCGACGGTACCCAGGCTGTCGAGGCCAATCTCCTCGAGCGTGGACTCGGGCTTCATCTCGACATCGTCAAGACCGGCGGTCTCGCGGATAACGTCGCAAACGCGCTCGAAGGTCTTCTGATCTGCCATGGTAGTTCTCCTTTGTTTGTGCCCTAGGGGCGTTTTTATTTCCTATGTGCGACTACTTCCAACGAAGCAGATAGCCACCTATATCCAGACCGGCGCCAAATCCAACCAAGGCGATGGTGTCGCCTGTGTGAAGTGCACCGGCGTTTGCCAGCCGGTCGAGGGCAAGCGGAATGCATGCGCTCGAAATGTTGCCGGTCTCGCGCAACGTGCGAACCACGCGCTCGTCCGGCACGCCCAGGCGCTTGACCGCCTGGCTCAGGATTCGTTCGTTAGCCTGATGGAATACAAAATGATCGATGTCTTCGACCAAAATGCCCGCATCGATCGCAAGCTTATGGACCGTGTCGCAGATGGCGTTGACGCCGAACTTGAACACGCGGCGGCCGTTCATGGACAGCACGCTCGCGCTATCTGCGGAAGCCCTAAACGGCGAGGTACCGACCAGACCGGGAACGCGCAACGTCTCGACGTCGGGCGCCGTCGAAAGCTCAACGGCAAGGGGGTTGTCTCCCCCAGCTTCAATCACTGCGGCGCCTGCCCCATCGCCAAAAAGCACGCAGGTGGCACGGTCGGTCCAGTCGAGCGCGCGCGTCATCTGCTCGGCAGCAACAACAAGCACGCGCTCGGCACGGCTGCGGGCGATATAGCCCTCGGCGACATCGAGCGCAAATACGAAGCCGGCACAAGCCGCCGAGACATCGAAGGCAGGGCACGTCGCGCCAAGTCGCTCAGCAACGGCACACGCCTCGGCAGGAACAAGGTGGTCACCCGTCGTCGTCGAGCAGACGATCAGATCCAGCTGGCTCGCGTCGATTCCGGACACCTGGAGTGCCCGCTCGCTCGCCGCCACGGCAAGGTCGTCAAGTGACTCGGTGGTGCAGACGTGGCGGCTCTTTATACCTGTGCGAGTAAAAATCCACTCATCCGAGGTATCGAGGAACTCAGACAGCTCGTCATTGGAAACGCTGCGCTCAGGAAGCGCCGAGCCTGTTCCAAGAATCGTGAAACCCATCACTAACCTCCTTTGAGTTGTTGACGTGTTTACATCGACCAAGAGAGGATAACGCATTTCAGTCTTTGTTGACGTGTTAACATTAAATTGTCCAAATGCGACAAAGGCTTCACATTGTGTCTATCTCTCGACACCATTGCGCGATTGCCTTATTTACTTAGGAGGTAGCAGCTGTTATGGATTCTCGTTTAACGATAGTCGACGTAACCGGATCGACCAACGATGACCTGCTCGAAGCAGGAAAACAGGGAGCGCCGCACGGCACAGGACTTGCCGCCCGGGCTCAAACAGCAGGGCGCGGCCGGCGCGGGCACAAGTGGGACTCAACCGTCGGCAACTTATTGCTTTCGCTTGTCCTGCGCCCATGCGTTAATCCTGCAAAGTTCTCTGGTCTTGCCGCCGTCAGCGGCCTAGCGGTGCTCGAAGCACTCGAAAAGCAGGGTCTTGCAAACGAGATTCGCCTTAAATGGCCCAACGACCTTGTCGCGCGAGGACGCAAGCTCGGCGGCATTCTGGTCGAGGCCGCACGCGATAACGAAGGCAAACCTTTCGCCGTCTGCGGCATTGGCGTCAATGTGAACTATGCGCCCCAAGAGGTGCCCGATGGCGGCCTGCCGGCAATCGGTCTCTCGGATCTCAACGAGAGCGTACCTGCCGTCGACATGCTCCTCGATGAGGTCTATCACGCAGTTATAGACGCTGCAGATGCCTGGGCAGAGCGCCTCAACGCCAAGGAAAAAGATGCCGGTCCGCTCGCGCCCGTCCACGACGAATATATCGCCCACCTTAATTGGATCGGGAAGCACGTTATCGCCCGCTCCCCCGCTGGAGACGAGCTGGCACGAGGCATATTTAGAACGGTCGACGATTGCGGCCGCGCATGCATTGAGACCGAGAGCGGCTTGTGCGTCTTCCACTTCGAAGAAGCATCCTTGCGCCCCCTGAGCGAATAGGGCGCCGCAGCCGTCGGCTCGGCAGACGAATTCGCTATCCCAAAATCTAAACTCAAAACAAAAGGGCCCCGCTGCCGTTACGGCAGCGGGGCCCTTTAAGCTATGAGCGATATCGCTTAGAGCTTGATGTCGATGTCGACGCCGGCGGGGAGGTCGAGACGCATGAGCGAATCAACGGTGCCCGAGGTGGGGTCGAGGATGTCGATGAGGCGCTTGTGGGTGCGCATCTCGAACTGCTCACGGGAGTCCTTGTTCACATGCGGCGAGCGGATAACCGTGTACAGGTTGCGCTCGGTGGGCAGGGGGACAGGACCGGAAACGCGAGCGCCGGTCTTCTGAGCAGTCTCGACGATGAGCTTCGCGGACTGATCGACGACCTCGTGATCATAGCCCTTGAGGCGAATGCGGATCTTCTGGGTAGCCAACTTAAACCTCCAAAGAGTGCGAGAGATGTTCTCGCGGATTACGTAACAGGGAGCTCGAACTTAGGCGTTCTTGCTCATGACCTCGTCCACGATGGACTTGGGCGCGGGCTCATAAGAGTCGAACTGCATCGTGTAGGATGCACGGCCCTGGGTCTGGGAGCGAAGGTCGGTAGCGTAACCGAACATCTCGCCCAGCGGCACCTTGGCACGGATGAGCTTGCTGTTCTTGCGATCCTCCATGCCCTCGATCTTGCCGCGGCGACCGGAGAGGTTGCCCATAACGTCGCCCATGTACTGCTCGGGGGTCTCGACCTCGACAGCCATGATCGGCTCGAGCAGCTGCGGGTCGGACTTCTTGAGGGCGTCCTTGATAGCCATGGAACCGGCGATCTTGAAGGCGGCCTCGGAGGAGTCGACCTCGTGGTAAGAACCGTCGAACAGGGTGACCTTAACGTCGAGGACCGGGAAGCCGGCGATAACACCGGTGTTCAGGGCCTCCTGGATGCCCTTGTCGATGGACGGGATGTACTCCTTGGGCACGACGCCGCCGACGATAGCGTTGACGAACTCGTAGCCGAAGCCCTCCTCCATCTTCTCGAGCTTGATGACGGCGTGGCCGTACTGACCGCGACCGCCGGACTGACGGACGAACTTGCCCTCAGCCTTCTCGACGTCGTGACCAGCGGTCTCGCGGTAGGCAACCTGGGGCTTACCGACGTTAGCGTCAACCTTGAACTCGCGGAGCAGACGGTCGACGATGATCTCGAGGTGCAGCTCGCCCATGCCGGCGATGATGGTCTGGCCGGTCTCGTGGTTGGTGGACACCTGGAAGGTCGGGTCCTCCTCGGCGAGCTTGGTCAGAGCCAGGGACATCTTGTCCTGCTCGGCCTTGGTCTTGGGCTCGATGGCAACGTCGATAACGGGCTTAGCGAACTCGATCTTCTCGAGGACGATCTCCTTGCCCTCGGCGCACAGGGTGTCGCCGGTGGTGGAGTTCTTGAAGCCGACGCAAGCGACGATGTCGCCGGCGGCAGCGTCGTCACGGTCGATACGCTCGGCGGCGTTCATCTCGAGGATGCGGCCGAGGCGCTCGCGCTGACCGTTGGAAGCGTTGACCACGTAGGAGCCGGACTCGGCACGGCCGGAGTAAACGCGGACATAGGTGAGCTTACCGACGAACGGGTCGGTCATGATCTTGAAGACCAGGCCGGAGAAGGGCTCGTCGAAGGAAGGATGACGCTGGATCTCCTCGCCGGTGTCCGGATCGGTACCGGTGACGGCCTCAACGTCGAGCGGGCTGGGCAGGTAGTCGACGACAGCGTCGAGCAGCTCCTGAACGCCCTTGTTCTTGTAGGCGGAGCCCACGAAGACGAGGTTGAGCTCGTTGGCCAGAACGCCCTTACGCAGGGCAGCCTTGAGCTCCTCGACGGTGAAGTCCTCCTCCATGAGGATCTTCTCCATGAGCTCGTCGTCAAAGCTGGCAGCAGCGTCGAGGAGCTCCTCGCGCTTGGTGGCAGCGATGTCGGCGAACTCAGCCGGGATCTCGTCCATCGGCTCGGGGTAGGTCATACCCTTCTCGTCGGCCTTGAAGTCCCATGCAGTCATGGTGACCAGGTCTATGACGCCCCAGAAGTTGTCCTCGGCGCCCATCGGGACCTGAGCGGCCACGGCGTTAGCGTCGAGACGATCCTTCATGGTCTCGATAGCGTTGAAGAAGTCAGCGCCCACGCGGTCATACTTGTTGATGAAGGCGATGCGGGGGACGTTGAAGGTAGAAGCCTGACGCCAAACGGTCTCAGACTGGGGCTGAACGCCGGCAACGGCGTCGAAGACGGCGACAGCACCATCGAGGACGCGCAGGCAGCGCTCGACCTCGGCGGTGAAGTCAACGTGGCCCGGGGTGTCGATGATCTGGATGCGGTAGTCCTTACCGTCCTTGTTCCAGAAGCACGTGGTAGCAGCGGAGGTAATGGTTACGCCGCGCTCCTGCTCCTGAACCATCCAGTCCATGGTGGCAGCGCCCTCATGGACCTCACCGATCTTGTGGGTCTTACCGGTGTAGTAAAGAATACGCTCGGTCGTGGTGGTCTTACCGGCATCGATGTGGGCCATGATGCCGATGTTACGGGTATCGGAAAGCTTGTACTTAGGCTTAGCCATGTTAGTTCCTTACCTTAACTTACCAACGATAGTGAGAGAACGCGCGGTTGGCCTCGGCCATCTTGAAGACGTCCTCACGCTTCTTGACGGAAGCGCCCAGGCCGTTGGAAGCGTCGAGGATCTCGTTGGCGAGACGCTCGGCCATGGTCTTCTCCTTGCGAGCGCGGGAGAAGTTGACGATCCAGCGGATACCCAGAGCGGTGGAACGACGGGAGTTGACCTCCATCGGGACCTGATAGGTAGCGCCACCGACACGCTTGGGCTTAACCTCGAGCGTGGGCTTGACGTTGTCCATAGCCTTCTTGAAGGTAGCGAGAGCGTCGCCACCCTCGGACTTCTCGGCAACGATCTCGAAAGCGGTGTAAACGATGCGCTCAGCGGTGGCCTTCTTGCCGTCAAGAAGGACCTTGTTGATGAGCTGAGTCACCAGGCGGTTGTTGTAAACGGCGTCAGGCTGAACCTCACGACGATTAGCTGCTGCACGACGCGGCATGTGAAATCTCCTTAAGTGTCTACCGTGCGGCGCTTAGACGGCACACGGCGAAAGTATCAAAACGTTATCTGGCTTATTTAGCCTTGGGGCGCTTAGCACCGTACTTGGAACGGGCCTGCATACGGTTCTGGACCGGAGCAGCGTCGTAGGCGCCACGGATGACGTGATAACGGACACCAGGGAGGTCACGGACACGACCGCCGCGGACGAGCACGATGGAGTGCTCCTGCAGGTTGTGGCCCTCACCCGGGATGTAAGCAGTAACTTCGATGCCGTTGACGAGGCGAACACGGGCAACCTTACGAAGAGCCGAGTTCGGCTTCTTGGGGCTCGTGGTGAAGACGCGGGTGCACACGCCGCGCTTCTGGGAGTTGTGCTGCAGAGCAGCGTTCTTGGACTTCTTGGGCACGGAACGACGGCCCTGGCGAACCAGCTGGTTAATAGTAGGCAAAGCGTACTCCTTCTCGAATGATTCCAGCTTTCTGTAAAGTGCAACGGCTTGAATCGAGGGGTCAGCATCCCCCTACGAAACACGCAGTTCGATAGGATACGTGGCGTTAGCTGTGCCGTCAACAGACCACGCCGCCGGGCGTATCCCAAAATTGGCACATTTCCGCAAAGCCTACACAAAAGGAATCCCTTCTGCTGTGCGCGTGGTCGGATTCCCGGACCGGGCCGCCCGCTGTTTAAGTTTGCTGCTCTACAGTCCTGCGCAAGACGGAAAGCACATTAAGTGCTTTCCTTTGCGTGCGGAACTCGCGACAAACTTAAACAGCGGGCCGCCCGGACCGGGAATCCGACGTGCTCGTCGGGGCAACGTTCCCTGCCAAAAAGGGACAGGTTAATTTTGGTCGGTTTTATCTGGGGAAACGTCGCGCTCCGGCGGTGATCTGCTTTCGTCTGTCGCATGGAAATCGGCGGCGTTTTCGGAAGTATGCGGCAAATTTTGGACTTGCTGAGCGCGCAGGGGTTTTGCGATAACAAATCAGCAGGTAGAGCGCTTGAGCATATGCGGTGTGGTCGGCCCATCAAGATTTTGCCGCATACTTCCGAAATTCAGACGAATATCACTCGCTTTAACCGCCCATTTAACGCAAAATGAACCGCTTCCCCTAGTAGGAAGCGGTCCCAAATCTCACGAATAGACGATGGTAAAGGGTTCCGACGTTTCGGTGCCCTCTGTTGAAGTGCAGCGTGTGCCCTCAAGCGTTACTGAGACCACTTGGTCGACATCAATCAACTTCGTTGGCACCCAGATGTTCTCTCCGCTATTGCGCGTATAAGAAAAATATAAGTTGAACGTCCCTGCGTCGTCATCTTCGATAATCTGCTCCGATCCATCCTTGTAGGTAACCGTCAACTTCTTCGTGACTGCGTCAATGCCCAGATCATCGATGTGTGTCTGGATGGAAAACGGGCTGATCTCGAGAGGCGAGTCATCGGAGCGGAGTTCCTTTGTATCGACGTACGCTCCAACGCTAAACTCGGGCGTCGATGCCTCGAACGGCTTCGCATCCTCGCCTTCGCCCTCGGTCCACGAGATATTCCAGGTGACCGCATGTTGAAAACCTCGCTCGCGATCCATAGAAGCAAAGTACATCGTGCCATTAATGACAGTATCGCTTGATGTGTCCTTATCAATGGTGCAGCGTGTGTCAGCCCATTCCTCGCCGAAGTTCATGCTGGGCGTGCCGATGCCTTGTTCTTCTTCACCATAGAGAACAAGTTCGCCTGTCTCTGCTGCCGGCTTGTAGTAGTTAACGCCATTTGGATTGGACAGCGTAAACGTCACGGCACCGCAACCGTTTTTATCGATAGCCATCTCATGGATATCAAGCGTATAGCCGTTACCCTCGACGGACAGATTAACCTTCTGGACTGTGCCCTCCAGGCTTTGGGGCGCAATGCCGTCACCAAACTCTCTGGTGTAGGTGTATTTAGTCCCCGATGAGCCGCCATTAGTCCAGGTAATGGAATCCCCGTTGCCGTGGTTTCCCCAGGCTGAGGCAAAATAGCCGGAATTGACAACGGCGTAGGCGACCCCTCCGGTCGCCAACACTCCGGCAAGACATCCGATTACGGCAACATAGAGAGGCTTCGCGTGGCCCTTTCGATGAAGCGGCTCACCCGCAGCGGTATTAAGGACGCGATCTGCAAGATTGCTATCGGCTTGGATGGACTCGAAGGCCTGCTTGATTTGATTGGATTTCACGGTCGCCCTCCTCTAGGATCAATTTGAGCTTCGATCGACCGCGAGCTAAACGCGTTCGAACGGTCGCGGCTGGCACATGCAGTAACTCGGCAATCTCTGCGGTCGAAAAGCCCAGATAGTAATAGAGCACGATGGGAACACGGAATCGCTCCGGAAGCCGCATAACGTCTGACAGGACCGCCTTGGTCTCATCCTGCGCCGCCGAAAGCGAATCGGCCAGGTTCTCAATATCCTCCACACGCCTCCATGGCTTTCGAAAGAGCGATTTACATTCATTGATCGTGACCCGGATAAGCCAGCGGCGAAGATGTTCCCAACTTTCAAAGTGCCCATCGCTTTTAAGCAACTTAAGAAAGACATCTTGGGCAACATCGTCGGCATCGGCGCAATCGCGCAGGTACGTCAATGCGATCCGAAACACGACATCCCGGTGATCTTCGACCGCCTGTCTAAATGCTTGCTCTTCCATAATCACCTCCTGGTGACGTTAATGATTATCGATGAGGCCCTCACCATAGATACGCTCTGGCCGGACGAATTGTTTCAAATTCAAGCAGGAAAAACCTACCAAAATAAACCTGTCCCTTTTTGGCAAAAGGAATCCCCTTCTGTGCGCGGGGTAGATTCCCGGAACGGGCCGCCCGCTGTTTAAGTTTGCTGCTCTACAGTCCTGCGCAAGACGGAAAGCACATTAAGTGCTTTCCTTTGCGTGCGGAACTCGCGACAAACTTAAACAGCGGGCGGCCCGTTCCGGGAATCCGACGTGCTCGTCGGGGTAACGTTCCTCACCAAAAAAGACCCGCTTCCCTGTTGGGAAACGGGTCTTTGGAAGGGCGGTTAACGTACCAGGAAATTACTCCTCGTCGTTGTCTTTGGCCTCTTCGGCGTCGTCGGTGTCCACGAGCTGGTTGAGCAGCTCATCGAGAGAAGCCATGTCCTCGTTGATGGCACCGTTGGCGGGAGCCTTCTTGTCGTCGATCGGGGCGCCCAGGAGCTCCTCGTCGGCGTCGGCGTGATGCGTCGGAGCGGAGGTACCCAGCAGGATATCGTCCGGACCGTCGGGGCTAAAGACCATCTGCAGCAGCTGCGAGAGGTCTTCCTCGTCGGCAACGTCGTCGTTGTTCTCGAGGATGTAGAGCAGATCGTGGGCCTCCAGGCCGTCACGGAGCTCCTCGATCGCCTTGGCACCGATGCCATCGATGCGCAGCAGATCCTCCTCGGACTTGCCAACCAGGTCGCCAACCGTCTCGATGCCAACCTCGCTGAACTTGTTGGTCCAGCGCTGCGACACGCCCAGGTCGTCGAACAGGTACAGACGAGCCTTCTCGGCGGAGATGGTGTGGCCGTTGCGGGTGAACGAGCCGTCAGCACCACCGAACTCGTCGTAGCCGGCCCAGTCGAGCTGCTGCGGGAGCTGCTCGTCCAGGTCCTTGAGCTCCACAGGAGCCCACTCGGGCAGCGACTTGGCGTTGGGCGAAGCCGGGCCGTCGATGTCCACGTAGCCGTCGGCCGTGCGATACGTCAGCTTGGCGTTGGCGTACGGCTTGAGGCCGGTACCAGCCGGGATCTTCTTACCGACAATGACGTTGGACTTAAGGTCGAGCAGGTGGTCGACCTTGCCCTCGATGGCAGCCTCGGTAAGGACGCCGGCGGTACGGATGAACGAAGCGCTCGACAGCCAGGAGTCGATGTTGGACGCGACCTTGAGCGTACCCAGGATGACGGGCTCGGCCACGGGAGCCTGACCGCCCAGACGGGCAACGCGCTCGACCTCGTCGGCAAACTCGTAGCGGTCGACGTACTGACCAAGCAGGTACTTGGAGTCGCCGGGGTTGGTGATCTGAACGCGACGCAGCATCTGACGTGCGAGCACCTCGATGTGCTTGTCGTTCAGGTCGACGCCCTGGCTGGTGTAGACGTCCTTGACGCTCTCGACGAAGGTGTGCATCGTCGACTCGATGTCGGTCAGCTTGCGCAGGTTGCGGAAGTTGACGAAGCCCTTGGTGATCTGGTCGCCGGCGCGAACCTCGCAGCCGTCCTCGATCTCGGGCATAAAGCGCACCGAAGCGGGGACGCGGCGCTCGTCGAGGACACGGGTGTGATCCTCGGAGTCGGTGAGCGTCAGCACGTACTCGGACTTCTCGGGCTTAATCGAGAGGTGGCCGGAGTACGGAGCCAGCTCGGCCTCGCGACCCAGGATCTTCTCGTTGACGTTGCCGACGATATCGAACATACGGCTGACCGTAGGCAGACCCTGCGTAATATCGTCGACGCCAGCGACGCCGCCGGAGTGAATGGTACGCATCGTAAGCTGCGTACCGGGCTCGCCGATGGACTGGGCGGCAATAATGCCGACGGCAGTACCGATGGCGACCGGACGACGGGTGGAAAGATCCCAGCCGTAGCACTTCTGGCACACGCCGTACTTGGAGCGGCAGGTGAGCAGCGCGCGAAGCTTGACCTTCTTGAGGCCCGCATCGACCATCTTCTGGATGTCGGCGACCTTCTCGATGTAGCCGTCCTGCTCAAAGAGCACGGTGCCATCGGGAGCCACGACGTCCTCGATGAAGCAACGGCCGACGAGGTCGGTGTTGAGGTCGGTGGTGCCGGGAATGATGAGGTTGTAGGTGACGCCCTCGTGCGTACCGCAGTCCTCCTCGCGGACGATGACGTCCTGGGCCACGTCGACCAGACGACGGGTCAGGTAACCAGAGTCCGAGGTGTGGGATGCGGTATCGACCAGGCCCTTACGGGCGCCGTAGGTCGAAATGAAGTACTCGAGCGGCAGCAGGCCCTCGCGGAAGTTCGCCTTAATGGGAAGGTCGATCGTCTCGCCGGACATGTCTGCCATCAGGCCACGCATGCCACCGAGCTGACGCAGCTGGGTCTTAGAACCACGGGCGCCGGAGTCGGCCATCATGTACAGCGGGTTCTCCTCGTCGAACATGTCGAGCATGAGCGCTGCAACCTTGTCGGTACAAGCGGTCCACTCGTTAACGACTTCGATGTGGCGCTCCGTCTCGTTGATGAAGCCCTCCTCGAAGTACTCGTTGATCTGGTCGACGTTGGCCTGGGCGCGATCGAGCAGCTCCTGCTTCTCGGCAGGGATGAGAGCGTCCCACACCGAGATGGTGAGGCCGGCGCGGGTAGCGTAGTGGAAGCCGGAGTACTTGATGGCGTCGAGGATCGGGCCGACCTTGGCCTCAGGGTAACGATCGCAGCAGTCGGCAACCAGCTTGGCCACATCGCCCTTGACCATCTTGTAGTTCATGAACTCATAGTCTTCGGGCAGGCACTGGCGGTTGAAGATGATGCGGCCGATAGAGGTCTCGAAGCGCGCGGTCTTGTTGCCGGTGACGTCGTAGTCGACAAACTCGTTCTTGCCGTTCTTGACGCGGAAGATACGGGTGCCGTCCTCGTTGATGACGTTGGCATCGGCAGCGGACACGCGGACCTGGATCTTGGCCTGCATGTCGACCTCGGAGCGGCAGTCATAGGCGTGCAGCGCGTCGTCGAAGCTCGAGAACACGTGGTTCTCGCCCGGCAGACCCTCGCGAACCTGGGTGAGGTAGTACACACCGATGATCATGTCCTGCGAAGGGATGTTGACCGGCTTGCCGGATGCCGGCGAGCGCAGGTTGTTCGCAGAGAGCATGAGCACGCGGGCCTCGGCCTGAGCCTGGCTGGACAGCGGCACGTGGACAGACATCTGGTCGCCGTCGAAGTCGGCGTTGAAGGGCGAGCAGACCAGCGGATGCAGGTGGATAGCCTTGCCCTCGACCAGCACCGGCTCAAAGGCCTGGATAGACAGACGGTGCAGGGTCGGTGCACGGTTGAGCAGCACGACGCGGCCGTCGATGACTTCTTCGAGGATATCCCACACAAAGGTGGCACCACGGTCGATAGCGCGCTTGGCGCCCTTGATGTTCTCGACCTTGCCAAGCTCGACCAGGCGCTTCATGACGAAGGGCTTGAAGAGCTCCAGCGCCATGGTCTTGGGCAGACCGCACTGGTGCAGCAGCAGCTTGGGGTCGGTAACGATTACCGAACGGCCGGAGTAGTCGACACGCTTACCCAGCAGGTTCTGACGGAAACGACCCTGCTTGCCCTTGAGGGCCTCGGCGAGCGACTTGAGCGGGCGACCGCCACGGCCAGAGACCGGGCGACCACGACGGCCGTTGTCGAACAGGGCGTCCACGGACTCCTGGAGCATGCGCTTCTCGTTGTTCACGATGATCGCAGGGGCGTCCAGGTCGAGCAGGCGCTTGAGTCGGTTGTTACGGTTGATCACGCGACGGTACAGGTCGTTGAGGTCGGACGCGGCGAAGCGGCCGCCGTCAAGCTGGACCATCGGGCGCAAATCGGGCGGAATGACCGGAATGACGTCCAGGATCATGTTCGCGGGGCTGTTGCCGCCCTTCAGGAAGGCGTCAACGACCTCGAGGCGCTTAACGGCCTTCTCGCGCTTCTGCTTCTGGGAGTCCTCGTCGGCGATGATGGCCTTGAGCTTCTCGGCCTCGGAGGGGAGGTCGATAGCAGCGAGCAGGTCGCGGACAGCCTCGGCACCCATACCACCCTTGAAGTACATGGAGTAGTAACGGGTCATCTCACGGAACAGCGGCTCATCGGAGATGAGGTCGCGCTCGGTGAGCTTCATGAAGGCGTTGAAGGCGTCCGTGCGGAGCTGCTTCTCGTCCTTGCACTCTTCCTCGATGTCGACGATGCCAGAGGCGATCTCCTCGGGGGTCAGCGGCTCCTCGTCGGAGAACTCGTCAAAGTTCTCGGGGTCGCCCTGCTCCTTGAGGGACTCGATCTGACGGGCGCACTCGGCATCGATCTCTTCCAGATCGGCGGCGAGCTCCTCGCGCAGGTCGTCGGCGTCGGCCTCGCGAGCCTCGTAGTCGACCTCGGTGATGATGTAGCTGGCAAAGTACAGAACCTTCTCGAGGTCCTTGGACTTGATGTCGAGCATACGGCTCATCGGGAAGCTCGTGGGGCTCTTGAAGTACCAGATGTGGGACACGGGAGCGGCGAGCTCGATGTGACCCATGCGCTCGCGACGAACCTTGGCCGAGGTGACCTCGACGCCGCAGCGCTCGCAGACGATGCCCTTAAAGCGGATGCCCTTGTACTTGCCGCAGGAGCACTGCCAGTCCTTGGCGGGACCGAAGATCTTCTCGCAGAACAGGCCGTCCTTCTCGGGCTTGAGGGTACGGTAATTGATGGTCTCCGGCTTCTTGACCTCACCGTGCGACCAGGAACGGATCTGGTCGGCGGAGGCAAGGGAGATCTTTACCGAGTCAAAATCAGTAGCTTCGAAATCTGCCACAGTCAACTACTCCTTATCAGTGGTCGTGGCGGCGACAGCCTCGGGTGCCTCGGCGGTCTCGGCATCCTGGGCCTCGACGTCGGTGTCAACGCCGGCGAGCGCAGCCAGGTCGTCGAGAGCAGAGGTCTCCTCGGCGGTCACAGGGGCGGAGGCGTCCTCGTCGGCATCGTGCATGGGCTCGATGTCCAGTGCGAGGGAACGGATCTCCTTGACGAGAACCTTGAAGGACTCGGGGATACCCGGAACCGGGACGTTCTCGCCCTTGACGATGGACTCGTAGGTCTTGACGCGGCCCACGGTATCGTCGGACTTGACGGTCAGGATCTCCTGCAGGACGTTGGCAGCACCGTATGCGTACAGTGCCCAAACTTCCATCTCGCCGAAGCGCTGGCCGCCGAACTGAGCCTTGCCGCCCAGCGGTTGCTGGGTAACCAGGCTGTAAGGGCCGGTCGAACGGGCGTGGATCTTGTCGTCGACCATGTGGCCGAGCTTGAGGATGTAGGACGTACCCACGGTAATGGGCTCGCGGAACTCCTCGCCGGTGCGGCCGTCGAACAGGCGGGTCTTGCCGCGCTCGTCAAGCTGGGTGACAAACTCGGGACGCATGTGATCGCCAAAGGCAGCGGTGGCCTTGTTGAGCATGTTCTTGTTGGCGCGACGGATGACCTCGGCGATCTCGTCCTCCTTGGCGCCGTCGAAGACGGGCGTCGAGACGAAGAACGGACCGGGGACATACTTGTCGGAGTCGGCATCCTCGGTATCCCAACCGCAGGCAGCAGCCCAGCCAAGGTGGCACTCGAGCAGCTGACCGACGTTCATACGCGAAGGAACGCCCAGCGGGTTGAGGATAACGTCGATCGGGGTACCGTCAGCCATGTAGGGCATGTCCTCGACCGGCAGAACGTTACAGATAACGCCCTTGTTGCCGTGGCGACCGGCGATCTTATCGCCCTGCTGGATCTTACGACGCTGGGCGACGTAGACGCGCACCTGTTCGTTGACGCCGGGGGCCAGGTCGTCGCCGTTCTCGCGGCTAAAGCGGACGACGTCGATGACGCGGCCATAAGCGCCGTGAGGCATCTTAAGGGAGGTGTCGCGAACATCGTGAGCCTTGGCACCGAAGATGGCGCGCAGCAGGCGCTCCTCGGCGGTCAGAGCGCTCTCGCCCTTAGGCGTGACCTTGCCGACCAGGATGTCGCCAGGGCCGACCTCGGCGCCGATGCGGATGATGCCGTCCTCGTCGAGGTTGGCAAGCATGTCCTCGGAGAGGTTCGGGATCTCGCGAGTGATCTCCTCGGGGCCGAGCTTGGTGTCGCGGGCGTCGATCTCGTGACGGGTGATATTGATGGTCGTCAGCAGGTCCTCGGCCACCAGACGCTCGGACACGACGATACCGTCCTCGTAGTTGAAGCCTTCCCACGGCATGTATGCCACGGTGAGGTTCTGGCCCAGTGCGAGCTCGCCATGATCGGTCGAAGGACCGTCGGCCAGAGGCTCGCCCTGCTCAACGGTGTCACCGACGCGCACGAGCGGACGGTGGTTGATGCAGGTGGACTGGTTGGAGCGCTGGTACTTGGCCAGGTGATACTCGTCCATGCCGCCGGCATGCTTGACGATAATCTTGGAGGCGTCGGCATAGATGACTTCGCCGGCGTTCTTGGCCAGGGTAACCTCGCCAGAGTCCAGGGCGGCGCGACGCTCCATGCCGGTACCGACATAGGGAGCGGCGGGGTGAACCAGCGGCACGGCCTGACGCTGCATGTTGGCGCCCATGAGCGTACGCTTGGCGTCGTCGTGCTCGAGGAACGGAATCAGCGTGGCTGCGACGGAGAGCATCTGACGCGGCGAGACGTCCATGTAGTCGACGTCCTCGACAGGCACGTCGGCGGGAGCGCCGAAGGAGCCGTCGAAGTCGCGGGTACGGGCGATCACGGTATGCGGACGGACGATCTTGCCCTCGGCATCGGTCGTGATGAACTCGTTGGTCTTGGGATCGAGCGGCGTGTTGGCCGGCGCGATGACGTGCTTCTCTTCCTCGTCAGCGGTCATCCAGTCGATCTGGTCGGTGGCAACGCCGTTCTCGACACGACGGAACGGGGCCTCGATGAAGCCATACTCGTTGACGCGAGCGTAGAGGGCGAGCGAGCCGATCAGGCCGATGTTGGGGCCTTCGGGAGTCTCGATCGGGCACATGCGGCTGTAGTGCGAGTTGTGAACGTCGCGGACGGCCGTCGGCACGTTGGTGCGGCGGCTGGAGCCCGACTTGTGGCCGGCAAGGCCGCCAGGGCCGAGTGCGGACAGACGGCGCTTGTGAGTCAGACCGGTCAGGGGGTTCGCCTGGTCCATGAACTGCGAGAGCTGCGAGGAACCGAAGAACTCCTTGATAGAGGCCACGATCGGACGGATGTTGATGAGCGACTGCGGGGTGATCTCGTCGATGTCCTGGGAGCTCATGCGCTCACGGACGACGCGCTCCATACGGCTCATGCCGATACGGAACTGGTTGGCGACGAGCTCGCCGACAGTGCGAATGCGGCGGTTGCCGAAGTGGTCGATGTCGTCGACCTTGAAGCCCTGCTCGCCGGCAGCGAGGGACAGCAGGTAGCGCAGCGTAGCGACGATATCCTCGTCGGTGAGCACCGTGACCTCTTCCTCGGTGGTGAGGTTGAGCTTCTTGTTGACCTTGTAACGACCGACGCGGGCCAGATCGTAGCGCTGCGGGTTGAAGAGCAGGCCCTCGAGCAGGCTGCGGGAAGCATCCACGGTGGGAGGCTCGCCCGGGCGCAGGCGACGGTAGATCTCGATAAGGGCGTCCTCGCGAGTGAGGGCGGTATCGCGCTCGAGGGTGCGCTTGATCA
The DNA here is from genome assembly GCA_958427035.1 of uncultured Collinsella sp. Lineage (GTDB taxonomy): Bacteria > Actinomycetota > Coriobacteriia > Coriobacteriales > Coriobacteriaceae > Collinsella. The sequence continues at coordinate 22,676 of CAUAAR010000006.1, read as the reverse complement.
CATCGGAGTTGCCGAGCAGCTCGATGATATCGTCGTTGGTGACGGCGATGCCAAGGGCGCGCAGGAACATCGTGGCGCTCTGCTTGCGCTTACGGTCGATGGAGACCATGAGCTGGTCGCGCTTGTCGACCTCAAACTCGAGCCAGGCACCGCGGGACGGGATGATCTGAGCCTTGTAGATCTGCTTGCCCGAATCCATCTCGGAGCTGTAGTACACGCCCGGGGAGCGGACGAGCTGCGAGACGACGATACGCTCGGTACCGTTGATGATGAAGGTGCCCTGATCGGTCATCATGGGGAAGTCGCCCATAAAGACGAGCTGCTCCTTGATCTCGCCGGTCTCCTTGTTGGTGAGACGGACGTCAGTCAGAAGCGGGGCCTGATAGGTCATGTCCTTCTCGCGGCACTCCTCGACGGTGTGCGCGGGGTCGCCGAACTGATGCTCGCCGAAGGTAACCTCGAGAACATGGTTCTGACTCTGGATGGGGCTGGATTCCTTGAACGCCTCACGAAGGCCCTCGTCCTTAAAACGCTCAAAGGATTCCCTTTGAACAGAGATAAGGTTGGGGAGCTCCATGGCCTCCGGGATTTTCCCGAAGCTGACGCGCTTGCGCTCAGTGGCAGTGTATGCGTAGGTCACCAGGTTTTTCCTCCTTCACGGAAATGCTCGGTGGATTGGCGAGGCATAGCTTCGCCAGTTATCGCAACCTAATAGTTTATCAGGTACCGACCGTTGAGCAAGAAAAGCCTTGACGTGATTGAGTTTTTGGAGTAGCAAAGTTTTTCGACAGAAAACATGCAGGTAGATGGATATGCATCGAACACCTGTTCATATATTTTCTGTGAACAGAGGGCTGGCAATCGCAGCTCTTATAAAAAAACGGGCGCGAACCGAAGTCCGCACCCGTAAATGTCGATGCCCGAAAGGCTTATTTGCGCATCAAACCGCCGCGCTCGTCGATGGCATCCCAGAAGGCGCCGGCAAAGCGAGGATCGCTTGCAGCCATGAGGGCGTTGGTAGCCATCCAGCCAGACGGGGTACCGGTATCGTAGCCCGACAGCGGGTCGATGACGACGGCATACATGGCCTCGCGGTCGAGCGAGCGGGCCATGGCGTCGGTCAGCTGAATCTCGCCGCCCTTACCGGCCTGCTGATCGGCCAGCAGGTCCATGACCAACGGGCTCAGCAGGTAGCGACCGACGATGTACAGGTTGGACGGAGCCGCCTCGGGAGCGGGCTTCTCGACCAGGCCGCCGATGCGCCAAACGGCACCGGGCTCGTCGTCGGCGGCATTCTCGAAGCCCTCGAGAGCGCCCACGCGATCGCCGGCGATAACGCCATAGCGGCTAACCTCCTCGGGAGCGCACGCGGCAACGGCGATAACAGAAGCGCCACCGTGTTCCTTGGAGACGGCAAGCATCTTGTCGCAGATGTCACGGTTGGGCACAACGTAATCGCCCAGAAGAACCAGGAAGTTCTCCCCTGCCACAGCGTCGGCGGCAGAGCGAATGGCGTGGCCAAGGCCCTTGGGCTCGTACTGATAACGGAAGTCGACCGGCATACCACCAGCATGGGCGACGGCGTCGGCGTAGGCGTCCTTGCCACGCTCGCGAAGCAGGTTCTCGAGCGAACGATCGGGCTGGAAGTAGCTCAGCAACTCGGGCTTGCCGGGAGAGGTGACGATAATAGCATCGTCGACCTCATCGGGGTCGAGCGCCTCCTCAACGACGTACTGGATGACCGGTTTGTCGAGCACCGGCAGCATCTCTTTGGGCGTGCACTTGGTGCCAGGCAGAAAACGCGTGCCAAGACCGGCGGCAGGGATGATTGCCTTCATGTTATTCAAGGATCCTTTCGCAGGCGCAGGATGCGCCCTGTGCGTGCGGCACGGCGGCCGCAGACCAAATTGCGATACCGGTTTATCTTACCGCCGTTAATTAACGTTAATGTAGGCAAGCGTCATTCTTCAGCAGGTCAACGCAAATTATTGCTCGAATGGTGCAATTTTATCGCCCAACGGTAGCGAACCCAAAGCACCGCAAGCGGCAGCAATTTGTATACCGAGCCAACAAAAAATAGAGTGGTCATAACAAAAAAGACGGGGCTCGCAATGCGAACCCCGTCTGCAAAGAAATCTGGCGAGAAAGCCTGATTACTTGAGGGTGACAGCAGCGCCAGCAGCCTCGAGCTTCTCCTTGGCAGCCTCAGCGTCCTCCTTCTTGGCACCCTCGAGAACAGCCTTGGGAGCGCCCTCGACGACCTCCTTGGCCTCCTTCAGGCCAAGGTTGGTGAGCTCACGGACGGCCTTGATGACCTGGATCTTGTTGTCGCCGAAGCCCTCGAGCACGACGTCAAACTCGGTCTTCTCCTCGGCCTCAGCAGCGCCAGCAGCGGGAGCGGCGACAACGGCGGCAGGAGCAGCGGCGGAAACGCCGAAGGTGTCCTCGATAGCCTTAACGAGCTCGGAAGCCTCGAGAAGGGTCATTTCCTTAAGAGCATCGATGATCTCATCGGTGGTAAGCTTAGCCATTTCTAAGTCCTTTCGGTTTCCGTGTCTGTACACGGAGATCAGTTAAAACACGGCGCGAATGCGCCAGGGGTGCGGCGTTGCCGCCGCGGGTGAAAACAGCGACTAGGCTGCCTTCTGCTCGGAGACCTGCTGGATCGAACGAGCGAGACCAGAGGAAACGCCGTTGACGCAGACAGCGATGTCGCGAGCGAAACCGGAGATGAGACCGGCGATCTGGCCGAGAAGCTGGTCCTTGGTGGGCAGCTCGGCGATAGCCTTAACATCATCAGCGGAAACGGCCTTGCCGTCGGAGATACCGCCCTTGATCTCAAGGACGCCCTTGGACTGAGCGGAGAAGTCCTTAAGGGCCTTAGCGGCCTCGACCGGCTCGGACTCGTAGAACACATAAGCGACGGGGCCGGCGAGGATCTCGTCGAGCTCGGGCTGCTCCTGGTTCTTGAGAGCGATCTTGACCAGGTTGTTCTTGTAGACCTTCATCTCGGCGCCGCACTCGCGAAGCTGATGACGCAGCTCCTGAGCCTGCTTAACCGTCAGACCGTTGTAGTTGACGACGAACAGACCGGCGTTCTCGGCGATACGGGACTCGATCTCTGCAACCTTGTCGATTTTGTACTGCTGGGGCATGAATTACACCTCCTCGAATTCTTTCCGGGCACGGTCCGCCACAAGGACGTGACGGGGGCATGTCCAAAAAGAAAGCCCCCGCGCTGCATGAGCGACGGGGGCGAGAAGACATATCTACTCGACCACCTCGGCTGGCGGGAAGTCCCATTAAGCTCGCGGGTAAGACCCGTTTGCGCCGGCTGTCTCTGGCAGCGGATTCGTGCGTGAACCGAAAGTATTATGGCGGGGACCCCGGCGTCGGTCAACGGAAAACCGGGCTGCACACAATTCCACCATCCGGCACGCTCCGCCGAAGGCCAGGCGCAAGGTTTTCGCTCGGTCAAGTCCTGGCTCGCACGAAGAGCACATTAAGTGCTCTTCGGCTCGTGCGGAATCTACGAAAACCTTGCGCCTGGCCTTCGGCGGCGCGTGCCTGCGTTGACTTTGGGCAGCCCGGGTTTTCGTTGGCTGACGCCCCCACTCATAATGCTTGGGTCGGTGGGCTGATGTGTTGCGTCCCGTTGGGCTATAAGGTTGAAATGAAGGTGGACAGGCGATTTAGGCCTTCGTCCAGGTCTTTGTCGGAGACGCAGTAGCTTAGGCGGATGTGGCCTTCGGTGCCGAAACAGTCACCCGGGACTAGGGCTACGTTTGCTTCTTTGATGGCTTTGATACAGAAGTCTTCGCTGGTTAGGCCGAACTTTTTGATGCTCGGGAAAGCGTAGAAGGCGCCTGCCGGTTCCACTACGTCGAGGTCCATGGCGTTTAAGGCTTCGAGTACGCGCTCGCGGCGGGCTCGGTAGACTTTGAGCATAGGGGTTGGGTCGACGGTGAGGGCCTGGGCTGCGGCGTCCATCTCGAAGGAGACGGCACTCGATACTAAGTATTGGTGAGCCTTGGCAATCTCGGCGATGACGGGGGTTGCCGCTGCAAGCCAGCCCAAGCGCCAGCCGGTCATGGCCCAGGGCTTGGAGAAGCTCTCGATGACGACCGTCTGATCGCGAAGCTCCGGGTGACGCTGGGCAAAGCGCTCGTAGCCATCCACATAAACCAGGCGGTTGTATACGTCGTCGCAGACCACGTAGATGCCCGTCTGCTCCGCCACGTGCGCCACGGCGTCGAGCGAAGCCGCGTTGAGGATACAGCCCGTAGGATTGTTGGGCGAGCAGATGACGATGGCCTTGGTCGCCGGCGCCACGCAAGCACGAAGCGCATCCTCGTCAATCTGAAATTGCGCAGGCTCCGTATCCAAAAAGACCGCCTTGGCATGGTTGGTCACGACGATGCTCTCGTACAGGCCAAAGGCCGGCGTGGGGATAATGACCTCGTCGCCGGGGTTGAGCATAGCCATGAATGTTGCCGACAGGGCCTCGGTCGCGCCGTCGGTCAGGATGACCTCGTCGGCCGAAAACGTAAGGCCCGCGTCCCCCATGTAGGCAGACAGCGCCTCGCGCAGGGCGGGGCGACCGTTGTTGGGCGGATAGTGCGTGTCGCCGCGGTCGAGCGAGGCCGTCACCTCGGCGCTAATCACATCGGGCGTAGGAAAATCGGGCTCGCCAAGCGCAAGCGCGATGCACCCTGGGTGCTGGGCGGCGAGTGCGTTGATCCGGCGGATGCCGGAGGGCTTGAGCGTGGCAAGCGAGGTGTTCATAGGCAGACGCATGGCGTTCCTTTCGTAAGGGTTGCACTAGGATAGCGCGGCGGGGCGCCACCAGACGGTGTAACCTAAACGGAAACGAGCCGGAAAGGAGATGGCATGGAGACAATCGCGCGTGGCGACGTACCAAAAACGCTGCAAACCATTGCGTATATCAGTATTCCCAAGAGCGCCGATCTTGATTTTTTGCTCTGGGACCTGCAGGATGCCATCGCGGCCTATGCTCAGCTTTCCGGCACCGCACTCCCCCGCCCGGTTGACTTAAAGGCGGATAATGCCGACGGCGTTGCCGATGGCATCGTGCTGGCCATTGAAGATGTGGCTGACGATGAGACGTTGACTGCTATCGAGCAGGCGCTTGAGCGCTTTAGCAGTACGGGAACGCGTGTCTACGCCGTGATTCGAGCCGCACAACGGGGCGCCGAGCAGGCGCGTGGGGCCGCCGTTCGTCTGCACAAGGCATGCGAGTGCCATGGCCAATTGTGGTGTGGCGGCGTTGCCATCTGCGCCGGCAGCGGCATCGTAGCGCTTCGCCATTCCCCACGCATGGGCCTCTTGCGCCGACCATTTTCGGAAGCGATGGATAAGCTTGTCGGCGCTGTGCGCATGGGCTGCTCCATTGAGCATGCGCAGCTGCTTGGCGGTGGCAATGCCGGTAGCGTCGACGCCGACGGCATGGTGCGCGTCGAGCCCGCGCTGCCCGCGCCGATCTGGCGCGCAATCATCAAACATCTCGGCGCCCATGCTCAATCAAATATCTAAATTAGAGAGCAGCCCAGTCAACTGCCTCGCGCCAGCGCTCGACAAGGCACTCCAGACGCCAAGCCGCATTGGCAGGACTTGTCGAGGGCAGGACGATGGCGGGCAGCCCGGTGCGTTCTTGTAGATAGCGCTTGTAGAGCCGGCCAGCCGTACCACCGTTGCATATCACCTGCTCAATGGGAGCTGCGTCGGTAATGCACTCGATATGTGCCGGCACAACATTACGAATGCTCGCGTCGCTCGAGCCCTTAATGTCGCAGCTCTCGATCACATCCCACAGGGCCACGCCGCCGTTCAGCAGCATGGCCCGCTTGGCGGCAATGGAGGCATCGAGCGTCGCGGGCTCACCGCTTGCCAAAAGATCGCCCTCGTTGGGCGGCACAGGCACGCCGAGGCACGCGGCTATCACGCGCCAAAAGCGGTTCTGCGGATTGCCGTAGTAGAAGGCATTGGCACGCGAGAGCACCGAGGGAAACGAGCCCAACACCAAAACGCGCGAGCGCTCGTCGAACACGGGTTCAAACCCATGCTCAATATGTTGATAGCCCTCGTCGGACGCAGCCATGGCCTAGGCCCTCAACAGATAGCGCACCTCGTAGGGTGCAAGCTCAAGGGTACCCGTCAGCCCGACCGTGGGCGCATCATCGGCAAGCAGATCGACAAAGGAGCCGTTGAGTTCGCCGGCTCCAAAGGTATAGGGCTCGTTCACGGCATTGACCGCCACGAGCACCGTCGCGTCGTCGCAGGCGCGCTCGAACAGCAGCTGCTTGTTCTGGATCACCACGTTGCGATAGGCACCGTAGTTGAGAGCACGGGCCGCCGCGTCGTCGGCCGAGCGAAGGTGCGCCAGCTGCGTGATGAACGCCGTCAGCTCGTTGGGCGCAGGCTCATCGAGCGCAGGGCGCAGCGCCCAGTCGCCATCGGGGCCGCCCTTTTCGCCAGCAATTCCCCACTCGCTGCCGTAGTAGACGCACGGGATGCCCGGCATGCCAAACAGCATGCCATAAGCGGGGCGCAGGCAGGACTTGTCGGTAAGGATACTTGCCAGGCGCGGCACGTCGTGGTTGTCGACAAACGACAGCAGGTGCTTGCCGCGGTAGATGCACCAGGGGTCGCCGCCAAACTGACGGTGCAGCGAGTGCGCGATCTCGAACATATTGACCGAGTTAAAGCTGGAGTACAGGCCCTTGTAGCACTCGTAGTTGGTGCAGGAGTCGAGCATCTCGTCGTTGACGATCTGGTTGTAGTCGCCGTGGAGCGTCTCGCCGATCAGCACGAAGTCGGGCTTGAGCTCACGGGTAAAGGCATGTAGGCGGCGCATAAAGTCGCGGTCGAGCATATAGGCGACGTCCAGACGCAGGCCGTCGACGCCAAAGACCTCGGCCCAGCGGCGCACGGACTCGAGCAGGTAATCGACCACGGCAGGGTTTTGCAAGTTGAGCTTCACGAGCTCAAAATGGCCTTCCCAACCCTCATACCAAAAGCCGTCGCCATAGCACGAGTCACCGTCAAAGCTGATATGGAACCAGTCCTTGTACGGCGAGTCCCGCTTGCGCTCCTGAACATCGCGGAAGGCCCAAAAGCCGCGGCCGACGTGGTTGAAGACAGCATCGAGCACCACGCGGATGCCATGGGCATGCAGCGTGTCGCATACGGCGGCAAAGTCGGCATCCCCACCCAGGCGGCGGTCGATATGGCGCAGACTGCGCGTATCGTAGCCGTGACTATCAGACTCGAGCGGCGGGTTGATGAGCACGGCGCCAATACCGAGTTTTTGCAGGTAGTCGGCCCATTGGGCGATCTTCATGATGGGCGCATTGGGGTTGGGCACGGCGTTGGCAGCCTGAGCGAGCTCATCCTCGGCAACGGGCGCGGCGTTTTCGCGCGGGGCTCCACAAAAGCCCAGCGGATAGATCTGATAGAACGTCGTCTCGTATCCCCACATAGCAACCTCCTGGTAAGCTCAACACAACGACATCCATTGTATGCCCAGCTTGTATCCTCTCCCCCAAAATAAGTTGCGGTGGAATAGTTCCTGCCTGGGCCTTCAGAGGCCTTAAACAGGAACTATTCCACCGCAACTGATGAGGGGACGTGATTAGGCGACGGGCTTGGCGCGGCGGATGGCCGGAAACAGCACGGTGATGGCGAGGATGACGCCCACGACGGCAATCGCCCCGCCCACAAAGCCGATCCAGGCGATACCGGGACCCGAAACCACGGCTCCGCCGATCGCGGTACCCGTGCCGATACCGAGGTTGAACAGGCCCGAGAAGATCGACATGGCGACGGCCGACGAATCTGCCGGCGTGTGCTTGATGAGCTCGGCCTGAAACGCCACGTTAAAGGCCGTGGCGCAGCAACCCCACAGTGCGCAGACGGCAAGCACTGTCACGAGCGACGATGCGGCCGGCCCCATGAGCAGCAGGGCCACCGGCACGCCGGAGAGCGTGATAGCCAAGAACGGGAAGCGATGCCCATCGAACAGGCGGCCGAACAGCCAGCTTCCGAGCAGACCGGAGCAGCCGAACGCCGTCAGCGTCATGGTGATAGCGCTTGCGTCGACATGGGCGACCTGAGCCAGGAAAGGCTCGATATAGCTGTAGCTTGCGTAATAGCCGGTCGCCATGAAGACCGTGACTGCGTAGAGCGCGATGAGGAGCGGGTTCTTGAGCAGCTCGGGCAGCTGTCTGACGGTAAAGCGCTCACCCGCCGGCATGGCCGGGAACACCGCTGCCTGGTAGACGGCCGCGATGGCTGAGAGGCCCCCGACCACGGCAAACGTCATGCGCCAGCCCACGGCCAAGCCAATGGCGCGACCGAGAGGCAGGCCAAAGATCTGCGCGATGGACGAGCCCGTAGCGATCATGCTGATGGCGAGCGCGCCGTGGCGAGTGTCGACCAGGCGCGAGGCCATAATCGAGGCGACTGACCAGAACACGGCATGTGCGCAAGCGACCACCAGGCGCGCGCAGACCAGGATGGGATAGGTCGGCGCCACAGCGGACAGGAACTGACCGAGCGAGAACACGGCAAGCACGCCCAGCAGCATCCGCTTAAACTCGAAACGCGAAGCGAACACCATGAGCGGCAACGACAGCAGCATGACGCCCCAGGCATAGACCGAGATCATGATGCCCGCCTGGGCCTCGGTGAGCGAGAACGACGCGGCGATATCAGTCAAAAGGCCGATGGGCATAAACTCCGACGTGTTGAACACGAACGCACAGCAGGTGAGCCCGACGAGTGGGAGCCACTGCCTGAGCGTGATGCCGTCTTGCCTTGCCTGACTCATATATAACATCTCCAATCATTTTGAGCGGAGGCGATTATATAGCAACGGTCCCGCATCCGTCAGTAACGGACACGGGACCGAAACAATTCGATACACAGAGGTTGCGCCGTCAATAAATAACTAAGCCAACCCCAGTAATATGCCCGCCGAATGCACGACAAACGCCACGATCCAGGCGACCGTCACTTGAAACGCGAACACGGCAACGGCATAGCGTGCGCCCAACTCGCTCCTGACGGCGCCGATGGCCGCCACGCAGGGCGGGTACAGCAACGTAAAGACCAGGAACACGTAAGCGGTAAACGGCGAAAACATGGTCGACAGTGCCGCGGGCGAGGTCGCGCCCAAAAGCACGGTGAGGGTCGAGATGACACTCTCCTTGGCAATGAGCCCCGTGACGAGCGCCGTCGAGGCGCGCCAGTCGCCAAAGCCGAGCGGGGCCAACACCGGCGCGATGATGCTACCCAGACCGGCAAGCAGGCTTTGCGACTGGTCGGCGACCACGTTAAAGCGGATGTCGAACGTCTGAAGGAACCAGATGACCACGGTCGCGGCAAAGATGATGGTAAAGGCCTTGGTGATGAAGTCCTTGGCCTTATCCCATGCCAGCATCACCGTCGTCTTGACGCTCGGCAGGCGGTAATTGGGGAGCTCCATGATAAACGGCACCGGGTCGCCCTTAAATGCCGTGCGGTTGAGCACCAAAGCCGCGATGCAGCCGACCACGATACCGATCAGATAGAGTGAGACCATGGCGGGAACCGTCGCCTGCGGGAAAAACGCCCCGCACAGCAAGCCGTAAACCGGCAACTTGGCTGAGCAGCTCATAAACGGCGTGAGCATGACCGTCATCTTGCGGTCGTGCTCGGATGGGAGCGTACGGGTCGACATGATAGCCGGCACGGTGCAGCCAAAACCGACGAGCATGGGCACGAAGCTGCGGCCCGACAGGCCAAAGCGACGTAACACCTTATCCATGACAAAGGCTACGCGTGCCATGTAGCCGGAGTCTTCCAGAATGGAGAGGAACAAGAAGAGCACGACGATAATCGGCAGGAAGGTCAGCACACTGCCCACGCCCGTAAGCACGCCGTCGACAGCCAGCGAGCGCACCACGTCGTTGGTGCCGAACGCCTTGAGGCCTGCATCGGCCGAAGCGATGATAGCAGCGATGCCGTCCTCCATAAGTCCCTGCAACGCCGCGCCGATCACGCCAAACGTCAGCCAAAAGACGAGGCCCATGATCACCAGAAACGCCGGAATGGCTGTGTAACGACCTGTTAGGATGCGGTCAATCTTGACGGAGCGCACGTGCTCGCGGCTTTCGTGTGGCTTGACGACGCAGCGCCCGCACACGTCGCCGATAAAGCTAAAACGCATATCGGCCAGCGCAGATAGGCGGTCGGTGCCGGCCTCGCCCTCCATCTGGGTAATGATGTGCTCGATAGCGTCGAGCTCATTGCGATCCAGGTGAAGCGCCTCGGTTACCAGCTCATCGCCCTCGACCAGCTTGGTCGCCGCAAAGCGCACCGGGATGTGCGCCGTCACGGCATGGTCCTCGATCAGGTTAGCAATACCGTGGATGCAGCGATGCAGCGCACCGCCGTCCGGACCGTCGGGCGCGCAAAAGTCCAGGCGACCGGGGCGCTCGCGGAACCGCGCCACGTGCAAGGCATGATCCACCAACTCGCCGATACCCTCGTTGCGGGCAGCGCTAATGGGAACAACGGGCACGCCCAACAGGCTCTCGAGCAGGTTGACGTCCACGGCGCCGCCGTTGGCGGTCACCTCGTCCATCATGTTGAGCGCAATGACCATAGGACGGTCGAGCTCCATGAGCTGCAGTGTCAGGTACAGGTTACGCTCGATGTTGGTGGCGTCAATGATGTCGATGATGGCATCCGGGCGCTCGTCGAGGATGAACTGACGACTCACGACCTCTTCGCCTGCGTACGGCGACAGGGAGTAAATGCCAGGCAGGTCGGTAACGCTCGCCTCGGGATGGTTGCGGATGGTGCCATCTTTGCGGTCGACCGTCACGCCGGGAAAGTTACCGACATGCTGGTTGGAGCCCGTCAGTTGGTTGAATAACGTGGTCTTGCCGCAGTTTTGGTTGCCGGCGAGGGCAAAGTGCAGCGGCGCGCCCTCGGGCACGGCCGTCTTTGCCGCACGGGGCGAATACGTCCCCTCGCCCAGGGCCGGATGCTCCGTCGTGCCGATTGCGGCGTTAGCGCGCGGACCCGTATCGGTGTCGTGAATACCCACGAGCTCGATGCGAGCGGCATCGTCCTTGCGCAGTGTCAGCTCGTAGCCACGCAGGCGGATCTCGAGCGGGTCGCCCATGGGGGCGTACTTCATCATGGTGACTTCGGTGCCCGGCGTTAGACCCATGTCCAAAATATGCTGTCGGAGTGCCTGATCGTCCGATGCCACCGATGCGACAACGGCGTCCTTTCCAATCTCGAGCGTATCGAGCTTCACGTCCGTGTTCCTCCCCCGGCGCCCACAGGGCGTTGCATTTATGTTCACCTTGGCTAACCGTTTGCCACGGCTAACCAATTTAACCATGCATGATAGCGCGAACACACAACGATGTTCAATCAGCAAATTGGCGCAATGGGGACAGGCAGGAGAGTTCAGGGCCATAGTTTCCCGATGAGGCCTCTCGGGGAAACTACATCCCAGAATTCCGGGGGACTGCGGACGATTTCCTGGACCGCTAAATCGCGGCCATCCCCAGCGACGACCGGTAGTCGTCCGGCGTCGCGCCACCGAGCGCGTCGCTTGCCCGCTCGGAGTTGAAGCGCCCTATCCACGCGCCGAGGGCCTCGATGAACTCCCCGGGCGACCAGCCGGACCAGTCCCTCCCGTGGAAGAACTCCTTCTTGAGCAGGCCGAAGAAGCCCTCCATCGCGGCGTTGTCTGGGCTGCAGCCCTTGGCCGACATGCTCCTGACCAGGCCGTTCCGCTCGCATATCGATATCCAGCCCGGCCAGCGGTAGTGCGCGCCGCGGTCGGAGTGGATCACGGGGCGCTCACCGGGCGCCAGCCGGGAGCACGCGTCCGACAGCGTCGAGTTCGCGAGGTCGGCGTCCGGGTGCTCGCCCGCCCGCCAGGCGACGACCGAGGAGTCGAAGCAGTCCCTGATGGCGGACAGGTACACCTTGCGGCCCGTCGGCAGCCTGAACTCGGTTATGTCGGTGAGCCACAGGAAGTTCGGCAGGGCCGAGCGGAAGTCGCGGCGCACGAGGTTCGACGGGGCGGGGGTCACCTCGCCGCCGTAGGAGCTGTAGGCGCCGGCCCTCCTCCTCATCCACCTCGGGACGAGCCCCTCCTCGCGCATGATGCGCCGGACGACCTTCTCGGAGACGCGCACGGGGTCGTCGAGCTCGCGGAGCCTGCGCACCACGAACCGGTAGCCGCGCGCGCCGTCGCCGTCCTCCAGGAACACCCGCCGCACGACGTCCCTCAGCGGCGCCAGGCGGTCCGGCCTGGCGATCGCGCGGCGCTGGTAGTCATAGGAGCTCCTCGATATCCTCAAGAAGCCGGTGAGTTCTCTCAAGGACCACTTCCCCGCAGGCCTCAGGCGGTCTATCACCAGGGTCTTCTCCCTGTTCGACATCCCGTCGAGGCTCTCGGCTTTTAAAACGTCCTGCACCGTCCTCAGCACCGCGTTCTCGAGCCTGAGCCGCTCGATCAGGGCGTCCTTGTCCTCCGGGTCGATGTCGGGGTAGTCGGGGCCGTCCCCGACGAGTCGCGGCAGGTCCATTCCTCCACCGGCCCTTCCCGCGGGCTTGCGCACGTCCCTGATCCAGCGCCAGACGGACGTCTTGCCGGGCCCGCCGAGTATCTCGGTTATCTCCATGACGGTGAGCCCGGCGCCGCGAAGCGCCCTGGCCCTCTCCACCATTCTCCTACTGTATGCCATGCGGACTCCGTTCCGGACCTCAACGGTCCAACTTTTTGTCCGCAGTCCCCCGCTCGAAACGGGACGCGCTTTCCCAGTCGAGGCCCTATGGGAAACTGCGTCCCACCTTGAAAGGCAAAACTGGGGCGCAGTTTCCGGACGGGGCATCAAAAACGAAGTTGCGGTGGAATAGTTCCTGGATGGGCTGGTTGATGCCCCAGATAGGAACTATTTCACCGCAAGTTATTGAAGGGCTTGGATGCCGGGACTCTTACAGATGGCGCTCGAGGAAGCGGAAGGCCAGGCGGATCCAGGGACGGACGGAAACCTGCTTGTCCTCGTTGTCGACCGCGGTGTTGGCGTTGCCGAGCGAAAGGCCGTGACCGCCCTGGTCAAAGACGTGCATCTCGCAAGCGACGCCCTCCTCCGCCATGCGTTGGGCAAACGGATAGACCTGCGCGATCGGCGCCGTCTTGTCGTCGGACACGCCCCACACAAAGGTCGGTGGCATCTGACGCGAAACATGCGTGGTGGGGCAGATGTCGGCCAGATGCTCGTCAGTTGCCTCGCCGCCCGTCACCATCGACAGGTAGTCGTTGAGCAGATCGCGCCCCGTCTTGCCGCCCGTCTTGGGCACACGCAAGTCAATGCGCGGATCGCGCGTCTGCATGTCGCGCACATAGGCAAAGTCGAGCAATGGATAACCCAGCACCACGGCATCGGGACGAATGTCGTCCGGACGTGCCCCGGCAAGTGCCGCGAAGGGGCCGGTCTTCCACTGCGTTGCCAGCGAGGCGCAGATCATGCCGCCCGCCGAGAATCCCACGACGCACACGCGCTTAGGATCGACATGCCACTCGTCGGCGTTGGCGCGCACCGTGGCGACCATCTTGGCAAGATCTGCCTGGGGGTGCGGAAAGCTCACGTCACCCGTAGAACTCGTGACATAGTTGAGCACAAAGGCCTGGTAACCGTGATCCAAAAACGCAAACGCCACAGGATCCTGCTCATGCGGAGCGATATGCGTAAACGCACCTCCGCCACAGATAATCACGGCAGGGCGGCGGCCATTCGGTTTATCGGGCAGCGGCTCGGCACCCAAATACGTAAACGTCGCCGGATATTCCTCGGTCGGCTCCTCGCCCCACAGCGCATGGTTCTCGACAATCATATGTGCTCCCTTCGCGCAAATTATGCGCCCTTGTTTTTCGCCTTCAAGCGTACCCCACTTGAACCCGTGGCACAGAAACACTCCGGCAATAAGTTTCCCTTCAACTGATATATCACATAATCCCAGTTCAGAGGTATCGTTGAGCAGCGTAGAATAGGGGCGTTGACCAAGCCGCGAAACACATGTGAAACGTTTCCGGCAAACCAAACGCGCGATATGCGCCTATTTAAGTTGGAGGCAACTATGGGTCTGCTCGATTCGCTTAAGTCCACCTTCACCTCGACCGGCGAGGCGTCCGTTCCGCCCGCAGCAAGCTTCGCTACCCGCGAAGGCGTCATCTATGCCCCCGTCAACGGCGTGCTCGTCAACCTGGACGAGGTTCCCGACGAGACGATCGCCTCGGGCATGCTTGGCCAGGGCTATGGCATCGAGCCCATTACCGGCACCATCTATGCGCCCGCCAACGGCCGCATCGGTGCCACCACTGTCACCAACCACTCCATCGGCATGATCACCGAGGACGGCCTGCGCGTGTTCATCCATGTTGGCCTGGGCACCGTGGAAATGAACGGCAAGGGTTTTGCCCGCTTTGTCGAGATGGGCGATGTGGTCAAGGCAGGCCAGCCGCTCATCAGCTTCGACCGCGAGGCCATTAAGGCCGCTGGTCACGAGGACATCGTGACCGTCATCGTCTCCGAGCTCGATCGTCTTAAGAGCATCGACCATGTCGGCGAGTCTGGAACGCTTATCGGCGGCAACCCGCTCGTCAAGCTTGGCGACCCGCTGCTGGTTGCCAAGACCAAGTAGCCAGGCCCCACGCCACACAGCCAAAAGGCACCTCGTCAAGCGCCCGCGACCATTTGGCCGCGGGCGCTTTTCGTTTGAAAAACCATCCCGCCAATGCTTTATCTGTATAGCTCAAATGAGCCGAGCTGCTAGAATATCGAACTGTATGGATAACTATCATTCAACCGTTATGGGAGGATACGTGAACCGCACCAAAATCGCGCAGCTCTATGCCGATGCCGAGTCGCTCGGCGGCCAGACCGTCACCGTCGCCGGCTGGGTCAAGTCCGTCCGCGACATGAAGAACTTTGGCTTTGTTACGCTCAACGACGGCAGCTGCTTCCGCGACCTGCAGGTCGTCATGAACCGCGAGGCACTCGACAACTACGACGAGATCGCCCATCAAAACGTCTCGGCCGCACTCATTTGCACCGGCACCGTCAAGCTGACCCCCGATGCGCCCCAGCCTTTCGAGCTTTCTGCCACCTCCATCGAGGTCGAGGGCACGAGCGCCCCGGATTACCCGCTGCAGAAGAAGCGCGCAACCGTCGAGTTCCTGCGCACCCAGCAGCACCTGCGCCCGCGCACCAACCTGTTCCGCGCCGTGTTCCGCATCCGCTCTGTCGCGGCTGCCGCCATCCACCGCTTCTTCCAGGAGCAGGGCTTTGTCTACGTCAACACCCCCATCATCACCACGAGTGACTGCGAGGGCGCCGGCGAGATGTTCCGCGTGACCACGCTCGACCCCAAAAATCCGCCCCTCACCGAGTCCGGCGAGGTCGACTGGAGCCAGGACTTCTTTGGCAAGCATGCAAGCCTCACCGTGTCCGGCCAGCTCAATGCCGAGAACTTTGCCATGGCCTTTGGCGACGTGTACACCTTTGGCCCCACCTTCCGCGCCGAAAACTCCAACACCACGCGCCACGCCGCCGAGTTTTGGATGATCGAGCCCGAGATGGCCTTCGCCGACCTCAACGACTACATGGACAACGCCGAGGCCATGCTCAAGTACGTCCTTAAGGACGTTATGGCCACCTGCCCCGACGAGCTCAATATGCTCAACAAGTTTGTGGACAAGGGTCTGCTCGAGCGCCTGGACCATGTCGCCAACTCCGACTTCGCCCGCGTCACCTATACCGAGGCCGTCGAAATCCTGGAGCAGGCCGTCGCCGCCGGTCACAAGTTTGACTATCCCGTGAGCTGGGGCATCGACCTGCAAACCGAGCACGAGCGTTTCCTGACCGAGGAACACTTTAAGCGACCGACTTTTGTGACCGACTACCCGGCCGAGATCAAGGCCTTCTACATGCGCATGAACAACGACGGCAAGACCGTCGCCGCCGCCGACTGCCTGGTGCCGGGCATCGGCGAGATCATCGGTGGCTCCCAGCGCGAGGAGCGCCTGGATCTGCTCGAGGCCCGCATCAAGGACCTGGGTATGAATCCCGAGCAGTACAAGTACTACCTTGACCTGCGCCGCTACGGTTCCTGCAAGCACGCCGGCTACGGTCTGGGCTTCGAGCGCTTGGTCATGTATCTGACCGGCGTGGGCAACATCCGCGACGTCCTGCCGCACCCGCGCACCGTGGGCAACGCCGACTTCTAATCGTCGGACGCTAGCTCGCGTCGCCACACGCCAACGCTCATCGCACAAGCGCCTCTCGACATCGGTCGAGAGGCGCTTTTTTTCAACAGCATCCGTCAAGCTTTTGGCAAGTTTTTGGACAGTTGAGCAGGGCTGTTGAAAACTCGACCCGCCGTTTGCCGACGACTACCGACCGCCCAGAGCGCCCTGCGCCCCTGGGAAAGCCCCACGTCCTAGGCTCCATACCGTCGCCACCCAAAACGGAAAGGACGTGGGCACCATGACCGAAGCCGCTGTTGAAACCTACGACACCACGACGAGAGGCGCCGCCTCGATGGCAGCCTATCGCGCCGTTCGCATCCTGCAGCTCTTGAGCGAAAACACCGGCGAGGACAAGGCCATGCTTTCCGATGAGTTGATCCGGCGCCTCGCCCATCCCGACGACCCCGCCCGCATGCCCATCTCGGCGGCGCGGCGCAGCATCTACACCGCCATCTCCGCGCTTCGCCATGCCGGATACGAAATTGAGTACAAACGCGGCGTGGGCTACAAACTTCTTACCCGTCCGCTCACCGATGAAGAGATCATCCGGCTCCACGGTATGGTCATGCGCAACCGCTCCACGCCTATCGCTATCCGCAAGAGCATGGCGCAGCACTTAGTTGCCATGGCGAGTGCCGACGTTCGCGGCTACCTCGATACACCCGAACCCGTTCCGAGCGCAGGCAGCAAGGCTACCAAGGCAACACGCACGCCCATCAAGCGCATCGACACGTGCGAGCTCGTCGAGCAGGCCATCGACCACGGAACCACGGTGAGTTTTGATATTTCGAGCGTCACGGCACGTGGCGAAACCGAAGTAGCACGGATGACACTCCGCCCCTTTGCCATCAGGCAGCGCGATGGCATCTCGTATTTGCTGGGAACGGTCTATGACGCCCGAGGTGCCGATGACACGCTGCGCACCGTAGAGATTGGCCGCATGAGAAACGTCACCACACGTCTCCTCGACGGCAAGAAGCTCTTCGCCGCCCTCGACGAGGAGGACGACGCCTCCTCCGCCGCATAAGACCCTCCGCCGCCCATTCGACTACCCGTACCGCCCATCCGATTCTGTATTAAAAAACCCGCCAGGCTGTTGTAAAAATGGACATCAGCGCTACTATAAGTTCCACTTGCACTTTGTCCCAGTGCAGTGTTTCCAGCCATTTTTATACTGGGGGTAATGATATGAAGGACATCACCATCAGTCGCAGGAGCCTTCTGGTCTCCGCCGGCCTGCTCGCGCTCGCCCCGCTCGCCGGATGCGGCGGCAACTCTGGTTCCGGCTCTGCTGCCGCCGGTTCCGACTACACCATCGGCGTTCTGCAACTCACCGAGCATTCCGCACTCGATGCCGCCAACGACGGCTTTGTCAAGGCCATCAAGGAGAGCGGCCTTAAGGTCAAGATCGACCAGAAGAACGCCCAGAACGACCAGTCCACGTGTAAGTCCATTGCCGACAAGTTTGTGGGCGACAACGTCAACCTGATTTATGCCATCGCCACGCCCGCCGCGCAGGCTGCCGCCGGCGCCACGGCCGATATCCCCATCGTGGGCTGCGCCATCACCGACTACGCCGCCTCCGGCCTGGTCCAGGACAACGACAAGCCCGGCACCAACGTCACGGGCGCTTCCGACCTCACCCCGGTCGCCGAGCAGCTCGAGATGATGCAGAAGGTCCTGCCCGACGTTAAAAAGGTCGGCCTGCTCTACTGCACCGCCGAGTCCAACTCCGACGTCCAGATCAAGGCCGCCAAGAAGGAGCTCGACAAGCTGGGCCTCGAGTACACTGACTTCACCGTCTCGAGCTCCAACGAGATTCAGTCCGTCGTCGAGTCTGCCGTGGGCAAGGTCGACGCGCTGTACTCCCCCACCGACAACACCATCGCCGCGGGTGCCTCGCAGGTCGGCCAGATCTGCAAGGAAAACAAGCTTCCCTTCGTGACTGGCGAGGAGGGTATGTGCATGGCCGGCGGCCTGTTCACCCTCTCCATCAACTATGAGGACCTGGGCTACGCCGCGGGCGAGATGGCCGTTAAGATCCTGAAGGGCGAGGCCAAGCCCGAGGATATGCCGATCAAGCACCTCTCGAGCAAGGACCTGGTCGTCGTCAAGAACGACGAAATGGCCGAGGCCCTGGGCATCGACCTTTCCGCCCTGGACGCGTAATGCCATACGCGGCATGCGTCTAGAGCCCGTGCTCGCGCTTTAGCCGCGTTATTCAATATCTGAGCCACAGGGGCGGGCGCTGTAGACCGGCGTCCGCCCTGCTTGTTTCAGGTAAAACAAAACGTCTGTCCGTAACTCTTCTATGCATTGTTACCGCTATTATGGTGAATCACGTGTCCACCCTATCCTAGGAGGTATGAAGCATGCTCATTGCATTGCAGGGCGCCGTTTCGCAGGGCGTCCTCTGGGGCATTATGGTGCTTGGCGTGTTTATCACGTTCCGCCTGCTCGACATTCCCGATATGACCTGCGACGGCAGCTTTGCCCTCGGCGGCTGCGTCTGCGCTGTGCTCATCGTCAATAACAACGTCGACCCGCTGCTCGCCGTGCTGGCCGGCATGTGCGCCGGCGCCATCGCGGGCGCCGTCACGGGCATTTTGACCACCGTCTTCGAGATTCCCGCGATCCTCGCCGGAATCCTCACCCAGATCAGCCTGTGGTCCATCAACCTGCGCATCATGGGCAAGTCCAATACGCCCATTCTTGCCAAGGGCACCGTGTTCTCGGCCGTCAGCAATATGACCGGTCTGCCGCAGTCCACCGTTGCCATCATCTTGGGCATCCTGCTCGCCGTGGCTATCGTTGC
The DNA here is from genome assembly GCA_958427035.1 of uncultured Collinsella sp. Classification (GTDB taxonomy): domain Bacteria; phylum Actinomycetota; class Coriobacteriia; order Coriobacteriales; family Coriobacteriaceae; genus Collinsella. The sequence continues at coordinate 3,522 of CAUAAR010000006.1, read as the reverse complement.
CATCCTGTATTGGTTCTTTGGCACCGAGATCGGCTCGGCGCTGCGCGCCACCGGCAACAACGAGTACATGATCCGCGCTCTGGGCGTCAACACCAACTCCACCAAGATGATCGCTCTCGTGCTCTCCAACGCCCTCATCGGCCTTTCGGGCGCGCTCATCTGTCAGAGCCAAAAGTATGCCGACATTGGTATGGGCACCGGCGCCATCGTTATCGGTCTTGCCGCCATTGTTATCGGTGAGGTGCTCGGCCGTCTGCTGCCCGGCGGCCTCACGCAGTTTAGCGTCCGTCTTGCCTCCGCCGTCTTTGGCTCCGTGGTGTACTTCCTTATCCGCGCCATCGTGCTGCAGTTGGGCATGGACGCCAACGACATGAAGTTGCTCTCCGCCGTGATTGTCGCCGTGGCCCTGTGCGTGCCCGTGGTTTGGGAGCGCTATAAGCTCCGCAGCTCCTACACGAAGGGGGATGAGGCAGATGCTTAAGCTCTCGCACGTCAAAAAGACCTTTAACAAGGGCACTGTCACCGAGAAGCGCGCGCTCACCGGCGTCGACCTCACCCTTAACGACGGCGACTTTGTAACCGTGATTGGCGGCAACGGCGCCGGCAAGTCCACGCTGCTCAACATGATCGCCGGCGTGTATCCGCTCGATTCGGGTATTATCGAGCTCGACGGCACCGACATCTCGCGTCTGAGCGAGTCGCAGCGCGCCAAGTACCTGGGCCGTGTGTTCCAGGACCCCATGCGCGGCACCGCAGCCGACATGCAGATCGCCGAGAACCTGGCCCTCGCCAAGCGCCGTGGCCAGCATCGCGGCCTTTCATGGGGTGTCACCAAGGCCGAGAAGGATGAGTACGTTGAGCTGCTCAAGCGCCTGGACCTTGGCCTGGATACACGTCTCAACGCTAAGGTCGGCCTGCTCTCGGGCGGCCAGCGCCAGGCACTCACCCTGCTGATGGCCACGCTCACCAAGCCGCGCCTGCTGCTGCTCGACGAGCACACGGCGGCCCTCGACCCCAAGACGGCATCGAAGGTGCTCAACCTGACCGAGGAGATCGTCGACGAGAACCACCTGACCACGCTCATGGTCACGCACAACATGAACGACGCCATACGTCTGGGCAATCGCCTGATCATGATGCACGAGGGCCACGTGATCTACGACGTGGCGGGCGATGAGAAGAAGTCGCTCACCGTCGCCGACCTACTGCAGAAGTTTGAAGAGGTCTCGGGCGGCGAGCTCGCCAACGACCGCATGCTGCTAAGCTAAAACCTGCCAAAAAGGGACAGGTTTATTTTGGCAGGTTTTATCTGCGCAAACGTCAAAACCGCCGCAAAGGGACAGACGCCCTTGCGGCGGTTTTCGCATATTATGTCGATAATCCGATATTCAACCAGACATTCTGGCTAAGGACTAAGGAAACTGCCATGAAAAGACTCCCCCGCCTTGCGTTAGCCGCCGCGTTGTTTGCCGGCGCGCTCGCAGGCATCCCAAGCCTCGCTTTCGCGGGGAACCTGCCCGCCGCTATTGACGGCTCCGTGGCCGTCATGCACACCAACGACATCCACGGCAGCTACAAGTACAGCTACAACGAAAGCAAGGGCACTGGCACTGTGGGCTTTGACGGACTGGCGGTTCTCTATAGCGCCCAGGGCAACGCCCCCGATCTTTTGCTCGATGCGGGCGACACCTTCCACGGACAGTCCTTCGCCACCATGAGTGAGGGCAAGAGCATCGCCGAGCTCATGGACACCTTCTATGCCGACGGCTACGACGCGACCACGCCAGGTAACCACGACTGGAGCTACGGCGCGGACAAACTCCGCACCATGACCAGCTACAGCACCACTGGCACGCCCTTCGCCATGCTCTGCGCGAACGCAAAGTCTACGAGCGGCGTATGGAGCTCGAGCATCACGAAGACGCTCGATCGCACCTGGGAGGATAGCGAAGATCACTCCACATTCGACTACAAAATCAAGGTCGGCGTCGTGGGCGCCATGGATGAGTCGCTGGAATCCTCGCTGCGCGCGGACCTGGTCGCGGGTACGTCGTTCTCGAGTGCCGCGAACGCCATCAATACCGAGGCAGAGCAGCTGCGCAGGGAGGGCTGCGATGTTGTTGTGTGTATCGCGCATACACTCAACGCCAAGACCTTTGCCACGCGGCTCCGTGGCGTCGATGCCCTTATCGCAGGCCACGAGCACATCAACCTTAACGAGAAGGTGACGGGAGCCGACGGCAAGACGATCCACGTTGTTGAGGCAGGCAGCGCCTTTGCCGAGGTGGGGCCGCTTTCCATTCCGTACAAGTACGACACGAATGGCACCGAGACGACCGACGATGACACGGTCACGGTCCCTGCAGACGGCAGCGACGAGAAGCTCTACACCGCCAAGAACGTCAACGACCTTTTGGCAGACCCCGACAAGGGCTCCGACTACCAAAGCCGCCTTGAAGACGTCCGCAACAAGATCAAGCCGCTCGACGAGGCCTTTGAAAACGAATCGAACAAGGTGCTCGGCACATCCACCACCAACTATTTCTACGGCGAGGACGCCGCAGGCACGCATGGTTGGGAAATGGTGCGCACCACCGATTTCCGCCCCAGCAAGGAGGACGACACCACCAAAGCCCAGACCATCGGCCACGTGATTTGCGGCTCCTATCTTGCCTTGACGGGCGCAGACCTCGCTATCGAAAACGCTGGCGGCATCCGCGGCGGCATCGCGGCGGGCAACGTGACCGCCGGCAACGTGACCGCCATCTCGCCCTACGGCAACACCGTGGAGACCTGGACCATGACCGGTGCGGACTTCCTCGCAGCGCTCGAGCACTCGCTGCAGATCAGCGACGAGTGCAATCACAGTTATGAGCTTCAGCAAGCCTACGTGGCAGCCGGTCATACCGAGCAGGAGGCGCAAGACAAGTACAAGTGGCGCGATGACTCTGGCAGCGTTCTCTCCTTTGGCGGCATCAACGTGACGATTGATTGGACGCAGCCCGAAGGCAAGCGCATTGTGAGTGCCACACTCACCAAGGACGGCAGCACGCTCGATCCCACCAAGACCTATACCGTCGCCACCAACAACTACATCATTACCAACACGACCGACTTCCCCACCTTCGCACACGCCACCAAGCGCACCGAGTGGGGCACGTGTGAGGCGGCGCTGAGGGCGCTGATTGGGCAAAACGGCTGGGAGAGCAAGATGGTTGGACTCGCCGGCACCATCAGCTTTGACTCCGTTGCCGTGGACCCCACGCCCACACCGGCCCCGACGCCTAAGCCCTCGCCTAAGACGGACACGACGACCACGAAGGTCATCACCAAGAAGACGACCGGTAAGCTCGCCGCAACGGGAGACCGTACGCCGACCGTGGTCGGCGCATGCCTTATCGGCGGCATCGTCATCATCGTTCTCGGCATTATCTGGAAGCGCCGCCGCTAAGCTACACCGCCGGGCCTTGCAGCCCCGCCGTACAAACCTTATATCGAGCGCAAAAGCCCGTCCGAATGTGA
>CAUAAR010000005.1:0-94708 GCA_958427035.1 uncultured Collinsella sp. | reverse complement strand
GCTCCAGGCGGGGCGCGAGCTCTACCTCATCGCGCGCGACCTCATGGGCATCGAGGCGCTGCGCCAGGCCGAGATCTGGGTCGAGCGCCACCTCGACTGGTGCGGGTTCTGGGCCGACTTCCTGGAGGACAGGACCGTGGTGGACGGCAGGAGGGCCTGCACCCGCGAGAGGCTGAGGCGGGCGCGCTCGTCGCTGTCGTCGCTGGTGTCGGCGGGGACGCTGTTCACCCACCTCGACCCCGCCCTGGCCAAGGCCGGCCCGCCGCCGTCGACCAACAACATGATCGAGGGAGGGGCGAACTCGCAGCTGAGGGCCGTCCTGCGCAACCACCGGGGGCTGACGTCGGCCAGGCGCGTGAAGGCGGTGTTCTGGTGGTGCCACGCGCACTCGGGGGACGCGAGGACGGCGCGCGAGAGGCTCGCCGCGATGCCGACCGACGCGGACATCGACTTCCTGTTCAGCGTCTACTCCGCCTCGCCGTCGCGCGAGGACGGAGGGCCGGAGTGGGGCGACAGGGCCGTGTGGGAGGACCTCCACCACAGGGGCCCGTACCCGTTCTGGCTGGATTAATGGATGGAAACGGGTGTTCTATCGGGACACACATTTTGTCCTATAAGCCACGGGTGAGCGGTCAAGGGTAGGTTTTAAGGCATGTCCCAAAAATCTACTTGAGGAGGAAGTCGGAGAGGGGAATGGTGCGTGCCTCGCGATGCTCGGGATCGGCGATGTGGTCGGCGGGATAGCCACAGACGAGCATGTGATAGGGATAGACGCCCTTGGACAGATTGAACTGCTCCTGTGCCACCTCAGGCTTGAAATGGCACACCCAGCACGTTCCCAGGCCCTGCTCGGTGGCCTCCATCATCATCTGATCACACACGATGGACGTATCGATTTCGCTGGAATTCATCTGGTCATACGGGCGCACCCAAGCATCATCGGTAACGCTGCAAATAAGGAAGACAAGCGGAGCCCCAAAGATAGACCCATCACGAGCAAACCGAGGCTGACAAGCAGCAGCCTTCTCCAGAAGCTCAGGCGTATCCAACACCATCACACGGGTTGGATGATTATTACAAGCAGAAGGAGCAATACGCCCAGCCTCAACAATGGCATCCACCACAGCTTGCTCAACAGGACGGTCCTCAAACGAACGACAAGAATACCGACCACGAGCCAGATCCAAATAACTCACAACCAAGACCTCCAAATTCAACGAATCAATCCAAAGTAAAACAAAGGGTACCCAAAGCCCCATCCACCCAAACGTTTAAGGCGGTCCCAAAGTTCCCAATCGGGTCCAAAGGCCCCGCCAACAAAAGCCCCATCGCTTTCAAAGTATCAGCCAAAGTTCCCAATGGTGGTACGTAAGGCGAAGGGCCGGCACCTGTTTACTTTCGAACGACTCTGCCATGCAGCCGGAGTGAGAAAGCAAACAGGCGCCGGCCCTTCGCCGCCGGGACACGTACCCCCAATTAACTGTTCTTCATGACAATCGAATCCACAACATCGGCCACATTCTCACAGCAGTCAGCGCAGTACTCCAGGAAGGCGTACACGTCGCGCCAGGCGATGACCTCGAGCGGATCCTTGCCGTTGACGTGCAGGTTGCGCATGGCGTTGATGTAGAGCTCGTCGGCCTCGGACTCGATCGTGTTGATCTGGATGACAAGTTCGCGCAGGGTCTTGGACTTGCGGTAGTTGGGCAGCTCGACCATCAGGTCTTTCATGGCGCGGCAGGCGTCAGTCACCTTGTGAGCGATGACGATGGCATCGGGGTGGATGCTCTGGATGTTGGTGAAGTAGACGCGCTGCACGACGCCTTCGATGCGGTCGAGCACGGTGTCGAGCGAGCAGCTCATCAGGTCCAGATCCTCGCGCTCAAGCGGGGTGATAAAGGCGGTGAGCAAGGCGTCTTCGAGTTCGTGGTGCTTCTTGTCTGCCGCATGCTCAATCGCATGCATCTTATTGAGCATGTCGTGGATCTGCGTGGGGTCGAAGTTCTCAAAAATCTTGGTGAGCAGCTCGGCTGCCTGAACGGCGAGGTCAGCGCAAGCGACGTAGTTGTCAAAGTAGAACGAATCGGGTTTCTTTGCCATGGGTGGGTCCTTTCGAGGCGAAGACGGGTGGGCGAAGCATTGCAGTCCGGATGGACGCTCGGTTTGACTAGATGAACATCATGAACAGCTTGGCCATGACAAAGCTGATGAGTCCGCAGGCGGGGAAGGTGAAGAACCAGGTGAACATCATGTCCTTGACGACGCCGAAGTTGATGGCCGAAAGGCGCTTGACGGCACCGACGCCCATGATGGCGCAGGTCTTGATGTGGGTGGAGGACACGGGGATGCCGGTAAGGGTGGCAAGCAGCAGGTTTGCGGCGCCCGCCAGGTCGGCGGAGAAGCCCTGGTACTTTTCGAGCTTGACCATGCTCTGGCCGACGGACTTGATGATGCGCTCGCCGCCCACGCTGGTGCCGATACCCATAGTGGCCGAGCACAGCAGCATAATCCAGATGGGGATGCCTGCATCGCCGACGCTCGTCTGGCCGCTGGCAAAGGCCACGCCTAAAAAGAGCACGCCGATGAACTTCTGTCCATCCTGCGCGCCGTGCATAAAGCTCATGGCCGCAGCGCTCGCGATCTGAGCGTATTTAAAGAAGACATTGGCACGTCGCCTGTTGGCGGCGGCGAAAAGGATCGAGACGAGCTTGCACAGGACCCAGCCCATGACAAAGCCCAGGCCGATGGAGAGTGCCAGGCCGTAGATGACCTTCATCCACTCGTGGACGTTGACGCTGCTCGCACCGCCGAGGGCGATGGCGGCACCGGTCAGGCCGGCGATAAGGCTGTGGCTTTGCGAGGTGGGGATGCCAAAACGCGACGCTGTGGCGCCGTAGACGACGATGGAGAACAGCGCCGCGCATAGGCAGGCGAGCGCCATGGTGCTGTTTCCGCCAAAGTCGACGATATGTGAGATGGTGTTGGCGACGCTCGCGTTAAAGTGCGTCATGATGAGCACGCCGAGGAAGTTGAATGCGGCGCTCATGAGAATGGCGGCGCGGGCGGGCATGCAACGCGTAGTGACGCAGGTCGCGATGGCGTTGGGCGCGTCGGTCCATCCATTGACGAAGATGGCGCCCAACGCGAGGATCACGGTGACGGCAAGGACTGGGTTCGACACAATTTGGCCGAGGAAGGTTGAGAACGTTACGTCCATATATGGGCTTTCTCGAAGTTTGCAGACACGTTACAAAAACATGATAAATCGTATCACCTCCTGCGGGTCTCTTTACCGAGTTCTGATGGGAGAAGTGAACTTTTTGGCACTAAAATTGAATATTAGCCCTGTTGACCGCGGGTGTTCTTTTTGCTAACACGCCATGTGGACACGTGCGATTACTACGACACTCCAAAACCACAGTCTGTTCGCTTTACAACATGCAAACATGCGTTCGATAATAGGGGGCATGGAATATCGACAGACAGACGGCAAAACTCGGCGCGTACACAAGCAGTATGTGGACGTCGTGGCTCGCATCCTCGCGGGCGGACAAGTCGTGCCGGTCACCGTCTGCTGGGTCGACGGACGTTGTTTTACAATCGATGAAATTATCTCGACCACCGGGTTTGGCCTGACGGTCCACGGCATCCGTACGGCGACCTATAAGGTGCGTTTTGGCGGGCACGCGACCGAGTTGTATCTGGAGGACCAGACGCGCGAGCGGGCGGACGGCTCGCAGGCACACGTGATGCGTTGGTGGGTCTGGGCCTTTGATCGCACGCTCGAGGGCGAGCGCCGTAGGTAAGGACGTGCGGCATTCGGGTACAATGACAGGAATCTTGTCATCTGCTGCGCCGTCTTTCACGGCGCTTTGTGAAAGGACGAAGTATGAACGATATCCAGGGCTATCAGAACGGCCCCATCGAAACTGGCGCAAGCCGTGCCAAGGAGATGTCGCCGCGTGCGTACAATCTTTCCATGTCTGCCCTCATCTTCTTGGGCTTTTGTGCCATGGGCGCTGGTGCTTACTTTACGAGCACCATGGCGTTTGCCCGCATGATGATGAGCGGCGCCGCCCTGCCACTGGTCTTTGGCTCGTTTATCCTGACTATTGTCGGCATCGTCATGATGTCGGCTGCTGCCAGCAAACAGTCCGTGGGCCTGTCGCTCGTGGGTTACGTGATCTTTGCGAGCACCTTTGGCCTGACCGCGTCGTTTGGCCTTGCCAACTATGACCTGCCCACCATCAACACCGCCTTTATCGCCACCGCTGCCATCACCTTTGTCTTTGGCGCCTTGGGCGTGACGTTCCCCAAGTTTTTCCAGCGCGTATATGGCATCGGCTTTGGCATTCTGCTCGCCACTATTCTGGTTGAGATCGTGCTGATGTTCATGGGCGTCTCGCAGACCATCACCGACCTGATCGTGATCGTGGTGTTCGCTGGCTTCATCGGCTACGACACCTATGTGGCAACGACGGTGCCGCCCACGCTGCCCAACGCCGTGCTCATGGCGTCCAATCTGTTCGTGGACATTATCAACGTGTTCCTGCGCATCCTGAACATCCTTGGCCGTCGCGACTAGTGGCGAATTGCGGCGGTGCTTGCCGTGCGTGTAAATCGATGCGAAAGGCGGTCCTTCGGGGCCGTCTTTTTTGTACGCGGCGGGGTATCATGGATGGGAAAAGCCGATAGCGGCAGCGACAGGAAAGGTGACCACTTATGGCAGACGTCGACAACAGGAACCGTAACCGCAGGTCCAACCGAGCGGGTCAGCCCAATCCCAAGCGCGAGGCCCGTGCCAAGGCCGCCGAGCGTCACGTGGCAACTGTGTCCGAAGCGTGCGCCAAGGATATCGAGCGTTCGCTTGCCGGCGTGTGCGAGTTCGATGGTATGCCTGCCGGTTTTGTCGCGGCGATGAAGGCCAAGGCCCAGAAAGCAGCGGCTGCTGAGGAGCAGGTTGCCGAGGAGTCTGAGGCCGCCGAGGTCGAGACCACTGAGGTTGCGTCCGCCGAGACCGAGGCCGTGGCCGAGCCTGCGCCCGCAGAGGAAGCCGCGGAGACCGAGCCCGCGCCTGCCGCCGAGGAGCCCGCTCCGGTCCTGCCCAAGGTCACCGTGCTCGACGCCTCTGCCACGCAGGCTATTCTGGATAACGGTCGAGGCTACGCGCAGTTCTGCGACATGGCCGTGCTCGCCTTTGCCTCGTTCACCAACCCGGGCGGTGGCTATATTCAGGGTTATCTGGGCCAGGAGGCCACGCTGTGCGCCGATTCGTATCTGTTCAACGTTCTCGATAAGCAGCGCAAATGGTACGGCGAGAACCGTCGCCGCAACATCAACTGCGAGCTTTACCGAAACCGTGCGCTGGTGGTGCCTGCGGTGCGCTTCGACCGCAACCACGTGCATGCATACGCCGACGTGATCGTGGCCGCCGCGCCCAACGTTAAGCGCGCCCGCCAGGAGTATCGCGTGAGCGACGATGCTCTGCTGGATGCCCTGCACGACCGCATTCGCTTTGTGCTTGCCATCTGCGACGAGCTGGGTCGCGAGAAGCTCGTACTGGGTGCTTGGGGCTGCGACAACAACGGCTTTGACGCAGAGGCCGTGGCCGAGCTCTTCCGCAAGGAGCTCGCGTCGGGCGACTTTAAGGTCAGGCAAGTCTTCTTTGCCGTGCCTTCTACGCGCTGGGATGAGGATTTTGCCAAGTTCGAGCACGTGCTGGCAAACTTCCCCGAGCGCAACGAGGAGTCCTATGCCCAGGTTGCCGCTCGCGCTGCGGCAGCCCGCGCCGCCGAGCAGGCCCAGGCTGCTACCGAGGATGATGAGGACGAGGACGATTGGCGCAAGTACCTGTAATCGGTACGTGCTGACAGATAGGTCGAGCCGACGGGAGAGGCTGCTTCCGTCGGCTTTTTACTGAGCGAGGGGCTTACGATGAAAAACGTTCTATGCTTTGGCGACAGCAACACCTATGGTTACGATCCGGCGGGCATGCGCGACGGCACCGCGGTGCGCTATGCGCAGGATGTGCGCTGGTGCGGCGTGGCCCAACGTGACTTAGGCGAGGGCTGGCATGTAATTGAAGAAGGCCTCAACGGCCGCACGACGGTACGCGACGACATGTGCCATCTGGACACCAATCTTAACGGCATCCGCGCACTTCCGATGCTGCTCGAGGCCCATAAGCCGCTGGACGCCATTGTGATCATGCTGGGCACCAACGACTGTAAGACGGTCTTTAATGTGACAGCTTCCGATATCGCCCGTGGCGCCATGGCGCTGATTCGCGCGGTGCGCGCATTTCCCTGGACCAATGCCGCACCCTGCCCGCGTATTCTGCTGATGGCACCTATCAAGATCAAGCCGCAAATCGCCGATGTATATATGACCGATTTTGACGAGCGTTCCGTCGAGGCCTCGGAGCATTTTGGTGAGTACTACGCACATGTGGCTGAGCAGTTTGGCTGCGACTTTTTGAATGCCGCCGACTTTGCCGAGCCGGGCGATATCGACTATCTGCATATGATGCCCGAAAGCCACGAGAGCCTGGGTCACACCGTGGCGGCCAAGCTCCAAGAGATGCTCGGTGAGTAGCGCGACCCCAAACCACCGCAAAGGTGTCTGTCCCCTTTGCGGTGGTTTGGGCTGCGAATCTTAATACTGCCACATGTGATTGACGGGGCCGGAACCTTTGCCCATGTCAAAGCCGGCGGCGAGGGCGCCCGTTAGGTAGGCCTTGCCGGCGTTGACGGCGTCGGCAAGATCCATGCCCTGAGCCAGCGCGCAGGCGATGGCGGACGAGAGCGTGCATCCGGTGCCGTGCGTGTTGTCGGTCTCGATGCGCTTGTGGCGGAACCACGTGGTGAGTGGATCTCCCAGATGGTTGCCCTCGTCATCGAGTGGCGCGGGTTCGGCCAGTACATCGTTGGCCTCGTTGACAAGATGCCCACCCTTAACGAGGGATGCGCAACCAAAGCGGCGGGTGAGGAGCATGGCAGCATTTTGCTGTGTGCGCTCGGAGTCGACCTCGTAGTCGAGCAGGGCCATGGCCTCGGGAATATTGGGCGTGATAACCGTCGCCAGCGGGAACAGGCGGCGGGTGAGCGCCTCGGCGGCATCTTCGGCAATCAGCCGTGCGCCCGAGGTGGCGACCATGACGGGGTCGACTACCACGTTTGTCGCGTTCCAGGCGCTCAGGCGGTCGGCGATAACATCGATAATCTCGGCAGAGGAAACCATGCCAATCTTGACGGCGTTGGGGCGGATATCGTCAAAAACGGCATCGATCTGCGCCGCGACAATATCCGGGGAGATGTTCTGCACGGCGGTGACGCCCAGGGTGTTCTGTGCGGTGATGGCGGTGATGGCCGTCTCGGCATACAGGCGGTGCGCCGTGATGGTCTTGATGTCAGCCTGAATGCCGGCGCCACCGCTGGAATCGGATCCTGCGATGGATAGAACGGCAGGTACCTTACTGCGATCCATGTTCGCTCCCTTGTTCGGTCGGAATCAAATGGGTCTATAAGCCAGCATTATAAAGATGCCCGGGCTGACTCTATGTCGAACCCGGGCGGGCGATGCAATCTTTACGCAAATGCAAGCAAATGTTCACACGTCAACAATTGACAGGCACCAGCTCGCCGACAGAAGCGGCCGCGGCGACAGGCTAGTCCTCCATGCCGAGGTCGATCGTGGTGCCCTCGAAGATCTTGTTGACGGTGCGGACGGCGCACATCTTGCCACACATGGTGCAAGTGCCCTCGGTGGCGGCGGGGGACTCCTCGTAGCGCTTCTTGCCCGTAACCGGGTCGAGCGCGCACTCCCACATGGCGTCCCAGTCAAGCTTGCGGCGTGCCTGGCCCATCTTGTCGTCCATGTCGCGGGCGTGGGGCACCTTTTTGGCGATGTCGGCGGCGTGTGCGGCGATCTTGGTGGCCATGAGGCCGTCGAGCACATCCTGGGCGTTGGGCAGGCATAGGTGCTCTGCCGGTGTCACGTAGCACAGGAAGTCGGCACCGGAGCTGGCGGAGATGGCGCCGCCGATGGCAGCGGTGATGTGGTCGTAACCCACGCCGATATCGGTCACCAGCGGCCCGAGCACATAGAACGGAGCATTGTGGCACAGGCGCTTCTGCAGTTTCATGTTGGCGGCGATCTCGTCGAGCGCCATGTGACCCGGGCCCTCGACCATGACCTGGACGCCGGCGGCCCAAGCGCGCTTGCACAGCTTGCCCAGCTCGATCATCTCAGCGGTCTCGGTGGCGTCGTTGGAGTCGTAGAGGCAGCCCGGGCGGCAGGAGTCGCCGAGCGAAATCGTCACGTCGTACTCGTGGCAAATCTCGAGCAACTCGTCGTAGAACTCATAGAATGGGTTCTCGTTACCGGTGACTTCCATCCAGCCAAACAGCAGTGAGCCGCCACGGCTCACGATGTTCATCAGGCGGCCGGTCTCCTTAAAGGTCTTGGTGACCGACTTGTTGATGCCGCAGTGGATGGTCATAAAGTCCACGCCGTCCTCGGCATGCGCGCGCACGACTTCGAACAGGTCGTCCTTGGTAAGCTTGACCAGCGGCTTTTCCATGTAGCCGATGGCGTCGTACATGGGGACGGTGCCTACCATGAGCGGCGTCTCGTCGATGAGCTGCTGGCGGAACTGGCGCGTCTTGCCCGAGTTGGAGAGGTCCATGATGGCGTCGGCGCCAAAGTCCTCGGCGATCTTGACCTTCTTCCATTCCTCGGCGGCATCGGCCTTGTCGCCCGAGATACCCAGGTTTACGTTGACCTTGGTGGACAAGCCCTCACCGACGCCAAAGGCGCGCATGCCTTTTTTGATGTGCACGATGTTGGCGGGAATGGCGATACGGCCGTCGGCCACGCGCTCGCGGATGTACTCGGGGTCGCGATGCTCGTGCTCGGCGACTTCCTTCATCTGCGGCGTGATCTGCCCGGCACGGGCGAAGTCGATTTGCGTGACGAGCTTGGGCTCGGTCTGTGTGCTCATTGGCACGGCTCCCTTCGTTGGCATTACCCATATCAGGTTTGCGGGTCAGGGCGGGCGCGCCCAGTCTCAGCCTGCCGTCTTGTCCTGCAAGCTCCCCGTTTATGTAATGGGCTCAAGTATAGCTCGAATGGGTACGATTGGCCTAACGAGCGTGCCTGTGGGGAGGCGTACATGGAAGACAAGCATCTATATCGAGAGACGCAATGGGATGTATCGGCCGAGGAAAGCCGTGCGCACCATGGGTTGGTCGCGATTGGTTTTGCGGTGCTTGCCGTGCTGGTGATTGCCTTTTGTATCTGGACGTTTGGTGGTCGCGGCGGCGCTGCATGGGAGTTCGAGGCTGATGACAGCCTACCGATTATGACGGTGAGGAGTACTGGCGGTAATGCCAATACGCTCGCCGTTCCGGGCGATTATTGGTACCCGCGCGATGAGTTTGTGCAGTTGCAACTGAGTGGTGGGTCCATTCCAGGTGAAGAAATCGAATGCGTGACGTTTGACGCGGCGCTCAAAACGCTCACGGTGAAGCTCAAAGATCAAGGAGATGCGCCCACGACCATGGATATCGCCCTGACGGAATGGCGTCTGGAACCTCCGTCGGGCGTTGCGGTATCCGACGTAGGGCACGTTAAGATTACCTACCAAGATGGCTCGACGAGCGAGATTGCAAAGGCCGATGGCTTGGCGGAGTAATGGGGTGTTTGGAAACGGCGGGCCTATTGTGCCTGCGCGTTCATGAAAACCAGGGTGTTTTTGTCTGAAAGCTCGGGGATGTGCCGATAGCCGATGTTGAATGCGGTAAGTTCGCTTGCATCCTCGAGCTTGTTTTCTGCCATCCACCGCACCATGGAGCCGCGCGCCTTTTTGCTGGCGGTCGACCGTTGGATGGGCTTCCCGATGCGGATACCCTCGCCAAAGAGGCATGTGACGGCCGTGGCGTCGTCCGCGAGGTGGGGCAGAACGGCTTTGGCATACTCTACGCTGGCGAGGTTGACGATCGTGGTGTTTGAGCCTGCCGGGGCGGTAGCCCGCGCGAGCTTGTCGCCCCAAAACGCGTAGAGGTCTCGGGCATCGTCAACGGCGAGCTTCGCGCTCATCTCCAGCCGATACGGTTCGACGGCATGAAAGGGACGAACGCACCCGTAGAGGCCGGAGAGGATCCACAGGTGGCTTTGCAGCCAGGCGAGCTGTTCGGCATCCATTACCTCGGGTGCCATGCTCTGGTACTGAATGCCGTGATAGGACATGATGGCAGGGGAGATGCGGCGCGCGATACCGGAATCGGCAAGATCGCCGTTTCCCAAGATGGGCTCGAACTCATGCAAAATGTCGAGACAAGGGGCCAGCAGCTTGTCGCTGACGTTCCACAGAGCTTGTAGGCCGCTGTCGCCTTCGGTTCGTTCGATGTCCAAGAGCGCATGGTGCAGCTGAGCGGTCTCGCGCGCAAAGGGCGGAATCCCCTGAACTTCAAAAGCATCTTGTGCCGCGCGCATTTGCTTGGCGGGTGAAACGATGACCTGGAGCATGAACTCTCCTCTGCCAAAAAAAGTCGCGGCGGAATACGGTCTGCGCGAGCCGGTTGAAGGCCGGGTTAGTCCGTATTCCACCGCAAGTTATAAAGGGCTGGTTTGGTGCGCCTTACGAGGGTTTGCTAGGCGCGCTCGAGGAAGGCTTTGTAGCCGCGGTAGGCCTCGTAGATATCGGCCTTGTTGGCGACCTCCCACAGGGCGTGCATGGACAGGACGGCAACGCCGGAGTCGATGACGTTCATGCCATACTTGGCCATGATGTAGGCAATGGTGCCGCCACCGCCCGCGTTGACGCGACCGAGCTCACAGGTCTGGAAGTCCACGCCGGCCTCGTCCATGATGTCGCGGACGAGGGCCACGTACTCGGCATCGGCGTCGTTGGAACCGCCCTTGCCGCGGCTGCCCGTGTACTTGTTAAAGCACAGGCCACGACCCATAAAGGCGGCGTTCTTGGTCTCGAACTTGCCGGCATAGCCCGGGTCGAAGCCGGCGGACACGTCGGAGGAGAGCATGCGGCTGCGGGCGAGCGCGCGGCGCAGGGCCAGCGGGCTATCCTCGCCGGCGAGCGTCATGATCTCGGCGACGGTGTTCTCGAAGAAGCGGCTCGTCATACCGGTGGCACCCACGGAGCCGATCTCCTCCTTATCGACGATGAGCGTGATGCTCGTGCGCTCCACGTTGGCGACGTCGATCTGGGCGAGCATGGACGGATAGGCGCAGACGCGGTCGTCGTGGCCATAGCCCAAAATCATGGAGCGGTCGAGGCCCATGTCGCGGGCGGGACCGGCGGGCACGACCTCGATCTCGGCGGAGAGGAAGTCCTCCTCCTCGACGTCGTACTGCTCCTTGAGGATGTCCAGGAACATCTGCTTGACGGGCTCCTTAGGAGCGTCCTTGTCGTCTTCATCGAACTTAACGGGACGGCCGCCCACGATCACGTCGAGGATCTCGGCGTCGACGGCGTCCTTGGCGGGCTTGGACATCTGCTCGCTCGAGAGGTGGATCAGCAGGTCGGAGATGGTAAAGACCGGATCGTCTGCCTTGTCGCCGATGTTGATGTCGACGGTGGTGCCGTCCTTTTTGCAGATGACGCCCACGAGTGCAAGCGGGGAGGCCACCCAGTGGTAGCTCTTGACGCCGCCGTAGTAGTGCGTGTCGAGGTAGGCCATGTCGCCGGCCTCGAAGGCGGGATTCTGCTTAAGGTCCAGGCGCGGCGAGTCCACGTGAGCACCCAGGATGTTAAAGCCCTGCTCGAGCGGGGCGGTGCCCAGGTTGACGAGCATGAGGTCTTTGCCGTGATTGGCGGCGTACACCTTGTCGCCGGCCTTGAGCGTGCGGCCCTCGGCAATCACGGTCTCCAAGTCGACGTAGCCCGCCTCCTCGGCCATCTTGATGCCGGTCTTGACGCACAGGCGCTCGGTCTTATTCTCGCTCAAAAACTGCTTATAGCCGCGGCAAAGCTCCTCGAGTTCCTCGACTTGCTGTGGCGTGTACTTTTTCCATGCGCAGGGACGCTCCATGACGCAGGCTCCTTTCGGATCGATCGTGCTGGTTGATGTACCGTGAGCCATCGTATCACGCGCGGGCCCGCGGCGGCAGGGAAGCCTGATGTGCGGTGGCCGCGGGGCGGGGAGCGTGTAAACTGGTGTGAGCAAACCGTGCCCAGCCCAAAGCGAGGTATTCAATATGTCTGACAAGCGCCGCACCTTTGCCGTTATCGACGGCAACTCGCTCATGCACCGCGCCTTCCACGCCGTGCCGCCCACCATGAATGCGCCGGACGGGCGCCCCACCAACGCGATCTTCGGCTTTCTGAACATGTTTCTCAAGATGATCGATGCCTTTAACCCCGACGGTGTGGTCGTGGCGTTTGACAAGGGCAAACCGCGCGTGCGCATGGATATGCTGCCGCAGTATAAGGCGCAACGCCCGCCCATGGACCCCGATCTGCATGCGCAGTTTCCGATGATCAAGGAGCTGCTCACCGCGCTCAACGTGCCGATTCTGCAGTCCGAGGGCTGGGAAGGCGACGATATCCTGGGAACCATGGCGCGCCTGGGTGAAGAGGCCGGCTGCGACATGCTGCTGGTGACCGGCGACCGCGACATGTATCAACTCGTGACCGAGCACGTCAACGTGGTCTCGACCCGCAAGGGCCTGTCCGACGTGGCGATCATGACGCCCGAGAGCGTGGACGACCTGTATCACGGCATTACGCCGGCGCTCGTGCCCGATTTTTACGGTCTAAAGGGCGATACGTCGGACAACATTCCCGGCGTACCGGGCATCGGCCCCAAAAAGGCGAGCGCGCTCATCGCACAGTACGGCAGCTTGGACGAGGTCATCGCGCATGCCGACGAGGTCAAGGGCAAGATGGGCGAGAACCTGCGTGCGCACATCGACGATGCGCTGCTGAGCCGCAAGGTCGCAACCATTCGCACCGATGCGCCCGTCGAGCTCGACTTTGACGAAACGTCCTTCCCGGCGTTTTCTGCCGACGAAGTGTCCGCGGCGCTGGGTACGCTTGGTATCACCGCCATGCAGAACCGTTTCTTGGCGCTGATCGGCGGCGAGGGCGGGGCTGCTGCCTCCAGTGTGTTTGAGATGCCTACGATGGTTCGCGCGGCCGCGGGCGATGCTGACGCGCTTGGTGCCGTTGCGGCTGAGGTCTCCCGCGCGATTGATGCCGACGAGTGGGTCGCCGCCGTGGTGGACGACGACAAGGAACAGGGGGCGCTCTTTGGACTGACGCGCACGCTGTGGTTGGCGACGTCCAAGGGTCTGTTCTCGCTCGAGGAGGGCGACAGCGGTGCGGCGACTGAGGTTGAGGGCTTCAACTTCGTCCACGGCGTGATTGCCGGCGTGCTCGCGCGTCTGTTTATGGAGGGTCGCGTGGCGAGCCCGGATATGAAGGCACTGTTGCACGAGCTTTCGCCCATCGATTCTTCTGAGCCCGAGCTCATGGATCCGCTGGCAATCGATTCTACGCGCATCTTCGATACCGTGGTTGCCGCCTACCTGCTGGATTCCGACCGCTCCGAGTTCGATGAGGCATATCTGGCCGATACCTATCTGCAGATGACGCTGCCTGCGGCGCGCGGTGCAGAGGGTGCCGGCGAGGACGCTCCTGCGCCCGCCGCTCGCACGGCGGCCTTGACGCTGGCGCTGGTCGCACCGCTGCGCGAGTGCATGGCCCGCGAGAATGCCGCCAACGTGTTCGATGGCATCGAGATGCCACTCGTGCCGGTGCTTGCCAAGATGGAGCGCGCGGGCATGCTCGTGGACCCCGACCGCCTGCACAGTCTGTCCGAGGGTCTGGCGACCCAGATTACCGAGGTCGAGCGCAGCATTCGCGACCTGGCGGGTGACGAGACCTTTAATATTGGCAGTCCCATGCAGCTGTCGCACGTACTCTTTGATGTGATGGGGCTTCCGACCAAGGGCCTCAAGAAGACCAAGCGCGGTTACTATTCGACCAACGCCAAGGTGTTGAGCGATCTTGCCCGCGATCACGAGATCGTGCGCCTGATTTTGGACTGGCGTGAGAAGTCCAAAATTAAGTCGACCTATCTGGACACGCTGGGCCCGCTGCGCCGTGGTGACGGTCGCGTGCACACCACGTACAACCAGACCATCACCGCGACGGGGCGTCTGTCTTCGAGCGACCCCAATCTGCAAAACATTCCGACGCGCTCGGAGCTGGGGCGTACCGTCAAGACGGCGTTCTCGGCGGGCGAGGGCAGCGTCTTTTTGGCGGTGGACTACTCGCAGATCGAGCTGCGTCTGCTCGCGCATCTTTCGGGTGATGAACATCTGGTACGTGCCTTTAACGAGGGCGAGGACTTCCATGCCGAGACGGCCGCGCGCGTATTTGGCGTGCCGGTGTCCGAGGTAACGCCCGACCTGCGCAGCCGCGCCAAGGCCGTGAACTTTGGCATCGTGTACGGCCAGCAGGCCTATGGTCTGTCGCAGTCGCTGCATATCTCGATGGCCGAGGCGCGCGACATGATCGACCGCTACTACGAGGCCTATCCGGGCGTGCGCACGTTCCTCGACAATGTGGTGGCGCGTGCCAAGCAGACGGGCTATGCCGAGACCATGTATGGCCGCAGACGCCATATTCCCGAGCTCAAGGCCAAAAACCCACAGCTCCGCGGCTTTGGTGAGCGCACGGCCATGAACCATCCCATGCAGGGAACCGCAGCAGACATCATCAAGATCGCGATGGCCCGCGTAAGCCGTCGTCTGGAAGAAGAGGGCTTTGCCGCCCACATGATTCTGCAAGTACACGACGAACTGGACTTTGAGTGCCCCGTCAACGAAGTCGAGCGCCTGACCGCCATGGTCCAAGACGTTATGGAACACGTCGTAGACCTACGCGTACCCCTAATCGCCGAAGCTTCGACTGGAGTGACCTGGGCAGACGCCAAGTAAGGGCACGACCACAATTCCAAAGTAACCAAAACCAGAAGGACGCCCCTCATCAACAAGGAGCGTCCTTCGTTCAATAAAAATCAGCCAAAGTATCTAGGCGCCAAGACGCCATCCAAGCGGCAAGCAAGTCAACGTAGCCATGCCCGGGGCCGGCCGTTTGATTTTTGTAGATTCCGCACGAGCCGAAGGCCACTTAATGTGGCCTTCGAGCGAGCCCAGGACCTGACCGAGCAAAAATCAAACGGCCGGCCCCGGGCATGGCGACGAGTTGGATTACCGAGCCGCCAAGATGGCGTCGATGAGCGTCAGTACGCCCCCGTCGTTGTTGCTCGGAATGCGCCACTTGGCGTGCGCGTTCATGTGCTCCTCGGCATTGTCCACGATAAAGCTGTGCCCGACGCGCTCCAGCATGGGGATGTCGTTGTAGGTGTCGCCCACGGCGGCAGCATCGGCAATATCGATGCCCAGGTGCTCGCACAGGTGAGCGACGCCGGCACCCTTGTCGACACCCAGGTTCATAAAGTCGATCCACTCGCGCCCGGCGTTGGTGACGTAGAGCTTGTCCGAGAACTCGGGGCTATAGGTCTCGCGGAAAGCGGGCTCGGCGTCGTAGCCGGGGAAGAAGACCGAAATCTTGTTGGACTCGAAATCAATGCCCTCAAAGCTGTCGACGTAGTTGATTGTGTTGTAGTAGACGCTGATCTCGTCGTGGTACTGATGATCGCGGGCAAGCACGTAGAACTCGTCGTAGCAGCACAGGACGGGAACGGCGCGCGGGTCCTCCGAGGCACGAGCGAGCACCTGCTGATACAGCGCCACATCGATGTTGCTCTTATAGATATAGTTGCCGCGATAGATGACGCAGGCTCCGTTGTCGGGACAAAAGGCGAGGCGGTTCTTGATGCCCTCGAACATCTCTTCGAGCTTGGGGGCTGGACGTCCGCTGGCGGGGCAGAATACGATGCCGGCGTCGGCGAGCTTGTCCAGGCGCTCATCAAGACCCTGCGGCAACACGCGCTCGTCGGTGAGAAGCGTCTTGTCCATATCAACGGCGAGAATCTTAATGTTTCCGATATTGGCGTCCGATTCGTAAGTTTGCATAAAAGCGAGCCTTTCGTTTCGAAATTGTTTCAGATGTTATAACCATCAACTCGTAGTCAGGCGTATTTTCGCAGGAACGCAGCGTATTTGCACTGCATTTCACAAACTAATGAAAAAACTTTTCAGAAATTTGAATTTGTCGCTTGTGCTGCGTGCACTTTAGCGTAATATAGCGACCATCGAAAACGGAGACGGCAAAAGAGCCGCTTACCGAGAAAAAGGTACCGTTTACGATATTTGAATTGCGCCCGGCGATAGGTGAAAGGAGAGGCAGATGCAGTTCGTAAAGATCATCACTACTGCAGACAATGCCATCCGACGCCAGCGCGCAATTTCCCGACGACGATAACAATCGTCTCTGTCCGCATGGGGCGAATTGCCTCAACAGAGTCATTTTAAGGTCGTTGGGTTTTAGCACGACATTGCTGCATGTTTCTAGGGCATGTATGTGCTGATTTTTGCTATTTAACCTGATATTGCACGGTATGTGACCTTGAAATGACTTGCAACTGACCGATGTTCTAACTAGCTGCCAAGGGCGAAAGGAAACAGCCATGAGCAAGGAAAAAGTCGTTCTCGCATATTCCGGTGGTCTTGATACATCCGTATGTGTCAAGTGGCTCCAGGACGAGAAGAATCTCGATGTCGTTTGCGTCTGCGGCAATGTGGGCCAGGAGGAGACCGGCCTGGACGCCAAGAAGCAGAAGGCCCTCGACCTGGGCGTTCTGGATTGCCAGGTGCTCGACCTGCGCGACGAGTTCTCCGATGAGTTCCTGACTAAGGCCATCGCCGCAAACTCCATGTACGAGAACAAGTACCCGCTGCTCTCCGCCCTTTCTCGACCGCTGCTCGCCAAGAAGCTTGTCGAGGTCGCTCACGAGTTTGGCGCGACCTACGTCGCCCACGGCTGCACCGGTAAGGGTAACGACCAGGTTCGTTTTGAGGCTGCCGTCAAGGCCCTCGACCCCGAGCTCAAGGTTATCGCCCCGGTTCGCGAGTGGGATCTGAAGTGCCGTCCCGACGAGGTCGCCTATGCTCACGCTCACAATGTGCCGGTTCCCGAGGGTGCCAACGATAATCCCTATTCCATCGACGACAACCTGTGGGGTCGCGCCATCGAGTGCGGTCACCTGGAGGACCCTTGGAATGAGCCGCTCGATGACGCTTGGGTTATGACCAAGAACCCCGAGGACACGCCCGACACCCCGACCTATACCGAGATCGAGTTTGAGGCCGGCAAGCCCGTCGCCGTCGACGGCAAGAAGATGAAGCTCTCCGAGATCGTCATCGCCCTCAACAAGATCTCCGGCGACAATGGCTTTGGCCGTCTCGATCTGGTCGAGGATCGCCTGGTGGGCCTTAAGAGCCGCGAGTGCTACGAGGTTCCCGGCGCCCTGACGCTCATCACCGCCCACAAGGCGCTCGAGGACATCTGCGTCGAGGGCGACCTGCTCAAGACCAAGATCAAGCTCGAGCAGGATTGGGCCACCGCCGTGTACAACGGCCAGTGGTACAGCCCGCTCAAAAACGCGCTCGATGCCTTTATGGCCGATACCCAGAAGTTCGTGACCGGCACCGTCCGTCTGAAGTTCTTTAAGGGCAACTGCCATGTCGTCGGCCGCAAGAGCCCCTTCAGCCTCTACGACTACGGTCTGGCTACCTACGACCGCGACACCACGTTTGACGAGAAGGCCAGCGCCGGCTTTATCGAGATCGATACGCTGTCGCTCAAGACGTGGGCAAAGGTCCAGGGCCCCAGCTCTGCTGCCGCCCAGGCCTAGCGCCTCCTTCCCTTGGTATCCGCGCGGCCCATCCGCGTGATACATAACGGGCGCACGGGGTCCCTACCTTTCGTTATGCTTGCTGACACTTCTTAACATCGGTGGCCCCTACGTTCCGCCCGCATATATGACGCCGCGTTTGCGGCTGAGTCCGAGCCCCGCCGGGGTTGTCCGGCGGGGCTCCTTCTATCAATTTGGCGGCTCTGTGCCTATTTATATGAGGAGTATCCATTATGTTCAATGCTATCGCGCACGCTTTACTTGCCCTTGCACCCGAGTTCGATGCTGCAAAGGTCGAAGACGTTCCCATGAGCCTGAAGGCCTGGATCGATGGTTCGCAGGGCAACATCCGGAGGGAGACGTTGGGCGCCAAGTGCATGGTGCGTCACTTCTTTGCAAATTAGCTACATGGCTCCGCACACGGTGGGGAATGTGTAAAACTAGCGGTTGAAAAAACGCTTTAGCGATATGGCGCATTGCTTTGGGCGCTTGTTTTGGTATTTGAGAAAGGGGACGGTTCCATGGCTCTTTGGGGCGGTCGTTTTGAGGCGGGCGTGGCCGAGGTCACGCAGGAGTTTGGCGCGTCGCTGCCGGTCGACAAACATCTCTATAAGCAGGATATCGCCGGATCTAAGGCACATGCCAAGATGCTGGCGGCCCAGGGCATTATCAGCGCCGAGGACGAGCAGGCGATTGCCAAGGGCCTGACCGGAATCGAACAGGATATCGATGCCGGCAACTTCACCTTCGATATCAACGATGAGGACATTCATATGTCCATCGAGAGCGAGCTGACGCGTCGCATCGGCGAGGCTGGCAAGCGCTTGCATACCGGACGTTCGCGCAACGACCAGGTGGCGACCGACACACGCCTGGGCGTCAAGGCGCTGGCCAAGGAGCTCATGGAGGCCAATCTTGAGCTGCGCCATGTGCTGGTGGATGCGGCCAAGAAGTACGACAAGGTGATTCTGCCGGGCTACACGCACATGCAGCACGCTCAGCCCGTGCTGCTGTCGCATCATCTGCTGGCGTATTCCTGGATGTTCGCGCGCGACTTTACACGCCTGAAGGCGGCCTTTGATGCCGCCGACAACTGCCCGCTGGGTGCTGCCGCGCTTGCCGGCACGAGCTATCCGCTCGATCGTCAGATGACGGCTGCCGAACTTGGCTTTGCGGGCGTGATTCCCAACTCGCTCGATGCGGTTTCCGACCGTGATTTCCTGCTCGATCTGCATTACGCCGGCTCCGTCATGGCCATGCACCTGTCGCGTCTTTCCGAGGAGATCGTGCTGTGGTCGAGCTCCGAATTTGGCTTTATCACGCTTTCCGACTCGTACTCCACCGGCTCGTCCATCATGCCGCAGAAGAAGAATCCCGACTTTGCCGAGCTTATCCGCGGCAAGAGCGGCCGTGTGTATGGCAACCTGGTGCAGCTGCTCGTGACCATGAAGGGCCTACCGCTTGCTTATAACAAGGACTTGCAGGAGGACAAAGAGGGCGCGCTCGATACCGCCCATACGCTCATGCAGTGCCTGTCGGTTATGGCCGGTATGATTTCGACCTGGACCGTCAACGAGGATGCCATGTCGCGCGAGTGCGGCGTGGGGCACCTTGCCGCTACCGATGTGGCCGATTACCTGGCTAAGCGTGGTCTGCCGTTCCGCGAGGCACATGCCGTGGTGGGCCATCTGGTCCTGATGTGTGAGAAGCGTAGCTGCAATCTTGAGGACCTGCCGTTTGAGGTGTTCCAGGAGGCAAGCCCGCTCTTTGAACGCGATATTACCGAGGCGCTCGACATCCCGTCGATTGTCGCTGCACGCACGACCGAGGGCGGTACCGCCCCTGCCGCCGTTGCCGTGCAGCTGCAGCGTGCCGAGGCACGGCTCGTGGCCGACGAGGGCGTGTTTGGATCGCTGACCAAGGTCGTCGAGATGGGCCACGGGATAAAGTAAGGGTTTGGCCGAAGCCGTTTTTGCCATTTATTGAGGAATCGTATTTTGCTTTACGGGCGTCTGCTGATGTGGGCGTCCGTATTTTGTTGCTATGGGGGAGGGGCTTGTCGAGAAGTTCTGTAGGACCTTTGGGCAGGTTGTGAAGGGGGTACGTTCGCGGGCGGCAACCGACCGTCTGCTCTGCTCGATGCGGTTGATGGGCAGTCGGATGGTACTCTAATCGAGCTTCGAAACAGAAGTGACACATATGGAACGCTTCAATAAATTGCAACGTTTCAATAAACAGCTTTTTGTTTAACTGCAGCTAAAACTCTGTTACGATGCAGTCCAGGCGGGTGCCGGAATGGGACTTGGGCACGCGCGAACCTACTTGAAAGGCTACCTTATGGCTATCGAGAAGACCTTCATCATGATTAAGCCCGACGCCGTGCGCGACCGCAAGATCGGCGAGATTGTTGCTCGCATCGAGCGCAGCGGCCTTGTCATCGAGCGCATGGAGATGACCACGCTCGAGCGCGCTACCGTCGAGGAGCACTACGCCCATCTGGCCGACAAGCCCTTCTTTGGCGGTCTCTGTGACTTTATGACGAGCGGTCCGGTCGTCAAGATGGTCGTTTCCGGTCTCTCCGCTGTTGCTAAGATGCGCACCCTCATGGGCGCTACTAATCCGCTTGACGCTGCTCCTGGTACCATTCGCGGCGACTTTGCCGTCGATGTCAACGCCAACGTGATCCACGGCTCCGACTGCCTGGAGAACGCCGAGATTGAGATCAAGCGCTTCTTTGGCTAAACCAGCTTTGACTCCTTAAAGCTGTTAGCGTGTGGCTTTGGCGCCGCGGAATTCCATCCGCGGCGCCCTTTTATTCCAAAATCTATGAAGGGGCCCGTTCGGTCATGAGTTCCGAGCGGGCCCCTGCTGTTAGCTTGTGGCACTGAGTTGTTTAGGCCTCGTCGACGACCTTGAGACCGCGCGTGTGGTCGATCTCGTTGAGGAGGTTAACGCGACGCTCGTGACGACCGCCCTCAAACTCGGCGTCGAGCCACTCGTCGACAATCATCTTGGCGAGCTCGGAGCCCACGACGCGGGCGCCAAAGGCGAGCACGTTGGTGTTGTTGTGCATGCGGGAGAGCTTGGCGCTGAAGGGCTCGGAGCACACGACGGCGCGTACGCCCTCGACCTTGTTGGCAGCCAGGCTAATCCCGACACCGGTGCCACAGATGAGGATGCCCAGGTCGACGTCGCCGTTGGCAACGGCCTTACCCACCTTGTAGCCGGCGATGGGGTAGTCAAAGCTCTCGGAGGTGTCGGTGCCAAAGTTCACGACCTCGCAGCCGCGCTCCTTCAGGTGCTCGGAGATGATGTTCTTGAGCTCGACGGCGGCGTGGTCGTTACCGATACCGATCTTCATGGATGGTTCCTCTCTGGTCTGTGCGGCGCAAATGCTAAAGGTGTTTACCGCGTTCGACTGCATGATAGCGCGACTTTTGCGTAAACGCTCGAGCGTTTTTTGGTCAAACGCTTTAGCAGGCAACAAGATCGGCTTCTCATGAATAATGCCACCAATTTGTGCCCGAGCGCCGTCCGCCGGAACCATGGTTGCGGTTTTTGATGCATTGTTATCAAATAAAGGAACTAACCATTCTTGAGAGCCCAGCCCGTTATGCAAGCAGGAGATACCTATGCCTACCGATTCCATCCGTGATGCCGCGTTTTGCGATGTTTTGAACCGCGAGCTTGTCTGCGCGCTCGGCTGCACCGAGCCCATTGCCGTTGCCTATGCAGCGGCGCTGGCGAGCCAGACGCTCGGTTGCGAACCCGATCATATGGATGTTGCCTGCTCGGGCAACATCATCAAGAACGTTAAGAGCGTGACCGTGCCCAACTCGGGCGGTATGCACGGTATTGAGGCCGCGGCCGTGCTGGGTGCCGTGGGCGGCGACGCCAAGAGCGCGCTCGAGGTGCTCGAGAGCGTTAACGATGAAGACCGTGCTCGCGTGGCCGAGCTCCTCGCCGACGCCGACTACTGCGATGTGTCGCTTGTCGAGGGTGTGCCCAACCTCTACATCAAGGTGACTGCGACGGCCGGGGGCCATACCGCGGTCGTCGAGATTACCGATCACCACACCAATGTCACGTGCCATACGCTCGACGGTATTCCGGTATGCGGCAAGTCGGCGGGGGAATGCGCCGCCTGCGCCGAGCGCGTTGTGGCCGAGCGGGCGGCAGATAACGCCGACACGCCCATGTCGATTGAGTCCATCATCGACTTTATCGAGGACGGTGACATTGAGGACGCCCGCGCTGCCGTTGAGCGTCAGATTGAGCTGAATGGCGCGATCAGTGCCGAGGGGCTTGCGCACGCTTGGGGCGCCGAGGTGGGTCGTACGCTGCTGGGTGCTCGTGCCGATGACGTCGCCTGCCGTGCCCGTGCCCGTGCGGCCGCCGGGTCCGACGCCCGCATGAACGGTTGCGCGCTGCCGGTCGCCATTGTGTGCGGCTCGGGCAATCAAGGCATTACCTGCGCATTGCCCGTCATGGAGTATGCCGAGTACCTGCGTTGCGACCACGAGCGCCTGGTGCGCGCCGTGATGCTGTCCGATCTTATCGCCGTGCATATCAAGAGCTATATTGGTGCGCTCTCGGCGTTTTGCGGTGCTATTTGCGCCGCGTGCGGCGCCGGCGCTGCGATTACCTGGCTGTGCGGTGGCACGCGCGAGCAGATTGGCGCGACGGTCTCGAATACGCTCGGTAACGTGGGCGGTATCGTGTGCGACGGCGCCAAGGCGAGCTGTGCCGCCAAGATTTCGGCTGCCGTCGATGCGGCGATTCTGGGCCATGATATGGCCATGCAGGGTCGCGGCTTTCGTGCCGGCGAGGGCCTGATCCAGGATACCGTTGAGCAGACAATCGCCAGCATGGGCTACGTAGGCCGCGTGGGCATGAAGGACACCGACGTCGAGATCCTCAACATCATGATCGGCAAAACCCAGGTTTGTTAGTTACGCGGTTTTACCAAACCGCGTAACCGGTCGACGCTGCAAACGCCCCTAAGCGGCAATCTACCTTTCAACCGTCGGGCATGGCCAGAAGGCCTATGCCCTCCTCTTTCAAGGCACATTGCTCGCTTAGGGGCGTTTTCGCTGGCTTATGCTCAACCTGCGGCGTTGTTTTGTTTGGAGCGAGTGAGGGGTCCTATGACAGTTCGTTGGCTATTTGGTGTTCGTAGAAGGCTTCGATTACGGCGTTGAAGTCGCGGGCGAAGTCTTCCATGGTTCCGCGCCAGGTGGCTCGGCTGGGCTTGCCTTGGCCCACAAAGGCGGTTTGGATGCCGCAATCGGGGGACGGGAAGTCGCGTTTGGGATCGTTGCCCACCATAAGGACCTCGTGCGGTTCGAGCCCCATCACCTGAAGCTGCTCTAGATAGTAGGTGGCATCGGGCTTGCAGCGGGTGGTGTTTCCCATGTGCGTGACGAGCTCAAAGGGAGCGTCGGCCAGGTCGCCCCAACCCATGCGGCACTCGATGGCACCCTGGGGAAAGCTGGGGTTGGTAAAGAGCGCGCAACGCAGCCCTGCGTTCTGTACGGCCTGGAGCGCGGCGTGTGCGCCCGGCATGGCGTGGGCGTTAATGACATCGTCGTTCTTGTACGGAAGAACTTCGCGGTCATAGTAGGTAAACGCCTCGTAGATGAGGGGATCGGAGAGGCGGATTCCGCATCGGCGCTCGACCTCTTCTTGGTAAAACTCAAGATTGGTTCGGTTGTCCGTGCCGCTGCGGCGATTGGCGTTGAGGTCGACCAGGATGGTGCCGAGGCGTGCCATCGTGCCACCGCGGCTGCGGCGCCCGATATCCGCGAGCATCGAAGAGACATCCTTAAAATAGCGAAGGATGAACGCGTTGAGGTTGATGCTGAGAAGCGTCTCGTCCATATCGAAAACGACTGCTTTGAGCACGCGGGCACCTTTCTCGAAAAATCGATCTAGAATCGTTGGCTCCGGATACTTTACCCCAAAGCCGAATGCCTAGCCGGTTATCGTCAAGTTGCGGAGACGTGTGTTCATAAGATTACGAAAAAGTCTCCACACGAGTAAAAAAACGCAGTTCACGCTTGAAATCGAACCCATTTCCCCGTAACCTATACGAACGTGATTGCATAAGCGTCACATTAGTATCTGTCGGCTCCCGAGTGTTCCTAAACGTTGTGTGCTTGTCGCACCCTTCTGTAGGTCCTAGCAATCGGGGCCCCGTAGTTCGAAAGGGGTCCACCTTTGAGTGAGATTCAGAACTCGTCCATTTTCTCTCTTGACGATGTCAACGAGGAGGAGATGAACAACCTCATCGACGGTACGATTACCGACTTTGATGAGGGCGATCTCGTTAACGGCACTGTCGTTAAGATCGAGCATGACGAGGTGCTCGTTGACATCGGATTCAAGTCCGAGGGCGTTATCCCGGTCCGCGAGCTGTCCATCCGTAAGGACGCTAACCCTGCAGACATCGTTGCACTCGGTGATCCCATCGAGGCCCTGGTTCTCCAGAAGGAGGACAAGGACGGTCGTCTGGTCCTGTCCAAGAAGCGTGCCGAGTACGAGCGTGCTTGGAACCGCATCGAGGAGAAGTTTAACTCCGGCGAGAACGTCGAGGGCGAGGTTATCGAGGTTGTCAAGGGCGGCCTGATCCTCGACATCGGCCTGCGTGGCTTCCTGCCCGCCTCCCTCGTCGACCTCCGTCGCGTCAAGGACCTCACCTCCTACATGGGCACCCGCATCGAGGCCCGCGTCATCGAGATGGACCGCAACCGCAACAACGTCGTCCTCTCCCGTCGCGTCGTGCTCGAGGAGTCCCGTAAGGCCGAGCGCTCCGAGATCCTGTCCAAGCTCAAGTCTGGTATGCGTCTCCAGGGCACCGTTTCCTCCATCGTCGACTTCGGCGCCTTCGTCGACCTCGGCGGTATCGACGGCCTCATCCACATCTCCGAGCTCTCCTGGAACCACGTCAACCATCCTTCCGAGGTTGTCAAGGTCGGCCAGGAGGTCGAGGTCGAGGTTCTCGACGTCGATCTCAACCGCGAGCGCATCTCCCTGGGTCTCAAGCAGACCACCGAGGATCCGTGGCGCGCACTGGTCAAGAAGTACCCCGTCGGCGCTATCGTCGAGGGCACTGTGACCAAGCTTGTCCCGTTCGGCGCTTTCGTCGACCTGGGCGAGGGCATCGAGGGCCTGGTGCACATCTCCGAGATGGCCAACAAGCACGTCGATCAGCCTTCTCAGGTCACCCACGTGGGCGACAAGGTTCAGGTCAAGGTCATGGAGATCGACCTCGACCGTCGTCGTATCTCCCTGTCCATGAAGTCTGCTGCTGAGACTCTGGGCGTTGAGATCGAGGTTACCCCGCTGCCTTCCGAGAAGAAGGACGAGGAGACCGACGCCGAGTAAATCGGTTTGACGTTCACTTGTTTTAAGGGATTCGTCCGCAATGGACGGGTCCCTTTTTGCATTTGTTGCTGAGGTACGCGATGCTGCCCGTGCGCAATGCTGCCCGGGCTGTTCACAGGCTATTGGGTTGTCGGTGCATGAAAAATGCCGACATCCCGCCTCGGGGAGGAGGCGGGAACGCACCGAGTAGACGGAGGGGTGCGGAGCGCGGTCGCGTCTCGACTGACGACGTTGCCCATCGACGACTCTATTGTACTGCATAGCGCGGTTCTTGGTTTATCGTGTCGAACGCTTGTGTTGTGCCATTGCCTGCGGCAACGGTGTGCTACACTCTTGCACTGCTGAGTGGGCCAGACGGTCGCGCGATGTGCTGCTTGCAGCACGCGTGAGGAAAGTCCGGGCTCCAGAGGGCGGGATGCCGGCTAACGGCCGGGCGGAGTGATCCGACGGAAAGCGCCGCAGAAAAGAAGACTCCCACCTGCGCCGCAAGGCGTAAAGGGAAAAGCTGAAACGGTGGTGTAAGAGACCACCAGCGTCGTGGTAACACGGCGGCTTGGCAAGCCCCATCCGGAGCAAGCGCGAATAGGAACGCTATGGGCCGGCCCGGTCCGCGTTCGGGTAGCGTGCGTGGAGCTGCACGGTAACGTGCAGACAAGATAAATGACCGTTCACGACAGAACCCGGCTTATAGGCCCACTCAGCACTTTGTTGACGCTGCGAACCCGTCAGCGCGGCAATCTGCCTTTCAAGCCTTCGGGCATGACCATAAGGTCAATGCCCTTGTCTTTCAAGGCACCTTGCTCGCGCTGACGGGTTCTCGCTGTTGGTGACGGTATCATTGGCGTTTCCGTTCTTGTTGGCGAGGTCAACGGTGCTGTCTTTGCCGTATTATTGAGGCTGTTTGTTGCTGCGCTTTATTTTGTTGAGGGGCTTTGTTGGACAGCTATTTTACTTTGCAATCGAATATTGAGGCTACGGGCGAGTTCGTTGACCGCAAGAGCCGGTTTATTGCCCAGCTGGTCCATATTGAGTCCGAGGATGAGGCGAATGCCTTTATCGAGATGGTTCGCAAGCGCCATTACGACGCTCGACACAATGTCCCCGCGTGGATTTTGGTCGATGGACGCGAGCGCCAGAGCGATGATGGTGAGCCGAGCCGCACGAGCGGTATGCCGACGCTCGAGGTGCTGCGCGGCGCGGGGCTCAAAAATGTTTGCTGTGTAGTGACGCGCTATTTTGGTGGCACGCTGTTGGGGCCTGGTGGCTTGGTACGCGCCTATACCGCGGCGACGCAGGCGGCGGTGGCCGCGGCTCAGGAGGCTGGGCAGATCGTTGAGATGACGAGCGTCGTACCGGTTGACGTGCACGTGGCCTATCCGCAGTATGAGCAGGTGCTTCGTTTGGCGCAGGATTCGGGTGCCAAGGTTTCGGATACCGATTACGCGGATGCCGTGACGATTCATTTGGTGTTTAAGGCGGGGGAGCAGGAGCCGTTTTGCGCTAAGATGCGCGAGCTTATGGCGGGGCGCGAGGAGATTGAAGTCGGCGCTCCCGAATTTGCCGAGTTCTAACGGCGACGGCCGGCGTGCTTTTGGATGAATCCCACGCGCGCCGGCCGTCGTTTTATGTTGCTGCCGTTTACTCGGCGAGCTGCTTTAGCACATCGCAGGCGATCTCGATGGCATCGTCGATGCAGCCGGGGCAGCTGCGGAGCGGACCCTTATCCGATCCAATGCCCTTGAGCGTGCCGCAGACGGTCGTCGTGTTCTTCTCGCCAAAACGCTTGGCGATTTCGCGCGACAGCTTGTAGGTCTGGCCCTTGGTCTTGGGGTTTTCCATGCCGTCGCTCATTACAAAGCCCATGATGGCCACGGCGCCTGAGATGGCGCCGCAGGTTTCGGTCATGCCGCCCATGCCGGCACCAAAGCCCTCGGTGAGGGTAAAGGCTGTCTGGGGGTCGAGCCCGACGGCAGGTGCGAGCGTGCAGGCGACGGCCTGTGCGCAGTTAAAACCACGGGCGTGGTATTCGGCAGCCTGAGCCTGGCAGGCGGTGATGTCGAGCTGGGCGATATCGATTTGCTTCATCGTTGTCTCCTTGGTTACGGTGTACCCGCCTATGGTACCCGTGACGGTGCATGCAATCATCGAGAGCTTCATGGATGCCTTATTTTTATCTATCGAGTAAATGCCCAAGGCTTGAGATAATACCCCTGATCAATTTGTCCAACAACCTACCTTTGGGATGGGTTGAGAGGGGTGCAGGGTAGCGGTATCGTGAACCGAATAAAACGTAACCCAGGCAAGGGAGCTAGATATGAGCGAGCAGACTATCGGTACCACATGTGTTCAGGGCGGCTATCACCCGGGAGATGCGGAGCCGCGCCAGGTGCCCATTTACCAGTCCACCACGTGGAAGTACGACACGTCGGAGCACATGGGCAAGCTGTTTGACCTGGAGGAGTCTGGCTACTTCTACAGCCGTCTGCAGAACCCCACGTGCGATTTGGTTGCCGCCAAGATCTGTGAGATGGAGGGCGGCACCGCTGCGATGCTCACGAGCTCGGGCATGGCTGCGAACTTCCTCGCTATCTTTAACGTGGCCGGTGCTGGCGATCACGTGGTCGCAAGCTCTGCCATTTACGGCGGTACCTACAACCTACTTGCTCATACCATGGAGCGCATGGGCTTGACCTGCACGTTCGTTGCCCCCGACTGCACCGATGAGGAGCTCGAGGCAGCCTTTAAGCCCAATACCAAGCTTGTCTTTGGCGAGACGATTGCCAACCCCGCCCTTGCCGTGCTCGATATTGAGCGCTTTGCCAAGGCCGCACATGACCACGGCGTGCCGCTGATGGTCGACAACACCTTCCCGACACCCGTGATGTGCCGTCCCTTTGAGTGGGGCGCCGATATCGTTACGCACTCCACCACCAAGTACATGGATGGACATGCTGCCTACCTGGGCGGCGTGATCGTCGACCACGGCCAGTTTGACTGGATGGCCAATGCGGATAAGTTCCCGGGTCTCACCACGCCTGACGAGAGCTACCACGGCGTGACGTATGCCGAGAAGTTCGGTCGCGAGGGTGCCTTCATTACCAAGGCAACCGCTCAGCTCATGCGCGACCTCGGCCCCATGCAGAACCCGCAGGCGGCGTTCTTCCTGAACAGCTCGCTCGAGAGCCTGCACGTGCGTATGCCGCGTCATTGCGAGAACGGCCTGGCCGTTGCCAAGTTCCTGCAGAGCCATCCCAAGGTGCGCTTCGTGAGCTATCCGGGCCTGGAGGGCGACAAGTACTATGACCTGGCTCAGAAGTACATGCCCAACGGTACCTGCGGCGTCGTGAGCTTTGGCTTTAACGGTGGTCGCGCGGCTGCCGAGACCTTTATGAAGAGCCTCAAGCTCGCCCAGATCGCCACGCATGTGGCCGACGCCCGCACTTGCTGCCTGCATCCCGCTAATGCCACGCACCGCCAGATGAACGATGAGGAGCTCATTGCCTGTGGCATCTCCGCCGACATGGTGCGCCTGTCGTGCGGCCTCGAGGATACGGCCGATCTGATTGCCGACCTTGAGCAGGCACTCGAGCAGTGCTAGGCTAGCGTTCGCATAAGGCGCCGATGCTGGCAGAAAGCTTCGGCGACCTTTCGTTCCGATTCCGTAGGCGGGACCCCAATCGCGGCTGTTTGCAGGCGATTGGGGCCCCGTTTTTTCGTTGCGCCACTCGAAAGGATGGATATGGAGAAAACCGCAGAGCAGCTGCGCCGCGAGCACATTGCCCTTGAGGGCGACACCCATGGCAAGAACAAATGGGCGATTCTGTTTACCGTGCTCATCATGACGTTTATGGTGTGTCTGGATTCGACCGTCGTGACCGTGGCGCTGCCCGTGATGCAAAAGGAGCTGGGCGTGGGCCTCGATCGCATTCAGCTGGTAAGCTCGGTGTATCTGCTTGCGACTTGCGTGGCTATGTTGCCGTTTGGCCGTCTGGGCGACGTGCGCGGCAAGGTGAATGTGTTCCAGCTGGGCGTCATCGTCTTTTCGGTCGGTTCGCTGCTGTGCGGCCTTTCGGCCTCGCTCGAGGTTCTTATCCTGGCACGCATTGTTCAGGGCATCGGTTGCGCGGCGGCCATGGCTAACAACATGGGTATCATCACCGAGTCGTTTCCGGCGCGCGAACGTGGCCGTGCCATGGGTATTCTCGCGACCTTTGTGGCCCTCGGCATGATGTGTGGCCCCGTGCTCGGCGGCATGCTGGTGGCAAGCTTTCCCTGGGAGAGTATCTTCCTCATCAACCTGCCTATTGGCGTCATCTCGTTTATCGTGGGGCTCTACACGCTACCGCATGTTAAGCCGGAGGCCGGCGAGCGCCCTGTGTCGCTGATTGAGGCTGCTCGTCGCTGCTTTGCAAATTCGGCCTTCACCATCAACCTTGCCTGCATGCTCATCGTGTTCGTTGGCATTGGCGCATCCGAGTTTATTCTGCCGTTCTATTTTCAGGACGCCCACGGCTTTGGTTCCGACATTTCCGGATTGCTCTTTTTGGCGCTGCCAATGGTGAATGCCTTTATCGGCCCGCTTTCGGGAACGGTTTCGGACCGTGTTGGCTGCGAGGGTCCCACGGCGGTCGGCCTGGGCGTGTATGTGTGCGGTCTCTTTGCAGTAAGCACGCTCGACGAGCACTCTTCTATCCCTGTGATCGTGTGCTGCGTCGCATTTATGTCGTGCGGTACGTCGATTTTCCAGAGCCCCAACAACTCGCTGTACATGGGCTCGGCTCCGCGCGAGGCACTTGGCTTTGCAGGTAGCTTGGGCAGCTTGGCGCGCTATGCGGGCATGGCGCTGGGTATTACGGCAGGTTCGCATATCCTCTATGGGCAGATGAGCGTGGCGATGGGCGAGGCCGTGACCAGTATTGTTGCGGGTCGTCCGGATGCATTCCTATTCGGCTTTCGCTCGGTGTTCTACGTACTCATGGCTGTGGCCGCCGTGGGCTTTGCGCTTGCCATGGTGCGTTTGGTGAAGATGCGCGCCCGCCATTAGCGTGTTGGGTGGCTGTCTGCCACGATTCGCGCCGTCCCAAAAAGACTGGTTTGTGGTGCGATGCGGCTTGTGGGGCGGGCGGGGGTCGGTCCGTGGTAGACTATCGAACAACGTTTATTAATCGCGCGGTATCGTTGCCGCGAGAAGGGGTTGCGCCATGCAGGAGCTTGAGGATCGTATTCGCCATGACGGCATCGTAAAGGCCGGTAACGTCCTTAAGGTTGATGCCTTCCTCAACCACCAATGCGACGTTGAGCTGTTCGACCACATGGGCGCCGAGTGGGCCCGTCTGTTCGAGGGTGTCGAGATCAACAAGATCCTGACGATTGAGGCTTCGGGCATTGGCATGGCCTGCATCGCAGCTCAGCATTTTGGCGGCGTGCCGGTGGTCTTTGCCAAGAAGGCGCAGTCCATCAACCTCGATGGCGAGCAGTATGCCACGACCATCTACTCCTTCACCAAGCAGAAGGAGTACCCGGTCATCGTCGGTAAGCGCTTCCTGTCCGAGGGCGACAAGGTCCTGATCATCGACGACTTCTTGGCTAACGGCTGTGCGCTTGAGGGTCTCATCAAGATCTGCGAGGCTGCGGGCGCCGAGGTTGCCGGCATCGGTATTGCCGTGGAGAAGGGCTTCCAGGGCGGCGGCGATAAGCTCCGTCAGCGCGGCTTCCGCGTTGAGAGCCTGGCCCGTATCGCCGATATGGACTGCGAGAACGGCGAGATCACCTTCGCCTAAGCGCGCAACACAAGCGATTGGTATGCGATGTGACAAAGGGACTGTCCCTTTGTCACATTTTTTGTATGAGGGGAGGTGCTGATATGGATGAGAACAAGATGGGATGGCGTGAGTATGCGCGCTATGCCGAGATGTCGGTCGAGGAGCTGGCGCGCGATTGCGAGGTACAGGTGTTTCGCGCGACGGGTCCGGGCGGGCAGGGCGTGAACACGACGGACTCGGCGGTGCGCATGAAACATGGGCCCACGGGGATTGTCGTGACGGCGCGTGAGAGCCGCAGCCAGTTTCAGAATCGCGCGAGCTGCCTGCGTAAGCTGCGCGCTGAGCTTGAGCGTCGCGGGCGTCCACCGCGTCGACGCGTAAAGACCAAGGTGCCTCAGCGCTCTCGCCAGCGCAGGCTCAGCGACAAACACTTCAACGCCATTAAAAAGGCCAACCGTCGCAAGCCGGGCAGCGACGAATAGCCTACTCATAAGTTGCGGTGAAATAGGGACTGTTTTGCGGCTTTAGATGCATAAACAGTCCCTATTTCACCGCAACTTAGGGCAGCTAGCGGGTGGGGTGCCAGACGTGGAGGGCGCCGGCGAGGATGTCGACCTCGATGCGCGAGGCGACAACGGGCTCGCCGTCGGCCTGAATGGGGTAGTCGGGCTCCTCAAAGGTAAGCTCGGCATGGCGACAGCGGCGCATGCGAACCGGTGGCAGCTTGGTATGGTGGCCATCTTTGGCCGAAAGGAACATGGGAAGCGCGACCGCGCGCGGAACGGGGCCGCAGGCGTAGCAGACGTCGAGTACGCCGTCGCAAGGGTCGGCATCGGGGCAGATGCGATAGCCCGAGCCATAGGTAGGACCCAGCTGAATTGCCATGATGATCGTCCGCACGCGCTCGGTGGGTGCCCCGTCAAAGCTGACCGTCATGGGGTAGTTGCGATAGCGCAGGCCAAACTGCTCAAGTCCCGAGAGGGTGTAGAGCGGCGCGCCCGTCAAGCCGGTCTTTTTGCGCAGCTCGGTGGTGCCCAGACCGATGGCGGCATCGATGCCGACCGAAAGCGTCTGGTCGTAGTACTCAACGGTGGCCTCGCCGCTGCCGCTCGCAGGGCTCCACGAGCGAATGCGCCCGATGTCCTGACGCTGCAGATCGCAGGTGAGCAGCGCGCCAGAATCCTTGCCGGAGAAATCGTCGATGCCAAGCGTCTGGGCAAAATCGTTACCGGAGCCCACGGGCAGGACGGCAAGAGCGGGGCGGGCGTCCTCCTTTTGCGTCATAAGCCCGTTGACGACCTCGTGGATCACGCCGTCGCCGCCTAGGGCGATAACGGTGCGATAGCCCTGAGCCTGTGCGGCAAGCTCCTTGGCGTGTCCCATGCGCTCGGTTAGCACCAGGTCAAACTGAGATGCGCGTGCAGTCATGTCCATAAAGCGTTGCAGGCGCTCGGCAACTTCGCGCGCCGCACCCGACTGGGCGGCTGGGTTGGCGATGATGAGCGTGCGACCAAAATCAGTTGCGTGCATGGGGCGACTCCCGGCGTGTGACATGGCAGTGCGGTCGCGCTCAGGTCGGATTGCCCCCGATTGTGGCTGCACGGCGAATACTAACGTCTACTCTATCAGGTCGTTGTGGCGCTCGATAGCATCCGCTACCGTACCGCCCTCATCCACAATAAGCGAACGGCGCTTGGGTGAGATGATGCGCTGGGCGGGGTACACGCCGCGGTGTCCGGCGGTTAGGTAGCTGATAAAGGCCACGATGACAAAGAACCCGGCAGCCGTGCCGTGGAACAGGTCGATGGCCATCATACAGGTGGTGATGGGCACGTTAAGGCCGGCGCAGAACACGCCGAGCATGCCGAGAGCCGCCAGAAAACTGGGGTCGATTCCGACGAGGCAGCCGATCCAGCCGCCGAGCGCCGCACCGATACCAAACAGGGGCGTGACCTCGCCGCCTTGGAAGCCGGCGCCCAGGGTGAGCGCTGTGACGACCAACTTGATGACTGCGTCCGCCAGGGTGGTGTTGCCGGCAAATCCGGCGCCGGAAAGCCACGTGGAAAGGCCGGCGTAGTTCCAGCCGTCGAGGAGGGCATAGGCGGCCAAAACCACGAGTGCGCCTATGAGTGCGCGAACGAGGTAATTGGTGATAAAGCGACCGTACAGGCTCTTGACGGTTCGAACCGACCAGGCAAAGAGGCGTGCCGTCAGACCGAAGATAATGGCGCTGATAACAACGATGGCGACCGTTTTGGGCGTCATAGCGGGAACGCTGGCGATAACATTCGCTTCGTACTCGGTTCCCAAGGCAAGCGACGTAAAGTAGCCGGTAAACGAGGCGACCAGGCAGTAGATGCCCGCGGTGTAGTCGATTTTGCCGATAAAGCACATCTCCATGCCAAAGAAAGCTCCGGCAAGGGGCGAGCCGAATACGGCGCCAAAGGCCGACGAGATGCCAGCGAGCATGAGGTCGTGGTGATCATGCTTTTTGAGGTGTGCGAGGCTCGAGACGTTGCTGGCGATGGTGCCGCCAATCTGCACCGCAGCTCCCTCGCGACCGGCCGATCCGCCCGTTAGGTGCGTGAGCGTGGAGCAGACGAAGGTGAGGACGGCCATGCGCATATGGATGAGGCGTGTGCCCAGGGCGGAGTCAATGACCAGGTTGTTGCCACGCTTGGCGGCGAGACCGTGGTTCTTGTAGACCCACGCGGTGGCAACGCCCACGATGGGGAGCAGGGCGTACGCCCACGAATGGTGCTCGCGATAGTCGGTCGCGATATTCAACGAGGCCAAAAACGCCCAAGCGGCAACGCCCATGGCGAGCGAGACGATGACGACGAGTACGAGTAACTTAGCGCTCGCGAGTAGGTTGCGGGCGTTGCGGCGCGTGTCGGCAGCCAAGAGATACTCGGAGCGGGTGATCTGATGCCTGCCTGCCGTGATGATGTCGTTCAGGGAGAAAAAGCCGCCGTCGTCGAGCGGCTGGGAATGATCCTGCGCCTCGTTTGCGCTTTCGGGTTTGTCGTTATGAGCCATACGTTCCTCTTTTAGGTTGCAACGCAAGCATTATAAAACGCGGCAAACGCGACGAGCCGGTGGGTTGCTTTCCATTCTGTTTCGCAGCCTGCAACCGACAGGTGTATTTGCGGGTACAGGCCGAGTCGCGGTCGTGCGTCGGGGGATTATACTGAGACAAGCATAAAGAATCGGCGCCCCTGTTGTGCGCCGTGACATTAAGAGGTGCATATGGCAGAGAAACTCATTCCGCTGGATGACGCACAGTCGATTGTCCTGTCGCACGTTGCTCCGACGGATCTCATCGAGATTCCCGTGTGGCAGGCGGCTGGTTTTCCCTTGGCCGAGGACGCGGTGGCCGATATCGATATCTCGCCGTTTGCCAACAGCGCTATGGACGGATATGCCGTGCGCTCGGCGGACTTGGCACAGGCATCTGGCGAGGCGCCGGTGACGCTCGACGTTATCGGACACGAGGCCGCGGGCCATGTGTTTGAGGGCGCTATCGGCGCGGGCGAGGCGGTCCGCATTATGACAGGCGCGCCGGTGCCCGAAGGTGCCGACGCCGTGGTGAAATACGAGATCGTCGATGTGCTCGACGGTGACGGCAACGAGGGCTCGCACGTTCGCTTCTCGGCGCCTACCAAGGTAGGGGAGAACGTTCGCTCTGCCGCCGAGGAGGCCCATGCCGGCGATGCTGTGATGCACGCCGGCGAGGTCGTGGCTCCGGCGGGCGCGGGTCTGCTGGCGAGCGCAGGGTATGCGAACGTGAAGGTGCATGCCGCTCCGCGCGTGGGCATTATCTCGCTGGGCACGGAGCTGGTTGCGCCGGGTGAGCTGCCGGCGCGCGGTCAGATTCGCGACTCCAACTCGTCGGCGTTGATGGCCGAGGCACTCGATGCCGGCGCCGAGCCCGTGTTCTACGGCATTGCGCCCGATGATGAGCGGGCGATTGTCGAGCTGGTGCATCGTGCCGTGCAGGAGTGCGATTTTGTCATTACGAGTGGTGGCGCCTCGGCGGGCGACTACGACTATGTGACGGCGCTCGTCCGGCGCGAGGGCGAGGTGCTGTTTGACCGCATCTCGATGCGTCCGGGCAAGGCCATCACGTTTGGCTTGCTCGGGGGTAAGCCCTACCTGGGGCTTTCAGGCAATCCGGCCGCGGCGTATGTGGGCTTTGAGATGCTCGCCCGCCCGGCGATCCGCAAGATGCGCGGCTTTGCCGAGGGTGCGCGTCCCGTGCAGCAGGCGACGCTCACGCATAGTGTGAAAAAGCGACAGCATCGCCGCTTCTTTGATCGCGCCACGGTTTTGCGCGACCCCGAGACCGGTGAGTTGTTGGTGACCGAGGCCAAGACACAGAATTCGGCGCTGCTTGGAACTATGCAGCGTGCGAACTGCCTGTTGCGTATTGACGAAGGACCGTGCGAGCTCAAGGCGGGAGATGCCGTGGACGTTGTTCGCGTCGACCTGCCCGAGGGCGCCGTGTTGTAGGAGGAATGCTATGGAGCTGAAGATATCGATCGTGACGTGCTCGGATACGCGTGATCTTGCTCAGGACGAGGCCGGAGCCGCACTCGAGGAACTTATCGAGGCGCAGGGCTGGATGGTCGCCTCGCATGTGGTCGTGCGCGACGACGCCAGCGAGATCGGTGATGCCATCGTGGAGGCCGCCGATGAGTGCCACGCCAATGTCGTGCTCACCTGCGGCGGCACGGGGCTTTCGATGTGCGACGTGACGCCCGAGGCGACGCGTGCCGTCTGCGACCGCGATGTGCCGGGTATTGCAGAGGCAATCCGCGCGTATTCGATGACCAAGACGCGCCGTGCCATGCTCTCGCGTGCTATTTGCATGCAACGAGGTCATACACTTGTCGTAAACTTTCCCGGTTCTACGAAGGCCGCCCGCGAAAGCTGGGAGGCCATAGCGGACCAGCTGGAGCATGCGGCTCAGATGACAGCGGGCGGCGGACACGCCAAATAAGCGGTTTACCTGCGGCGGGGCGACCTTACGGGTTGCTCCGCCTTTGTTTTCCGCCGAAGCGACGCCGAGGTGCACGGTAATTCGAAACTATATTCTCTGACGAGAATAATTTCTCACTATCATTATTCGCGCAGAAGTATAATCTGATTGCAGATTAAAGCCCGCGGTGGGGTACCCGGGCACAAGATCCGAAAGGGTTGAATATGTTCGATATGGTTTCACGCCGCGGTTTCGTCTCGCTTTCTGCTGCCGCTGCCGCCGGCCTTGGCCTTGCTGGCTGCTCGGGCAACAAGACGTCCGAGCCTGCCGGTTCCGATGCCGGCTCCGCCAAGTCTTCCTCTAAGAAGAAGGCTATTGAGCTGCAGGTCTTTGCCGCCAACTCCCTCGAGAAGGCTCTGCCCGAGGTTCAGGAGCTCTACACTGACCAGACCGGTACCACGTTTGCCGACACGCAGTTTAAGGCCTCCGGCGACCTCGTCGAGCAGATGCGCGCCGGTGCCGCCGTCGACGTGCTCATCACAGCCTCCAAGGGCACCATGGACGACGCCGAAGCTGCCGAGCTCGTCGACGCCGGCACCCGTGAGGATATGTTCGTCAACGACCTCGTGATCATTCGCGCCGAGGGCTCCGACACCAAGGTCGAGGCCATCGCCGACGTCGCGAATCTGGACGGCAAGATCGCCATTGGCGACGCCAAGACCGTTCCCGCCGGCAAGTACGCCAACCAGGCCCTGGCCTCCGTGGGCCTCTACACTGGCACCGAGGGCGACGACGGCGAGTATGCACCCGAGCTCGCTGACAAGGTGGCCCTGGCCGACAAGGTCGGCACCGCTGCGGCCTACGTCTCTACGGGCGACTGCGTGGCAGGTTTTGTCTACAGCTCCGATATCTTCCGCTACGATGGCATCGAGGAGGCCTTTGTGTGCCCCGAGGACTCGCACAAGCCCATCGTGTATCCCGGTGCTGTCGCCGATAGCTCTGAGCATGCCGACGAGGCCAAGGCGTTCATCGACTTCTGTCTGACCAACAAGAAGGCTCAGAAGATTTGGGCTAAGTACGGCTTTGAGCTTTCCGCGTAGTGCGGCTTGGCGCGATAATTCCATCGTTTTGTGTTTCACTCCGTCCTTGTATTCTCTTGGAGCTTTTCGTGCTTAATAGATTCCGCATGTTTGTCGCCTGTGCTTTGACCTTCGCGCTTTGCTGGGTGCCGGGATTTGCATTTGCTGGGGACGCTGAGGACGGGGCCCAGGATGCTGCGACCGCTCATGGGCTTTCCTATGGGATTGAGGGTTTCGAGCGGTTGGCCAAGGGGACCGCTCGTGCCATGGAGGGCCAGCCTGAGGGCTACCGCTTTCCCGTTGACGAGGACGTGGACCTTGTAGTGGCGCCCGCTGCCGATCGCGTTGTGGCGTGGATGTCGCCCAAGGCGGTCGAGAAGTATGGATTGGATCCGCAGGACAACGAGTGCGTATCGGGTCTCAAGGCCCTCGTCTGTGAGCTCGACAGCGCAAACTGCATGGGAGGTGCGCAGCTGGGGGACGTGGATCTTCCTTGGTATGTCACGGAGGAAACTACGTTTGATGCCGGTGGGTATACCTATGGCTTTGACGAGCGCGGTGCGGATGGGGACCGCTATGTGGTGATTGCATCAGCCTCGGGTGATGCCAAGGGCGGCGCGCGTTGGCTTGATAGCGCTCAAATGGTAGAGGCATCGTCTGTCGTGTTGCGGGATGAGCAGGGGCCCTTGACCTCTCTGGCTTCCTTTTTGGGCGACATCGACTATCGCCCGTTTTGGGTGTCCATTAAAACGAGCGGTCTTGCCCTGCTGATCTCCTTTGCGCTGGGCCTGTTCGCCGCGTGGAAGACCATGGGTACCTCGAGTCGCATCAAGGGCCTGCTCGATTCGGTCTTTACGATTCCTATGGTGCTGCCGCCCACGGTCTGCGGCTTCCTGCT
Source organism: uncultured Collinsella sp. (assembly GCA_958427035.1). Taxonomy (GTDB): domain Bacteria; phylum Actinomycetota; class Coriobacteriia; order Coriobacteriales; family Coriobacteriaceae; genus Collinsella. Next base: position 56,756 of record CAUAAR010000005.1, on the reverse strand, counting down.
CCTCATGCTGTTTGGCCGCTCGACCGGGGTCGGTCGGTGGCTTATCGCGCACGGCGTCTCAATCGTCTTTACGTGGCCCGCGGCGGTGATATCTGCCGTGGTGGTGTCGTTTCCCTTGGTCTACCGTACGGCGCTCGGTGCCTTTGAGAGCCTCGACACGCAGATGCTCGACGCCGCGCGAACCTTGGGATGGTCCGAGCGCCGCATCTTTACCAGACTTATGATGCCGCTCGGCTGGCCCTCGATTGCCGCCGGCACGGTGCTCGCCTTTGCCCGCTCGATGGGCGAGTTTGGCTGCACCCTGTTCTTTGCGGGCAACTACGCCGGCATTACGCAGACCATTCCGATTGCGATTTACTTTGAGTGGATGGGCGGCAACACCTCGGTGGCCCTCTTTTGGGTCGCCGTTGTGATTGTGTTTAGTTTCCTGGTCATCCTGTTCATCAACATGTACACCGCGCATTCGCAAAAGTATCGCGAGCGGGGCCTTTCGCGTGCGAAGCGCAAGCAGGCCAAAGAGCTCGCCGGACAGGGCGATTCGCTCGACCCGGTGGGCGGCGACGCCCTGCGTATCGATCGCGAGGCGCTGGCCGAGCTCATGCGCGATGATGCGGCGCCGCAGGGAGGTCGATAGGTCATGTCACTCGTTCTGGATATCAAAAAGTGCTATCCCGGGTTTATGCTCGACATGCAGCTTGAGGCCGGCGAGGAGCGTGTGGCACTGCTGGGCGCCTCGGGTTGCGGCAAGAGCTGTACGCTGCGCTGCATCGCCGGCGTGGAGACGCCCGACGAGGGCAAGATCGTCGTCAACGGCGTGACCTTTTTTGACTCGGCGGCGGGCATCAACCTGTCGCCCCAGGAGCGCAAATGCGCCCTGCTGTTCCAAAACTATCAGCTGTTTCCCAACATGACGGTGGCCGATAACGTATGTGCCGGCGTAAAGGACGCGGGCGACGCTGCGGCGCGTAAAAAACTTGCCGAGCGCTACCTGGGCATCTTTGGCCTAGCCGATTTTGCCGACCGCTATCCCGCGCGCCTCTCGGGCGGTCAGCAGCAACGTGTGGCGCTTGCCCGTATGGTGGCGGCTCACCCGGGCATCTTTATGTTCGACGAGCCCATGAGCGCACTCGATTCCTATCTTAAGAGCGCCCTCGAACAGAACATGCTCGACCTGTTCGATGTATGCAACCGCACCGTGCTCTACGTGAGCCACGATATTGACGAGGCATGCCGCCTGTGCGAGCGCATTTGCGTGATGCATAACGGACATGTCGAGGAGATCGGCTCCGTCGATGATGTGGTCCGTCGTCCGCAAACGCTGGCGGCGCTGCGCCTGACGGGCTGCAAGAACACAAGTCGGGCGCGCAAGATCGGGTCTCAGGAAGTTGAAGCCCTGGACTGGGGCATGACCTTTAACGTGGGCCATGAGGTTCCCGATAACGTGACGTACCTCGGTATTCGTGCGAGCTACTTCCATGTTGACAATCGCGCGGAGCGCGGTCGCAACAGCTACGATTTGCACGTGGCCCGTGTGAGCGATTCGCGCTTTGAGCGGCTGGTGCTACTGGACGTGCCGCGTGCTGATGCGCCCACGCGTCTGCAGTGGAAGGTCAACAAGGTGGGCGTGCCTGTCGACGAGCTGCCGCAAGCAGGCGAGACGCTACGCATGCACTTCGATGCGAGTAAGATCCATTTGGTTTGTCGATAGCGCCGGGTAATGCCGTCGGGGATATAAGCCTCGGCGGCTTTGTCTTGCCGTTCGCCGAATGATGGATGACAAACTCTTATCAACACAGATAATTATTTATTAAACGACGGCACACGACGCTGTCGTACGCATGTCGGCGGTGTTCGTCTGGACGACAACCGTTGATATAGTTGACCTTAACTTGTAAAGGAGGGTGCGCACATGCCGCAGACGACATATATTCGCCGCGTTGCCGCGCGCGCCCTGTATATGGCTCGGAGCCGCATATGAGCAGGTATGTTCACGGCTCCGGGAGAGACGACGCACAACTAAATAACCGTCCGCAAGGCAGGTTCCCTAAAATTCCGGGTTTGAGCACGGCCGGGCAATCGCCGTCCGTCGTGCATCGATACCGCCGTTATCCGTTTTTGGTTCGAGAGGGGAACCGTCATGGCTGAAGAATTCGATTTCCATCCGATGTGGGAGAGTCTCGGCATGAATCTTGCCGACCACGACATGCTGCTGGGCGCCGTGGGCCAGATGTACGGCGATATGTTCTTGACGCAGAACAATCGCCCCAAGTCCACGTCCTACCTGGACTTTGTGGCCACCAACATCCACAGCGGCCGTATTAAGGAGATGCTCGACAAGAAGGAGGCCGGCGAGGCAACCAAGATCGTCGGTTCGTTCTGCGTGTACGTGCCCGAGGAGATCGTGCTCGCCTGCGACGGTATCCCCGTGGGTCTGTGCTCGGGTGCCGACTGGGCGACCGACAAGGTCGAGGAGCATCTGCCGCGCAACACCTGCCCGCTCATCAAGAGCTTTGCCGGCTTTAAGCTGGGCGAGGTCTGCCCCTACATTGAGTCGAGTGATCTGGTGGTGGGCGAGAACACCTGCGATGGCAAGAAGAAGGCCTACGAGTTCTTTGCCACGCAAAAGAACATGTACGTCATGGATATTCCCAACGTACATGACGAGTCGACGCTCGTGACCTGGAAGGCCGAGGTTAAAAAGCTTGCCGCCAAGATTGAGGAAGAGTGCGGCGTCAAGATTACGCCCGAGCGCCTGAAGGCTGCCATCCACGCCGTCAACGAGAAGCGTCGCGCCCTGCAGCGCCTCGCTGCCACGCGCGCTGCCGACCCGGCGCCCATCAGCGGTCTCGATAGCCTGCTGACCGTGCAGGCCGCCTTTATGGATGACACGCCGCGTCTGACCGGAGCCATCAACGAGATGGCGGCTGAGTGCGAGCAGCGCGTTGAGGCCGGCGAGGGTGTGGCGCCCAAGGGGACCAAGCGCATCCTGTACACCGGCACGCCCATGGCCGTGCCCAACTGGAAGCTGTTCAACCTCATCGAGAAGGCCGGCGGCGTCGTGGTGGGCGAGGAGTCCTGCACGGGCTCGCGCTACTACAAGGATCTGGTCGACGAGTCCGGCGAGACGGTCGACGAGATGCTCGACGCCATCGCCGAGCGCTACTTTAAGATCAACTGTGCCGTCTTTACGCCCAACGACCAGCGTATGAAGGACATTGTCCAGATGGCTAAGGACCTGCATGCCGACGGTATCGTCGACGTGGCCCTGCAGTTCTGCACGCTCTACGAGATGGAGTCGTTTGCCGTGGAGAAGGCCGCCGAGGAGGCGGGCATCCCGTTTATGCACATCACGACCGACTACGCCGGCGAGGATGCAGGCCAGCTCCAGACCCGCATCGAGGCCTTCCTCGAGACGATTTAGCCGCACCTGCGCTAGGCTGTGCCGCCGGGTGTTCCTATCCATGCGATAGGGATTTCTCTGTTGCCATGCGCTGGTCGGTGTCCGGATGCACCGCAGGGCGCCGACCGTCTTCGCATAGCTGCCGGGGCGGGGATTTCCGCCGTCCTGGCAGATTCTATCCGTTTGTTCAGACACGAAAGGAACTCAATGAACAACGACCTTTTCAAGGCGGGCGTCTCCCGTCGCGGTTTTCTGACCGGCTCCGCTGCCCTGTGCGCCATGGCGGGCCTCGGCCTCACCGGCTGCGGCGGTTCGGGCGCCGAGAGCGGTAGCGCCGCTGCCTCCGGCCAGGATGTGGAGTATCGCGACGAGCTGCAGATCGCGCTCCCGGCGAGCCCGGACGGCCTCGATCCGCACACCACGTCGTCGCTTGTGACCATGGACATCATCTGCAACGTCGTCGAGCCGCTCTTTGGCCTCGATAGCGACTACGAGCCCCAGCCCGTGCTGGCCAAGGGCTATGAGGTCTCCGATGACGGCCTGACCTACACCATCAAGCTGCGCGAGGGTGTCACCTTCCACAACGGCAAGGAGCTTGGCTCCGAGGACGTCGTGGCCTCGATGAACCGCTGGCTTACCGTCAACGACCGCGCCGCGAGCCTGCTGCCCGGCGCCACTTTCGCCGCCTCGGGCGACCACGAGGTCACCTGCACGCTGACCGAGCCCGCCATCGACTTTCTGGTCATCCTGGGCAACCACTCCCAGTATCCGGGTATCTTCCCCTCCGAGGTCATCGAGGCCGCGGGCGATACCGGCGTGACCGAGTACGTGGGTACCGGTGCCTACAAGTTTGTGGAGTGGAAGCAGGACCAGTACGTCCATCTCACCCGCTACGAGGACTATGTCGCCGCCCACGGCAAGGCTTCGGGCTACACCGGCAAGGTCTCCGCGCCCACCAAGGACATCTACTATCAGTTCGTGACCGAGGCCTCCACGCGCGTGAGCGGGTTTGAGACCGGCGAGTACGATATCGCTGGCGAGATCCCCACCGAGAACTACCACGACTTCGACGGCAACGACGACGTCAAGCTCTACACCCATAACGCCGGCGTTCTGACCGCCTTCCTCAACATGAACGAGGGCATCTTCGCCGACGAGGAGATCCGCAAGTGCGCCCTCATGGCTATCGACTGCGAGGCGGCCGCTCTTGCCGCCTATGGCGAGAAGGAGCTCTTCAACATCGATCCCAACCTTGGCAACCCCGAGAACACTCAGTGGGCGACCGACGCGGGCAAGAAGTACTTTAACCAGGCCGACGCCAAGGCCGCCAAGAAGGCTCTGGCCAAGACCTCCTATGCCGGTGAGACGGTCAAGCTGCTGACCACCCCCGACTACAAGGATATGTACAACGCCACCGTCGCGCTGCAGGAGCAGCTCGAGAAGGCCGGCTTCACCGCCGAGGTCGACAGCTACGAGTTCGCGACCTTCATGGACATCCGCTCCGGCAAGCCCGAGCAGTGGGACCTCTTTGTGGCCTCCACCAACTACAAGCCCATCCCGGCCCAGTCCCTCTCGGTCTCCAAGGCCTTCTATGGCCTGTCCGACGAGAAGGCGCTCAAGCTCGTGGCCGAGACCCGCACCGCCAAGGACACCGACGCCGCGGCCAAGAAGTGGGCCGAGGCTCAGGAGCGCCTCTATGAGATCGCCGTCATCGAGCCGCTTTGCCACTACGCTTCCATCACGGGCACCCAGGCAGACGTCGAGGACGTCGAGGTACTCGACGGCGCCATCGTTTGGAACGCCAAGCGTCCGGAGTAATGCAATAGATGGCGTGGCGGCTGGAGGGGTCTGGTCCCCTGTGGCTGCCACGCCCTGTCCACGTTCAGAGGGGAAATAGACGCCTCGCATGTTGAAGTACACGCTCAAACGTATAGGCGCGATGGTTCCGGTGATGCTCATCATCTCGGTCGTCGTGTTTTTGATTATCTATCTCACGCCGGGCGACCCGGCCTCTTCGATGCTCGGCATGGAGGCTTCGGCCGACCAGATCGAGCGCGTCAACGATAGCCTGGGACTCAACGAGCCGCTGCCGCAGCGCTACGTTGAGTGGATGGGCGGCGTACTTACCGGCGACCTGGGCGATTCGTATTTTATGCGCCAGCCCGTCACGCAGGCGATCGCCGAGCACTTTGGCCCCACGCTATCGCTCGCGCTTCTGGCACAGCTCATCGCGCTGCTGATTGCACTGCCCTGCGGCGTCGTCGCTGCCCTCAAACATGGGTCGCGCACCGACGCGGTCTTGCGTGTCGTTGCTCTTTTGGGCGTGGCGATACCCGGCTTTTTGATGGCGCTCATGCTTATGTGGCTGTTTGCCGTCACGTTGCGCGTGTTCCCGGTGGCCGGCTATGCGCCACTATCGAAGGGCTGGTTCAGCCATTTACGCTATCTTGCGTTGCCGGCCATATCGCTTGGATGCGTGCAGGCGGCCCTGCTCATGCGCATGACCCGTTCGAGCGTTATCGAGGCCATGCAGCTTGACTGCGTCAAGACGGCGCGTGCCAAGGGCGTCTCCGAGGTTCGCGTCGTGCTGGCCCATGCCCTGCGCAACGCAGCGCTGCCGATTCTCACCTCGGTCGGCTATTCTTTTGGCACCCTGATTACGGGCGCCGTGGTGACTGAGGCCATTTTTAACATCCCCGGTTTGGGCCAGCTGGTCACGAGCTCTATCGAGCGTCGCGACTATCCGGTGATTCAGGGCGTGCTGTTGGTCATCGCCTTGTTGAATTCGGTGATCAATTTGGCCGTCGACCTTGCCTACGGCGCTTTTGACCCGCGCGCTCGCAAATGGGGCGATGCATGATGGCAAACGTTAAGAAGGCTCTTGCCAACAAGGGGTTTGTGGTCGGCGGCTGCATATTCCTGGCGATTGCGCTGATCGCGCTCGTCGGTCCGCTGGTGTGGACGGTTAATCCCAATGCGCAGGAGATGGCGTTGCGACTTTCGGCACCTTCGCCCGCGCATCCCTTTGGCTGCGATGACTTTGGCCGCGACCTGCTTGCCCGTGTCATCGCGGGCGCGCGCGTGTCGCTTGGCGTTGGCATTGCCGTCACGCTCGCGACGAGTGCGCTCGGCTTGGTGATTGGCGCCTATGCGTGCTACAACGAGAGGCTCGACCATATTCTCATGCGCATCTGCGACGGCCTTATGTCCATTCCGGGCGTGCTTTTGGCTATCGCACTCATGGCGATGATGGGGGCGAGCGAGTGGAACGTCATCATCGCGCTCTCCATCGTCTATACGCCCAGCATGGCGCGCATCGTGCGCTCGCGTGCGATGGTGGTCAAGGAGGAGCCCTTTGTGGAGGCCCTGCGCGTGCAGGGCGCCTCGACCGCGCGCATCGTGTGGCTGCATATCGTGCCCAACGTTATGGCGCCCTTCCTGGTGCAGGCGGCCTTCGTCTTTGCCGAGGCCGTGCTCTCGGAGGCCGCCCTCTCGTTTCTGGGCCTGGGTATCAAGGCACCCGACGCCAGCTGGGGAAACATCCTGCAGGCAGGCAAGAACGTGATGCGCAAAGCCTGGTGGATGATCTTCTTCCCGGCTATCGCCATCATCGCGAGCGTGCTTTCGCTGAACCTTGCCGGCGACGGCCTGCGCGACGCCCTCGACCCCAAGACCAAGGAGGACTAGCCCATGGCTCAGCATCTTTTGGACGTGCGCGACCTCTGTATCTCCTTTGTGGGCCGCGATGGCAACGCGCTGGAAGCCGTCAACAAACTCAACCTACATATCGATGCCGGCGAGATCGTTGGTGTTGTCGGCGAGTCCGGCTGCGGTAAGTCGGTGTTTGCCCAGAGTGTCATGCGCCTATTGGAGCATGAACAGAAGATGGCCTATGAGGGCCAGATTGTGTTTGATGGCGAAGATCTGCTGGCGCGCCCGCTCAAGCGCATGCGCGAGGTGCGCGGCTGCGACATTGCCATGATTTTCCAGGACCCTTTGAGCTCGCTTAACCCCGTCATGACGGTCGGGGCCCAGGTCGTCGAGGCCGTGCGGGCCCACCGTAAGGTGAGCCGACGCGAAGCCCGCAACGAGGCTCTATCGCTGTTGGAGCGTGTGGGAATTCGAGATGCCGCGGCTCGCTTCGACATGTATCCGGGCGATTTTAGCGGCGGTATGCGCCAGCGCGTGATGATTGCCATGGCGCTTGCCGGTCATCCGCGACTGCTGATTGCCGATGAGCCCACCACGGCACTCGACACGACGACTCAAAAACAGATTTTGGATCTCCTGCGCGAACTCAACAGTTCCGAGGGCATGGCGGTGCTTTTTATCAGCCATGATTTGGGCGTCGTCACGAGCATCTGCTCGCGCGTGCACGTCATGTATCTGGGCCAAATCGTAGAAGAGATCGACGCCTGCGGCCTTATGGAGCGTCCGAGCCACCCGTATGCCCAGGGGCTCATCGCGAGCATTCCGCCGCTCGAAGGCGAGCGCGTTGACACGCTGGCGGATATTCCGGGCACAGTGCCGCCGCTTACGGCAATACCCTGTGGATGCCGCTTTGCGCCTCGTTGCGCCCGGGCGGACGAGCGTTGCCGCGCGCAGGAGCCTCCGATGTTTGCCGTGAATGCGTGCGACCGGTCTAAATGCTGGCTTGTCGAGAAAGGGGAGTGCCATGGCTGTTGATAGCGAAGCCCTGCTTAGGGTCTCACATCTGACTAAAACGTTTCCCATGCCGGGCTCAGGTTTTAAGCGTCAGGCCTTTACCGCCGTGGACGATCTGTCGTTTGAGATCGCACCGGGCGAGGTCTATGGCCTGGTTGGCGAATCCGGATCGGGCAAGTCGACGACTGGACGCCTGATCTGTGGTCTCGAGCGTGCGGATTCCGGCTCGATTGTCTATCGCGGGCACGACCTCGCCACGATGTCGGAGCGCGAACGCAAGCCGTTTCGCCGCGAGATCCAGCTGGTATTCCAGGATAGCTCTACGGCTTTTGACCCGCGTAACCGTGTCGGCCGCATTTTGGAGGAGCCGCTGATTATCGCCGGCGTGCGCGATGCGGATGAGCGCCATGGGCGTGCGCTCTCGGCCCTGGCCTCGGTCGGTCTTCTGACAGAGCATTATGACCGCTATCCGCATGACCTTTCGGGGGGACAGCGTCAGCGACTCAATCTAGCACGGGCACTTATTTGCGAGCCACGCCTTGTGGTATGCGACGAGCCGGTCTCGGCGCTTGACGTGTCCGTTCAGGCCCAAGTGCTCAACTTGCTTCGCGACCTGCAGCGCACGACGGGCGTGGCGCTGCTGTTTATCACGCATGATATGCGTGTGGTTCGGCATATGTCCGACCGGATTGGCGTGCTCTACCGCGGTCGTCTTGTCGAGGAAGGCGAGGCCGAGGACGTGATCGCGCACCCGAGCGATCCGTATACGCAGGAGCTTATCGACGCCATTCCCTAGAGGATGCTTCTTTTTGGGTATGGTGTGGGTTTGTTGTTTAATTGTCGGTATATCGGTACAAGAGAGGGGAACTACTATGGCCGATATCGAGGAACAGCCGCTGCCGCGCACGTTTGAGGAGTTCAACGAGCAGCGCAAGGCGGCGTTTATTCGCGTCAAGGATTATAAGCAGGCGGGTAATCGCCTGGTCGGCTTTTTGTGCAGCTATACGCCGCTCGAGATTATCGATGCCGCGGGCGCCGCAAGTGTGGCCTTGTGCGGTACATCCGACGAGGTGATTCCCGAGGCCGAGAAGGTGCTGCCGGCAAACCTCTGCCCGCTCATCAAGTCGACCTACGGCTTTGCCTACTCGCAAAAGTGCCCGTTTACGTACTTTAGCGACATGATCATCGGTGAGACCACCTGCGACGGCAAGAAGAAGATGTACGAGTTACTCAACGAGCTCAAGCGCACGTACATTCTGCACCTGCCGCAGGGTCGCGATCGTGCCTATGAGCGCGAGGGCTGGTACGAGGAGTGCCGCCTGCTCAAGGAAGAGCTCGAGAACTTCTACGGTATTACGATCACCGATGACGACCTGCGCGCCGCTGTCCGTCGTCGCAATCGCTTGCGTGCGGCCCAGCTCGAGATGTTCGCGCTGCAGGCCAACCAGCCGGCGGCCATGAGCGGCGTCGACCTGATGAGCACCATGTTCGCCGGTACGTTCAGCTTTGATATCGAGGCCTATACGCAGCAGCTGGAGCAAAAGGTCCTCAAGCTGCGTGAGTCCTACGAGGCTGGCGAGCGCCCGATTGCGGCGGATGCCAAGCGCATTCTGATCACTGGCTGCCCGGTGGGCGGCGTGATCAACAAGATCGGCCGCACCATCGAGTCCAACGGTGGTGTGGTCGTGTGCATGGACGACTGCTCGGGCGAGCGCACGGCGGCCATGATGATCGACCCGGATGCTCCCGACATCCTGCGCGCCATCGCCGACCGCTACCTGGACATCAACTGCTCGGTCATGACGCCTAACGAAGGCCGCATGGGAAACACGCTGGCTATGTGCGAGAAGTACCATGTCGATGGCGTGGTAGAGAGCGTGCTGCAGGCCTGCCACACCTTCAACGTTGAGAGCGCGCATGCAGGAGGCTGTCGAGGGTGCGGGCATTCCGTACATGAAGATTGAGACCGATTACAGCAATGGCGACATGGGTCAGATCGAGACGCGCATCGCCGCCTTCATCGAAACCCTCTAGCTTCCTCAGACACCGGATCTTGCCCCTCAAACCGTCGCTTGCGTACCCAAAGTACGCTGCGCTCCTCTTTCGGGGCAATCTCCGGCACCTGAGAAACCTAGAGCTAAGGCGCCTGAACGCGCCGCTACCTTTGATGTTTAGATTGGGAGAGAGCCATGATAGGGATCGGGATCGATATCGGGTCTACGGCGGCTAAGACTGCCGTGGTCGACGGGGAGGGTTCGGTGGCGTGGACGTGCGTGCAGCCAACCGGGTTCTCCTCGGTCGATGCTTCCGAGCGGCTGCGCGAGGCACTGGCAGCGGCCGGCTATGACGTGACGGGCGACGATGTTCGCGTGGTCGCGACTGGCTACGGTCGTGTCGCCGTGCCCTATGCGCACAAGGTCGTGACCGAGATTACCTGCCACGGCACCGGTGCCGTGCGCCTGTTTGGCGATCACGGCACGGTGATTGACGTGGGCGGCCAGGACACCAAGGTCATTCAGCTTAAAAGTGGCCGCGTGGCCAAGTTTGCCATGAACGACAAGTGCGCCGCCGGCACGGGGCGCTTCTTGGAGATCATGGCCGACCGCCTGGGCATTTCCCAGCAGCAGATGGCCGACCTAGCGCGTTCCGGCGAGCCCACCAAGATCAGCAGCATGTGCACGGTGTTTGCCGAAAGCGAGGTTATCAGCCTGATCGGTCGCGGTGAGCCGCGCGAGAACATTGCGCGTGGCGTGATCGAGAGTGTCGTGTCGCGCGTTGCCACTATGGCCGGGCAGGCCGCGGGCGCCCCGTACTACCTGACCGGTGGCCTGTGCGAGAACGCCTTCGTGGTGGAGCGGTTGGGCGAGCTACTGGGGTCGCCGGTGACCACCTCGCCCCAGGCTCGCTTTGCCGGAGCGATCGGCGCGGCGATTCGCGCACAGGCGCTCAATTAATGCATCCGCCGTCGGCTCGCATTCATGCGTATACTGGGAGAAAATGATTGACCGATGAGAGGAGGTATCGATGGCTGACGATCAGATTAAGCTCACGTCTATGACGGCCGCGAGCGGTTGAGCCGCCAAGCTGGCTCCCGGAGCCCTCGCCCAGGTCCTGGGCGATTTGCCCAATGTGCATAATGACAACTTGCTCGTGGGGTTCGATACCTCCGACGATGCGAGCGTCTTCAAGGTGGGGGAGAACCTGGGCCTCGTGCAGTCCGTCGACTTCTTCCCACCCATGGTGGACGACCCCTTCCTCTTTGGCCAGATCGCCGCCGCCAACTCGCTGTCGGACATCTACGCCATGGGAGGCACTCCCTCGCATGCCATGAACCTGCTCTGCATCCCCAGCTGCCTAGGGGTGGAGGTGGCCGGTCAGATCTTGGCGGGCGGCGCCGACAAGTGCGTCGAGGCGGGCTGCACTATCGCGGGCGGCCACACCATCAACGACGATGAGCCCAAGTACGGCCTGTCCGTCTCGGGTTTTGTGCAGCTCGACCGCATGCTTGCCAACGGTGGGGCGCGCCCGGGTGATGTACTGCTGCTCACCAAGCCGGTGGGCTCGGGCATCATCACCACGGCCATTAAGGGCGAGCTTATCGAGCAGGACGAGGCCGCAGCCATGTTTGACTCGATGTGCACCCTCAACGAGGCGCCGATTCGTCTGGCCGAGGGGCTCGAACTTCACGGCTGCACCGACATTACGGGCTTTGGCCTGATCGGGCATGCGTGCGAGATGGCCGAGGGCTCGGGCGTGCAGATTGAGCTTGCGTCGGGGGCGGTGCCGCTCTTTGACCAGGTGCTCGACATGGCGCGTCTGGGCATTATCCCTGCCGGCGCCTACCGCAATCTGGACTTCTTTGGCCCGCGCGTGGCTGCCGACGAGGACCTGGAGCCGGGCATGCTCGACGCGCTGTACGATCCGCAGACGTCTGGTGGCCTGCTCATCGCGGCACCTGCTGCCGATGTGGATGAGCTTGCGCGCCGTCTGCATGCCGAAGGACGTATTGCCGCTGTCGTCGGTCGCGTGTGCGAGCCAGTGCCAGGCGGTCCCGCCGTCCACGTTGTCCGTTAACGACACGTTTATTGAGCTATGTACCGTTCTAAAACGATTTATTCGAAAGGAAAAACTATGTCTACCAAGATTGAAGTCAATGCCATGGGCGATGCCTGCCCGCTGCCCGTCGTCAAGACGCTTAAGGCACTCAAACAGCTTGATGGCGAGGGTGCCGTCGTGACCTCGGTCGACAACGAGACCGCCGTCAAGAACATCTCCAAGATGGCGCAGGAGAAGGGCTGCACGGCCTCGGTCGAGAAGGTTTCTGACGCCGAGTGGCACGTGACCGTGGCGACCTCTGGCGCCGTTGCCGAGGCTGATCCCGAGCAGGATGGCGCTGCCTTCTGTGACGCCAGCGCCGGCAAGGGCAAGCTCGTCATTTCCGTCTACACCGATTGCATGGGCCGTGGCGACGACGAGCTGGGCCACAAGCTCATGAAGGCCTTTATCTTTGCCGTGACGCAGCAGGAGGAGCTGCCCGCGGCCATGCTGTTCTACAACGGTGGCGCCAAGCTCACCGTCGAGGGCTCTCCGGTGCTCGACGACCTGAAGGGCCTGGCCGAGCAGGGCGTCGAGATCCTTACCTGTGGCACCTGCCTCGACCACTATGGCATTAAGGACCAGCTTGCCGTGGGCGAGGTCACCAACATGTACGTGATCGTGGAGAAGATGGAGCAGGCCGTGCGCGTCGTGCGCCCGTAGCGTATTGGTTGGAGTTGCCATGAGGGAGAAGCGCCCGGCGCTTGTCATCACGTTTCCCACCACGGCGGCCGCCATGGGTTGCGAGTCCCTGTGCATCGAGCGCGGCCTTCCCGGGCGAACGATTCCCGTGCCCGGGGAGGTCGCTGCCGGCTGCGGTTTGGCATGGAAGGCGTTGCCTGCCGATGAGGAGCTGCTGCACGGCGAACTCGCCGCGGCGGGCGTTCCCACCGAGGACTTTACGGTGATCGACATGTGGGAGGTCGTGCGATGATCTATCTGGATAACGCGGCGACGACCATGCGCAAGCCGCAGACGGTCATCAATGCCGTGACGCAGGCGATGTGCTCGCTCGGCAATGCCGGGCGCGGCGCGACGTCGGGTGCGCTCGACGCGGCGCGTACCATCCACGGCTGTCGCGCCAAGCTTACGCACCTGTTGGGCTGCCCGCGGGCCGACCATGTTTGTTTTACGCCCAACTCCACCGCGGCCCTCAACACCGTCATCAATGGCGTGGTGCGCCCCGGCGACCGTGTGGTCACAACGGTGCTCGAGCACAACTCGGTGTTGCGTCCGCTCAACCGCCTGGCGGCTGAGCAGGGTGTGACCGTTGAGCATGCGGGCTGCGACGCGAACGGCGCGCTCGACTACGACGAGCTCGAACGGCTGGTCACGCCCGGTACGCGTGCCGTGGTGGTGACGCACGCCTCCAATGTGACCGGCAACGCGGTCGACATTGCACGCGTAGCCGCCATGGCCCATGCGGCCGGTGCACTCGTGATCGTCGATGCCTCGCAGTCTGCCGGCACGGCGCATATCGATATGCAAGCCATGGGGCTCGACGTCGTGTGCTTTACCGGCCACAAGGGGCTCATGGGACCCCAAGGCACCGGCGGTCTGGCCGTGGCAGAGGGAATTGACGTGTCTCCGTGGGCCATGGGCGGCACGGGCGTGCACAGCTTCGACCCACTGCAGCCGCTTGAGTGGCCTACGCGCCTGGAGGCGGGCACGCTCAACGGTCACGGCATCGCGGGCCTTTCTGCCGGCCTCGACTTTATCGAGGCCCAGGGTGGGGTCGAGGCGATTGCTGCCCACGAGCGTGCGCTCGCTGATCGCTTCCTTGCCGGGGTGCGCAAGATTCCGGGGATTAAGCTCTACGGTGCGTTTGACCAACCCGCGCGCTCGGCGATCGTGTCGCTCAACGTGGGCGATATCGATTCGGCCGAGATTTCGGACGCGCTCATGCAAGGGTGGGGGATTGCGACGCGCCCCGGCGCCCATTGCGCCCCGCTCATGCACCGTGCGCTGGGGACCGAGCGCCAGGGCGTCGTCCGCTTCTCGTTTGGGTATTTCAACACGGACGAGGAAGTCGACACCGCGATTGACGCTTTGCGCGATTTAGCCTGCTAGAGCGTATATACTTGCGGGACGGGTCTTTTGCCCGTCCCGTTTTTGTTTCGATTCGAAAGGTGGTCCCATGGCTTCATCCGCCCCGAGCGGTCTGCGCTCCGACCATGTCGTCACCGTCGGCATCGCCCTGTTCTCGATGCTCTTTGGCGCCGGCAACCTCATTATTCCGCCGCTGCTGGCGCTGCAGGCAGGTTCTGTCACGCCGGTCGCCATGCTCGGCTTTCTGATTGCCGCCATCGGCCTGCCCGTCATGGGATTTATCGCCGTCGCGCTTGCCGGAACGGCGCGCGAGCTTGCCGGTCGCGTGCACCCCAAGTTTGGTGAGTTCTTTGTCGCGGCGGTGTATCTGGCCATCGGCCCGTGCCTGGCCATTCCGCGCACGAGCTCCACGGCCTTCGAGATGCTGGTGCCGCTGCTGCCCGAGGGCGTTTCGCTCGGCACGGCTCGCCTGGTCTTTGCCATCGGGTTCTTCGTGGTTGCGTTTGCGCTCACGCTGCGTCCGGGCGTCATCACGCGCGTACTCGGTCGCATTACGGGCCCCGCGCTTATCGCGCTCATCGTGCTGGTTGTGGGTGCTGCCGTGATCTCGCCGCTGGGACCGGCTGCCGCGCCTCAGGCTCCCTACGATGCGGGCGCTGCCGTGCAAGGCTTTCTGACTGGCTATCAGACCATGGACCTGCTCGCGTCGCTCGCCTTCGGCATCATCATCGCCGAGACCATCCACGAGCTGGGCGTTACCGATGACAAGCGCGTGGCCTTTGAGATTTCCCGCTCCGGTGTGATCGCCGGTGTGCTCATGGCCGTCATCTACTGCGGCCTGGCGCTTGCCGGCATGCAGCTCGGCACGGTCATGCCCGATGCCACTAACGGCGCCGCCATCCTCGCCCGCTCTGCCTCCATGCACTTTGGCCTTGTCGGCACGGTCGTGGTCTTTGCGATCTTTTTCCTCGCCTGCATGAACGTGTGCATCGGCCTCATCAGCTGCTGCTCGCGTTACTTCTGCGAGACGTATGTGGTCGAAGGAGGAGCTGAGGCTTCCGAGGAGGCTATGCGCCGTCCCTTTGCGATTCTCGCCTTTGTGTTCGCAGCGTTTTCGTGTGTGCTCTCCAACGTGGGCCTCGACATGATCCTCATGTTCTCGGTGCCCATGCTCAACGCTCTGTATCCCGTCGCCATCGTGCTGGTGCTTATGGGCCTGGTGCATGGTTTTTGCGATGCGCATCCGCAGGTGTGGGTTTGGGTCGGCGGCGTGGTCGCGGTGCAGAGCGTAATCACTTCGGTCCGCGATGCGTTCTTTGCTGGCGCGTGGCTGCCGTTCGATGCGTTGCCGCTGGCAGATATCGGTGCTGCGTGGGCACCGGTTGCTGTGGCGGCGTTTGTGATCGGTCTGGTTCATAGCCAGTTTGTCACACATTCGAGGAGCTAGGGTTTCTGCGCTTGCACAGGCGGGAAGTCTCCCCTATAATTTCCTTCGCTTTGGGACACGCAAGGTTTATGCCTTAGCTGCTCAACACCTTCGGGACGTGGCGCAGTTTGGTAGCGCGCCTGCTTTGGGAGCAGGATGTCGCAGGTTCAAATCCTGTCGTCCCGACCATATCTTGCGGGCGTAGTTCAATGGTAGAACCCCAGCCTTCCAAGCTGATGACGCGGGTTCGATTCCCGTCGCCCGCTCCATAGGATAGATGAATGGCTCTGATTCCTTTTGGGACCAGAGTCATTTTCATATACATGTCGGGACCCCACATCCCCTCTTGAGTTGCGGTGAAATACGGACTGTTTTTTGGCTTTTATGGCCCATGTAGTCCGTATTTCACCGCAACTATTTGTAAGGTTGGATTTTGATGCCGTTGGGAGGGTCGTAGTGACCGTCTACCGAGAGTGGAAATATTTTCTGAAGCTCTGACCTGCGACGTCAAGTTTTTGGTCAGCTTTTGGCAAGGCCTGCGGACGGAAGCATACGATAGCGTAATGGTATTCTCTCCGCCGTGATGGTTATGGGGTTGGCCATGCTCGATAAAGGCAAACATTTTCCTCAGTCATATGCAAGGATGCTATTCTCGGTCCTTGGAATTCATCAAGATGGACAGCTGCTTATAACAATTGATCCTTGGGATGAACGCCGTGCTCGCGAGCTTATGCAGGAAGAGCTCATGCTTCGTCTTTACAACCATGTGTATGCGGATCCGGTCTATTGGAATAATCTTGGGGTTGAAGATCGCATCTTTCAGTTGGCATCCGCTATTGCGGTCGTTGAACCGGATGCTGTGTTTTGCGGATCGACGGCAGCGCTGCTCTACGGCATCGGCTCGGCGTATACGCTTCTGGATAAAGTGCAAGTGCTGCTGCCACGGTCTACAAGGCGCGATACATATGAGTTCGTTGAGTATCGTCGATGGCGCCCGGGCGAGGTATGGCGTCTCGGCCCGTTTACGCTTACAGACCCCTATCGGACGGTGGTCGATATTGCCCGCACGAGTGCATTTCGGTATGCGCTTGGCTACGTCGATGGATTGGCTCGTGAGTACGATGTTGACCGCGAGGAGCTGCGTGCGTATGCACAGGCCAATTGTCGCGGTTTGCATGGCATCTCCCGTGCGTTTGGCGTGTTCGAATATATGGACGGAAGGTCGGATAACGGGGGAGAGTCCGAGGCGCGAGCGGCAATGATCCTTGCAGGCGTCGTTGCGCCCGAGCTTCAGGTTGAGATTGATCGGCCAGGAAACGCCTGCTATTATCTGGCAGATTATGGTCGGCAGATGCCAGATGGGTCATGGATGTTGGCAGAGCTTCATGGTTTGGGTAAGTTTGAGGATGAAACTCAAAAAGATTCGGAACATGCTGCGGCAAAAACCTATCGAGCCGCCTTATTGCGCGATGCGAACTTGCGTGCCATGGGTCATAACGTCATTCATTTCAAGCTATCGGACGCCTACGACGTAGAATCGTTCGGTGCCATGATGCGCGGTTACGGCATTCCGACAACAAAACCCTACGCCGACTCCCGATAGCGAAATCGTTCGCAGCCAACCTTCAATATGTTGCGGTGAAATACGGACTGTTGAGGCCTTTAAAGGCATAAAACAGTCCGTATTTCACCGCAACTTAGGAGGGGATGGGGTTAGCTGCGGGGGCGGTGGCGGAGCTTGTCGATGGTGGAGTCGGTGCTTCGGCTGCGGGCTTCGGCGGCGCGGTCGCGGGCGTCGGCAGCGGTTTGACGCTTGCGGCGGTAGTCGATCATGCCTTGGATGATGGGCTTGCCAAAGCTCACGACATCATCGTTGTAGATGGCGGTTCGGGCTGCGAGGAGGCAGTCGGTAAAGTCCATATGCGTTTTGCCGAACAGTTTGATGGCAAGGGCGACAACGGTGGGCTCGTCGACCATGACGTCATCGAGCAGCCTTTTCATGGCCGCAGCAATCTCAACGCGGGGAACCTTATAGACGTCTCGCAGTGTGACCACGACGCGCGTGATGATTTCGGGGTAGACGCGAGCGGTGCGCGTGGCGATGACCTTGGCGGCGCGCGGTGAAAGAACTTCGTCGTCGTCAAGCTGGTAGCGCAGGATGACGGTCTCGTCGATGATGGTGCTACTCATGGATATCTACTTCCTCGGGGCCCAAAATCGAATCGTCACTTTCTGTGGTAAGGTATTCAATCCAGGCATTGCGCTCCTCGGCGCGGCGATTGGGGTCACCATATGCTTTGAGCGATCCATAGGCGGCGGTGCCGTCCTTTGAGCGCACGGCGACCGGCTGAAAGGGGAGTTTGCGCATCAAAATGCTTTGCGCGACAAATAAACGGACAGCCTCGGCGAGCGATGTGCCCATGGCGTCGTAAAGACGCTCGGCATGCTGCTTGTCTTCCTCGCGAATGCGCACCTGCAGGATGGCTCTTTTTTGAGTCGATGACATCACTGGCCCCCTTAATGAGCGTGCAATATAGTCGGTCAAATGCGGCATGTGCCGATACTTGAGCATCTTATAACGATTACTTTATTTCGCTCAAGTAAATAACCATTAACACGAATACAAGCGTAGTACATCCAAAATGAGAGCGCGTAAAAATCTCAGAGGTGTACGCATGTAATACACTCACCTTTATAGCTTCTAGAGAATAATTCCAACCTGCCAAAACCCCTGCAATACACCCGTATTGCAGGGCCTATGCTCAAGTTTGCCACCTGCAACTGCGTATATTTAGTCTGTATATCGTTGGAGGAACTCTATCGAAGCGCCTGTTTCGCCGCATGCGCTCGATACGCCGATGCCGGACCACGGGCGGTCCGGGGCAACGTCGACAGGGTCTCTCCGGCATGGGATTCAGGAGGGAGTGAACAACATGGGCAATAAACGAGTCGTGGCCGATTCTTCACGCTGCATTGGGTGCCAAACCTGTATGGCGGCGTGCATCGAGGCACACGATATTCCCGGCAACATCGCCGCACCTCGCTTGCGCGTAACGCGCACCTACGAGATTTCCGCGCCGGTGGCATGTCACCACTGCGAGGACGCTCCGTGCGCCAAGGCCTGCCCTACGGGCGCCTTGTTCTTTGATCCAAAGAACCATCGCATCGGCGTCAACGAGGACAACTGCATCGGCTGCAAGAGCTGCGTCATGGCATGCCCCTTTGGCGCCGTGAGCGTGGCGACCACGCAGGTCCCCGTCTTGATGGGCGACGTTCGCGTGGGTTCGCAGACCAAGAGCTTCGTGCTCAAGTGCGACCTGTGCGTGGACCGTCCCGGCGGTCCGGCGTGTGCCGAGGCGTGCCCGACCAAGGGCCTCACCCTGGTAGACGAGGAGCGCCTGGCGGAACTGACTGCCGAGCGTGCCCGCGCCACCATCGAAAACGAGGCGTAAGCGTTGGGGCGACAAGCCCAATGATTGTCAAATTAGTACCGAGTAATCGGTAGCAGAAAAAGGAAGGAGGGTGTCATGGAGAAGCATAAAGTGATCTGCCCGTACTGCGGCGCCGGTTGCCAGTTTAACCTCTTGGTCCAAAACGGCCAGGTCGTGGGTACCGAACCGCTCAACGGCATCACCAATCAGGGCGAGCTGTGCCTTAAGGGCATGAGCGGCTACGACTTCATCAACGACACCAAGATCTTGACTCCTCGCGTACTGCACCCGATGATCCGCCGCACTAAGGGCGCGGATCTTGAGCGCGTAAGCTGGGACGAGGCACTGGATTTCACCGCATCTAAGATGCAGGCCATAATTGACGAATATGGTCCTAACGCTGTCATGACCACCGGCTCTTCGCGAGGCGGCGGCAATGAGGCGAACTACGTTATGCAGAAGTTTACGCGTGCGTGCATCGGCACCCACAGCGTGGACAACTGCGCCCGTACTTGACACGGCCCTACTGTCCTCGGTCTGATGGACACGGTTGGTTCAG
This sequence comes from uncultured Collinsella sp., assembly GCA_958427035.1. Classification (GTDB taxonomy): domain Bacteria; phylum Actinomycetota; class Coriobacteriia; order Coriobacteriales; family Coriobacteriaceae; genus Collinsella. The sequence continues at coordinate 37,131 of CAUAAR010000005.1, read as the reverse complement.
GTTGCATGTCATGCTCCATCCCCGGTATGGAGGATGCGGGCTGCATTTTCCTCTTCGGCTATAACCCTGCCGATTCGCACCCCATCGTCGCAAGGCGTATCGTGCGAGCCAAAGAAAAGGGTTGCAAGATCATCGTCGCCGATCCGCGCCATATCGAAACCGCGCGTATCGCCGATCTCTACCTTCCGATCAAGAATGGTTGCAACGTCGCGTTCCTCAACGCCTTTGCCAACTGCTTGGTCAACGATGGCCTCTACGACAAGGAATTCGTCGCCGAGCACACGAACGGCTTTGACGAGTGGTGGGAGACCATCAAGAACTACACTCCCGAATCCGTACAGGACATCACGGGTGTCGAGCCCGCGTTGATCCACCAAGCTGCCGAGATGTACGCCACGGCGAAGCCTTCTGCCATCATTGGCTGGGGCATGGGCGTATGCCAGCAGAAGCAGAACCTGAAGACGGTGCACACCATCGCCTCCATCGCCTGCGTTGCCGGCCAGATCGGCAAACCCAATTCCGGCCTCGCGCCCGTGCGTGGCCAGAACAACGTCCAGGGCTCCTGCGATATGGGCATGCTGCCCAACCTGTACCCTGGCTACCAGAAGGTCACCGACCCGGCAGTGCGTGCCAAGTTTGCCAAGGCTTGGGGCGTGCCCGAGGAAAAGCTCCCGCTCGAGGAGGGCTACAAGCTCACCGACCTGGGCCACCTGGTCGACGAGGGCAAGGTGCACTGCTTCTACAACTACGGCGAGGACCCGGTGCAGACCGAGCCCGATTCGGCCGGTATGCGCAAGACGCTCTCCGAGCTGGATCTGTTCATTTGCCAGGACATCTTTATGACGCAGACGACCATGCTCGCCGACGTCATCCTGCCCGCTACCTCTTGGGGCGAGCACGAGGGTGTCTTTACCGCATCCGACCGTAGCTTCCAGCACTTTGATGCGGCCGTTCCGCCCAAGGGCGAGTGCCGTCACGACTGGGAGATTTTCGCGGATCTGTCTACGCGCATGGGCTATCCCATGCACTACGACAACACCGAGCAGATCTGGAACGAGTGCATTAGCCTGTGCCCCAACTTTGTGGGCGCGACCTACGAGAAGATGGCTCCCGAGGGCGGCTACGCCCAGTGGCCCGTTAAGAGCACCGATGTGAACGACCACGGTACGCCCGACATGTTCGCTGGTGGCAAGTTCACCACCAAGGACGGCCGCGCCAACCTGATGGCGCACGACTGGGAGGCGCCCTCCGAGCTTCCCGACGATGAGTACCCGCTCATCCTGTGCACCGTCCGCGAGGTCGGCCACTACAGCTGCCGTTCGATGACCGGCAACTGCAAGACGCTGGCGCTGCTCGCCGACGAGCCCGGCTTTGTCCGCATGAATCCCGCGGACGCCGATGCGCGCGGCATCAAGAACGGCGACATCGTCTCGATTCACAGCCGCCGCGGCCAGGTATACAGCCGCGCCGACGTGAGCGATCGCATCAACAAGGGCACGGTCTACATGACCTACCAGTGGTGGATCGGCAAGTGCAACGAGCTGACCATTCACAAGGTCGACCCGGTCTCGCATACGCCCGAGGACAAGTTCTCCGCCTGCCAGGTCGACGCTATCGCCGACCAGGTCTGGGCCGAGGGCGAGGTCGAGCGTCAGTACACCGAGCTCAAGCAGGCTCTGGTGGACGCCGCCGCTCCCCAGGACGTTGAGCCCGGCGCCGCCAAGTTCGACGACGAGACGCACGTGAATCAAATCGTGTAGTCCCGTTCTCGTTGGCTATTTGGGCCGGGCGTCCCGTACGTTCGGGAGCCCGGCCCGTTATTTTGAAAGGAAGTGGGGATGAACCGCTTCATCGACATCAACCCGGAGAGGTGCATCGGCTGCGGAACATGCCAGTCCGCCTGTGCCGACGCTCACCGGATGCAGGGTCTTCAGGATTCGCCGCGCCTGGCGCTCGTGAAGACCGGCGGTATTTCGGCCGCCCTTACCTGCCACCATTGCGAGGGTGCCCCCTGCGCCGAGGTTTGCCCGGTGAATGCCATCGAGCACGATGGCGATCGCATCCACGTCAAGGAGCAGGAGTGCATCGGATGCAGGCTGTGCGCCATCGCGTGCCCCTTCGGAGCCATCCATCCCGATGGCACGTCTATCGCCGGTGTCGCAGGCATGTGCGACCCGACGCCTTCGTATCCTAAGTCCCTGAGCAGCCTGCTTACGTGGGCTCCCGGCCAGTACACCTGCGCCGTCAAGTGCGACCTGTGCGCCTTCGATCCGGACGGCCCGCATTGTGTGGCGGCGTGCCCCACCAAGGCGCTGACCGTCATGGGCGGCGCGGCCGATCGCGAGCTCGACGAGGCCAAGCGCCTGCGCTCGATCGAAAACGGTCCGGTCGTCGACGTTACCGCTGTGGCCCAGGGCCTGTCCGAGAAAGCAGAAGGGAGCGTAAACAATGGATAGCATGACGCTGTTTATCGCATCGCTTGCCGTCTCGTGCATCGGTGCGCTCGCCTCGGTTCTGCTGATTAAGGCCGACAACGCCGCCAAGACCGCCGGCTGCCTGATCGGCGCCGTCGCGGCCGTGCTGTCGTTCATCGCGGGCCTCGAGGCCGTGCTTGGCGACGTTTCGTCCCTCAACACGGTCTTCTTCTTCCCGTTCGCCCGTCTCGAGCTCTTGCTCAACGGCCTTGCGGGCCTGATCGTGGTCCTCATCTCGATTCTCGCCTTTGCGGGCTTCATCTACGGTCTGTCCTACTTCGACGAGTACCCGGGCAAGGTCGGGCGCGCCGGCTTCTTTATGAACACCTTCGTCGCCTCGATGATGCTCGTCATCACCGCCGACAACGTGTTCTGGTTCCTGGTCGCCTTTGAGCTCATGTCCCTTACGAGCTACTTCCTTGTCGTTATCGAGGAGAACAAGAACTCCATTAGGGGCGGTTGGCTCTACTTCGTCATCGCGCACGTGGGCTTCGTTCTCATCATGGCGAGCTTCCTGCTCATGACCAACGGCGTGGGCGGTTCCTTCAGCTTCAGTGATTTCCGTACGCATGACTTTGGACCCGCCGTCTCCTCCGCGTGCTTCGTCCTCGCGTTCTTCGGATTCGGCGCAAAGGCCGGTATCATTCCGCTGCACTCCTGGCTGCCCCAGGCGCACCCCGAGGCGCCGTCCAACGTGTCCGCCCTCATGTCCGGCGGCATGATCAAGATCGGCATCCTGGGAATCCTCAAGGTCGGTCTCGACCTGCTCGCGGGTTCGGGCGTCCAGCTCTGGTGGGGCCTCATGGTCCTGGTCTTCGGATCCATCTCGTCGGTCCTGGGTGTCGTCTACGCCCTCCACGAGCACGACATCAAGCGCCTGCTTGCCTATCACTCCGTCGAGAACATCGGCATCATCTTGCTCGGTGTCGGCGCGTCCATGACGGCGCACGCCCTGGGCAACGACGTCATCGCGACGATCGCGCTCATGGCCGCCCTCTACCACACGCTCAACCACGCCATGTTCAAGGGCGAGCTGTTCCTCGGCGCGGGCTCCCTGCTCTATGCCACGGGTACGCGCAACATGGAGAAGATGGGCGGTCTGTTCCGCCGTATGCCGGTCACGGCCGTCTGCTTCCTCATAGGTGCCCTTGCCATCTCGGCTATCCCGCCGCTCAACGGCTTCGTTTCCGAGTGGTTCACCTACCAGTCCCTGTTCAACATCTCGACGCTCTCCGACCCGGTCGTCATGGTGTTCGCCGTCGCCTCCGCGGCCGCCCTCGCCATCACCGGTGCCCTGGCCGTCACGTGCTTCGTGAAGGCCTACGGCGTCTCGTTCGCGAGCAGCCCTCGTTCCCAGGAGGCCGCGAACGCCAAGGAGTCCCCGGCTCCGATGTTGTTCTCGCAGATGCTCCTCGCGGCCATCTGCGTGGTGCTGGGAATCGGCTCTCCCGTCATCGCCCCGGTTCTGGGCGACGTCGCCCAGAGCGTGCTTGCCGGCTCTGCCATCACAGCCACCTCGGGCGTGTCTCTGGTGAACGAGATTTCCGGTGCCGCCACCTCCACCCCCGCGATCGCCATCGCGCTCGTGGTCCTCACCGGCCTCGCGTTCGTGTTGAGGTCCTGCCTCGGCACCAAGGCCCCCGCTAAGAAGACCGACCCTTGGGCGTGCGGCTACGAGCCCAACGAGCACATGCCCGTCGTCGCCACGAGCTTCGCGTCAGACGTAGAGCTCTTCATGGGCCCGCTCTACACCCTGCGCGAGGTATGCACCAAGATCTGCTGGTCCATCGCGCACGTGTTCCAGAAGCTCACCGGTGTCGCCCAGGGCGTTGAGCCCCTGCCCGACCGCTTCCTGGTCGATGCACCGAGCGAGGGTGCCGATAAGCTGGCCGGCCTCGCCTCCAAGATCGAGGGCGGCAACTACTCCGTATACATCTGCTACATCGTCGCGGCGCTCGTGGTCTTCCTCGTGCTCGCCGTGGTCATGGTCTAGAGAGGGGAGAGGATATTATGAACATCGTTCTTGCGATAGCGCAGGGCCTCGTGGTCATGCTGGTCGCGCCCTTCTTCTCCGGCCTCGCCCGTGTGATTCGCGCGAAGATGCACAATCGCCGCGGTCCGTCCATCCTTCAGGATTACCGGGACCTCGCGAAGCTCATGGCGCGTCCCGAGTCCGTGAGTTCCGACTCGAGCTTCGTGCTGCGCATCATGCCGCCGCTGTTCCTCGCGGTGTCGTTCATGCTCGCCATGGGCCTGCCCATGTTCACGCTCCAGAGCCCCATGCCCGTTTTTGGTGACGCCATCACCATCATGTACGCGCTCGCGCTGTCCCGCTTCTTCTTCGCGCTGTCCGGCGTGGATTCCTCCAACGCCTACGCGGGCTTCGGCGGTATCCGCGAGCTCCTCATGAGCGTGCTCATCGAGCCGTCCATGCTCATCGCGCTGTTTACCGTCGCCATCGTGTGCGGCTCCACGGACATTGCGACCATGGGTCAGCACATCGTTACGGGCAACGTCTCGAGCGTCGTCGCCGTCATCCTCGCCGGCGTCGCCTTCGCGGCCGCCTGCTATATGGAGCTCGGCAAGCTTCCGTTCGATCAGGCCGAAGCCGAGCAGGAGCTCCAGGAGGGCCCGCTCGCCGAGCTCTCCGGCCCGTCCCTGGCCATGATGAAGCTCGCCATGGGCATGAAGCAGGTCGTGGTCGTCGCTTGGTTCACCTCCATCTTCATCCCCTGGGGAGAGCCCGCGACCATCGGCGTCACCGCTCTCGTGGGCGCCGTCGTCTTCCTTGTCAAGTGCCTGGTCGATTTCGTTGTCTGCGGCGTGCTCGAGAACTCCGTTTCCCGTTCGCGCTTCAAGGTGCTCGGTAACCAGACCTGGGCCGTCGTCGGCATCGCGGTCCTCGCGTTCGTCTTCGTCGTCGTAGGCGTGTAGGGAGAAGGGAGAAACTATGTCAATCGAATCGAGCTTGTCCCTCTTTGCCATGGTGGCGATCGCCGTCCCCATGCTGGGCTCCCTGCTCATCGTCATGCTGCCGCGTCCCTACGCTAAATGGATCTGCGCCTTTGTCGGCGGCATCGCCACGGTCGCTTCCGTTGGCTTGGCCGCGACGTTTGCCGGAAACGGCATGAACGCGGTCGATGTAACCTGGGCGAGTATGGGCCAGACCTTGGTCATGGGCTTCATATTCGACCGGATGAGCACGCTGCTCGCACCCGCGTTCGTCGCTATCGGCCTGCTCGTCGTCATCTATTCGTTCCCGTACATGAGCGATAAGAACAAGGAGCATCCCGACGCGCCCCGTCGCCGCTTCTACGTGTACTTCTCCACGTTCATCGGCGCCATGGCCGGTCTCGCCTACAGCTCCACCATCGTCGGCCAGCTCGTTTTCTTCGAGATCACCGGCGTGTGCTCCTGGGGCCTCATCAGCTACTACATGACGCCCACGGCCAAGAAGGCCGGTATGAAGGCGCTCATCATCACCCATATCGGCGCTCTGGGACTCTACATCGGCGCGGCCTTCCTGTTCGCCGGAACCGGCACGTTCGCGCTGAGTGCGATCTCCCAGCTCGATTCCGGTATGAAGACCGTCGTGCTGCTGCTCATCCTGTTCGCCGCTTGGGCCAAGTCCGCCCAGTTCCCGCTCTACATGTGGCTGCCCTCCGCAATGGAGGCCCCCACGCCCGTTTCCGCCTACCTCCATGGCGCGTCCATGGTGAAGGTCGGCGTGTGCGTGTTCGCCCGCGCTCTTGCGAGTGCCGGCGATATCCCCGAGATCGTCGGTTGGGTCGCCATCATCGACGCCGTCGTGACCATGCTCTTCGGCTTCCTCATGTACCTGCCCCAGAAGGATATGAAGCGCCTGCTCGCCTTCTCGACGATCGCGCAGCTCGCCTACGTGTTCTTCGGCCTGGGCCTCTCCGTGTTCGGAAGCCAGATGGCGTTCAACGGCGCCGTCGAGCACATCTTCAACCACGCGTTCACCAAGACCCTGTTCTTCCTCATCGCCGGCTCCCTCAGCTTCACGCTGGGAACCCGTATGTTGCCCAAGATCCAGGGCCTCATGAAGAAGTACCCGGTCACGGGCGTGGGCTTCGCGGTCGCCGCGACCGCTATCGCCGGCGTGCCCCCCATGAGCACGTTCTTCTCCAAGTTCCAGATTATTTCCGGTGGCTTCGCGGTTGGTGCTTCCAACACGGTCATCTTCGTCCTCGTGTGCGTCATGGTCGTCGAGACCGTCGCCACCTTCGCATGGTTCCTGCGTTGGATGGGTAAGGTCCTGCCCGGTGAGCCGAGCGAGACCGTGGCCGCCGGCCAGCCCCTTCCGCGCGCCATGGCGTTCGTGTTCGTCGTCCTCATGATCATGGTCGTCGTCGCCGGTCCTCTGTCCTCTAGTTGGATGGGTTAGGAGGTAGGACATGGGTTATTCGTTAGTCAATATCCTGGGCGGTCTTCTGATCGTGACCTCCACCATGGTGGTCGTCTCGAAGACCATCCCGTCCGCCATTAAGTGGTACGCGATCCAGTCGGTTGTCCTGGTGGGCGTGCTGCTCACCCTGGGCCTCACCACCGGTGCCACCGAGCTTCTCATGTGGGCCGCGTCGGCCTTCGTCACCAAGGTGATCCTCGTTCCGTTCATTCTCAACCGTGCCTACAAAAAGATGGGTTCGCCTGCCGATAGCACGCTGACCTCCTCCATCAAGCCGGCCTGGACCATCATCCTCACCGGTCTGGAGGTGGCCATCTGCTTCGCGGTGGTCACGCGCCTGAGCCTGCCCACCGCTGAGGTGGCTACTCCGGCCCTCGCCATCAGCTTCGCGCACTTCTTCGTCGGCCTCACGTGCATCATCTCCCAGCGCAACATCCTCAAGCAAATCTTCGGGTACTGCCTTATGGAGAACGGTAGCCACGTGACGCTCGCCCTGCTCGCGCCCACGGCCCCCGAGATCATCGAGATCGGCATCGCCACCGACGCCATTTTCGCCGTCATCATCATGTCCGCCGTCGTCGTGAGGATCTGGAACGACACCAAGTCGCTCGACTCCCACGACCTGACCGAATTGAAGGGGTAGGCCATGGATGTTTCAATGCTGACGGTCGCCCTGCTCGCTTGTCCCCTCGTGTTCTCCCTGATTATGGCTGCGCTCCCCAAGACGACGTCCTACAGCGTCTTTGCGGGGCTCAACACCATCTCCGTCGCGGCGACCCTCGTCCTTTCGGTCGTCACCGCGGGAACCATGCTCTCGAGCGGGCAGAATATCGACGCTTTGGGCCTGTGGCTCCATCTCGATTCGCTCTCGTCGATCTTCGTCCTTCTGGTAGGCATCATCGGGTTCATCACCGGCGTGTACTCCATCTCCTATATCAAGATCGATATCGAGGAGAAGACCATGCCGGCCGAGCGCACCAAGCAGTACTACGCGCTGTTTAGCCTGTTCGTTTTCACGATGCTGCTCGCCTGCCTGTCCAACAACATCATCCTCACCTGGGCGGCGGTCGAGGCCACCACGTTGTCGACCGTGTTCCTCGTGGGCATCTACAAGAACAAGCAGGCGCTCGAGGCGTCTTGGAAGTACGCGATGGTCTGCACCGCCGGCGTGGCCTTCGGCCTGTTCGGCACGCTGCTCATCTACGCGAACGCCGCCGATATCATGCCCAACGCGCATGAGGCAGCCTTCCTCACCTCCATCATGCCCTACGCCGACCAGTTCGACCCGATGCTCGTGCGCCTCGCGTTCGCGTTCATCGTCATCGGCTTTGGCACCAAGGCCGGCCTGTTCCCCATGCACACTTGGCTGCCCGACGCGCACTCCCAGGCTCCGAGCCCGGTCTCCGCGCTGCTCTCGGGCGTGCTGCTCAAGTGCGCCATGCTGGTGATCATCCGCTTCTACTCCCTGTCCATCATCACGGTGGGCGACACCTATCCGCGTACGCTCCTGCTCATCCTGGGCACGCTGTCCATCCTGGTGGCCGCCCTGTGCATCTTTAAGCAGGACGATATCAAGCGCCGCTTCGCGTACTCCTCCGTCGACAACGTCGGCGTGGTCGCGCTGTGCCTGGGTATCGGTGGTCCGCTCGGTATCGCCGCCTGCCTGCTGCACTGCATCTTCCACGGTTTCACGAAGGCGCTCGCCTTCTGCATGGCCGGTAACATCCAGCACATCTACCACACCCGCGACCTGAACAAGATCAAGGGCGTCGTCGAGATCGCTCCCGTCACGGCAGCGCTCACCATCATCGCCCTGCTCGCGCTCGCTGCCTTCCCGCCGTTCGCCCTGTTCATCTCCGAGTTCCTCACCTTCGTGGCCGGCGTCCAGTCCGGTCCCATCTGGGTGGTCGTGCTCGTGGCCATTGGCCTCACCGGCGTGTACTTTGCCCTTACCGGCATCGCGCTCAAGTCCATCTTCGGCAAGGCGCCCGAGGGCATGAAGCGCCACGAGGTGCCCGCCCTCATGATCATCCCCGAGATCGCCCTCGCGATCGTGGTCATGTGGTTCGGTATCGCCACCCCGGTCGCCATCACGAGCGGCGTCGAGGATGCAACGTCCGTCGTTTTGAACCAGAGCGTCGAAGAGCTCCACGAGGCTCCTCTCTACCGCATGGTGTTCAGTTCCCAGACCAAGACAAGCGAGGTGAATTAGCACCATGGCAGAACCTGAAAAGAAGGACTACGCTCGTCGTTGCGAAAGCCACGTCGAGGCCCTGCGCGCCGCAGTGCCGGGCGCTATCGAGAAGGTTGAGTGGCAGTGCGAGGACCAGCTGACGATCACCGTCAAGCTGGACCGTCTGCCCGAGGCCGTCCACTACCTGTACTACGAGCGCTACGGCTGGATTCCCGTGATTGTCGGCAACGACGAGCGCTCCCTGTGCGGCCGTTACGCCGTGTACTACGTCATCTCCATGGAGGGGGAGGACCCCGGCTGGGTTACTGTGCGTGCCGAGGTCGACCCCGCCAAGATGACGTTCCCGTCCGTGACGTCGTTCGTCCCCGCCTGCGTGTGGGGCGAGCGCGAGCTGCGCGATATGTTCGGCCTGATTCCCGAGGGTCTGCCCGACCGCCGTCGCCTGGTGCTTCCCGACGATTGGCCCAGCGGGCTGTACCCGTTGCGCAAGGATTCGATGGATTACCGTTTCCGCCCCGCCCCCGCGAGCGACATGGAAAACTACGAATTCTTGGCCGACACCAAGGGCAAGGAGACCACGCTCGTCCCCATGGGACCGTTGCACATCACCTCCGACGAGCCCGGCCACTTCCGCCTGTTCGTTGAGGGCGAGACGATCGTCGATGCCGACTACCGTCTGTTCTACGTGCACCGCGGCATGGAGAAGGTCGCCGAGACGCGCCTGAACTATGACGCCGTGACGTTCCTCGCCGACCGCATCTGCGGCATCTGCGGCTGCGCCCACTCGGTGGCCTATGCCGAGGCCGTCGAGCGCGCCCAGGGCATTCATGTCCCGCCGCGCGCCCAGTACATCCGCGCCATCATGCTCGAGGTCGAGCGCCTGCACTCGCATCTGCTCAACATTGGCCTGGCATCGCACTACACGGGCTTCGACTCCGGCTTCCAGCAGTTCTTCCGCGTCCGCGAGAAGTCCATGGACCTGGCCGAGAAGCTCTCCGGTCACCGCAAGACCTACGGCCTCAACGTGATCGGCGGCGTGCGTCGCGACATTTTGGCCGAGCAGAAGCTCTCCACGCTCACGACCATCCACCAGCTGCGCTCCGAGGTTCAGGAACTCGTCGACATGCTGCTCTCCACGCCCAACTTTATCGAGCGTACGAGTGGCATCGGCATTCTGGACCGCAAGATCGCTCGCGACTTCTCGCCGGTCGGCCCGCTCATGCGCGGCTCGGGCTATGCCCGCGACGTGCGCTTTGACCATCCGTTCGACGGCTACGCCGATCCGGATGTCCAAAAGATGCATGCCGCCACGGCCGACACCTGCGATGCCTTCGGCCGTACCGCCGTCCGCATCCAGGAGGTCTACGATTCGATTGACATGATCGAGACCATGCTCGAGAACTGCCCGTCGGGCCCCATCCTCACCACGGATTGGGAGTACACCCCGCACAAGTACGCCATCGGTGCCACCGAGGCGCCGCGCGGCGAGGACGTGCACTGGGCCATGCTCGGCAACAACCAGAAGTGCTACCGCTGGCGCGCCAAGGCCGCCACGTACAGCAACTGGCCGGTCCTGCGCTACATGTTCCGCGGCAACACCGTGGGCGACGCGGCGCTGATCGTCGGCTCGCTCGACCCGTGCTACTCCTGCACCGACCGCGTGACGGTGACCGATGTCGCCGCCAAGCGCGACCACGTGCTCGACAAGGAGCAGTTCGAGAACGTCTGGCGCGACAAGTCGCCGCTTGCGGGCGAGGGCACCATGGCCGCCCCGCTCGATGAGGAGGCGCTCTAATATGCTGAAGCTTTGGAAGGTTAACGCCAAGGCCGGCGACGCGACGGTCAAGTACCCGTTTGCGCCGTTCCCCACCAACAAGGACATGCGCGGCAAGCCCGAGCACAATGCCGAGCTCTGCATCGCCTGCGGTGCCTGCGGCGTGGCGTGTCCGGCCGATGCCATTCGCATGGACACCGACCTTGCGGCCGATACCATTACCTGGTCGATCGACTACGGCCGTTGCATCTTCTGCGGCCGTTGCGAGGAGGCCTGCCCCATGGAGGCCATCAAACTCACCGAGGAGTTTGAGCTGGCCGTCATGAGCAAGGACGACCTCACCAGCAAGAGCGTCTACACGCTCGAGCACTGCTCGCGTTGCGGCAAGCCGTTTGCCCCGCACAAGGAAATCGACTACGCCAAGCGCCTGCTGCAAAAGGCCGGCGGCATGGAGGCTATCCAGGCCGCCCGTACCGTCGGTATGTGCCAGGAGTGCAAGCGCGAGCTCGACGCCCTGCGCGCCGCCTCGGCCGTAAAGACCGGCAACGCTGCCGGCATGGCTGCCAACGAGACGCTTGCGTCCGGCGAGCCCCAGGGCCCCGGCATGGAGTATCTGGGCGGCCACGGCGTGAACCCGGAGTATATCGACCGCGAGCTCAACCCCGATGCGCCCGAGATTCCCGCCGGTCCGGCGCCGGTCGAGGGCATCATCATGGATTTTGAAACGAAGGAGGAGTAACCATGGCCGAACCCACGCTTTTGCCCGAGCGGCTTCAGTACCGCCCGACCAAGATCGAGCTCGACGAGAGCATCGAGAAGGCCAAGGCGACCCTTCTTAAGAAGATCAAGCGCTCGGTGTATGTCTACCGTGTTGACTGCGGCGGCTGCAACGGCTGCGAGATCGAGATCTTCGGTTCCATCACGCCCGTCTTCGACGTCGAGCGCTTTGGCATCAAGGTCGTGCCCTCGCCTCGTCACGCCGACGTGCTGCTGTACACCGGTGCCGTGACGCGTGCCATGCGCATGCCGGCCCTGCGCGCCTTTGAGGCCGCACCCGATCCCAAGATCGTGGTGTCCTATGGCGCGTGCGGCTGCACCGGCGGCATCTTCTACGACAACTACTGCGTCTGGGGAGGCACGGACAAGATTCTGCCGGTCGATGTCTACATCCCCGGCTGCCCGCCCAGCCCCGCGCAGACCGTCTACGGCTTTGCCATGGCACTTGGCCTGCTGGACCAAAAGCTCCATGCCGAGACCACGGTGGAGGCCGCCGACGAGCAGGCCGATATCCTGCACCCCGGCGTGCCGTACAAGCTGCGTGTTGCCATCGAGCGCGAAGCTCGCGCCATGAGCGGCTACCGTTATGGCCGCGACCTGGCCAACGAGTTTATGGATACGCTCGAGGGCGCGCCCAAGGGCGATATCCGCGGTGCCATGGCGCTGCTCATCGACAAGCAGGACGATCCGCGCCGCGTCGAGGTGTATTCGGCGCTGCAGGATCTGGTGCTGGCCGGAGGTCACTAGATGGAGCTCACGGACCGCTCTGGTTACTTTGCGGGCCCCGGTATGCTCGGCGGCTCCTTTGGCGATGCCTCGCGCGCAAGCGACGAGGCCGCCGAGGGCGTCGCCGACCCCTGCCTGGGCCATGCGCCCGACCAGGTGGTCTTCTATGAGCTCACGCGTAAGTTTGTGGAGACCGAGGAAGACGTTCCCCAGGAGGCCTGCGACGTGCTGTACTACACGCTCGCCGTGGGCCACCACACCGGCGTGCTCGATTGCTTTGAGCCGCGCCTGTCGGTGCCGGTGGATGTCTTCTATTCGCTCATCGACGCGCTGCCGGAGGGGGAGGCCAAGACCAAGTTCGAGGCCATCCGCTCCTTTGGCGAGTGCCAGCTTGACAAGGCGGCGGTGCCGTCGCTGCTCGAGGCCTGCGACACGCTGCTCGACGAGCGCGGTTTTCGCGGCTCGGCCAAGGCCGGCATCTCGGTGTTCGACGACGACTTTGGCCTGCATGCCCAGCAGGTCGCGTTTCTGATGAAGTTCCGCGATCTGGTTGAGCGCGTGCGCGATGTGTCGGGCGTGTATCTGACGGGAAGGTTGCAGTAATGGGTCGCGTTGTGGATGGTCGTGTGAACGGCGCCCCGTTTGCGGGTATCGTGCTCACGGCGGGAAGCGTGCTGCGCGCCGACGATGCCGCCGGCCCCGTGCTCTCCAAAAAGATGGAGGACACGCCTATCGCCGGTTGGTACACCATCGACGGCGGTCAGACGCCCGAGGATGACATCATCGAGGTCAAGCGCGAGCGTCCGCCGCGTTTGGTTTTGGTCGATGCCGCCGACATGGCGCTGCCCGTCGGCGCCATCCGCTTGCTCGATAAGACCGACGTCGCGCGCAAATCGATGTTCACCACGCATTCGCTTCCTTTGTCGATTCTGATCGAAGAGATTGAGCAATCGTGTGATGATATCGTCTTCGTCGGGATTCAGCCGGGCGACACGGAGTTCTACAACCCCATGTCCCCGGAAGTCTTTGAGGCCGTCGACGCCGTGTACGACGCCGTGGCCGCCAACGACTTTTCCCACTTTGTCCGCTTGGGGCAAGAGCAATAGGAGCGCTTGTTCCTGCTGATTAGGAAAGAAGTGATTGACATGGCAGATTCCAAGGTGGAGTACCCCTCTCCCGATTGCCTGGCGCCCGCCGCGATCGAGGCCAAGACCGAGGCCGCCGGCGTGACCAAGGCTAACCTGCCGGTCGCTAAGGCCTTTCTGTTGGCAATGTTCGCCGGCGCGTTTATCGCCTTCGGCGGCCTGTTCTTTACCGTGTTCTTGAGCGACAGCACGCTGGGCTGGGGCGCTCAGCGCGTCGTGGGCGGCCTGTGCTTTTGCCTGGGCCTGGTGCTGGTGCTGGTGTGCGGCGCCGAGCTGTTTACCGGCAATTCGCTTATGGTCTGCGCACTCAAGAGCAAAAAGATTACCCTGGTTCAGATGCTTAAGGCCTGGGTCGTCGTGTGGGTCGGCAATTTTGTCGGTGCCCTGTTCATCGTCTTTTTGGTGTACATGGCCGGCATCTATAAGCTCAACGGCGAGGCGGTCGCCAATTCCATGGTGAGCGTCGCCGCCGGCAAGGTGACGATCGACTGGGTGACGATCTTCTTCCGCGGCATCCTGTGCAACATCTTTGTGTGCCTGGCCGTGTGGATCGGTACCGCCGGTAAGACCGTGGTCGATAAGGTTGTGGGCATTCTGCTGCCCATCGCCGCCTTTGTGGCCTGCGGTTTTGAGCACTGCGTCGCCAACATGTACTTTTTGCCTATGGGTGCCGTGATGCACGCGTGCGGCTATGGTGCCGACGTCGCCGGCGCCGATGCGCTCAACGCTGCGGGCATTGCGTTTAACTTGTCCGCCGCCACGCTGGGCAACATCGTGGGCGGCGCGGTTCTGATCGCGCTCGGCTACTGGTTTGTCTACGCCAAGAAGTCCGAGGCGTAATAAGCTGGAATGACGTACGGGCCTCCCGAGGGGCGTTTGCCTTTTGGGAGGCTCTTCGTGTCTTGCTGCGGTAGATGCAGCGGGCTTTGCGTCGCGGCAGCTGGTGGCAGGGCTGTGGTGCGGCGGGGCATGAACCCCTGAGCTGGAAGGAATAATCGAGATGGCATCGAGAGCTATGCATGACGGTCGCTCCGTGGTGACGACATGCGGGGGATGCTATGCCGATTGCGCCTTTGCGGCACGCGTTGAGGACGGTCGCGTGGTGGCCGAGTTGCCGGTGCCGGGACATCCGTGCGCGGCGCGTGCCCTGTGCGCCCGCGGGCGCCATCGCCTGGCAATGCCGTTTGACGAGCGCGACCGGATTTTGCACCCCATGCGACGCCGCCGGGATGGCTCGGGGTTTGATGCGATTACCTGGGACGAGGCGTTTGCTCAGATTGCCGAGCGTCTTTTGGGAATTGTTGACGAGCGCGGGCCCCGTGCGCTGGGCATGACACTTGGTGTGCCCTCGTTCGACCGCTACTGGGCCTATCGCTTTATGCATGCGCTGGGCTCGCCCAACGTGTACGGTGCCGATGGCGCCTGCGAGGTAAGCAGACTTACCGGTTGGGAGCACAGCCTGGGCTATAGCCCCGCCTCCGACCTTGCGCATACCGACTGCATCATGTATCTGGGGCGTTCCATTGTCGATTCGTCGACGATGGGGGCCGTTGACGCGCTCAACGATGCGCGCCGGCGCGGGGCGAAGATCATCGTGGTTGACCCCCGGCGCAGCGGCTCGGCCGCGCTTGCCGACCGCTGGCTGCGCGTACGTCCTGGATGCGATCTGGCGTTGCTGCTGGGTATCGCACATGTGCTGGTATCCGAGGACCTGTACGATCACGAGTTCGTGGACCGCTACGCCACAGGCTTTGACGAGCTGGCGCAGGCGGCCAGTGCTTGGACGCCCGAGTGGGCCGAGTCGATGTGCGACGTGCCGGCCGCAGAGATTGTCGCCACGGCGCGCGAGCTAGCTGCCGCCGCGCCTGCCGCTGTGGTGGATGCAGGCTTTCATGGTGGCATCGGCATCGCGTATGCCAATAGCACCCAGACCGCGCGCGCTATCTGCTTGGTCGATGTGCTGCTGGGCTGCATCGGGCATGAGGGCGGTGCCCTCAACCCGCCCACGCCGCTTGTGTTGGGCGATTTGGACCCTACGCGTTTCGCGACGCCGCCGGTGCCGCGCATATCCAAGCTGGGGTCCGAGCGCTATCCACTGGTCGATCCGGTGCGCGGCCTGTGCACGACCATCGGTCAGTCGATTCTGGCCGGGGACCTGCGCGGGCTGATCGTTTACGCCAGCAATCCCGGCGCGGGCTATGGCAACGCCGGGGCGTGGCTATCGATTCTGGAACAGCTCGACTTGCTTGTGACGATTGATATTCGTTGGTCCGAGACGGCGCGTGCTTCTGACTTCGTGCTGCCCGACGTGACGTATCTGGAGGCCGACCGCGGTGTGGGCACAGTCGTGGGCGCCAACGATTCGCGCGTGTTCTACCGCAACGCCGTGCTGCCCGTGCAGCATGACGGCACACGTCCCGGTCGGGAGATTTTTGCCGGTCTGGCGCAGGCGTGTGGCGTGGGCGAGTATTTCCAGTTTACGTCTGACGATCTGGCGGCTGCCCAGGTGGCGCCTTTTGGGATCGATCTGGACGAGCTCAAGGAACGCGGCTGGGCCGACACGGGTGTTGCGTTGCCGTCGCGTACGGGCGAGCCGGCGATTCCCTTGGATGGCGGCAAAATTGCGCTGGCAAGCGACGTATGGGAACGAGTCGGCATGGGTCGTGTGCCCAACTGGATTGCGCCC
Organism: uncultured Collinsella sp.; assembly: GCA_958427035.1. Classification (GTDB taxonomy): domain Bacteria; phylum Actinomycetota; class Coriobacteriia; order Coriobacteriales; family Coriobacteriaceae; genus Collinsella. The sequence continues at coordinate 20,926 of CAUAAR010000005.1, read as the reverse complement.
ATGGTGGAGCCCGGCCCGGGGATGTTTCGCCTCATTAGTGGTAACCGTCCCTTTGAGTCGCACACCTCGCGCAGGCTTGCGGCTCAAGGTGCCGCCGAGGCTGGATCGGACCTGGATGCCGTGCAGATGAATGCCGATGCTGCTGCGCACATGGGCATCGCCGACGGCGAGATCGTCGAGCTCGTGAGCGATATGGGCCGCGACCACGTGCGCGTGGAGACGACGCCGTATCTGCATCCGGCGTGTATCTTTACGTCGGCCGCCCCCGGCGGACGTTCGTTTGGCGCCGATGCCGGCGGCGCTCAAGCCTTGGGCGTCGGCCCGCTCGACCATACACCGTTGCGTTGGGACCCGTTGACGGGCGCCGCGCTCACTCAGGAAAACGCCGTTCGCGTGGAAAAGATCGCGGCGCGCGGGGATAATAGCGATTGATTGACTCAGCCGATCGAATTGGCTGATAGTTTAACATTCGAACGATTGATTCACCTTTGGTTTTGAAAGGCCGCACATGAGCGATAGCCATAACATGTCCGATGAGGTGCGCGCCCGCCTGCGCGCCATTCCCTCCGTCAACGAGCTGCTCGCAGAGTGGCCGGTGGTGAAGGCGGCGGGGGAGACCTGCGACGCGGTGGTGCATGCCGCCGTCACGGCCGAGCTCGACGAGGAGCGCGCCGCCATTCGCGCCGGCGCCGCCCCGCGCTCTAAGCGCGACCTGGCTTCGGCCATCGAGTGGCGTGCGCACCGCTCCGCGCTGCCGAGCCTGCGCCCTGCCGTCAACGCAACGGGCGTGGTCATCCATACCAACTTGGGTCGCGCCCCGCTCGCGGAGTCGGCGGCAAAGGCCGTGGCCGAGGTTGCGCGCGGGTACAGCACGCTCGAGTACAGTGTGGACACTTGTTCGCGCGGGTCGCGCAAGGAGCACGCCGCGCAGCTGATCCGCTCGCTCACCGGTGCCGAGGACGCGCTCGTGGTCAACAACAACGCCGCCGCGGTACTGCTGGTGCTGGCGACCCATGCCGCAGGCAAGGAGGTTATCGTCAGCCGCGGCGAGCTTGTCGAGATCGGCGGCAGCTTCCGCATCCCCGATGTCATGGCGGCTTCGGGCGCCAAGCTCGTCGAGGTCGGCGCCACCAACCGCACGCATTTGGACGACTATGAGCGCGCCATCACGCCCGATACGGCGATGATCCTCAAGGTCCATCCTTCCAACTATCGCATCGAGGGCTTTCACGAGGAGGTGGGCTCTCGGGAGCTTGCCGCTCTGGCCCACAAGCATGGCCTGCTGTTCTACGAGGACCAGGGGTCGGGCGCGCTGTTGCCCGACGACATCTTGGTGCGCGGCGGCGAGGAGCCCACGCCGGCTTCGGTCGCGGCGGGGCTCGATATCGTGTCGTGCTCGGGCGATAAGCTGCTCGGTGCCGCACAGGCGGGCATTATCATGGGCCGTCGCGATCTGGTCCAGGCCTGCGGGTCGCATCCGCTTATGCGTGCCCTGCGCCCGGGCAAGCTCGCACTGGCGGCGCTCGAGGGCACGCTGCGCATTTACATGGATGGGGCGGATGTGGCCCATCGCGAGGTGCCGGTGCTCAACATGCTCACGCTTCCGCAGGCTCATCTGGAGCGTCGCGCACGCAAGCTGCGCGAGCTGATGGTGGCGGGCCTCGATAAGGCTGGCTGCCCGTGTGCCGTGCAGGTGGAAATCGTCGAGGAGTCGTCGACTCCTGGTGGCGGCTCGCTGCCTACCGTGGAGCTGCCCACCATGTGCGTTGCCGTGCGCCTCGTCGATGAGCGTCTTTCCGTTGACGCACTCAAGCGCTCGCTCGTCCAAGATTTCGACACGCCGGTCGTCACGCGCGCCTCGCACGATCGCGTCCTGTTTGACGTGCGCACACTCGTGGGCGACCGCGATATCGAGACGGCGGCATCGACGCTCGTCGCGTGCGTTGAGAAGGCGATTGCTCGATGAGTGAGGTTCAGGCGCTGGTGGAGTGTCCCGTTATCGTTGGCACGGCGGGCCACGTTGACCACGGCAAGTCGGCATTGATCGAGGCGCTGACCGGCAAGAATCCCGACCGTCTGGAGGTTGAGCGCCGTCGCGGTATGACCGTGGAGCTGGGCTTTGGCGAGCTGGCACTGCCGAGTGGCAAGATCGTCGGCCTGGTCGACGTGCCGGGCCACGCGCATTACCTGCGCGCCATGGTGCAGGGTGCGACAGGCATCGACGTTGCCGTGCTGGTGGTCTCTGCCGTTGAGGGTGTAATGCCGCAGACGCGCGAGCACGTGCACGTGCTGGAGCTGCTGGGCGTCACGCATATGGTGGTGGCGCTGACGATGTGTGACCTGGCCGATGCCGAGATGACCGAGCTTGCCGAGCTCGATGTCGATGACTTTTTGTCGGGTACCGTGTTTGCGGGCGCGCCGATTGTGCCCGTGTCGTCTAAGACGGGCGAGGGGATCGACGGGCTGCTTGCGGTGCTCGACGAGCAGGTAAGTGCCTGCTGGGATGCCTGCCGCAACCGTGCCGAGCGCACCGATGCCGCGCCGCGCCTGCCGATTGACCGCTGCTTTACGATTAAGGGCGTCGGCACTGTCGTAACGGGAACGCTGCACGATGCGCCGGTTGCGGTGGGCGACGAGCTGATGGCTTTGCCGTCGCGTACGGTCTGTCGCGTGCGCGGGATTCAGGTGCATGGCGATACGCCGCGCGCGCTGCCTGGTCAGCGTGTGGCGCTCAACCTAGTTGGTGACGGTGTCGCGGCGCTTGACCGTGGCGAGATGCTGGGCGTGGCGGACCGCTTTGGCCAGACGTTGCGCTTTATGATGACGTTTACGTATTTGGGTCGCGAGGGCGCCAAGCCGCGCGTGCTCGAGTCGGGCGCGCGCGTGCATGTGATGGCCGGCACGGCCGAGGTTGTTGGCCGCATCATGCTTTTGGAGGGCGAGGCCCCCATGGCGGTGGGCGAGACCCGTACCGTACAAATGCGCTTGGAGGAGCCGCTGCCGCTGCGAGCCGGAGACCATGCCGTGGTGCTGTCGTATTCGCCCGTTATGCTCATTGGCGGCGGGCGTGTGCTGCTTTCGCGCTGCCGTCGCTCGCGCGAGCTTTCGGCGGGGGAGTGCACGCTGCTTGCAGCGCTTGAGTCCGGCGATACCGCGGGCGGTGTGGGCGCTTGGCTGGCGCTGCAGATGCTGCCAGTTACGGCGGTTGATGTTGCCGACGCTTTGGATCTTGGTGTCGGCGAGGTCGATGCCGCACTGCGCGGGTTGGTGTCGCAGGGCTCTGTTCGCAAGCTTGCTGTGGGTGATGCGGACTACTTGGCGGACGCCGTGGTGCTCGACGCTGCGATGGATGCACTGGCGGCGACCCTGTCAGCCATGCACGCGGCGTCTCCCAAGGAGACGGGCTTTACGCCCGGCGCCGTTGCCCATGCTGCGTGGCCTGCCGCTGATGATGGCGTTGCCGCGGCTCTGATTGCCGAGGGCTGCTCGCGTGGCGTGTGTGCCGCCGAGGGTGCCGAGGTATTCGACCCGCACTCCGCTGCCGCCGCGGCGCGTGTGGTGCGCGAGGCCTGCGAACGTATCGTTGCCTTGCTGGACGAAGCCGGCCTCGATGCGCCGATATTGCCCGAGGTGGGCGAGCAGTTGCAGCTCGATCGCGACACCATGACGCGTGCCCTGCGCGAGCTTTCGCTCAATCGCTCGATCGTTAAGGTCGAGCGCGACGTCGCCCTGTCCGCTGCCGCCGAGGCCCATGCGCGCGAGCTTGTTGCCGCCGCCATTGAGGCAGCCGGCGGTGCTGCCACCACGAGCGTACTGCGCGAGGCCCTGGGTGTGTCGCGCAAACGTGCCATCAGCATCTTGGAGCACCTGGATGCCGTGCGCTTTACGGTGCTCGACAAGGACGCCGGCGGCCTGCGCTCCCTGCGCTAGATTGGCTGCTCGGTTTGGTAAAATACCGCCGCACTTGGGAACGGATGGGCTCCGGTGGGCTCCGCGGTCCTCAAAACCGTTGCGAGGCGTGCAAAACGTCTTGGATGTGTTCGATTCACATACGTTCCCGCCATACGCTACCAGCGCTTTTGTGCTCGCGGTCTTGCTGCGTGCCGCAAGGGCGCTGTTTTGTTTTTGCACGAGCTTTTCGTAGCACCGCTATTTCGGCGGCGGTATTTAGCTTCGTGCACCGGGTTTCGAGCATGCCGATGGGGGTGTTTTGCCGTATGACTACCGTAAGACGAGCCGATCTTTCTTGCGTCGTCCAAGCGGGCGGGCTGTCGTCGCGCATGGGTTGCGATAAGGCGCGGATGTTGTTTTGCGGCGAGCCGCTCATCGAACGCGTACTGGGTCGGCTGGCGCAAGTTGCCGGCGAATTGGTCGTGACGACCTCGCGTCCCAGCGAGCTTGCCTATCTTGAGGAGCGCGCGTTTGGCGGTCTTGTACCACGCGTGGTAGCGGACCTTGAAGGGTCGGCAGGCGCCATGCGCGGCATCGCGAGCTCGCTGGCTGCGGCTCGGCTGCCTCTCGTGGCAATCGTCGCCTGCGATATGCCGTTTGTCTCGCCGGAACTCATCGGCGCGCTTGCCGATCGTGTTGAGGCCGAGGCGCTCGATGTGTGCGTGCCGCGCGAGGAGCGGGGGATTGAGCCGCTTTGCGCCGTCTGGCGCCGTGACGCGTGTGCGCCGGTTGCCCAAGAGCTGCTCTCCTGCGACCGACAGCGCATTCGCTGTCTGATCAATCGCGTTCAGGCCGGTTATATGGATGAGCCGCAGATCGTTAAGGCCGCGGGCTCGACGCTCTGCTTCGAGAACGTCAATACGCCCGAGGAGTTTGCGGCGGCCGAGTTACTCGCCTAGACGATTGGAGTTGCCATGTCTCACGATATTTGTCCCGACACGGGAGAACCTTGCACTTGCGACGGGTCCGAACCCTGTACCTGCGGTTGCGGTGGCTGTGGACATACTGCGGAAGAGGAAGCGGCCGCCGCGGCGTATCGCGATGCACACCGCGAAGGCCCGTCCGGTGATGCTCTCGACCATGAACGCAAGATCATCGTTTCGTTCGATAGCACCTTCGATGTGATGGAATGCGAGCAGCTGTGCCTTGCCGCCGGTGTGCCCGGGCGCATCATGCCGCTGCCCGGCTCCATCACCGCCGGCTGCGGGCTGTGCTGGGCCATGCCGTTCTCGGGCGATGCACTCGCCGCCTTCCGCGCTGCCACCGAAGGCCGCATAACCCCCGCCGACTACCATCAGCTCGTCCTCTAACCACCACACCACCACATTGGGGACAGGCGCCTTTGTTGTGGTTTGGAACACGTGGACGAAACAGGTTTGAAACACGGGTTTTGCATGTCAGGCACTCAAAAACGCTTCTACCTGCATCGTAATCAAAACGAAACATCTGCCCGTCTGCTTATGCGAAACTTTCCCGCAACAGTGCGATATTATCCATACTCGATAAAGTTCGCGGCGCATAGGGTGCCGCGATCAACATTTTTCGTTTCCCATCATTGGAGGAAGCATGAGCTACACGCAGAAAGTTCTCGAAGAGCTCAAGGCCCGCTATCCCGAGCAGCCTGAGTTCATCCAGGCCGCGACCGAGATCCTCGGCACCATCCAGCCGGCGCTCGACGCCCACCCCGAGTACGAGGAGGCCGCCCTGCTGGAGCGCCTCGTCGAGCCCGAGCGCATCGTCATGTTCCGTGTTCCCTGGGTCGACGACCAGGGCAAGGTTCAGGTCAACCGCGGCTATCGCGTCGAGTTCAACTCTGCCATTGGACCCTACAAGGGCGGCCTGCGCTTTAACCCGACGGTCACCCTGGGTATGCTCAAGTTCCTGGGCCTGGAGCAAATCCTCAAGAACAGCCTGACCACCCTTCCCATGGGCGGCGGCAAGGGCGGCTCCGACTTTGACCCCAAGGGCAAGTCCAACAACGAGATCATGCACTTCTGCCAGTCCTTTATGACCGAGCTCTATCGCCACATCGGCCCCAACACCGACGTTCCCGCCGGCGACCTGGGCGTTGGCGGCCGCGAGGTTGCCTACCTGTTCGGTCAGTACAAGCGCCTGACCAACGAGTGGACCGGCGTCCTTACCGGCAAGGGCCTCTCCTTTGGCGGCTCGCTCGCCCGTACCGAGGCCACCGGTTACGGTCTGGCCTACTTTGTGGACGAGTACCTCAAGAGCCGCGGCGACTCATTCGAGGGCAAGAACGTCGTCGTTCACGGCTCCGGCAACGTCGCTATCTACGCGGTCCAGAAGGTCACTCAGCTCGGTGGCAAGGTGCTCGCCTGCTCCGATACCCACGGCTGGGTCGAGGATCCCGACGGCATCGACTACACCGTGCTCGAGCACATCTACAACAAGAAGCGCTCTGGCCACGACAAGGGCGTTACGCTCGCTATGTACGTTGACGAGAAGCCTAACGCCGTGTGGCACGAGGGCGACGGCCGCGGCGTGTGGCAGCTTCCCTGCGATATCGCGCTGCCCTGCGCTCGCGAGAACACGCTGCTGCTCGAGGACGCCCAGGCGCTCGTCGCCAACGGCTGCAAGGTGGTCGGCGAGGGCGCAAACATGCCCACGACCATCGAGGCCACGACCTACTTCCAGGAGAACGGCGTCGCCTTTATGCCCGGCAAGGCTGCCAACGCCGGCGGCGTGCTCGTGTCCGGCCTGGAGATGAGCCAGAACGCCGAGCACCTGTCTTGGACCTTCGAGGAGGTCGACGGCAAGCTCGAGCAGCTCATGCGCGGCATGTTCCACAACGTGGACGACACCGCCAAGGAGTACGGCGAGGAGGGCAACTTTGTTATGGGCGCCAACATCGCCGGCTTCCTGAAGGTCGCCGATGCCATGCTCGCCCAGGGCGTCTGCTAAATCTTCGCTCGATATAGCATGTGATGAGGCTCCCAGCCATTCCGGCTGGGAGCCTTTTCTATCCCGGAGGACTCCTCATAACTTGCGGTGAAATACGGACTGTTTAGCGTCCCAGAACGGCTAATCAGTCCGTATTTCACCGCAAGTTATGGATGGGTGGGTGGATTTTGTCCTAAAACGGTGTGCGGCCCCTCGTTTGGTACACTTAAAAGTACTGGACAAGTGGAGAGATGGGGGAGAACGTGCTCAAGTTCGGTACCTACGTCCGTGTTGGAAACGCGGCCGAAGCCTATGAGCTCTTACAGAAGAACCGCAACAACAAGATTGTGGGCGGCGGCATCTGGATGCGCCTGGGTTCGCGTCGTGTGGCGACGGCGATTGACCTTTCGGCCTGCGGACTCGATCAGATCGAGGAGACCGAGACCGAGTTTCGCATCGGTGCCATGTGCACCCTGCGCCAGCTCGAGCGTCATGCCGGGCTCAACGCGCTTGTCAACAATGTCTTTGAGTTTGCTGTCCACGACATTGTGGGCGTGCAGCTGCGCAATACCGCCACGGTGGGCGGCAGCATCTACGGTCGCTTTGGCTTCTCGGACGTTCTCTCCGCCTTTCTCGCGCTCGATTCCTATGTTGAGCTGACGGGCGCCGGTCGCGTGCCGCTCGCCGAGTTCGTGGACATGGGCTACGTGCGCGACGTGATCGAGCACGTGGTGGTCGTTAAGCACGATTACCGTGCGAGCTACGAGGCCGTGCGCAAGGCCGCGACCGACTTCCCCTCGCTCAACGTCACCGTCGCCTGGTGGGACAACAGCTGGCATGTCACCGTGGGTGCCCGCCCGTTGCGCGCGACCCTGCTGCAGGGCGAGGCGTGCGGCCTGTTGAGCGAGCAGCCTTCCGAGGACGAGCTGCGCGCCCTGGCCGCTTCCGTACGCACGCTGAGCTACGGCACCAACCTGTGGGGCTCAGCCGACTACCGTCGCCGCATCTCGGCCCCGCTCGCCATCCAGGCCGTGCGCCGCGCCGCCGGCATCGAGCTTTCTGCTGCGCTTGCCCGCGAGCTCGAGACCGTGCAGGTCCCCAAGTTTGCCACGGACGAGTATTCCTGCCGCCGCGTGCCCGGCGTCGATTCTAGCGAGGTGCACTAATGGCTGCCAAACTCATCGATCTTTCCTTTACGCTCAACGGCCGCAAGGTCAAGGTTCAGATTGCCCCCGACACCATGCTCTTTGCGCTGCTGCGCGAGCAGGGTTGCGCGTCGGTGCGCTGCGCCTGCGAGACCACTAACTGCGGTCTGTGCACGGTGTGGCTCGACGGCGACCCGGTGCTGAGCTGCTCGGTTCCCGCCGCCCGTGTTGAGGGCCGCTCCGTCACCACGCTCGAGGGTCTCAAGGCCGAGTCCGAGGCGCTCGCCCGCGCAATGGCTGCCGAAGGCGCCGAGCAGTGCGGTTTTTGCGCCTCCGGCCTCATCATGAACGTGCTGGCGCTCGCCCGTGCCGCCAAGGAGGACCCGAGCCTTGTCGCCACGCGCGAGGAACTCTCGCGCCAGCTCGCCGGCAACCTCTGCCGCTGCAGCGGCTACGAGAGCCAGCTGCGCGCTATCGTGCGCTTCCTCAACGAGTCCGGCGTGCAGTTGGGCTTTGAGATACCTGAGCTGCCCGTCAACGAGACGAGCTCCGACGGTGTCGCGTACAAGCAGATCACCAAGAAGCAGCCCAAGAAGGACTCGAAGGCCCTGCTCGAGGGTCGTCCCGTCTACACGGGCGACCTGGTACCCGCCGGCGCCCTGATCGTCAAGCTCAAGCGCAGCCCGTATGCCCGCGCCAAGATCCGCTCCATCGATACGTCGCGTGCCCTGAAGGTGCCCGGCGTGGTGGGCGTCTACACCTACGAGGACGTGCCCAAGCGCCGCTTTACCATCGCCGGCCAGAGCTATCCGCAGCCTTCGCCCTACGACCGTCTGATTCTTGAGAACCTGGTGCGCTACCAAAACGAGGAGGTGGCGATCGTCGCCGCCGAGACCGAGGAGGCCGCCGACAAGGCACTCAAACTCATTAAGGTCGACTATGAGGTGCTCGAGCCGCTGCTCGACTTTACCAAGGCGCTCGATAATGACATCGTGGTCCACCCCGAGGGTGACGTGACCTTTATGTTCCCGCAGGGCGGCGACGTTCCGCGCAACCTGGTGTGCAGCGGTACCAGCGATTATGGCGATCTGGACGAGGCCTTCGCCCAGAGCGACATTGTCTTTACCCGCACTTACACCAGCCAGGCAACCCAGACCGCGCCGATGGAGACCTTCCGTGCCTTCGCGACCACCGACGCGTTCGGCCGCATTTCGGTGACCACCTCTACGCAGGTGCCCTTCCACGTGCGCCGCATGGTCGCTCAGTCGCTCGATATCGCGCAGTCGCAGGTGCAGGTCATTAAGCCGCGCATCGGCGGCGGCTTTGGCTCCAAGCAGACGGGCTGCTGCGAGATCTTCGTGGCGTTCGTCACCCAGCAGACCGGCCGTCCGAGCTACTGCTGCTATACCCGCGAGGAGACCATCACCGCGGGCAACTCGCGCCACCAGATGCAGATGACCGTTAAGCTGGGCGCCATGAACGACGGCACCATCACGGCCATCGATCTACATACGCTGTCCAACGCCGGGGCCTATGGCGAGCATGCCACCACGACGATCGGCCTCTCGGGCCACAAGAGCCTGCCCATCTACAACCACGTGAAGGCGAGCCGCTTTAGCTGGGACGCCGTCTACACCAATACCAACCGCGGCGGCGCGTATCGCGGTTACGGTGCCACCCAGGGCCAGTTTGCCGTGGAGAGCGCTGTCAACGAGCTCGCCGACATGCTGCACATGGACCCCGCCGACCTGCGCCTTAAGAACATTGTGCGCGAGGGCGAGATCATGCCGCAGTACTACAACGAGAAGCTCAACGCCTGCGCGCTCGACCGCTGCCTGCTGCGCGCGATGGACATGATCGGCTGGCGCGACAAGCCGCTGGCCGTGGACCTGGGCGACCGCGTGCGCGCCCTGGGCTGCGCGCTTACCATGCAGGGCTCGGGCATCTCCAACGTGGATATCGCCGGCATCGACATGCGCCTTGAAGAGGACGGCTTCATTACCATTGGCACCGGCGCCACCGATAACGGCATGGGCGTCGACACGATTCTGGCGCAGATTGCCGCCGAGGAGCTGGGCGTGGAGAGTTCAATGATCGTGGTACGCGGCGTGGACACCGACGTGTCGCCGTTCGATGCCGGCTCGTACGCGAGCTCGGGTACGTACGTGACGGGCCTTGCCGCCAAGAACGCTGCGACCGAGCTGCGTGAGAAGATCTGCGCCAAGGCCGCCCAGATGTGGGATGTGGACGCCGCCGACGTGGTCTTTGATGGTCAGTACGTGCGCCTGTCCGACGAGCGTGCCGCGCGTGAGCAGAACCGCTACCTCACGCTGCGCGACTTTGCCAACCTGTGCGTCAAGAACATCGCAGGCGGCGACGCGCTCACCTCGCATGCCTCTGCCTGCCTGCCCGTTTCGCCCCCGCCGTTTATGGCCGGCATTGCCGAGGTCGAGGTCGACAAGGCCACCGGCAAGGTGGCCGTGGTGGATTACGCGGCGGCCGTCGACTGCGGCACCGTGATCAACGAGGCGCTCGCGCGCGTCCAGGCCGAGGGCGGCATTGCCCAGGGTATCGGTCATGCGCTCTACGAGATCGTCGAGCACGACGACCGTGGCCGCCTGCGCACCGGCAACTTTATGAGCTACAAGCTGCCCACGCGCCTGGATATCGGTAGCATTCGCGTGGCCTTTGAGCCGAGCTACGAGCCGACGGGCCCGTTTGGCGCCAAGTCGATCGGCGAGGTCGTCATCAACACGCCGCTCGCCGCCGTTGCCTCGGCCGTGGCGCACGCCACCGGCCACCAGGTGCGCTCGCTGCCCATCACGCCCGAGAAGGCCCTGCTGGGGGAGTAGCGGGTTAGCGAACAAGTCGTAATTGGCGGGGCGGGGTAACTCGTCCCGCCTTTTGCACTCGTGGTGAGGTCGTGAGCCTGTAAAAGGTGTGCGTGCGCTTGCCGCTCGTATCTGCTATCATTCCTAGTCTGTGCGCTCATGCGGGCGTGGCGGAATTGGTAGACGCGCCAGATTTAGGTTCTGGTGGGATTCCCGTGAAGGTTCGAGTCCTTTCGCCCGCACCAACGCACCCGCGTCGGCTTATGCCCTCGCGACACTTTGTTGCATAAAGGTACCAGCACCTCAGATAAGCTGGGCAGTATGAGGAGGAACGTGTTGAACATCACCGCTTCTGACGTCAAGGACGCCAAGCTCACCGCTACGGTCACCATCCCGGCCGCCGACGTCGACGCCGCGATCAAAAAGGCCTACAAGGATACCGCCAAGAAGTACCGCTTCCCGGGCTTCCGCGCCGGTAAGGCTCCCCGTCCGGTCATCGACTCCGCTCTTGGCGCCGAGGCTACCCTCGCTCAGGCCACCAACGACCTGATCGCCGCCAACGAGCCCGCCGTCCTCAACGAGCTGGACATCGTCCCCACCAAGAACGGTGACTACAAGGAGCTCGACCTCGCCAAGGATCACGAGGACTACACCTACACCGTCGAGTTCTCCCTGCGTCCTGCCGCCGAGCTCTCCTCCTTCGACGCCGTCGAGATCGAGATGCCCCCTGCGGAGGTCACCGAGTCCGAGATCAACAACCAGGTCGAGATGCTCCTCAACTACCGTGCCACCTTCGAGGACGTCGAGGGTCGCGCCGTCGAGGCCGAGGACTACGTCACCGTCGACCTCAAGGCCGTCGAGAACGCCGACAACTTTGCCGCCGAGGGCCGCATGCTCATCGCCGGTAGCGACAGCAACCCCAAGGAGTTCAACGAGGCCCTGATCGGCGCTAACGTTGACGACGTCAAGACCGTCACCTGGACCGACGAGGTCGAGGAGGCCGAGACCCACACCGTCGAGGTCACCGTCAAGGGCATCAAGGTCCGCAACACCCCCGAGCTCACCGATGAGCTCGTCAAGTCCGACTTCGGCTTCGACAGCATCGACGCCATGCGCGACGCCATCAAGATCGAGATCGAGCAGGACAAGGCTTCCCGCCTTCCGGCAGAGAAGGAGAACCGTTGCGTCTCCGCTCTCGCCGAACGCCTGCAGCTCGACGAGATGGACGCCGACTACGAGCAGTCCGTCTTTGAGGAGCTCGGCCAGAACTTCCTGTCCAACCTCGCTGCCCGCGGCATGACGCTGGACACCTGGCTGCCCGCTTCCGGCCTGACCATGGAGCAGTTCATCGGCGACCTGCACAAGCAGGCCAACGACGTTGCCCGTGAGTCCCTGGCTCTGGACGCCCTCGCCCGTGAGCTCAAGATTGAGGTCACCGAGGACGACATCAACGCCGAGTTCGAGAAGGCCGGCGTCAAGGACGTCGAGGCTTCCAAGGCCGAGTTCATCGCCGATGGCCGCATGCCTGCCGTCCGCGAGTCCATCCGTCGTTCCAAGGCCGTCGACCACCTGGTCGAGAACGCCAAGGTGACCGAGGTCGACGAGACCGCCAAGGACGCCGAGTAATTCTCGCCACCTTGCCCGCGAGCGCATGGGTGCGCCCGTGATGGGGTAAAGTTATACACCGGTTATCCGGTAGCTTCGTACGGTGCCAGCCAATGCATAGCATGCGGGCACCGTACGTTTATCTAGAACCAATTTGGTCCGCAAGAGAGAAATGGAGATACGTATGATCGCTAAGTTCGATTCCGCCCTCGTGCCATACGTTATCGAGCAGACGCCGCGCGGCGAGCGCAGCTACGATATCTATTCGCGCCTGCTCAACGACCGCATCATTTTCTTGGGCGAGGAGATCAACTCCGTCAGCGCCAACCTGGTCGTTGCCCAGCTGCTGCATCTTGAGAGCCAGGATGCCGAGAAGGATATCTCGCTTTACATCAATTCGCCCGGTGGCGAGGTCTACTCCGGCCTGGCGATTCTGGACACCATGAACTTCATCAAGCCGCAGGTCTCCACCATCTGCGTCGGTATGGCCGCGTCCATGGCCGCTGTGCTGCTTTCGGCCGGCGCCAAGGGTAAGCGCTTCTGCCTGCCGCACTCCAAGGTCATGATTCACCAGCCCAGCGGCGGTGCCCAGGGTCAGCAGACCGAGATTGAGATCGTTGCCGAGGAGATCAAGAAGACTCGCCGCGAGCTCAACAAGATCCTGTCCGACGCCTCTGGCCAGCCTATCGAAAAGGTCCAGGCCGATACCGAGCGCGACAACTACCTGACCGCTTCTGAGGCCCTCGACTACGGTCTGATCGACCGTATCGTCACCTCGCGCGATCTCGCCGCGAAGGACGCCTAGGATGGCAGGTAACATGCAGGACAACTTTGATGAGAACGGCAACCCCATCCGCTGCTCTTTCTGTGGAAAAGAGCAGGGCCAGGTCCGTCGCCTCGTAAAGGGCCCGACCAACATCTTTATCTGTGACGAGTGCGTCGCCGCCTGTTCCGAGATTCTGGAGGAGTCGCTGGCTTCGGACTTTATGGACGCTGCCCGCAACGGCAAGCTGCCGGGCTTCCTCAACGACCACGGCCAGGTTGCATCCCAGCCCGCCGTGGACCCCGAGACCGAGGGCTTTGAGCTCGAGGACGACCGTCAGGTCATCACGCACGTGCCGACGCCGCACGAGATCTATGACGAGCTTTCGGCCTATGTTATGGGTCAGGAGGACGCCAAGCGCGCCATGTCGGTGGCCGTGTACAACCACTATCGCCGCGTGATCGAGGGCGGCGCCGCGGTGTCTGCCTTTGACGATGGTATGGACTCACAGCTCGACGACGACATGGACGAGGTGGAGCTCGCCAAGTCCAATATTTTGCTGCTCGGTCCTACCGGTACCGGTAAGACCCTGCTCGCCCAGACGCTCGCGCGCATCCTCGAGGTGCCGTTTGCCATCGCCGACGCCACCGCGCTTACCGAGGCCGGCTACGTGGGCGAGGACGTGGAGAACATCCTGCTCAAGCTCATCAACGCCGCCGATGGCGATATTGAGCGCGCACAGGTGGGCATTATCTACGTGGACGAGATCGACAAGATCGCCCGCAAGGCCGAGAACCTTTCCATTACCCGCGACGTTTCGGGCGAGGGCGTTCAGCAGGCACTGCTTAAGATCCTTGAGGGCACGGTGGCAAGCGTTCCGCCCACCGGCGGCCGCAAGCATCCCCAGCAGGAGCTGCTGCAGATCGACACGACCAACATCCTGTTCATCTGCGGTGGTGCCTTTGTGGGTCTGGACAAGATTATCGCTGACCGCGTGGGCAACAAGGGCGTGGGCTTTAACTCCGAGATCGCCGGCCCCACCTCGGTCGACGAGAACGACCTGCTGCGCCAGGTGCTCCCGCAGGACCTCAACGCCTTTGGCATGATCCCCGAGTTCGTGGGCCGTACGCCCGTCGTCACCCAGACGCAGGCGCTCGACGAGGACGACCTGGTGTCGATCCTGACCGAGCCCAAGAACGCCGTGGTGCGTCAGTACCGCAAGATGTTCCAGCTCGAGGACGTTGAACTTGAGTTTGAGGACGCCGCCCTGCACGAGATCGCCCGCATGGCGCTCGCCCGCAAGACCGGCGCCCGTGGCCTGCGCTCCATCTGCGAGGACGTGCTGCAGCAGACGATGTTCGACCTCCCCAGCGAGGAGGGTGTCACCAAGGTCGTCGTGACCGAAGCCTCCGTAAAGGGCGAAGAACAGCCCCAGCGCATCTACGGGTAAATAGCTTGAATCCAGGCCCCGCGGCAACCACCGCGGGGCCTGCCATTTAGGGACAGGTTTATTTTGGTCGGTTTTATATGGGCAAATGTCGTTTCCCCTGATAAAACCTACCAAAATAAACCTGTCCCTTTTCGGCAGGTATGCCTGTGCTATTCTGTGAGATTGTCAAGTTAGTACCTTCAGACTGAAGTAATCGATACCTAAGGCGTGTCCGCCTGCTTGGTTTTCGTAGATTCCGCACGAGCCGAAGAGCACTTAATGTGCTCTTCGTGCGAGTCAGGACCTGACCGAGCGAAAACCAAGCATGCGGACACGCCGACGGGCAAGGGAGAGATATATGGAAGAGATGCCCAAGAACTACGATCCGTCGACCAACGAGCCGGCGATCCTGCAGAAGTGGCTCGACGGCGGCTACTACAAGCGCCGTGAGGGCGTGGGCGACTGCACCGTCACCATTCCGCCTCCCAACGTGACCGGCAAGCTCCACATGGGTCACGCCACCGACGACTCCATCCAGGACGCCATCATCCGTATGGCCCGCATGCGCGGCAAGTCCACGCGTTGGGTGCTGGGTACCGACCACGCCGGTATCGCCACGCAGACTAAGGTCGACAAGAAGCTCAAGAGTGAGGGCATCAGCCGCCTGGAGATCGGTCGCGACAAGTTTGTCGACGCCTGCTGGGACTGGACCCACGAGTACGGCGGCATCATCGTCGAGCAGATCAAGCGCATGGGTTGCTCCGTCGACTTTGACAACGAGCGCTTTACCATGGACGAGGACTACGCGCAGGCCGTACGCAAGGTCTTTTGCGACTGGTACCACGACGGCCTGATCTACCGTGGCAAGCGCATCGTCAACTGGTGCCCCAACTGCACCACCGCCATTTCGGACGACGAGGCCGAGTACAAGGACGAGAAGGGCCACCTGTGGCACCTGCGCTACCCGCTGACCGAGCCGGTCAACGGCCAGGACTACATCGTCGTCGCCACCACGCGTCCCGAGACCATGCTCGGCGACACGGGCGTCGCCGTCTCCCCGAAGGACCCCGAGAAGGCCGCCTTCGTGGGTAAGACCGTCAAGCTCCCCATCGTCGACCGCGAGATCCCCATCTTTGAGGATTGGCATGTCGACGCCAACTTTGGCTCCGGCTTCGTTAAGGTCACGCCTGCTCACGACCCCAACGATTACGCCATGGGTCAGGCCCACGACCTGCCGCAGATTAATATCTTCGATGAGCACGCGGTGGTTGTCGAGGGCTACGGCGAATTCACCGGTATGACCCGCGAGGAGTGCCGCGAGGCCGTCATCAAGTGGTTTGAGGAGCATGACCTGCTCGACCACGTCGAGGACCTCGATCACTCCGTCATGCACTGCTACCGTTGCGACGCCGCGCTGGAGCCGTGGCTGTCCGAGCAGTGGTTCGTCGCCGTCGATAAGCTCAAGGGGCCGGCGCTCGACGCCGTCAACTCTGGCAAGGTCACCTTCCACCCCGCGCGCTGGACGCAGACCTACACCACCTGGATGGAGAACCTCAAGGACTGGTGCATCTCGCGCCAGCTTTGGTGGGGCCACCGTATCCCCGTGTTCTACTGCGAGGATTGCGGCTGGGAGGACGCCCTTACCGAGGACACCGACGTGTGCCCCAAGTGCGGCGGTCATCACGTGCATCAGGACGAGAACGTGTTGGACACCTGGTTCAGCTCTCAGCTGTGGACTTTCGCCACGCAGGGCTGGCCGCAAAAGCCGGAGCTGCTCGAGGGACATCACCCCACGACGGCGCTCGTCACCGCGCGCGACATCATCGCGCTGTGGGTTGCTCGCATGGTTATGAGCTCGCTGTACTTCCTGGACGAGGTGCCGTTTAAGGACGTCGTCATCTACCCGACGATCCTGGCCAAGGACGGCAGCCGCATGTCCAAGTCCAAGGGCAACGGCGTTGACCCCATGGACCTCATCGGTATGTACGGCGCCGACGCCATGCGCTTCAACCTGCTCACGCTGTGCACCAACAACCAGGATGTTAAGTTCGATGCGAACATCGATAAGAAGACTAAGAAGCTTATCGACAGCCCGCGTACCGACCAGGCTAAGTCGTTTGTGACCAAGATCTGGAACGCAAGCCGCTTCCTGCTTATGAACATGGAGGGCTACACGCCCGGCGAGCCCGTCGTGGAGACGCCGGCCGACGCCTGGATGTTCAGCCGCCTGGCAAAGGCCGTGAAGATGGTCACCGAGGGTATTGAGAACTATACCTTTGGCGATATGGCCCGCGGCGTGCAGCAGTTCTTCTGGAACGAGGTCTGCGACTGGTACGTCGAGGTCACTAAGGCTCGTCTGAAGGGCGAGGGCCGTCTGCAGGCTCAGCGCAACCTGATCTTTGTGCTCGACACCTCTATTCGCCTGATGCACCCGCTCATGCCGTTCGTCACCGAGGAGATCTGGGACAACATGCCGGCGAGCGTGCTCGACCTGGACGCCGAGGGCAACGTGGATCGCGCCGAGGCGCTCATGATCGCCAAGTGGCCCGAGCCCGCCGACTACGCCAAGTATGTTGACGAGGACGCCGAGCGCGCGTTTGAGCTGTGCCGCGCCGTCGTTTCCGCCGCCCGCGCCACGCGTTCGCGTTATCGCTTGAGCCCCAAGGCCGAGCTCGACGTGGTCGTGCGCGCCGGTGCCGAGGACATCGAGAAGCTCGAGAGCCTGCGTTCGACCATTGAGCCGCTGGCGAACACCGCTTCGCTGGTCATGGGTACCGATGTCGAGAAGCCGGCCGCGAGCATCGCCGTGGTCGACAGCGGCGTCGAGGCCTTTGTGGTGCTCGAGGGCAAGGTTGACCTTTCGGCCGAGAAGGCACGTCTTGAGAAGGAGATCGCCGCGGCTCAGAAGGAGCTTGCCGGCTGCGAGAAGACGCTCGCCAACGAGGGCTTTGTGGCCAAGGCCGCGCCCGCGGTGGTGCAGAAGAAGAGGGACCGTGCAGCTGAGCTCAAGGAGATCCTGGCGGCGCTGAACTCGCAGGTTGCTGACTTCTCGTAGGCGGTACTGGGGGACGCGGTTTGGGGCTTTGCTCGCTACTGCGGACAGTCCTGCTCGCACGAAGGCCACATTAAGTGGCCTTCGGCTCGTGCGGAACTTGTATCGAGCAAAGCCCCAAACCGCTCCCATAGCGGTTACGGGGGCGTTCGCTGCCTGGTAGGGCCACTTGGTTGTGACCTTGATCTCGCTGCAAAGCGGTGTTTGGCTGATATTTTGAATGGGAGGGGCTCGTTGTTGATTCGGGCCTCTTTTTATGTTGAGGGGACTTTGGGTTATGGCTAAGCGTTCTGGGTCGTATGTCGTTCCTTTCTCGTTTGAGTTGCTTTCGTTTGGTGAGGCTGTTGGGCTGGCTGCTGATACGGGGCGGATTTCTGGGGATGCTGGGCCTCTGCTTGAGACGGTTGTCGATATGCTCGATGAGCTGGGGCGTCCGGACGAGTACTTTGATTGCATTCAGGTTGCCGGTACCAATGGCAAGACTTCGACCACGCGTTTTTCGGCTGCCATTCTTCGCGGCGAGGGGCTCAAGACCGCGCTGTATACGTCGCCGCAGCTTGTGCGCTATCCCGAGCGTATGGAGGTCGATGGGCGTGTTGTGAGCGATGAGGCGTTTGCCCGTGGCGTTTCGGCCGCTGTCGAGGCGGGGCATCGAGTGAATGCCCGTCGTGTGACGGCGGGGGAGCGCGCCTATACTATTACGCCGTTTGACCTGCTGACGGCTGCCGCACTGGTGGTGTTTGCCGAGGCTCGCGTGGATGTTGCCGTGCTCGAGGTTGGTATGGGCGGGCGCTGGGACGCCACGAGTGCGACCGATCCCGTCGCCGTTGCCATTACGGGCATTGGGCTCGATCACACACGTATTTTGGGTGATACGCTCGAGGCCATTGCGGGGGAGAAGGCTGCGGTTATTAAGCCTGGGCGCCTGGTTGTTCTGGGCGAGGGCACTCATGAGGCGAGCGTTCAGCGTGTGATGGACGCACGTTGTCGCGAGTGCGGCATTGTGCCGCTGGTGGTGAACCGTGCCACGACTAAGGTGCCGGCGCATGTGGGCGACACGGTTGAGTTTAGCTGCACCACGCCGCGTGCGATCTATACGTCGAGCATGGTCAAGCCGGCGTATCAGCCGCAGAATGCCGCGTGCGCGATTATGCTTTGCGAGGGGTATCTGGGTCGCGAGCTCGACCACGATGCGCTCGACGCCTCGCTTATGGGTTGCCCCACGCCGGGTCGTTTTGATGTGCTGGGGACCGATCCGCTCAAGCTGATCGATGCCTGCCACAACCCCCAGAGCTGCGAGAACTTTGTAGGCGCGCTGGATGAGATCGATCCGTGCGTGGAGAATCGCCCCACGCTGCTATGCGCCGCGCTGGCAGACAAGGACGTGGCGGGCATCGTCGACGTCCTGATTCCCGCCTTTCCGCGCGTAGTCGTGACCCAGACCGATTCCGACCGCGCCCTGCCGGCTGAGGAGCTCGCTGCCCTCGTTGATGCCGATAAGCTCGTGGGCGTATACCCGAGCGTGTCCGAGGCCCTCGCTGCCTTTGATGCCGCGGGCGAGTCCTTCGTAGCAGCCGGCACTATCACCCTAGCCGGCGAAGTAGCCGGCCTGCTGCGCTAATCCCGTCCCCTCATTAGTTGCGGTGAAATGCGGACTGTTTTACAAGCCAGAAGCCTCAAACGGTCCGTATATCACCGCAACTCAAAAGCAGTCAATTTGGGACGGGGCTTTTTTAGCTGCCCTGTGCTCCGAGTTGACTCGCTTGCCACGAAATGGGCCTATTTACTACGTTTGACCGGTAACCCTTGACCATAGCGAGAATCGCGAAATTAAAACCGCAGGTAGAAGGCTTGCCAGTTTTCGAAAACGCAGGTGTGGTCGACCCGTGTGGGTCAAACGTAGTAGATAACCCTTTTTCGTGGCGCATCTCTAGACTGTCAAATTGGTCGACTTGGCCCCATGGTAGTTGCGGTGAAATAGTCCCTGGATTATGCCTCTGTGGGCCAATCTGGGAACTATTCCACCGCAACTTATTGAGGGGCTATTGGGTAAAGGCTAGTCTAGACGGGCTGGGTCGTGGGGGTAGGCGTTGAGAATCTCGACGCCGTTCTCGGTCACCAGGGCCAGGTCCTCGATGCGGACGCCGGTGCGGCCGGGGAGGTAGATGCCCGGCTCGATGGAGAAGGTCATGCCCGGCTCGACAACCTGCTCGTTGACGAGTGAGACGTCGCCCGGCTCGTGGTCCTGCAAGCCGATCGAGTGACCCAGGCGATGCGTAAAGTACTGCCCATAGCCCGCGTCTTCAATCACGTCGCGTGCGGCGCGGTCCAGGTCGCACATGCGCACGCCCGGTGCGATGAGCGCTTCGGCGGCCTCGTTGGCGCGGCGCACGATATCGTAGATGCGTGCCGTCTCCTCGTCCGGCTCGCCCCAAAAGAACGTGCGCGTCATGTCCGAGCAGTAGTTGCAACAGCGTCCGCCAATGTCGAACAGCACCACGTCGCCGCACTTGAGCACGGTGTCGTCGGGCTCGTGGTGCGGGTCGCCGGCGTTGGCGCCAAAGCTCACGATGGGCGGAAAGCTAAAGCCCTCGCAGCCGTGCTTGCGATACAGGCTGAGCATCTGGTCGGCAATCTCGCGCTCCGTCACGCCCTCGTGGACGAGCTTGATGGCATCGGCCATCACGGCGTCGTTAGTGGCCGAGGACACGCGCATGAGCTCCTGCTCGGCGGCATCCTTGTAGGTGCGTGCGGCGGTGACGGCAAAGTCGCCCAGGAAAAACTCGCTGGCGGCGTGGCGTTCCATGAGCGGCATCAAAAAGCCGGAACGCATGACGGTGTCGATGCCGAGCGGTTTGGTCGGGTCGATCTCACTCGCGATGGCGTCGGCCACGACATCGGTGTCGGTGTGGTAGGCAACGCGGGCATTGTCATACTCGGGCAGCTGATGCAGTGCGTTGACCAAGATCGCGGGCTCGCTACCGCGTGCGAGCAGCACGCCGCAAAAACGCTCGAACATTTCGGCATAAAAACCGGTCAGGTAATAAATCGACCACGGGTCATTTACGAGCAGCTGCGCGCCGGGGTGTTGAGCCTCGAGCGCATCGAGCACGCGCGCCACACGCTGGTCATCGACATGTGCCATGAAACATCCTTTCGCTAGGGTGCCACCATGGTATCCCATGCCTGGCAGATAGGGACGTTCCTTTTAATATGAGCAGGACATTGTCAAGAGGCAAAATCGGGCCT
>CAUAAR010000004.1:0-99638 GCA_958427035.1 uncultured Collinsella sp. | reverse complement strand
TCCGCACATGTGCGGATGAATGTGGGAGGTGTTCGGATGAAGTTGATAATCAAGGGTTCGCGAGGGCGTCGCAAAACTTTTTAAAAAAGTTCTTGCATAGGATGCGGGCATCACGTAAGATTATTCCTCGTAAGCGGACATGGCTCAGTTGGTAGAGCACAACCTTGCCAAGGTTGGGGTCGCGGGTTCGAGCCCCGTTGTCCGCTCCATTTGGGCGTTTAGCTCAGGGGGAGAGCGCTTCCCTGACACGGAAGAGGTCAGAAGTTCAAATCTTCTAACGCCCACCAAATGTTCGCAGCCCAGAGGCTATGTCCTCTGGGCTGTTTTTTTAGAAGCGATCATTGTATATGTCGCGCGCATTCGGATTTGGCTGTAATCCGAGTTCTTTTATCCCCTGTTGGGGGAGAGCGCTCGGCGTGTTTGTTCGATGCTAGTTTGTTAATCGAATCATTAGTGGGTTTTGGTTGCAATGCATCGGCCTGTTTTTTATATGCCTACGTGTTTTGCTGCGTTTTGGTTTTCCGCCTGGCGTAGCTGCGCGAATCCATTCTTTTGTTTGGTTCGGTCCTGGGTTTACTTCCAGCCTTGGTATCGCACATCAAATTAATGGTGAGCTTACGTTGGTGGCGTGTCGGGGAACAAGGATTCTTTACGGTGACTGGTTTCGTTAAGTGCCAGCAGGGTTTCTCGAGCCCGTGCCTATTCTATGCTCCTTTGGTGCTAAGGGGCGCTCTTTTGTGCCGACTTTGCCTTGATGGGGCGGAAGCCCTAGTGGATGCCGGCGTACATCCACGTGTGCCAATAACTGACTTTGGCCTGTGTTGTGGCCTCGAGGACGGTCATTTGCGATTGCCATAAGGGGTATTAGCGGGGTTGACGCATAATGGAAACCGGACTTAGTTTACCTAGCTTTAATTGGAAGCTTTGGAGGTATAAATGAATCATCTAGTTTTCATTAGTCACAGCAGCAAAGATATTGAGTTCGCTGAGAAACTCCAATCAAAACTGTCAGAGTTGGGCATAAAGTCTTGGCTAGATCGTGATGCGTTGGATAATGACATCGAGCAGTCGTGCAATTACCCCGAAGCCATTGCGAGGGCAATCGACAATTCGACCGTGTTCGTCGTGGTTCTGAGCGTGTCTGCAATAGAATCTTTCTTCGTGCGCAAGGAACTGTCTTTTGCAATTAACAGAAGGCTCAAGGTCCAACCAATTAGAATTGACAATCCTAAAAGTCCGTGTGCCAGCGGAAATGACAAAACGTTCGGTCTCCTTCTGTCGGATGTGAATGTGATAGACGCGAGCATCCCGCCTGTTGAGGACAAGGTTGATAGCTTTATTAACCTTGTCAGTGGAGCAATTACAGACGTGATAGACGAGGGGACCACGCCGCTGGCGAAGCAAACTAAACTGAAGCTACTGGATATTGACGCTTCCGAAAAAGACGTAGATGACGTCAATAGATTCATCGAGGACACTAAGCCCAAGAAATTGGCGGACTATTTCCGTGAGGCGAAACGACTGGTGCTGAAGGAGTATGCCGAAACAGGTGATCCATTCGAGACTTATAAGTACTTCAATGAGTTTCAAATTGATGGACATCGACCAAAGGTCGTCGCTCAGATTGCGGTGAAGACAAATAAGATCTCTGTGGCTCTTGGGTGGCTTTACGAGAGTGTTGCATATTTTCTGATTAACGATGGAGAACTCGGATATGTGCATGACGCGAGGAACTTCCTTATTGAAGCGCTTGGTGTCTATGAAGGGATTCCTGAGAATCCGGACTTTCCCGAATTCACTGCATCAGTGCGAAAACGCATCATTCAATCGAAATGGTTGTTGGCAATCACGTTTAAGCAAGAGAGAAACCTTGCAAGGGCTCATGAAATATTGAGCGAGTTGTTGCCGTATGCAGAAGAAACCAGACGGGAATATGAGGTACCGTACCCCGACAGTGAGCTCCTGCCTCGTCGGGAGATTGCAATCATCGATGATGATTTGGACGAGTTCGATAGATTGGTTGAGGACGAGCCGCTTTATTCGGATAATGCCAGAGAACATTTCTTTACACTCCGACGCTGTTTTGAGGCATATTGCTTTAATTATGAAATCCAGAGGGCCGAAGCGATAAAGCCTGCGCTGGAGAAAAGCTATGAGTTCATTAAGGGTCAACTTGAACCCGTTTACTACTACGCATTGAAGTTCGATGAGTTTTTCTATTACTGGGCATCTGGCCAGACCGATTCTGCGGAGAAACTCTATCAAGAAATATATCCCGAAATGTGCGAGAGACATTTCACTAGGTATGCAACTACCCTTTGTAAGGCGCATGCTGATATGTTGAAGGGGCGACACATTAGGAGTGGTGCATATGAGCGCTGATTCGATTGATGAGTACGCGGAGACGGTCTTCGAGTACGGGCATCTCGACGATCCTCTCGAACCGGTGGATTTGGCGTTAGTGTTTGGAAGCCATGATGAACACGTTGCCATAAGGGCAGCAGAGCTCTATAGGGCGGGTTTGTGCAAGAGGATTCTCTTTACGGGCGGATACGGACGTATTACGAGAGAGCTCTGGAGGGAGCCCGAAGCCGAGCACCTAGCTAGTGTTGCCATAAGCTGTGGAGTTCCAAAATGCTGTGTTTTTAAAGAGTGCAGGTCTTCGAACACGGGTGAAAACATACGCTTTTCCAAGGAATTCATGCAAGACAGTTTTCATGAAGAGCGAAAGACTATAGTCGTTGAGCGTCCGTATCGCGAGCTGCGTACTCGCGCGACTCTTGACGTGCAGTGGCCCGACTTCGATTACTTACTTGCCTCGCCGCGACTGGGCTACCGAGATTATTGTAGATATTATGAATCTCGGGAGGCACCTATCGCGAAAGAAGAATTCATCTCCCTCTTGGTTGGGGACTTACAGCGTGTGATTGAGTATCCAAAGCTTGGCTATCAAAGCGAACAGCTTGTGCCGCCATACGTGTATTCTGCCTATGAAAAGCTTGTACGTGCCGGGTTTACCAGCCAAATGATTCGGAAATAACCGCCCAACAGTTGCTGCTTCCGTCGTGGAATGGCAGATACTCATTGGGGTTTCATTCACGTTGATTGCTGAATGCGGCGCTGGCGTATGGCGTGACGCTTGGACGTGGGCGGAAGATTGCCGCGAGGGGGCTCCCCGATACGCTAGAATTTTAGCGCAATCTGGAATTAGGCTTTACCCTCCATTTGCTATGGGTGTTTGGCTGAACCTACTTTTAATTTAGTTGGTATTGGGGTGCGTCTTCTCGAGTCCTGGGGCTATGCGCACCCAAGCGCTCTCTTCGGTTTTTCACCCGGGAGCGTGATGGGTCTTCAATCATTTTTCTGTGATTTGCAGGCAACTTCACAAGCAGAGTCTTGTCATACCGCTGCCGCTTTATTGTCTATCTAGAACCAACGCCAGCGGCAGGCTCTCGCGTTCAGAATTCCATAAGTTGGGACAACGCGGTTCAATAAGCTGCCTTTGCCTTAATTTGATGTGACTTGTCAGATCGCGATATAGAATAATTATCAGCTGACGACCATCTGCCTTTCTGCCAGTTTGCTAAACGCAATTCATTATCTATCGGCTCGGTGCGAGCTTTCAGATTAGCGCTGTGACACAGATAAGATAACGAGTTCAAATTTTCCAATGCCACCACATGTTTACAGCTTAGGGGCTAAGTTGCTTAGCTGTTTTGCTATAAGTTGACAAGACGGCTGCCTACACTCGGTCTTGATCCCGTGCCGCCTGGCATCGTGGCTGTGGCGACCCGTTGTCTCCAACCTCCTCGCGATCAACCGCAACATGTTGGTCAAGCACAAATTTTTGGATTCTTTTGGCGTGAGCGGTTTGGTTTTGGTAGGATTTGTCGGCGGTATGGTTGAGGGGGTTTCAAAACTGCCGAGCAGGTAGTTGCGTTGATGAGGCTCATTTGGCATGTCTATGACCTCTCATTTTTAATGCGTCTGTAAATTGACCAATTGCTTTGACCTGCTGAAACACTATATGTTGTGTTTGACCTAAAAAAAGAATACAGGATATAGATGCGTCTTTGTCGTATGATAGATGGCGGACAGAGAGCGAGAACCTTATTCGCCCCATTTGGATGGATCTTTGAGCCCCTTGATCGGCTGCGAGGATTGTCCGCATGAGGGCCTATGGTTATCGAGAACACAGATTGCGTGACGGCGCCGCAAGACAGGGGCAAACCCTGCCGGGCATCGTTTGGCCCTGAAGCGCAATGAGGCTACGATGCGAAAGAGGCAAGAGGATGAAGATCATCAAGCGCAGCGGCACCGAGGTTACCTTTGACATCGATAAGATCGTCAATGCGATCCGCGCCGCAAACTTGGAGGTCGAGGAAGGCTCTCGCCTTACCGACCGCCAGGTGATCTATGCGGCACAAAACGTCGCCGAGGCATGCGAGAACGCGGGTCACACCGTATCGGTCGAGGAGATCCAAGATCTGGTCGAGGACGAGATCATGCGTCTCGACTGCTATGAGGTCGCTCGCCACTACATCATCTATCGCTATGTTCAGAGCCTGAAGCGCCAGAAGAACACGACCGATGACAAGATCCTGTCGCTGATTGAGTGCAATAACGAAGAGGTCAAGCAGGAGAACTCCAACAAGAACCCGACCGTCAACTCCGTTCAGCGCGACTACATGGCCGGCGAGATTTCCAAGGACCTGACGCAGCGCGTGCTGCTGCCCCAGGAGATCGTGGATGCCCACAACGAGGGCCTGATTCACTTCCATGATTCGGACTACTTCGCCCAGCACATGCATAACTGTGACCTGGTGAACCTGGAGGATATGCTCCAGAACGGCACCGTTATCTCGGGCACGCTGATCGAGAAGCCGCACAGCTTCTCGACTGCTTGCAATATCGCGACGCAGATTATCGCCCAGGTCGCCTCTTCCCAGTACGGCGGTCAGTCGATTTCGCTGACCCACCTGGCTCCGTTTGTCGAGGTGAGCCGCCAGAAGATTCGTGTCGAGGTTGCCCGCGAGCTCGAGGAGCTTGGCGTCTCTGCGTCTGCCGAGAAGGTCCGTGAGGTCGTTGAGGACCGTCTGCGTGACGAGATCCGTCGCGGCGTCCAGACGATTCAGTATCAGGTCGTGACGCTTATGACCACGAATGGCCAGGCGCCGTTCGTGACGGTCTTTATGTATCTTAACGAGGCCCGTACGCCTCAGGAGAAGCACGACCTTGCCATGATCGTGGAGGAGACGCTTCGCCAGCGCTACGAGGGCGTTAAGAACGAGGCCGGCGTGTGGATTACCCCGGCATTCCCCAAGCTTATCTATGTACTCGAGGACGATAACGTTCACGAGAATTCCCCGTACTTCTACCTGACCCAGCTGGCTGCCAAGTGCACCGCCAAGCGCATGGTGCCCGACTACATCTCTGAGAAGAAGATGCGTGAGCTCAAGCTGTCTAAGGGTGAGACCGCCGGCAACGGCGATTGCTACACCTGCATGGGTTGCCGCAGCTTCCTGACGCCCGACCGTTCGGGCAACGGCTTTAACAATGTTGCCAACGCGCTGAACTATGACCCGACCAAACCTAAGTACTATGGCCGCTTTAACCAGGGTGTTGTGACCATCAACCTGCCCGATGTCGCACTGAGCTCGCATCAGGACATGGACAAGTTCTGGAAGATCTTCGACGAGCGCCTTGAGCTGTGCCATCGTGCCCTGCTGTGCCGTCATGAGCGCCTGATGGGCACGCTTTCGGATGCCGCACCGATTCTGTGGCAGTACGGCGCCCTGGCGCGCCTTAAGAAGGGCGAGACGATCGACAAACTGCTCGTGGGCGGCTATTCCACCATCAGCCTGGGGTATGCCGGTCTGTATGAGTGTGTCAAGTACATGACGGGCCACAGCCACACCGAGAAGGAAGGCACGCCGTTTGCCATGGCCGTCATGCAGCACATGAACGACAAATGCGCCGAGTGGAAGGCCGAAAGCGACATCGATTTCTCGCTGTACGGCACGCCGTTGGAGTCGACGACGTATAAGTTCGCCAAGTGCCTGCAGCGCCGTTTTGGCATTATTCCGGGCGTGACGGACAAGGGCTATATCACCAACAGCTACCACGTCCACGTGTCCGAGGAGATCGATGCCTTCGATAAGCTTAAGTTTGAGGGCATGTTCCAGCAGCTTTCGCCGGGCGGTGCCATCTCCTACGTCGAGGTTCCTAACATGCAGGACAACCTTAAGGCTGTCATTCGCGTGATGCAGTACATCTACGACAACATCAT
Source organism: uncultured Collinsella sp. (assembly GCA_958427035.1). Taxonomy (GTDB): domain Bacteria; phylum Actinomycetota; class Coriobacteriia; order Coriobacteriales; family Coriobacteriaceae; genus Collinsella. The sequence goes on along the minus strand of CAUAAR010000004.1, from coordinate 93,349 downwards.
GTACGCCGAGCTCAACACCAAGAGCGATTACTGCCAGGTGTGCGGCTACGACGGTGAGATCAAGATTGTCGAGGATGATGGCAAACTGGTGTGGGAGTGCCCCAACTGCGGCAACCGCGATCAGGAGAAGATGAACGTCGCCCGCCGTACGTGCGGCTACATCGGTACCCAGTTCTGGAACCAGGGCCGAACCGAGGAGATCCGCGACCGCGTGCTGCATCTCTAATACCGCTCCGGGGCTGAGCCGAGAGGGCCGCTTGGGCATTTGCTCGCTATTTCGGACGGTCCTGCGCAAGACGAAGGCCACATTAAGTGGCCTTCTTTGCGTGTGGAACTCATATCGAGCAAAAGCCCAAGCGGCCCTCTCGGCTCAGCCAAGTTGATGTAGCTGAGATGCAGCGCGCAGTCTGCTCACTCCTCGAAGTTCTTAGCGGAAATGAGTTGACTTGCAACAACGTTTTGCTTGCGATGACGGTTGAGCTGCAACATAGTTTTTATTGGACCTCGAACCCTATGCTCGATGTTCGCTTCGTTCATTGAGTTACCCTTTGCATGAGGCCGGGACATATCGTCCCGCCCGCAGTTTCGCAGGCCGCAGGCCGAGAATGTTTGAGGACGGGATGATATGTCCCGGCCTCCCGGGAGAGTTACCTATGAACTACGCGAACATTAAGTATTTCGACATTGCTGATGGGGAAGGTGTTCGTACTTCTCTGTTTGTGAGCGGGTGCCGTCGTGGGTGCAAGAACTGCTTTAACTCTGTCGCGTGGGACTTTGCTGCGGGCGAGCCGTTCGATCGCGCCGTCGAGGACAAGATTATCGAGAGTCTCGACCATCCCTTTATCGATGGTCTGACGATTCTGGGCGGGGAGCCCATGGAACCCGAGAACCAGGCAGGGCTCGTTGAGTTTGTCGAGCGTGTTCGTGCGACTTATCCCGTGGAGTCGGGGAAGACTATTTGGTGCTTTACCGGCGACGTGCTCGAGGAGCTTATGCCGGGCGGTCGTCACCATACCGAGGTGACGGACCGTATCCTTGCCTGCCTCGATATGTTGGTGGACGGCCCGTTCGTTCAAGACCTGTACGATATCTCCTTGCGTTTTAGGGGTTCGAGTAATCAGCGGGTGATCGACATGAACGCCACGCGCACTCGTGCCGCGCGCGAGGGCGTTTCGCTTTGCGACGCTGTGGAACTTTGGCGGGACGATCCGGTCTATTCGACCCATACTATGTAGCTTGTGGCCGATGCCGGAGGGCGTGGTACCATAGCGCGAACGCAAAATCGGAAAAGTGAGGCCCAGATGGTCGATCAGGAAAAAGTTGAGGCCGCCATAAGGCTGTTGCTTGAGGGCATAGGCGAGGACCCAACTCGTGAGGGCCTGCTGGAAACGCCGGCGCGCGTCGCCCGTATGTATGGCGAGATTGCCGGCGGCATGGATCAGAGCGCCGAGGAGCACCTGTCCAAAACCTTTGCCGTCGCTTCGAACGATTTGGTTATCGAGCGCGACATTACGTTTTACTCGCTGTGCGAGCACCATCTGCTGCCGTTTTATGGCAAGGCTGCGATCGGCTATATCCCTAACGGTCGTGTGGCGGGTTTGTCTAAGCTTGCCCGCACGGTTGAGGTCTATGCCCGTCGACTGCAGCTGCAGGAGCAGCTGTGTGCACAGGTTGCCGATGCCCTCATGGATTATCTTGCTCCCCAAGGAGCGATCGTACTGATGGAAGCCGAGCATATGTGCATGACCATGCGCGGCGTGCAAAAGCCCGGTACCAAGACCGTAACGCTTGCTCGTCGCGGTGTCTTTGAGACCGATCCATCGCTCGAGGAGCGATTCTTTAGGATGCTGGGCCGCTAACCATGAGAGTCGTCAACGACTTTGCATCGAAGACCGATGAGGGGACGCCGCGTCGCGGCTTTATGGCTTCGGGCCTGACTCCCTTTGGTGCCATGCCTCGCATTGATTACATCTGTGCCAACGGGTTGTTCCGGCGGCACCTGGGCAACATTGCACAGCTGGAATCGGGGCGCATCTTTTGCCGCCACGGTATTGACCATCTGCTGGATGTCGCGCGCATTATGTGGATTAAGAATCTTGAGGAGCAGCTCGGATTTGACCGCGAGGTCATCTACGCCACGGCACTTCTTCACGATATCGGCAAAGATGAACAGTATGAATCGGGTATATCCCATGATGTTGCAAGCGAGCGCGTCGCTGATGCGATTCTCGGCGGCATGCCCGAAGACGTGGCGTTTGAGCCGGCAGATGCCGCAGCCATTAAGACGGCCATCCTGGGCCATCGAAAGCTGCGCGTGAACAGCCAGCCGCTTGAGCGTCTGCTTTATGCAGCCGACAAAGCGTCGCGCGCCTGCTTTGCATGCCCTGCGCGCAATGCCTGCAACTGGAGCGATGATAAAAAGAACCTGTCGATTCGCGTGTAGTTGGTGTGCGCAGTCGGGGTTCTAAACGAAGGAGACGATCGCGATGACTAACAAAAAGCTGCCCGAGAATGCAACCAAGACCGAGGGTGCCGAGCTTGCCCGTCGTGGCAGGGGCGACATTTCTGCTGCTACGGCGGTACCCCATGTGAGCTATGACGACCTGCGCCATGCCGACCGCATTGCTATCGACGGTCTCGAGGTCTTTGCCAACCACGGCGTGTATCCCGAGGAGAACGCCCTGGGGCAGAAGTTTGTCGTGTCCTTGGTACTCTATGCCGACCTGCGCGCGGCGGGGGAGCACGATAACCTGGATGCCTCTATTGATTACGGCTCGGTGTGCCACGATGTCGATGGTTATTTGCGCGAGCATACGTTTAAGCTCATCGAGGCTGCAGCCGAGGGTGTGTCCCAGATGCTGCTACGTCGTTACCCCTTGCTGCTTGGCGTGCGTGTTAAGCTCGATAAGCCGTGGGCGCCCGTCGGTCTTCCCCTGGCAAGCTGCGGCGTCGAGATCGAGCGTGTGCGCTAGCCGACGCTAGAGCTCGTTGGCGGGCGGTTTTTTGAGCCGCTGCGACAGAGCTCTATTGTTGGGGCAGTACGTGTCGAGCAAGGCGTGGAACCGCTGATTGTGGCTTGGCTCGAGCAAGTGGACGAGCTCGTGGGCGACAACCATGTCGAGGCATTCGACGGGGTAGGTGGCAAGCTCGCGTGCGATGCGAATGGCGCCGGTTTTGGGCGTGCACGAGCCCCAGCGCGTTTTCATGCTGCGTACGGAAACGCGGGAAACGGCGACACCCATTGCGATTTCGTATGCGTGCACAATATCGCGTAGCGCCGATGTGACCTCGGAGGTATAGAGCTGGTCGATATGGACTTGGAGCTCGTCGGACGTTAGGCCGTCGAGGGCTGCGTGCCGCTTGGCCTGTGGGCCTTCGTCCGGTTCATCGGTGCCCATAAAACTTGCGAAGGTGGCCTGTTTGGGTCGCGGTGTGGGTGATGCAAAGTTGTAATCGAGTGCATCCTGTACCGTGATGGGCTTGCCCCAAAGTGCAATGATGGACGAGGGACTGAGTGACTCTCGCACCGTCGCCTGACGTTGCTCACGCTGGGCAAGTCGGCTGATAATCCAGGCGCTGTTGCGCTTCACAAACACTTCGATACGCTCGCGGCTGGCGCCGAGCGGCGCGCTGGCGTGGACCTCACCGCTCGATGTGACGCGTAGGTTGAAGTTCTTGACGCACTTTTTGGTAACGACGACGGGGATGGGCGTCCCATCCAGTCGGGGTACGGAAATCGTAAACTGCTGCGTCAAAAGCGGTCCTTCAGATTGGGGACGGGCCGGCATGTCGACCGTTCGGCATGCCGGCCCGCTCAAGGGATGTGAAATTAATAACGCTCAAAGAAGGCAAGCGCGTTGTCGCTGCAGAGCTTTTGCATCACGGTCTTGCCAAAATGCTTGGAGAGCATGTTCTGGAACTCGGGCATCTTGCTGGCATCGGAGAGGAAAGCGGGCACCGTGGCACCGTCCCAGTCGCCGCCGAGCGCGATGACGTCCTCGCCGCCCAGGTCGAGCCAGTGCTCGATATGTGCCGCCAGCTGGTCGAAGGTGACGTCTGCGGCGGTCTTGTCGGTTGCGCCGTTGGAAAGGAACTCGCTGCAGTAGTTGAGGCCGACGATACCGCCCATGTCGCGAATGGTGCGGAACTGGTCGTCGGTGAGGTTGCGCTTGACGCCGCAAACCGCACGGGAGTTGGAGTGGCTGGCGATGAAGGGACGCGTGGCGTGGGCGACAACCTCGTCAAAGCACTCATCGTTGAGGTGGGAGACGTCGAGTACCATGCCGGCGTGCTCCATCTGCGTAAGCGCCTCGATGCCGGCGGCGGTGAGGCCGGCGTGGGTATCGTGTCCGCTCGCGAGCGGTCCCTGCGCGTTCCAGCTGAGTGATGACATGAGTACGCCCAAGCTCTTGAGCACCTCGATCAGCGCGGGGTCCTCGGCAAAGAACGTGGCGTTTTCGATGGTGTGGATGCAAGCGACCTTGCCGTCTTTGAGTGCAGGGCGAATGTCAGCGGTGCTGCGTACGTTGACCATGCGGTCGTGGTTGAGCATGGCCTGGCCGCTCATGTGCGCCATGATTTGCGCCTGGAAGCGCGCGGCGTGGGCGGTGGGAATCTCGTCGGGGACAAACGTGGCGAAGCACTGTGCCCACGGCGTGTTGCCGATCTTTGCGAGCGAGATGGCGCAGGCGTTGCCCTCGATGAGGTCGAAATCCTGCGGATGTGTCTCGTCGCCGGGGAAATAACCGTCGGTGCCGGCGGTAAAGCGCAGGTCGAGATCGAGCGTGGCCCAGCCGATGCGGTCGGCGGTGTCGCAGTGTAGGTCAAATACGGGGTATGCCATGGTTCCTCCGGTTGCAGCGTTTCTTTGCAAACTGTCATTGAATTGTATGACTAGGGTATAGTTAGCGCCATATGTTCATGGCGGCCCGCGTTGTGCGCCGCCCTTATTATGGAGGTTAGCATGTCCAACCAGGGCAAGAAGGTCAAGACCCATTATCGCGGCACGCTCGACGATGGCACGCAGTTCGATAGCTCCTACGATCGCGGCGAGCCGCTGGAGTTCACCTGCGGCGCCGGCCAGATGATCAAGGGCTTCGACGCCGCCGTGGTCGACATGCAGGTGGGCGAGAAGAAGACCGTGCACATTCCTGCTGCCGATGCCTACGGCGAGCACAACCCCGAGATGGTTCTGACCTTCCCGGCCGAGCAGGTTCCCAACATCGAGCAGATCGAGAAGGGCATGAAGCTCTTCCTGTCCACGCCGAGCGGCATGCCTGTCCCCGCCGTCGTCATTGACGTGACGCCCGAGGCCGTGACGCTCGACGCCAACCACGAGCTGGCCGGCAAGGACCTCAACTTTGATATCGAGCTCGTCGAGGTCGAGGACTAGGCTATGCCTGCGAATCTGGTTTCGACAGCGTGCCTCGGAAATCTCAACGACCCGTCCTATGAGCTTTTGCTTCGCCGGGAGCTGGGCGGTGTCTTTGAGGTCGATGAGCTACTGCTCGATTGGGACCAGGCTGATGTATGCGCGTTTGTGGGCGTGACGGAGCTGGGGCGCACGGTCGATGTTCGGCTGGATGCTGCCGACGGCGGTCGTCTTGCCGATGGCGACGTGCTCGCCATTGACCGTTCGGGCGTGGTGCCCGTGGCGGTTGTCGTGCGCCTGCGCAGTGCCGAGGTCTATCTGGTCGAAGTCGACCGCATGGACCCGATCGCGCTTGCGCATGTATGCTGGGAGATCGGCAACATGCACGCACCGCTCTTCCGGGGCGACTCGGACGAGCATACCGTGCGCATGTATACGCCGGTGCAGCCGGTTTTGGGCCGCATGCTCCGGGGTGTCGAGGGTGTTCGGCTCTCGGTGGTTACCCGTGAACTCGATGCGGACCGGCGCTTTGCGTCGAGCGCGGCGGATGCCGTTGTATGTATGGCTCCCGACTTTACGATCGTAAAGAAGGCGCGCGGCTAGCGTGCGTATGCGTAAGACGGACTTTGAGAGGCAACTATTCAAAGTCCGTCTTGCTGTTGATGAGATGCTTTGGGGGAACATATGGGTCTTGAGGGAATCAAGCTGATCGCCTGTGATTTGGATGGTACGCTGCTACATCCTGGGGAGCGCGAGCCACGCTCCGAGGCCTTTGAGCTCATTAATGAGCTGCATCATCGCGGTATTGTGTTTATGCCGGCGAGCGGCCGTCAATATGCGAGCTTGCGCTATCTGTTTGCCCCGGTGGCCGATGAGCTCGCCTATGTGTGCGAAAACGGAGCCCTGGTGATGAGCGAGGGGCATGCCGTCGTCAAGCGCTCTATGGGGCGTGACTTGGCGATGGATATCGCGAATGCCGTGGTCGCCTACCCCCATGCCGACGTGACCCTTTCCTGCGAGGGGCACCTCTACACCATAAGCGGCAACGATGCGTTCATCGACCATTTGCGTTACGAGGTCCATTGCGATGTGGCGGTGGTCGACCGTCCCGAGGACATTGACGAGGATGTCATTAAGATTGCGTTTCAAACGCCCGAGACGGAGCAGCCGGCAGCGCTGGAGTATTTCGTGCGCCGCTTTAGCGACCGGGTCGATGTGATGACATCGGGAACCGAATGGACCGACTTTATCGGCTTTGATTCGGGCAAGGGGTCCGCGCTTGCCGATTATGGTCGCGCGCTGGGGATCTCACCTAACGAAATGATGGCGTTTGGCGATAACGAAAACGACCGCGACATGCTCAACGTAGTGGGTCATCCTTGTCTAATGGAGAGCTGCAATCCCTCTATGCGCGGCATCAACGACCGCGTCCGTTACGTGCGCACGGTCGAAGAAGAATTGCGTCGCCTGCTTGCCGAGTAGGCATGTCCCAAAATCTACCTACAGTTGGGGCAGAGACCCTCGAAGATGGTGTAGTGCGAGGTGACGTTCCAGCCGATTTGCTCGGACGCCTTGGCGTCGAGCTGGGCATCGAAGGGGAGCGGCACATCGATGACGCGGCTGCACGAGGTGCAGATGATATGCGCATGCGGCTCGATCGTGCGATCGAAGCGGCTGCCGCCCGGCGTCTTGATGGAGAGAATCTCCCCGGCGTCGGCCAAGAGATTGAGATTGCGGTAGACCGTACCGCGGCTGATTTTGTCATCCTGCGCGTGCACGACGTTGTAGATTTCGTCGGCGGTGGGATGGTTATAGCTTTGGCGCACGGCGTCAAGAACCAGCTTTCGCTGCTTGGTATTCCTTCTTTGCACCGCCATGCGCCTCGCCTCTTTTCTATCAACGGTCGTAGGTAAATGATACCGTATTTAGCACACAATACTAATAATGAGGAGTGAAACCGTCTTCATTGGCAAGTGGGGCTCGGACCTGGGCGTCTACGAGGCGAAAACGCGTTCCCATGCGCTCGTAGGAGGCATGAAGCGTCTCGAGATGAGATAGGATGTTTGCCGGAGCTCCCTGTATCTCCATCTCGACTGAGCCGTCTTCCATGTTACGCACCCAGCCGGTGAGTGCGCGTGCCTGCGCGAGGTTGGTGTTGGTAAAGCGAAAACCAACGCCTTGGACTTGCCCCGCCCAGCGCAGGAAATAGCGCAGGGGAGTGTCTTGAGTGGCCTCGTCGCTTGCGAGTACGGTAAGCCTGCGGCGCAGCTCGAGCTCGACGTTTGACGGTTTTTGAGGCTCTCGACTGCCGCTGGTGACGCTGGAGAAGAACGTATCGAAGAGGCCCATCGCTATGCCTGCTTGCCTGCGTCGGCCGGGAAGGTTATGCCGGCCTGCTGGCGCACGGCATCCATGATGCGCAGTGAGACGAGCGTGACATCGCGGTAGTGGCCGAGCTCGTGGCGTCCCGCCGGGGTCTCCCAAATCTCTTCCTTAACGTTATCGATGCCGCCGATGGCGGTGATAAAGTCTGTGAGTTCGTATTCCATAGTGTTGCTCGATTTGGGCAGGTCGAGCACGCGGCCGTTGTCGCCCTGTTCGCGCGGTGCCTCGGTCGCCGAGCCGCGTACGACGTCGCCGCGATAGTCGATGCGGACGTTGCGGGGCGTGGACAGATGGTCAATCTGGATAGTGCCACGCTCGCCTTCGATCTGCGAGGGCAGCAGGTCATTCGTAATTTTGGAGTGCGCGAGCTCGACGGAGATACGGCCACCGCCGTAGCTGGCGAGGATGGAACCGCAGCCATCGATGGGGCCGTGCGTGAGCTGTCGCGTGGTGGGGTCGAGTAGAGTAGTCATGCTCGTAAGGCCGGAGGGCATGCCGAAAATCTCGACCATGGGCTCGACGGCGTAGACGCCAATGTCCATGAGGGAACCCGATGCCATATTGCAGTCGAAGATATTGGTGGCGCGTCCAGCGAGGATTTCGTTGTAGCGTGAGGAATACTTGCCAAAGCGCAGTGAGGCGCGGCGAATGGGCGCAATTTCGCCCAGAGCGTCCTCAATGGCGTGGAAGGCGGGGTCGTGAAGCGGGCGCATGGCCTCGAGGGCCACGACACCTGCTGCCTCGGCAGCGCGGAAGACTTCCAGCGCCTGCGCTTCGGTGGCACAGAAGGGCTTCTCGACGATGACATGCTTGCCACCGGCGATGCAGGCGAGCGCCTGCTCGTGATGGAGCGCGTTGGGGCTGCCGATGTAGACGGCATCGACGTCGTCGGCGGACGCGAGCTCGTCGAGTGCGGTGAAGTTGCGTTCGCCGCCGTGCTCGGCGGTAAACGCGGCGCCGCGCTCGGCATTGCGCGAGAGCGTGCCTACGAATACAGTCTGGTCGTTGGCATTGACGACTTGGATAAAGTCGTCGGTGATCATGGATGTGCCGATGGTTGCTATACGCAGCATGTATCCCCCTCGTACCGTTCGGTTTACAGGATGAGTGTAGCGCGAGGGGGCGGGAAATAGCGTGCGAAAACGCCGTTACAGGTCGCTCTCGTTAAATCCGGTGTCGATATCGAGGTTGGCCCCGTCGGCCGCGGTGGTGGCGAGCTCGTCGCAGCGCTCATTGAGCTCGTGGCCGGCATGCCCCTTAACCCAGATGAACTCCACCTTATGCTTACTCTTTGCGGCAAGCAGGCGCTCCCATAGGTCGCGGTTCTTGACGGGCTGCTTGTTGGCAGTTTTCCATCCGCGCTTTTTCCAGCCGTCGATCCAGTGCTTGTTAAAGGCGTTGACGACGTACTGCGAATCGGAATGGACTTCGACCTCGCAGGGGCGGTTGAGTGCCTCGAGCGCCACGATGACCGCCATGAGCTCCATGCGGTTGTTGGTGGTCTTGGCGTAGCCACGCGAAAGCTCGGAGGTGAAGGTCTTGCCGGCGGGGTTGGTGTATTTGAGCACGGCGCCGTAGCCACCGCGTCCCGGATTAGATCGAGCCGAGCCGTCGGTATAGATGATGACCTTCACATGGTTCCTTTCGTTGGGTACGTTTCGTGTGAGTGACCATTGTAGCGCCATGCCCGTCGGGGGCTAGCAATCTCCGATTTCTACCCCGTCTTCTGACGGTTGGTCGGCATGGATGATGCGGTTGAGTTCGTCGAGGTATTGCTGCAAGAGGGGAGAGGGCTTGCGATCGTCGTGCATGATATAGCCTACGTGCATCGTTGGGGCGTCTGCTAACGGGATCGAAGCCATACCCCATTGCATTTCATTGGAGAGGACACCGGTCGACAGGGTGTAACCGTTCGACGTGATAAGTAAGTTAGTAAGTGTTCCGCGGTCTGAGATTCGTATGTTGCGGTCGCAAGGGATATAGCTAAAGGGTTCCTCGGCGTAATAGAAGGAGTTTGAGGTTCCCTGCTCAAAGCTGTAGCGCGTATAGGGCGTGAGGTCGGCAAGGGACAGCTGAGGGCGGCGTGCGAGCGGGTGGCGTTCGCTAACGAAGACGTGGACCGTCGCGTCGAAGAGGGGGTGGAAGCTCGCGCGGGCATCGGCGAAGGCCTTCTGCAGAACGCGGGCGTTAAAATCATCTAGATACAGAATGCCGATATCGCTGCGAAATGCACGGACGTCATCGATAATCTGCGATGTGGTGGTCTCGCGCATGATGAACTCGAACTTGCTGTCGCGGCAGCGCTCGACCACGTTGACAAAGGCCTCGACCGAAAAGGCGTAGTGCTGGGCCGAGATGGCAAGGCGGGCTTGCGGGGTACCGCCGTCCTCGTAGCGTGCCTCGAGCATGTCGGCCTGCTCTACGACCTGGCGCGCATAGCCCAAAAGCTCGGTGCCGTCGTTGGTGAGTGCAACACCGCGGCTAGAGCGCGTAAAGATCTCCAGATGGAGCTCCTGTTCCAGGCTTTTGACGGCGTTTGAGATGTTGGACTGAGCGGTATAGAGGCGCTGAGCTGCGGCGTTGATTGAGCCGGACTCTGCCACGGCGATCAGAAAACGAAGCTGTTGGAGGGTCATCGGCGCCCGTCCTTTCGATAGCTATCTAAAAAACAGATAACAGGTTAGTGCTTTTAAGTGATTGACCGAGCGAAACAATGCTCGTACTATTCAAAACACACAAAGGAGGTAGGTAATTAAGCCGACCACGGACCGGGATGCGAAAGGAGGACCGCATATGAACTGCTTACTAAGACGAATGCCGGGCTCCTGTTTGCGCCCGTCGGCGTGATCAGGAGACAGCGACTTACTTCTCTTACTCTTATTTACTTCTATTTGATCAAGGAGATCATCATGAGCCAGTTCATCAACAACCCCGAGCATACCTTTGGTTTCGATACCCTGCAGCTGCACGTTGGCCAGGAGAGCGCCGATCCTGCATCCGACTCCCGTGCCGTGCCTATCTACCAGACCACGAGCTATGTGTTCCGCAACTCCCAGCATGCTGCTGACCGCTTTGGTCTTGCCGACGCCGGTAACATCTACGGTCGTCTGACCAACTCCACCCAAGGCGTCTTCGAGGACCGCATTGCCGCGCTCGAGGGCGGCGTTGCTGGCCTCGCCGTCGCCTCTGGCGCCGCCGCCATCACCTATACCCTGCAGGCTCTTGCCCAGGCCGGTGACCACGTGGTCGCCCAGAAGACCATCTACGGCGGTTCCTACAACCTGCTGGAGCACACGCTCTCCCAGTTTGGCGTCGAGACCACCTTCGTCGATGCCCATAACCTGGACGAGGTCGAGGGCGCCATCAAGGACAACACCACGGTCATTTACCTCGAGACGCTCGGTAACCCCAACTCCGATATTCCCAACATCGACGCTATCTCCGAGGTCGCCAAGAAGCATGGCCTTCCGGTTGTTGTCGATAACACCTTCGGCACTCCGTACCTCTTCCGTCCGCTGAAGCACGGCGCCAACATCGTCGTCCACTCCGCAACCAAGTTCATCGGCGGCCACGGCACCTCGCTGGGCGGTGTGATTGTCGATGGCGGCAACTTTGACTGGAAGGCGAGCGGCAAGTATGCGCAGATCGCCGAGCCCAACCCCTCCTACCATGGCGTCTCGTTTGCCGAGGCTGCCGGTCCCGCCGCCTTCGCAACCTATGTCCGCGCTATCCTGCTGCGTGACGAGGGCGCCTGCATCAGCCCGTTCAACGCCTGGGTCCTGCTCCAGGGCACCGAGACCCTGTCGCTGCGCGTCGACCGCCATGTCGAGAACACCAAGAAGGTCGTTGAGTTCCTTGCCGGCGACAGCCACGTTGCCAAGGTGAACCACCCGAGCCTGCCCGAGCACCCCGACCATGAGCTCTATCAGAAGTACTTCCCCCGCGGCGGCGCTTCGATCTTCACCTTCGAGATCAAGGGTGGCCAGGAGGCTGCCTGGAAGTTCATCGACCACCTGCAGGTCTTCTCGCTGCTCGCCAACGTGGCCGACGTCAAGTCGCTCGTCGTGCACCCGGCTACCACCACGCACTCCCAGCTCTCTGCCGAGGAGCTTGCCGAGCAGAACATTACGCCCTCCACGATTCGACTTTCCATCGGTACCGAGAACGCCGAGGACATCATTTGGGATTTGAAGCAGGCCTTTGCCGCACTGGACGAGTAGGGCGACTTGTGCAAGGACCCCTTGCGACTCGATAGGTATAACTGCATAAAATGCCTGCTCAAGGCGCCTGTGCGAACAATGGTCGCACAGGCGCCTTTTTTGCATAGAGAGGGTGCAAAAACAGGGTTTTTGGCACGCTTTATGCATTCGAGTTGTGGAAAACTCCTGTTGAGAGGATGTGAGTTTTACGCAATTGACGTGCGCCTTTTGAGTAAAACCGCAGGTCGCGATTTGCTCGGGGTACTATGCAGCGCGATCGAATCACACACAGCTCAAACGCAGCAAAAACGCACTACGGAGGTTTCCAGCTACATGAGGATCGATTCACGAAAACCGAAGGCCGCCGCCCTTTCTGCCACGCTTGCCGTGGCGCTTTTGGTGGGTGCCGGCGTAACCGAGGCCCACGCGGCGACGCTGTCCGACGCGGTTGGGTCCGCGCCCTCCGAGACCACGTTGATGCAGCCCGTCGATTATCGCGGCGACGGTTTTGGCTCCATGCAGGAGTGGAACGCCTCCATGGGGGCCAAGCGCGACTCTTTGGAAGTTCGCGCTCAAATTATCATGAACATGTATGGCGACTATGCCACCGATGACGAGCGCGCCGTGCTTCAAGAATGCATCGACGGCGCGGGTAGCCTGCTGACGATGGGGGAGGTCGACGCCAAGTCGACCGAGCTCGATGAGCTGCGCGCGACGCTCGAGGATGCTAAGCGCGAGGCTATCGAGGCTGCGGCCGCCGAGGCGGAAGCCGCCGAGGCCGCTGAGGCCGTTCAGGCTTCGTATTACAACGCCGGCTCCGGCTCGTCTTACGCGTCTGCTGCGTATTACGCGAACGGCTCGGGCCTGACGCGCTCGAGCGGCGTCAATAACTATAATGGCCGCCGCGAGACTTATTACAGCAGCAACGTGTTGTATCACCACCGCACGGGCGAATGGACGCAGGATTCCGAGGGCTTTTGGCGCGATTCCGATGGTTACTACGTCGTGGCCGCGGGTGATAAGGCCCAAGGCTCCACGTTTACCGGTTCCAAGGGCGAGTGCAAGGTCTATGACTCCGGCTGCGCCGCCGGAACCACCGACTACTATACCGGTTGGTAATCTGCCATAAGCCAATAGGACATGACGGGCGGGCGTCTTTACCGAGCCTTTGGGCAACGTAAGGGCGCCCGTTTTTTGTGCGTGCTTGAGTTAACAGAGCGCTTACCGTGGCAGTACGCCGTGCATATGGGCGCAAGGCACACTAGTTCATGAGAATTAAGGTCTTTCTCTTGGAGGAAGTGGTCTTGTGAACGCTCGAGATATCGCCGTTGCCGCCGTCGCATTGGTGCTTGGCTGCCTTGGTCCTACGGCCGCGCTCGTTGCGGGCATGCAGGGGTCATGCGGGGCTGCTCCAATCGTGGTCGGCGCGCTGATCGCGGCCGCACTGCTGGGAAGCGCGGGCGTGGTTCTTTGCCGCGACGATGAGGACGAGGTGCCGGGGTCGCAACGTTAACTGTTGTGAGATCGGCCGCCGGTCATAGACGAAGATGAAAACCGCCGCAGGGGAAAGGTTCCCTTGCGGCGGTTTTGCTGTTAAGGCTGTTGAATGCGGCGCGTTGGCGCTACCAGCTTTTCTCGATATCGCGGATGCGCCGATAGAGCCACTCGTTTTGCGGTGCCTGGATATCGTGTTTGGCTGCGAGGCGGCAGATGGTGCCCGCGAACTCATCAACCTCGGTTTTGCGCCTTGCGATGCGGTCTTGAGCCATCGAGGGCATACCGGCGGGGTCGATTCCCTCGATGAGGTGCACCATTTGCGTCAGGTCTGCCTCGGTCAGTTCAACGCCCTCGGCGTTGGCGACCGCAAGCGTTTCGCGCATGGCGGAAACAAAGCAGCGACGCTGCTCGGAGCCCGGCTCCGTGGCGCTTCCGTAGGTCCCGCCGTAGGCCATGCAGGTCTGGTTGATGCCGTCGTTGAGCATGAGTTTGGCCCACATGCGGTGGGCGATGTCGTCCTCGACGGTATGGGCGATGCCGCAGCGCGTATAGAGCTCGTTGATCGCGGTGATGGTTGCGGGGTTCGTGCCGGCCGCCGCGCCAAAGCGGATTTCGCCCGCATTGGTAAAGGTGAGCGCGCCGTTGAGAAACACGGCGTCCATGCCCTGGCAGATACCAAGAACGGTATGCTCCCAGCCAAAGCGTTCGGCAATCTTTTGCTCGCTCGTAATGCCGTTGCACAGCGAGGCGATGAGCGTGTTGGGTCCCACGACGCGCTCCATAGTCTTGAGTGCTTGGTCGAGACCGGTGGTCTTGACTGTCAGGATGACCAGATCGGCGGGCGTCGCCTCGCTGGCACGGACGGACGTGAGATCGCAGGGCTTGCCGTTGACGGTGAGCGCGTCGTTCGCATGACGCTCAAAACGGGCATCATCCATGACGTATTCGACGGCGTCGTTGCCGAGCGCCCGGGCGATCATGCTGCCGTAGAGCAGGCCGACGCCGCCCTTGCCGATAAAGGCGACCTTGTTGATCTGCATGTGAATCATCTCCCCATGTAAAAGGCGCCCGCGTAAGGGGCGCCTGATGGATTGTATGCTGCCGGGGTGATTGATGGGTGCGCGGGGCGGCTGTTATAAAAAAGAAACGTTTGCCTGGACGCTACGCTGCAGGGCAGACCGCAAAGACACGCGCGTGGTCATGCCCGGCTCCTTTCATCGGGCTTTTTGCTGATGTTAAAGCGGTGCCGTGACGGCTCGATTTCTGCTGCGTTACGATACGTTCTCAATTGCGATTCCGATGTGTTTCGATGACGTGACGGGTTTGTTTCGCCTTGTCAGGGTTTCGATGGGAGGGGAGGGGCCGTGCAATACCGCGTTGACCCTAAAAGTGGTAACCGAATATCCGCTCTGGGTCTGGGCTGCATGAGGTTTCCCGGTGCGCCGGGACACCCCGATGCGAAGACGGCCGATGCCATCATCTCCCGTGCGGTGGAGCAGGGGATTAATTATCTGGACACGGCCTATCTCTATCCCGGCAACGAGGCTTGCGTGGGCGCTTCGCTTGAACGCCTGGGCTTGCGCGACCAGGTTTTGCTCGCAACCAAGCTGCCGCATGCTTCGTGCAAATGCGCGGAGGATTTCGATCGGTTTTTCGACGAGCAGCTGCGCCGCCTGCAGACCGACCATATCGACTATTACCTTATGCACAACATCACCTCGCCTGCGCAGTGGGAGCGCGTGGTGGCGTTGGGCATCGAGGACTGGATCGCGCGTCAAAAGGCGGCGGGGCGTATTCGCCAGATTGGTTTTTCGTACCACGGCAGCGCAGCGGACTTCCTGACGATGCTCGATGCATATGAGTGGGACTTTTGCCAGATCCAGTACAATTACGCTGGAGAGCGATATCAGGCGGGAACAGCGGGGCTCATGGCCGCCGCCGAGCGAGGCCTCGCGGTGTTTGTGATGGAGCCGCTGCTGGGCGGGCGTTTAGCGGGCAAGCTGCCGCCACGGGCCCGCGCTGTGCTCGATAGTGCCCGTGACCCGCATTTGCGCACTCCTGCCGCCTGGGGTCTTTCGTGGGTGTGGAATCATCCCCAGGTGACCATGTTGCTTTCTGGTATGACCGATACCGCGCAGGTGGATGAGAACTCGTCACTGGCAGACCTCGCGTTGCCGAATTCGATGACTGCCAACCAGCTCGACACGATCGCGCACGTGCTGGATGAGTTTGAAAAATCGAATCGCGTGCCCTGCACGGGATGCGGCTACTGCATGCCATGTCCCAAGGGTATCAACATTCCCGGCTGCTTTGCCGCCTACAACGCGAGCTATGCGCACAGCTGGTTTACGGGGCTGTCGCAATACTTTACGGCGAGTGCGGTGCGCACAAGCGAGGCCAAGCTGGCGAGCAATTGCGTCAAGTGCGGCAAATGCGCGCGCCACTGCCCGCAGCATATCGATATCCCCGAGCGTCTCGATGACGTGCGCCGGCGCTTCCAGCCGGGCCCCGTAACGGCCATGCTTAAAGTCTTCGGCAAAACTCGCTCCTCATGACCCTTTTATATCTTGTGATGGAATAGTTCCTGTTTGCGGCAGAATAAGGCATCAACAGGAACTATTTCACCGCAACTGATGGGAGGCTATCGTGGGTGACCGAGGTTTACGTAATGATTCGCGTGAGGTTCGTTGGGGCATTTTGGGCGCTGGGCACATTTCTCATCGATTTGCCCCGTCGCTCAAGAAGGTCGACGGGGCACGGCTGGTGGCTGCGGCCGGCCGCACTCCTGCACATGTCGAGGAATTTTGCCGAGCGTTTTCGATCGATGCTGCGCATGGCCATGCCTCGGTCGACGATAACGGCAATGCGGCTTATGACGCGCTGATTGCCGACACCGATGTCGACGCAATCTACTTGGCTCTTCCGCATGGCATGCATGCGCGTTGGGCCTGTCGCGCGCTGCGCGCCGGAAAGGCCGTGCTGTGCGAAAAGCCGGCCGTTTTGAGTGAGGAAGAGGCTCTCTCGATTGCCTCCGCCTCTCGTGAGCGCGGCGTGCTGTTTATGGAGGCGATGAAGAATCGGTTTTGTCCGATGCGCACTCGCGTGAAGGACTTGCTTGCGTCGGGTGAGCTTGGCCGTATTGTCTCGATTGAAAGCGTGCAAAAGCTCGATTACGGCGAGCCTCCTTCGGGCTATCTGCTTGATTCGTTGCAGGGCGGCTGTCTATATGACATGGGCTGCTATGCGGTCGGTTGGTTTGAGGATTTGCTCGCGGGCGCGTGCGAGGTTTCATCCCGTGAAGTTCGCTGGCGTGACGTATCAGGCGGCCGCGTCGATTGGGCCGACGAGATCCGTATGAGCGTCGGCGGTATACCCATTCATATGGTGTGCGACGGCAAAGCAACATATGAAAGCCGCTTAACGATTGCCTGTGAGCGAGGCTCGTTGGAAATCGAGCGTCTCCATCGCCCCGAGCTCGCCCATGTGAAGTATTCCGACGGTCGAGTACTCGAAATCGATGCACCATTTGAGGTTGATGATTTCTACGGCGAAATCCAGCATGCGACCCAGCTCATCCGGGCGGGGAAACTCGAGAGTCCCGTCATGCCCCTTGCCGCCACGCAGCGCTGCGCGCGCATTATCGATGCAATCCGTCTAGCCCTCTAGGACTTGGCGCTGACGCGTAGGGGATCATGACGCCGGCGCCCGTGGTGCCTGGCGGCCCACATCTCTGATGCCCCTTTTATAACTTGCGGTGGAATACGGTCTGTTTGCGCCAAAATAAGGCACCAATAGACCGTATTTCACCGCAACTGATGAGGGGGAGTTGGAGATGCTGACGATCGGATGTCATCTTTCGACGACGAAGGGCTATCGGGCAATGGGAGAGACGGCGTTGTCCATTGGCGCCAATACCTTTGCGTTCTTTACGCGCAACCCGCGCGGTGGCAAGGCAAAAGACCTTGACATGGATGACGTGGCGGCTCTGCGCGAGCTTATGGCGCAAAACGACTTTGGACCGCTGGTGGCGCATGCCCCGTATACCTATAACCCCTGCTCCGCTAAGGAGCGAGCGCGCGAGTTTGCCCTGGAGCCATGGCCGAGGATCTGCAGCGCATGGAAGCACTGCCCGGCAACTACTACAATTTTCATCCCGGTGCGCATGTGGGACAGGGGGCAGACGCCGGCATTCAGATGATTGTCGACACGCTGTGCCAGGTGATGTTTGAGGGACAGCAGACGACGGTATTGCTCGAGACCATGGCCGGCAAGGGCACCGAGGTGGGCCGTAGCTTTGAAGAACTGGCGTGCATTATCGAGGGCGTTGCCGCCAAGTGCCCAGAGCTGTCCGATAAGCTGGGCGTTTGTTTGGACACCTGCCATGTGAGCGATGCCGGCTACGACATCATCCATGATCTGGACGGCGTACTCGACGAGTTCGACCGCGTGGTGGGTATCGATCGCTTGCATGCCGTACACATCAACGATTCGAAGAACCCCTGCGGCGCCCATAAAGATCGTCACGAGTGCATCGGCAAGGGATACCTTGGCAGCGAGGAATTTGGTGGCGGTATGCAGGTTATGCAGAATATTGTATCGAATGGCCGTTTGCGTTCGCTGCCGTTTATTTTGGAGACTCCGAACGAACTTGCAGGTTATGCAGCTGAAATTAGACTATTAAGGTTATTGCAGCAGTAATGACTGTCACAAAGTAGAGTATTCAATTCACGTTATGGGTTTGTTTCAATCAGTTTTCTCATTGCAGATTCGTAATTCCGGGTGCATAATAGCCAACAGTTTTTGCAGACCTCTGAATCAAACGAGGTCACCGGAAGGAGACTGATTATGAAGCTGAAGAAGCTTGGCGCATTTGCCGCCACGGGTGCTATGGCGCTCGCCCTTGCTCTGACGGGCTGCGGCTCGTCCAACGCCACCTCTGGTTCTGATGCCGGTTCCAGCAGCTCTGACGACGCTAAGGTCGAGAAGGTCGACGGCTCCAAGGAGTACGCGCTCGTCAAGGACGGTACGCTGACCGTCGGCACCTCTGCCGAGTACGCTCCGTTTGAGTACAAGGATGACAACGGCGATTATCAGGGCTTTGACCTTGAGCTCATCAAGGCTATCGGCGACAAGCTGGGCCTGGATGTCGAGTATGTCAACAATGACTTTGACACGCTGGTTCCGGGCGTCGCTTCGGGCGCCAAGTATGACGTTTCCATCGCGGCTATCACCGACACGCCCGAGCGTGAGAAGGAAGTCACTTTCTCTGATTCCTACTACATGGACGATCAGGCTATCGTGACCAAGGTCGATAACACCGACATCACGGCCGATAACTTCAGCGAGAAGCTCAACAACGCCGACGCTACCATCATCGTCCAGTCTGGCTCGACCGCCGAGGCCTTTGCCCAGGAGAACTTCCCGAAGGCCAAGATCGTCCCCTACAAGGACGCCACCGAGTGCTTCAGCGCTCTGCAGTCCGATAAGGGCGACGCCGTAGTTACCAACCGCTCCGTTGCCAGCCAGCTGACCGCCGAGCAGTTCAACACCTGCCAGACCATCAAGCAGATCAGCACCGGCGAGGAGTACGCCATCGCCATCAACCAGGGCAACACCAAGCTCAAGGACGACATCAACCAGGCCATCAAGGACCTGACCGACGACGGTACCGTCGACGCCCTCATGGCTAAGTACAATATCAAGTAAAATAACTACTTGATTGCGCGCGGGCCCTTTCCGTTTTGCGGAGAGGGCCTTTGCGCTTCTCTTGACGGAGAGCGTTTCCGTCTCGTTTTGCCGGCAACTTCTACGATAGGAGCCACCTTGTCTCGACTGAACAAAGGGGCCGCGGAGCAGCGTTTTCCACTGTCCGCCTTGCTCCAAAAGCTAGTCTGCGTCATGGCCGTGGCGCTTGCGCTGGTGTGCGCGGGGGCATATGCGCCCACGACCGCCCAGGCGCTTGAGACCGCAAAGATTACCGCCCGACCCAACACCGGTTCGGGCAGCGATGTGGTCGGCGGCACCGAGACGCGCATTACCTGGGAAGTTCAGGCCGATGCCGACGAGGAGCTGAGCGGTCTTTCGCTGACGTTTGTCGACGGCACGACGTTTGGTACCGATGACACGCGATTGACGATGCTCTCGGGCGAGGACCTCATGGATCGTACGCCCATGAAGCCCACGTGCAAGGCTGACGGCCAGACGCTCAAGATTGATTTTGGCGAGACGGCGCCTGCCGGCGGCTTTTTCCGTGTCGAGGTTTACGGCGTGACCTTCCCCGTCGAGGGCGGCGATGAGGCCTTTAGCGGCACCTACACTTTGGCCGATGGCTCGACCAAGAAGATCTCCAAGATTCCGTCGGTGGAGATCAAGGGTGTGACGGCCTTCGATAACTTCTTGGCCGATCTTAAGGAGCAGCCGTGGGTCGAGGCTTGGAACTCCAATATGTTCCTGCGCCTGTTCTTGAACCCGGTCATTTTGGTCCAAAGCCTGCCGATCGTCTTCAAGGGCTTCCTCATGTCGCTTTCGATCGTGCTTGTGGCGTTTCCGCTGGCAATTCCCTTCGGTTTCGCCCTATCGCTCATGCGCATTTCCAAGTCGCGCATCCTTCGTTGCCTTGCCGGCATCTATGTGAATATCATCCGTGGTACGCCGGCGTTCCTGCAGATCTATATCGCGTTCTTCGGTCTGCCGCTTGCCGGCGTCAAGGTTGATGACTACGTGCTCGGCGTCATCGTCATGGCCATGAACTCGTCTGCGTACCTGTGTGAGATCTTCCGTGCCGGTATTCAATCGATCCCCAAGGGCCAAAACGAGGCTGCTCGTTCGCTGGGCATGAACGCGTTCCAGACGCTGCTCTATGTCATGATTCCGCAGACGTTCCGTAATGTCCTGCCTACGCTGACCAGTGAATTTATCCTGCTTTACAAGGATACGTCTCTGCTTGCGGCCGTGGGCGTGGTCGAAATCGTCATGAACGCCCGTACCATCGTGGCCACGACGGGCTCCATTACACCGTACGTGGTTGCCGCCCTGTTCTATCTGGTCATCACCCTGCCGCTCGCTCGCTTGGTGAGCGGTCTTGAGGCGAGGCTTTTGGACACGGCCGAGACCAAGAAGAAGCGTCCCGCCAAGAGCGCCGGACAGGTTGTCGCGACGCCTGCCGATCACATCGCCGGTCTGTAAGGAGGTCCTATCATGAGCGAAACCAATAACTCGAACGAGGTCGTCGTCAGCATCAAGAACCTCCAGAAGGCCTTTGGCGACAACGTGGTCCTGCGCGATATCGATCTGGATGTGCACAAGGGTGAGGTCGTTGTGGTCTTGGGCCCCTCGGGCTCGGGCAAGTCGACGATGCTTCGCTGCATCAATCGTCTGGAGCATCCCACGAGCGGCTCGATTATCGTCGAGGGTGTGGACGTGTGCGCCAAAGGCGTCGACCTTAACAAGGTGCGCACGCATCTGGGTATGGTGTTCCAGCAGTTCAATTTGTTCCCGCACCTCTCAGTCAAAAAGAACGTCATGCTCGCGCAGCAGAAGGTGCTCAAGCGCAGCAAGGAAGAGGCCGAGAAGATTGCCGTCGAGGAGCTGACCAAGGTCGGTCTTGCCGAGCGTATCGACTTTATGCCGAGCCAGCTCTCGGGCGGCCAGCAGCAGCGCGTTGCCATCGCCCGCGCCCTGTCGATGAACCCGCACGTCATGCTCTTTGACGAGGCCACCTCGGCGCTCGACCCTGAGCTCGTGCGCGATGTCCTGGGCGTCATGCGCGACCTGGCGCACGACGGTATGACCATGATCGTCGTGACGCACGAGATGGGCTTTGCCCGCGATGTCGCCGACCGCGTCGTCTTTATGGACGGCGGCGTCATTGTGGAAGAGGGTACGCCGAGCGAGGTCTTCGACCACCCCAAGAGCGAGCGCACCAAGGCGTTCTTGGGCAATATCTCGTAGCCGGTTGATGTAACTGCCGTTACAAAAGAGCGGGGCTGGACTTGAATCCAGCCCCGCTCTTTTGTAGGGATGGGGATGCGCTTTGATGCAGGCTCTCTTGGAGGCCCTGGGTTCGTTACGCGAGCTCGGCTCCGAGGGCCTTGCAAGCGGTCTCGCCCTCGTCGTCGGGCGCGTCGTAGCAGATGGTGGAGTCCACGACGTTGACGCCGGCCTCGTCGGCGTCGGCCTTCCAGTTGTCCATCCACTCGCCCTCGGCCCACGAATAGGAGCCAAAGAGGACGACCTTCTTGTCGCCGAGAGTCTCCTTGACCTCATCCCACATCGGCTGGAACTCATCGTACTCGAGTTCCTCGGAGCCCATGGCGGGGCAGCCGAGGGCGAAGGCATCATATTCGGCGGCCTTGTCGGCAGAGAAGTCGGCGCAGGGGATGACCTCAGTCTCGGCGCCCACGGACGTGGCGCCTTCGGCGACGAGGTTTGCCATGGCCTCGGTGTTGCCCGTGCCGCTCCAGTAGACGACGGCGATCTTGCTCATATGTTTTCCTTTCGGTTGTGCGGCGTGTGGCCGCGTTTTGTATGCTCTATCGGGTTGCCTGGACAAGTTGTCCCAGGGTGCAGCCCTGTTGATAGATGTAGGTAAGGTATTGCGTGCATGCGCGATAGGAATCGAAGGTCGTGAGCGCCTGCTCAACGTTTGTGTATACCTTCCAGGCGCCAAAGACCTTATAGTTTTCGCCGTGCTGGACGATAAACTGATGGACATCTTCGTAGGGATAGCCCAAAAAATAGCCAATTTCGTGGGGGAACTCGCACATGCACCCCGTATCGCAGTGCCTATTTCGCGCGAGTGCGCAGACACTGCCGTCATAGGCGCTTTCTGCGGCATTGCTGCTTGCCAGCGTGATGCGCGCGGCGAGATGCACCAGGGATGCGAGCAGGTTGTGGACATCGTAGCCTTCGGCGACAAGCGCCGTCGCGGCGCGGGGGTCGGAGAGATATCGCATAAGGTCCGCAGGGCGGTACACATAGATGAGCGCTCCGCAGGGGCGCCAGACCAAAACGCTCATATGGATCCCGAGCGGCTGGAGCTCGCGGTTGCATTGGGCTATGACGGCGAGCAGGCGAGAGCGTCGCTCTTCGATTTGAGCGACGCCGGGTTTTCCGTTTTGGTTGGCGTAGACGCCGGGATAGGTAAAGAGTGATGCCGGCTTGATGCCCGCGAGCGTGGGGGGGCAGTTGCGCACGACTGCTGCCTGAAACGTTGGGATGTCTATGGTACGAGTCAAGGCGCTCCTTACGGATCTAAACTGTTAGCCTAGGAAAACTTATACACGAAAGTAAGCCTTGGTCAACTAAAAAGTTTGAAGAGGGAAACTAATTGACCGAACGGACATGATTTTGGGTTAAGATGGGAACACCCCATGGGGGTATCTAGATAGGGCTACTTGAAAGGGGAACGCATGAGTGACTTGCTCAACCCTGCGAATCTCATCGTGCTGGCCGTCATTGCCGTCGGCATGTTTTTTGGACTGCGTCGCATTGCCGCTTCGACACACGGGAAGAGTTGTTGCAGCGATGGTACGAGCGGCAAGAAAACCAAAAAGGTTGTTGTGGTGGATACCGATGCATCGCACTATCCCTATAGCGATGAGCTGCTCATCGGCGGCATGAGCTGTGACGGCTGCGCTCAGAACGTGGCCAATGCCCTGAATGCGCTGGATGGCGTGTGGGCAACGGTGACGTATGCGGATCACACGGCACGTGTGCGCTCTAAACAGCCGGTTGATCGTGGTGTCCTCGAGACGGCCGTGAAAGACGCGGGCTACTACGTCATGACGCTGTAAGCGCCGCCCTGGATGCGCTTCCTTGGCTAGGCTCGTCCGCGCAGTTCGATGTCTTGGATGTCGTCGAAGTCGATGGCGATGTCTCGGAGCTTGAGGAGCTTGAAGGCGGGGAGCGCCTCGTCGAGGATGCCGGTGCGGCTGCGGTAGCCGTATGTATCGTAATAGGTGACGCGAACCAAGTCGCCACGTTTGAGACCCTCGAGCTTTTTAGAAAGTACGAGGGCTTTTTCTTCCGTGAGCTCACGTTTTGGCTCGACGGTGATTTCCTGCTTGCGCACGAGCTCGTAGTATCCCGTGAGGGCGGCAAAGGGCATAAACTGCGCGGCACGGCCGGCACGGACGGCGCCGTTGGCGGTGAGCTTGGGGTCGGCGGATCGACGTCTTCCCTCGGGGTCCGCTAGACGTTCAAAAGGCGTCGGTGGCCGCATCGGCTGTTGTTGGGACTTAGGCACGATGTCCTCCTACCTGATCGTTGCGTTCGCGCGCGGTGGCGCCGGCGGTAAAGCTTAATCCCTTGACGAGAGCGTTCTTGCCGTACTTGCCTTTCACGGCCAGGACGGCGCGCGCCAGGTCGCGCTCGCGCTCATCGGCCTCGATATCGCTGAACAGATCGATGGTGGCAAATTCCTCGGGCATGAGGTTGCCAAATCCCAGGTTGATGCGCTTGACCGGTCGTTTGGGATCGACAGTCTGCGCCCAGAGCTCATCGAAATAGCCCATGATCTTCTTGAACGAATTGGTACGCTCGGGCAGCTTTCGCGAGGCGTTGGAGTGCGCAAAGAGTGCGGCATAGCCACCACGCGGTTTGCCGCCATGCTCTCCCACAAAGATGCCATCGATTGCTTGCGCTTCGCGCACTAGGCGACGCCGTTCGTCATCGCGCTGGACGGGCTTGGGAGCACGGGGCGCGAGCTCGGGGCCGGCGGTTGCGGTAGGTTCGATACTCGATGTGCTCGAGCGCAGGTGCCCGCATCCGTCCACATATTGCGCTGTACCGCTGGCGTCGAGGCGGCGTATGTCGGCTCGCTCGCTCGCGTAGCCCACAAAGAGCGAGATGCTGTCGCAGACCACGTGTTTATCGACCAAGTCCAACACGGCGTTGTCGACCATCTCGCGCAAGACGGTGTAGGCTTGCTCGTAGGCATAACCCTTCGAGAGCACCTGTCCTGTGGTGGTCGAAGTTGCTTGTGGGCGATAGGCTTGGATATCGGCGATGGTTGTCGGCTCGCGCCCAAAGGCGTGGTCGATGAGATATTCGGCATTGACGCCGAGCTCGTCGTAGAGCAGGTTCTCGTCGAGTGCGGCGACACCCATCAGGTCGTAGACGCCATACTTTTCGAGTCGTGCTGCCACGCCGGGGCCGATGCCCCAGATATCGGTGATGGGACGATGGGGCCAGATCTCTTTGCGAAAGGTCTCGTCGTCGAGTATGCCGATGCGGCTGGGTACGTGCTTGGCGGTGATATCGAGCGCTACCTTGGCCTGGAATAGGTTGGGGCCGATGCCGACCGTCGCCGTGATGCCGGTGCGCGCCAAGACCTCGTCGCGCAGCGTGCAAGCGAACCCTTCCGCATCGGTGTGATAAAGGTCCAGATAGGGCGTCACGTCGATAAAGCACTCATCGATGGAGTAGACGTGTACGTCCTGGGGGCTGACGTATTCCAGATAGATGCCGTAGATTTGCGCCGACACCTCCATGTAGTGCTGCATACGTGGCACTGCTTTGATGTAGTCGATGCCGTCGGGAATCTCGAACAGACGGCAGCGGTTGTGAATACCTAAGTCCTTCATGGCCTGCGTGATAGCGAGACAGATGGTCGTGCGTCCGCGCGATTCGTCGGCAACGACCAGGTTGGTGGTGAGCGGATCGAGCCCACGGTCGACGCACTCGACGCTGGCATAAAACGTCTTGAGGTCGATGCAGATATAGGTGTGACGCTCGTGCCCCACGCGTCCTCCCATCAAACACATGTTCTTATCGAATATCTGTTCGATAATACCTGCTCGTCCGGACATCGTCAAAACCTGTCAAAAAGGGACTGGTTTGTTTTGGTAGGTATGGTCGTGCGGTTGGATCGGGTTTTAACGCAGCTCTAAAGAGTGCGAAACAGCTCGGAAAAGCTCGCTTCGTAGCATGAGCCTAACGATTGATACCGCCTATGTGCACGGAAGGGTTGTGGGAAAGATGGTCAATTACGGGTTTGGTATGCCGACGCGCCTTGTTGTGGATGGAGACGTGGCTCGCTGGTGCGGACGATTGGTCGCTCACTACGGTGGCACCAAGGCGCTGGTCGTGTTGGGCGGTGACAAGCATACGCGCGATGAGCTTGTCTCGGCGGCACTTGGCTCGCTTGATCGAGCCCTACTCGAGCGCGTACTTTTCCGCTGCGGCTCGGTTGGGGGCGACGGGGGAGACGAACTGATCGACGAAGCCGTGGCCCTGGCGACCGACGAAGGCGTGGACTTTGTCCTGGCGATTGGCGATGCCGATACTGCTGGCTTTGCGCGCGAGCTCGCGCGTCGCATGGCGGCGCTCGATGCCGGCGAAGACGGTTTTGTCCCTTATGGATGCATTCTCTCGGAGGGCAAGGCGCCTGCTGTCGTGGGCACCGGTGAGGTTCCCGTTTTTGCCATTATCGCGCCCGAACTGCTGGAGGGCATCGGGTCTCCTCTGCGTGAGTTGCTCGGTAGCATCTGCGCCGCGGCCTAATATTTGCCATAAAAGGACGGGTTATTTTTGGTTGGTAAAGCGTTTGACCTGCCAAAATAAGCCTGTCCCTTTTTAATCGGTTGCCGTTTGGGGGCCGATTGGCAACGCTCGCTGATTGTAGTCTTGACCTGCGCTAGAATAGTGGCATCTGAATGTCCGGGCGCATGGAGGCGTGCGCCCGTATGCTGAGGAGGACTCTATGGCAACTGTTGCCGCACCTATCGATGCTACGTCGACTGCCGCTTGGAAGGCACTCGAGGCTCATCAGGAGAAGCTTGAGGCCGATGGTATCGACCTCAAGGCCTGGTTCGCCGCCGATGCCGAGCGCGTGAACAAGCTGAGCTTTGACGCCGGTGACCTGCACTTCGATCTGTCGAAGAACCTGGTGACCGATGAGACCGTCAAGCTGCTGTGCGATCTTGCCCGCGAGGTGAAGCTCGAGGAGCGCCGCGACGCCATGTTCTCCGGCGAGCACATCAACACCACCGAGGACCGCGCCGTCCTGCACACCGCGCTGCGCCGTCCGGCAAGCGAGAAGGGCCAGCTCATCGTCGACGGTCAGGATGTCGTCGCCGACGTGCACGAGGTCCTCGACCGCATGTACGCTTTTGCCGAGCGTGTGCGCTCCGGTGAGTGGAAGGGCGTTACCGGCAAGAAGATCGAGCATCTGGTGTCCATCGGCATCGGCGGCTCCGACCTGGGCCCGGTCATGGCCTACGAGGCCCTGCGTCCCTATGCCGACGCCGGTATCGACTGCCGCTACATCTCCAACATCGACCCCAACGACCAGGCCGAGAAGCTCAAGGGCCTGGATCCCGAGACCACGCTCGTGATCATCGTCTCCAAGACCTTCACCACGCTCGAGACCCTCACCAACGCCCGCGAGGTCAAGACCTGGATGCTCGAGCAGCTCAAGGCTCAGGGCGCCATCGACGGTTCCGATGAGCAGAACGCCGAGGCCGTGGCAAAGCACTTCGTCGCCGTTTCCACCGCACTCGAGAAGGTCGAGGCCTTCGGTATCGACCCCGCCAACGCCTTCGGTTTCTGGAACTGGGTTGGCGGCCGCTATTCCGTTGACTCCGCCGTGGGCCTGTCGCTGATCGTCGTGCTCGGCCCCGAGCGCTTCCAGCAGTTCCTCGAAGGCTTCCACGCTATCGACGAGTACTTCTGCAACACCCCGCTCGAGAACAACGCCGTCGCGCTGATGGGCCTGCTCAATGTCTGGTACGTCAACTTCTTCGGTTCCAAGAGCCACGCCGTGCTTCCGTACTGCCAGTATCTGCACCGCTTCCCGGCCTACCTGCAGCAGCTCACCATGGAGTCCAACGGCAAGCACGTCCGCTGGGACGGCAGCGCTGTGACCTCCGATACCGGTGAGATCTTCTGGGGCGAGCCCGGCACCAACGGCCAGCATGCCTTCTATCAGCTGCTGCACCAGGGCACTGTGGTGGTCCCGGCCGACTTTATCGCTTTCGCCAACACTGCCAACCCTGCGACCGACAGCGGCCAGGATGTCCACGAGCTGTTCCTGGGCAACTTCCTGGCCCAGACCAAGGCACTCGCCTTTGGTAAGACGGCCGACGAGGTTCGTGCCGAGGGCACGCCCGAGCAGATCGTCCCGGCCCGCTGCTTTGAGGGTAACCGTCCGACGACCTCGATCTTTGGCGACACGCTGACCCCGTTCGCACTCGGCGAGCTCATCGCACTGTACGAGCACATCACGTTTGTCGAGGGCACGGTCTGGGGCATCGACTCCTACGACCAGTGGGGCGTTGAGCTGGGCAAGCAGCTTGCCAAGCAGATTACCCCGGCCTTCCACGACGACGCCGCCAAGGCCGAGCAGGACGCTTCGACCCAGGCGCTTATCGAGTTCTACCGCGCTCACCGTAAGTAGTCGCTGCTGTTAACGCATCGCGCCTTATAGTCAGGGGCCCGTATCCTATCGGATGCGGGCCCCTTTGCTTTGCCGTGGTCCCGGGGCGCACGGCCTTTGTGGAACATCGCCGGGGCGACGCGCGCTGCGAGAACCCTGCGCCTAGATCTTGGCCTCCGCATGGCCTCGCTGCGCCTCGGGCAGCTCCCCATAGAGCGGATGGTCTTCGAGCCTAAAGCGCTCGACCTGTTCGGGAGTGTGGCCGCGTACAAAGAGCCACGAGCGATCGATCGGCGTCGCCATGAGCGTGCTGGGCAGCGCGTCGGCGCGGTCGGAAAATACCCGGGCACTCTCGGGATCCTGGAACGCCAGCACCAGATGCGTGTCGCAGTTGCCCATGATGGAGCGTGCGCGTGCCTCGCCATAGAGCGCATCGAGCTGGTTGGTCGACTGCAGCAGCAGCGTTGCCCAGATGTTGCGGCTTCGGATAATCGAGAGCACGTTGTCGATCTGGGGGATCTGCAGATTTGCGAAGTCATCGAGCATAAAGCGCACGGGCACGGGCAGGCTGCCGTCGGGCTGCCTATCGGCCTCACGAATGAGGCCCATAAACGCCTGCGAAATAAAGAGGCCGGTCAGCGGATCGAGATTGCGGTCAATATCGCTCACGGTTACAAACAGGGCGCAGGGGGTGTGTCCCATGGAAGCGAAGTCCACCTGATGGCACTCACGATAGAGCTGTGCCGCACCGTCGAATCCCAGACACATGACCTTTTCGGCAAGGATGCCGACGATGCTCGCGTGCATGCGCTCGGCATTTTGCGTAATGGCGTAGCGCCGCCATAGCGAGAGGGCATAGCTTTGGGGGTCGGTCGTGATCAGGTCGTCAAACAATCGACCCGTGGCACCGTCCTGCAGGTGCTCGATCAGCTTAATGATCGAGCTGATCGTCTGCTCGTCGGCGGGTAGCTGTTCGGTGACGTAGGCGATAAGACACGACAGCAGGTTTGCCGCCGCATGATCCCAAAAAGGCTGGTTGTTGTCCTCGATGGGACAGATGGCCTTTGCCACCGAGAGGATGTCCTGCTGGTTGGGCCTGCCGTCCGCCTTGCGGCGAATGTGTCTCAGGGGGTTGTAGCCGCAGCGCTCGATGCCGGGCGCAAGGGCCGGGACGGTGTTGAGGTCGGCGAAGTTGAGACATTGCACGCGGTAACCGTGGGCTGCCAGCACGGGTCCCACTTCGCGACAGAGCGTGCCTTTGGTGTCGAGCACGATGTAGCTTGCGTTCATTTGCAGCAGGTTGGGCTTGAGGACGTTTCGGGTCTTGCCGGCTCCCGAGGGGCCGATCACAAGTGCGTTGTTGTTGAGTCCCGTTTGGCGGGTGTCGCAGGAAAACGTTCGATCCTTGGCGAGGATGGTGGACGATGCGGACTCAGATGCGGCGAGACGGCTGGCGAGGTTAGACATGGGCGACCTCCTTGGTGGTCGAGAGGATTTCGTGGGCAAAGCCGAGCTCGACGGCGCGCTCGGCCGAAAGGTAGGTGTCTTTTGCAGTGAGGGACTGGATGCGCTTTGGCGTGAGGCCGCTGCGGTCCGAGAGGATTTGCGTGAGGGTCTTGCGGGTCTGCATGAGACGCCGGCTGGTTTCCTGCAGCGCAAGTGCCGAGCCGCCTGCCCCCTGGGGGATCAGCGGGTCGTGAATCATGAGCTCTGCATGGGGCGCCATACGGCGATCGTCGCCGCCCATAAAGATCACGGCGCCCATGGACGCGGCGAATTCCAGGCAGACGGTGCGGATGGGGCACGATGCGAGGCGCATGGCGTCATAGATCGCAAGACCCGATCGCACGCTTCCGCCGGCGCTGGCGACAAATATGGTGATGGGGCGGCTGGGGTCGGTGGCATCGAGCAGGCGGATCTGCTGGCATAGGTCGTGGGCCATCGGGGTTTCGATGTTTCCCATGACGGAGAGCTCGCGACGGGCGAGCATCTCATCGTAAATGCTGGTGAGCGTGATACCTCGGGCGGATTCACGCATGGTGAGGGGGCTGATGATGGGGGAATGATTGGTGTCCATGAGGACCCCTTTCTGTTGGTTGTGTTGTGGAATAGGATTGTTGCCCGCGGAGGGGCTGGCGGGCTACAGGGTTTGTCCGAGCCTGAGATCGAGCTCGGTTGTGGGGCAGACTGCCTGTTCGTGCGGCTCGCAAGCGCCAAAGGCTCCAAAGCGATGGAGCGTTGCGGCGGGCGTGGTGTAGGCGAGCCGCAGCTGATGCTCGACAGGGGCACATCCGTCATTTTTGTAATGAGCCGCGTAGTACTGCGCGATGCTGGCGTTCATCTCGCTGCCATTGCGATGGCGCTCAAACTGGCGTCTGCAGGTCTCGATGATCTTTGCTACCGACTTGGGTGCCGTCGTGGGAACAAGGGCGAGATAGCCCTCAAATAGCTCGTTGATGCTCAGGAGGCACAGCAGGTCGATCAGCGTCCTTATGGCTGCTTCCTCGGCGGAAAAGTGCGCGGTCATGCGGTTATATCGGTTGCGGTCGACGATGGCCGCATGGGGTCTTGGAGTTTTCTGCCCCGTGGCCCCGGGCTTTTGCCGCGCCTGTGTATTGAGCTCGACGTTGCAGCGCTTGAGGCCGTCCAACGGAAGGAACAGTGCGGTGCGCAGGGTGTTCCGCTTGCTTTCGAGTTCATGACGCTCGTCGGGTTCCCATTCGAGCTTGAGTTTCGTGTCGAGCGCCGTAAGCATATGGGCTAGGCAGCCTACGGTAAGAACGTACGAATCGTTGTCGCGTTTTGGGGCATAGGGGTCTGTCAGCTTGCGAATGTCGGGGTCGCCCATGATCTTTGTGCAGCGCTTCAGCAGTTGAGGGTGGTCGGCCAAGATCGTCGCGAGCGGTAGCGACGCGTAGTTCTTGATGGTCGCGGCGGCAAAGGCGGCGTCATATTCGTTTGCATATGCTCGCTCAATGCGGGCATCCAGAATGCTTTTCTTATCGCCGTCTTCAGCGTGGTGGTTTGTCATAGCTTCTCCAATCGGTTGATGTTCGTGCTGTTTGTTGATGTGTTGGTTGTCGTGAGTGATGTGCTTGCCGTGGGTGATGTGCTGACGTTGGGGTGCTATGCGGTTTTCAATGAGCCCGTGAGGCAGTTGCTGCAGGGGCGGGATGGAACGGCCCATGCAAGGCGGAAGGCATCGTGCTCAAAATCGAGACAGCAATGCCCTGGGTGCCTCACATGTGGCAGTTACCTCATTAAGTTGTCATTGCGTTTGGGGTTGTACTTTGCCGATCTTCTTTCTCTTACACGCTGAAAACTGAAACTGAATATGCTCGATCTACTTAAAACCGCAACGGCGGTCTTTTATCAACTTATATGTCGGAACGTGTCTTTGCAAGTACTTTTTTGCGTTTGTTTCAAATGGGGTGGTTTTGCAACCGTCACGCGCCACGCTATACGAACGTGTCCCGGCTCGGATAAGATGGTGCGATCGAGTTCTACCGCGCTCACCGCAAGTAGTCTTTGTTGCTGAGATAGGTCATGGCCGAAAGGGGCCCGTATCCGTTGGGATACGGGCCCCTTGCTATTTGAATGGGCATGAGGGTGTATTGAGGGGGGTGCCTGGCTGTCGGCATCCGCATGCGGCGCCATTTGCTGTCCGTAAATATACTTCTACGGCTAATTTCATACCACTTGTCGGAATGCGGACGCTGTCCTTGCGTATCGGGCGTACATTGAACGTGGTTTTTCGCGCGAAGCCACGAATCGGTTGTCGGTCCTGAACAAGGAGGCCCAGCATGACGCTTGCCAAGCCCATCAATAAATACATCGACTATATCGATGCCCCCGAGGACACATTTGAGCAGTATGTCGAGAAGGCGCTAAAGTACAACTTCCGTTGTGTATTTGCGAACCTGCAGGAGTACGAGACGGGTTGCGCAATGCTCGAGGGTTCTGACATCATCCTTGCCGGCGCTATCGACTTTCCCCGGGGCACTATGACGCTTGAGGAGAAGCTTGCGAGGTTTGAGGAATACGCTGTGTGCGGCTTTACCGAGATTGACTACGTTTTGAATCAGGAGTCGGTCGAGAACCGCGATTTTGATGCCATCGAGCGCGAGATGACTGCCATTGCTGATTTTTGTCGCGCGCATGGCATCACTGACAAGGTGATCGTCGAGATGTGCAAGCTGGACGGCGACGATGCCGCCAAGCGCCGTGTGTGTGAGATTGCGCTGGAGGCTAAGCCGGGATTCCTTAAGACATCGACTGGCAGAAGCTTTGGCGGCGCTAAGCTCGAAGACGTGCGGCTGATGCACGAGGTGCTCGGCGATGCCGTGGCAATTAAGGCGGCGGGCGGTATCCATAATTACGAAGAGGCTTGTGCATTCATCGAGGCCGGCGCCAGCGCGTTGGGTGCATCGGCGGGCATCGCGATCGTCGAGGGTGCACCGACGGAGGAGCGTCGCTAGCAGACGTATTTGACCTGAGCGATAAAGCTTCACGACCACGCACCGTTCATGTTTGGGACAATATGACATTTTTCCCGTTGCAGACAGAGTCGCCGTGGGTGTTCTGTATGATGGCTCAGACAAGGTTGTTCAATGACGGGGAGGCATATATGGCTATCAAAGCCATCGCAATGGATATCGACGGTACGCTCACCAACGACCAAAAGGTCATCAGCCCGCGTACGCGCGAGAAGCTGCTCGCGGCGCAGGAGTCGGGCATTAAGCTCATCTTGGCTTCGGGCCGTCCCGCATGGGGACTGCACGCCTTGGCGCAGGAGCTCGACCTTCAAAACCATGACGGTCTGCTAGTTGCCTTTAATGGTGCGCATGTGGTCGACGCTCAGACCGATGAGGTCCTTTTTGACCAGGCCATGCCGGCTGACGAGCTGCACCGTCTGATTGATCATCTGCGCAATTTCGACGTGATCCCTATGATTTCGCTCGGTCGCGATCTGCATGTCGAGGATTCGTATCGCTGCATGATTACGCTGCCGGATGGCTCGCAGAAAAACATCGTCAAATACGAGCGCGATGCGTGCGACCTTAAGATCCGCGAGGTCGAGAGCTTGCATGAGGTCGCGGACGCTTATCCCGTGGACAAGCTGCTGACGGCGGGCGATCCGGCCTACCTGCAGGCGCATTACGAGGAGATGTATGCGCCCTTTACCCAGACGCTTTCGGGCATGTTTACGGCCGACTGGTACTTTGAGTACACGGCGCCTGGTATCGACAAGGCCCGCGCGCTCGAGGGCGCCCTGCCCAAGCTCGGTATCGATGCCAGCGAGGTCGTATCGTTTGGTGACGGCCAGAACGACAAGTCCATGATTGAGTGGGCCGGCACCGGTGTTGCCATGGGCAACGCAGTCGATGAGGTTAAGGCGGTAGCCCAGATGGTGACCGCCAATAACAACGAAGACGGTATTGCGGTGGCGTTGGATAAGCTGCTGGGTTAGAATCGCCGATAATGCATGGTTCGGGCGCCTGCTTACAGGCGCCCTTTTGTTAGGGAGGGTGCCGTGTCCGCATTTCCGTTTGACGCCGTTATCTTTGACATGGACGGCGTTTTAGTCGACACCGAGTTTTACTATCAAAAGGAACTCGAGAAGTTTATCGATTACCTGCAGATTTCTGTGACGCGCGACGAGCTTAATGCGATTGTTGGTTCATCGCACCGTGATTTTCAGCAGGTGCTCGTCGATTGGCATGAGCGTGCGGGTCTGGGCAAGCTCAGCGTCGAGGCTGCCGAGGCACGCTATGAGGTGTGGGCGAGCGCGTATTCCTGCGACTATAGAAAACTGCTCAACCCCGGCGTTGCCGAGACGCTAGCGGGGCTGAAAGAACGTGGGGTTCGCGTTGCGCTGGCATCGTCGTCTCCTCTCAACAATATCGAAGAGGTGCTGGGTACCTGCGGCATTCGTGAATACTTTGAGTTTTTGGTCTCGGGCGAGCAGTTCAAGCGCAGCAAGCCCGATCCTGATATCTATCTGCATGCTATAGATCGTTTGGGATTGCCCGCGGATCGCTGTTGCTGTGTGGAGGACTCTCTGTATGGCATCACTGCCGGCAAGCGAGCCGGCCTGACGGTCATTGCCAAGCGCGAGGAACGCTTCGGCTTTAGCCAGGATGCCGCGGACAAGATTATCGACCAGCTGCCGGAGCTGCTCGCGCTTTCTTAAGAGCGCGTTAGTTGCGCGTTTTTCGGGTCTGATGAGTAAATACCCGACATTTTGGTGCGGCAGCAAGCATACTTTATGCCAAAGCGGGCTCAAGGGCTTGTTGAATGCCCTTGAGCCCGCTTTAGAATTAATTGTGCTGGGAGAGGGTATATGCCACCGACTGAAGGACTAACTGACGGTAAAGCTGCGATACCGCTGTACCAACAGGTTATCGATATCATCAAAAACGAAATCAACTCCGGTGCCTACAAGGCGGGCGAGCGGATTCCCAACGAATTTGAATTAGCTGAAAGCTATAAAGTTGGCCGTGTTACCGTGCAGCGCGCTATTGAGGAGCTTGTCCAGCAGGGCTATCTAACGAAGCGACAGGGGAAAGGCACGTTTGTCAATGCCCCCAAGCTTAAGCGCAAGATTCGCCAGAAGGATGACGTCCAGAGTTTTTCGGACGCATGCCGCGTTAACGGAATGGAACCGGGGGCGTGTGTCATTTCGAGAAAGATACTGCCGGCGGATTCCACCGAAGCACAGTTCTTTGGTGTTCCCGTTGGAACTGACTTGATTTGCGTTGAGCGCGTGCGTACTGCCGATGGCGTCCCTGTCATGCTCGAGAACAACATATACGTTTACGAGGACAACGCCTATCTATCAACGGCACCTCTATCTAACCAATCCATTTTTGAGTTCGTGCGCAACCGGACGGGCCGCACGCCCACGTTTACCGGCCCGTGCACACTCGAGATCGCGTGCGCGTCGCCCGAGGTCGCTCGACTGTTGGCAGTTCCCGTTGGCGAACCCTTGTTTTATATGGAAGCCTTCTTTTTCGATGAGCAGCGGCGGCCGTTTATCATCGGTCGTCAGCGAATCGTTGGGTCTCGCTACGTTTTTGACATCTAGGACATTGCGAATGGAAGCGCCCGGTGGATCATCTCACCGGGCGTTTCCATACCGTTCACGGCGCAAACGCAACCGTTCAACCACGTTGCGGCAATCAGTTTGAAATTATCTTGATGAAGGAAAAAGCTGCTGGTAATCTATGGGACGTCATAGAACGTTTGCATTGTGCAAACGTTGAAGCGAGATGCGATGCAGTCTCGAGTTCTTTGGGGGTATCTATGTCAGATACGAAGGCGAAGAAGACAAACAGACGTTTTAAGTTCAAATTACCGCATGTCTATACGATCATGTTCTTGCTGATCGTTGTCTTTGCGGTCCTGACTTGGATCGTTCCCTCTGGCCAGTATCAGCGCAAGACGATTTCGACAGCGGCGGGCGAGCGTGAAGTCGCCGTTGCTGGAACCTATGAACAGGTCGATAAGAACTACACCGATTCCGAGACCGGCGAGACCATCAATCTGGGCCAGGATATCTTCGCGGTTCTGCAAGCGCCCACCAAGGGTATCCAGGAGGCTGCCGACGTCGTTGCGTTCGTCTTATTGATTGGCGGATCGTTCGCAATCATCACCAAGACCAACGCTTTGAATGCCGGCATGAGCCGTGTGGTTAAAAAGCTCAAGAACAAGGACATCCTTATCATTCCCATCACGATGACGCTGCTGTCCATTTGCGGCACTACGTTTGGTATGTCTGAGGAAGCCCTGCCGTTCTATGCCATCTTCATTCCCATCATGATGGGTATCGGCTATGACTCGATGACGGCATTCATCATCTGCTTCCTTGGTCCCAACCTGGGATATTGTGCTTCGACCATCGACCCGTTTAATGTTTTGATCGCCCAAGGCATCATTGGCATCGAGGGCAATCCGCAACTGTGGCTGCGCGCCGTTTCTTGGGTCATCTTCACTGCCGTCGGTATCGCATGGGCCATGCGCTACGCCATGCGCGTCAAGAAAAACCCCGAGTCGTCCATTACGTACGAGGACGATAAGCTCAAGCGTATTGAGTTTTCCGTGACCGATGCCTCCATCGAGGAAGAGTTCACTATCCGTCAGAAGCTCGTGCTTATCGATTTTGCCTGCGGTATGGGCATTATCGTCTGGGGTCTTGTTACCCAGGGCTGGTACATGAATGAGATTTCCGCCGTGTTCCTTGGCATGGGCTTGCTTGCCGGTATCCTGGGCGGTCTTGACCAGCAGACGATCGCTGAGGAGTTCGTTAAGGGTCTCGCCGACTTTGCGTACGCTGCCATCGTTATCGGTATCGCTCGCGGTATTCTGGTCATCGCCGAGGGTGGCATGATCATCGACACCATCCTCCAGGCGCTCGCTACTGCGCTCGCCGGTGCACCAGCCGCCGTCTACACCACGTTTATGTATATCGTCCTTGGCCTGCTCTCTTTGCTGGTTCCCTCGAGTTCTGGCCTGGCGGCGCTCACCATGCCCGTTATGGGCTCCCTGACCGAGC
This sequence comes from uncultured Collinsella sp., assembly GCA_958427035.1. Taxonomy (GTDB): domain Bacteria; phylum Actinomycetota; class Coriobacteriia; order Coriobacteriales; family Coriobacteriaceae; genus Collinsella. The sequence goes on along the minus strand of CAUAAR010000004.1, from coordinate 56,966 downwards.
TCATGGGCCTCAATCCCGAGGCGGCCGTCACCGCGCTCCAGTTTGCCAACCAGACCATCAACACCATCAGCCCCGTGGCGGGCATGACGGTCGCCGGCCTTGCCGTGGCTAAGATTTCGTTTGGCCAATGGTGGAAGACCATTTGGAAGTTCTTCATCTTCATGGTCGTCTTTGGCCTGATCGTAACGGCAATCTCTGGCATGCTTCCGGCGTAGGTGGTTGTGATGTCTGATCGTTTGACGGTCCTGACGTCTAAGAGCGTCTTTACCGGTACGGGGGACCAGCCGTTTGAAGGTTTCGTAGCGGTCCGTGGCAATCGAATTGAGGCGGTTGGCGCCAAGTGTGAGGTAGCTTCGTATTTGACCCAGGCGGACGAGGTAGTTGACCTGGGCGACCGCACCGTCATGCCTGGCCTGATCGATGTGCATACCTTCTATACGGGCTGGGCACTGCGGACGTTGGGGTCTGATCTGTCCGGCATCGCTGATGCCAAAGAAGCCGTGTCGCTCTTGCGTGCATGGAAAGAAGATCATCCGGATTGCGCGGCGGCTTTTGGCCACAACCTGCCCGAAACGTTGGCATCGGATGCCGAGAACGCAAATACGGCAGCTGTGCTTGACGATTGTTTTGGCGATATCCCCGTCGTCTGCTTTACACCGGGTGCGGAGACCTGCGTTCTCAATGCTGCCGCCAGTGCGCGATACGGCTTTACACCGCAGGCGTGCTATGCCGAGAAGATCTGGCGCATGATAAGCGATTTCCTCGCGCTGCCCGAGGTACGTGCGGGGTATTCGGACTACATGAGCATGCTTAACGAGCGCGGCGTTACCGCCATCAAGGAGATGGCGTTTGATGACTACTACGGCTTTGCCGACGAAATGGCTCGCCGTGAGGAATCTGGTGAGCTGACGGTTCGCGTCTCTATGATGTCGCAGCCGGTGGGGGCTGGTGCAAATCTGGCATATGCCCGCAGCGCACGCGAGCGCTTCCGGGGACCGTTCGTTCGCTTTTCCGGCTTCAACCGTATGACCGATCGCGGCGTATGGGCGGGGCTTGCCGAGATGATTGACCCCTATGAAGACACGGCCGATGCGGGCGCTGCCGGCAAGACGGTCGTCGAGGAGCCAGAGTGGGATCTGATTGAGAACGAGCTGCGTGCAATTGATGCTGACGGCTTCCGGTATTCCTTGCATTGCCAGGGCGATGGCGCCGTTCGCCGCACCGTGGCGCTCTATGCCTCGCTGCCTCGAGACGAGCATGGACGGATGCTTCGCCGCCATGCGATTACCGATCTCGAGAACTCTGACCCGACCGATCTTGTCGAGTTTGGCAAGTTAGGTGGAATTTGCGAGGTCTATCCGCAGATTCTGACGCTGGACCGGTGTGAGGATTGCCTGTCGATGATGCGTCGACAAATTGGCGAGACGCGACTTTTGCACAGCTGGAATCGCCGCGGCATGGAAGATTCCGGATGCACAGTGTGCTGTGGAACGGATTTGCCGCTGCTGATTCCGAGCCTGGGCGAGTCAATCTACAGTGCGTGCGGCGGATACTTCGACGACGGACTGCCCGTGAATGAGGTCAACGCGCTGACGCTTGTCGAGCTCTTGCGCGCTTGGACTGCCGGGGGCGCGTACGACCTGATGCGCGAAGACGAGCTGGGTACGCTCGAGGTCGGCAAGCTTGCCGATATCTGCGTGCTCGATCGGGATGTGTTTGACCTCGATTATCGCGACGCACGCGATCTTGCGGTTGATATGACGATGTCGGACGGACAAATCGTGTTTGATCGAAATAAGGAGGCATAAGATGCCTGAATCCAAACCGACGCTGCGCCGCGAGCAGATTGCGGGCATGAATATCCACTACATCATGTGGTCGCTCGATTACTTCCTTGATGTGCAGCAGCGTTTGGGCTTTGAGTCCATTGAGCTGTGGTGTGCAGAGCCGCATGTGACGCTCGACCATACGGGCTACTTTGAGGCTGAGGTCCTGGCGAAAAAGGCTGCAGACCGTGGGCTTAGGTATCGTACTCTGTGCCCCGAGAATGTTGTCTATCCTTGGCAGTACTGCGCACGCAAACCGCTGCATGAACAGCGCAGCCTGGCGTACTTTAAGCACGGCATTGAGCTTGCCGAGGTACTTGGGTGCGACCGTATGTCCGTCAACTCGGGCTGGGGCGACTGGGACGAGGACCGCGAGGAAGCCTGGAAGCGCAGCCGCGAGCACTTGTCCATTCTGGCGGAGTATGCTGGTGAGCACGGTCTGGTGCTTACGATGGAAAGCCTGCGCCCCGAGGAGAGCAACCTTGTGACGACGGTTTCCGATGCGAAGCGCATGATTGACGAGGTCGCGAGTCCGTACTTACAGCCCATGGTTGATACAACCGCGATGGGCGTTGCAGGCGAGACGCTCGAGGACTGGTTTGCCGTCTTTGGTGATGGGGCAATTCATGAGATGCACTTTATCGACGGCGACCCGTATGGCCATCTGGTGTGGGGCGATGGCAAGCACGATATGGACGCCTTCGTCGCCACGCTCAACGCCCATGGTTTCGACGGCATGCTGGGCCAGGAAATCACGGACGGTCGTTACTACGGTGACCCGGCGGCGGCAGATGCTAAGAACATGGCCGCATTCGAGAAATATCTGATTGACTAAAACAACTATCGGCCACGCAGCCAACGTTATTGATTGCGGCCCAAACAAGAAAGGAACTGGATATGAACGCACACGATCTGATCAAAGAGGCAATTGCCGAGAAGGGCAAGTTCGACAGCGTCTACTGGATTGCTTGCGGTGGCTCCATGATCGATTTGATCCCGGCTCATGAGCTTCTGCAGCGCGAGGCAACCACCTTCACTTCGTATATCTATACGGCTCGCGAGTTTGATATCATGCGTCCGCGTCGTCTGGGCGAGAAGTCCCTGGTCATCGCCTGTAGCCACAGTGGCAACACCCCCGAGGTCGTCGAGGGCTGCGAGATTGCCCTTGCTGCCGGCGCTACGGTGATCGCCCAGACCGACAACGCTGGATCTAAGATCGACACCGGTAAATGGACCACGTGGGTCTACCCGTGGGGCGAGGGCGTGCCGCAGGCCGAGGTCCCCGCTGGCATTTCGCTGTCGCTTGCGGCAGAGCTGCTCGATCAGCAGGAGGGTTACGCCGATCTTGCCGATATGTATGCCGGTATCGCCGAGATGGATAAGATTCTTCCCCCGGCACGCGAGAAGGTAAATGCCGAGCTGGGCGATCGCTTTGCCAAGCTTTGCCAGGAGCACGAGTTCTTCTATATTCTGGGCAGCGGTCCCAACTTTAGCCAGACCTACGGTTTCGCTATCTGCTCTCTTATGGAGATGCAGTGGCAGCACTGTAGCTACATCCACTCTGCCGAGTACTTCCACGGCCCCTTCGAGGCTACTCAGGATGGCGTTTTTTACTTCCTGCAGATGGGCTCCAGCGAGTGCCGTGCTATGGACGAGCGCGCCCTGGCGTTCCTTAAGACGCATACCGATACGCTGATGGTGCTCGATGCCAAGGAGTACGGTATGGAAGCCGTGCCGGCGAGCGTCCGTGCCTATCTGGACCCGGTGCTGTTCTACGCCATGAACTGCGAGCTGCGTGCTGCACGCGGCAAGGTGTTTGATCACGATCCCGATTTCCGTCGCTATATGGGTGTTGTCGAGTACTAGAAGGGGCAAAGGCCATGGCATTTAACGTTAACGCGCTCGGATTTGGCGACAACGTCGTCGATCGCTACGAGCATATCCACACCATGTATCCCGGCGGCAATGCGGTGAACTTCGCCGTTTATGCCAAGAAATGCGGTGCCGCACGCTCCGCATACATGGGCATTTTTGGCAATGACGCCGCTGCCGAGCATGTCATTGCAAGCCTCGAGGATGAAGGTATCGAGCTTGACAAGTGCGAGCAGATGATTGGCGAGAACGGAGCGGCTCGCGTGACCGTCGTTGACGGTGACCGTGTCTTCCTCGGCTCCAACGAGGGCGGTATCCGTGGCGATGCGCGCTATGTCCTCGATCGCTTTGACCTTTCGTACATGAAGCAGTTCGATGTGGTTCATTCGGGCAACTATTGCTTTACCGAGCGCGAGCTGCCCAAGCTGAAGGCTGCGGGCGTCACGGTCTCTTTTGACTTTTCGGACGACTCCACCGACGAGTACTACGAGCAGATTGCGCCCTACGTCGATTTCGCTTTCTTTAGTGCGGCGGATGCTGCGAGTGAGGACGAGATTCGCGAGCGTCTGGCATGGGTGAAGGGCCTGGGTCCGCGTTTTGTGTCGGCTACGGCGGGCGCCGAGGGCTGCATTGCTTACGACGGCGAGCGTTATTACCGCCAGCTGGCTAAACCGGTAACGGACATGAAGGACACCATGGGGGCGGGCGACTCGTTCCTCACCTCGTTTTTGATGTGCTATCTCGATTCCGCCAAGCGCGGTGAGGATGGCGCCGAGGCCATCGAGCGCGCGCTCGACTTTGCTGCCGGGTTTGCCTCGACCGTGTGCGGCATGGAAGGTTCTTGGGGCCACGGAGCACCAATCGTCGAATAGCCGAGCTGTCCCGGGGAGCTGTATTGGTGCCTTCCCGTGACTCGGTGGTCAAAAAAAGCCAAATATGAGTACTGTGACTAATTTAGTCGCAGCAAAAACGACCCCTTCAGACGTGATTTGAGCGTTTGGAGGGGTTTAAGATTGCGAAAATGCAGGATGAGTGACTGTAAAAGTGTTAGTTAATGGACAATCGTAGATTATTCTGGTGGTCGGAAAGCTCAGAGTAATGTATCCATTTCGCTAGCAGTACTCATATTTGACGTTTTTTGACCACAGGGGTTAGCGGAGGCTAAAAACAGAGCGTGCATTCGCCAAAACCGCCGACTCAATATGCTTTGCGTCGCATTTTTTGAGCGAGGCGACGTGTTCTGAGGCGCTTTCGAGCGATCTGATGAGTGACTGTGCGCTTATTTCTGCGTTTGCCTCCGCTGGTGCATCGGTCTCGAGCAGTAAACGATCGAGTGGAATTTGTCGTACGTATTCGCGTCCTCGTTTAGATGCGAGCATGCGTTCGTTGACGGAAAAATAACAGTCCGCATTACGCGCGCGGACGAGTTCGTCCGAAGTACCGCTAAACCAGTGGAAGATGATAACGGGGGAGTCGGGGTTTGGGATGAGTAGTCCATGCGATTCGAGGACGTCTAGTACGGCTTCTGCCGAACGAACGGCGTGAATTGATATCACGCGCCCGGTAAGAGGATGCTGCGCGAGAGCCTCGCAGAGCTGGTCAAGTGCCTGCGTTTGCAGCGGCTCGCTTCCGGCAAAGCGCGCGGAAAAGTCGAGTCCCACCTCGCCGATGTAGCGCTCTTGGGCTGCAACTTCGCAAAGCAGATTGATTTCGTCAAAACCACAGTGGCCATCGGCGAGCCACCAGGGGTGAAGCCCAACGCCAGCGATGATGCCTGGTTGGCGACGGGCGCGCTCGTTTGCGGCCGAAAAGTCGCGCGGATTGACGCCGCAGTCAAATAGGCCCAAGCCCAGTGCCGTCGCCTCATCGGCAACGGCGTCCGGGTGAGCCATTAAATCAAGATGGCAGTGTGCATCAATTAACTGGGGCTCCATCTCGGCGCGCTCCGCTAGTCCAGGCGCTGGCCATCAGCGCGCACGCGCTCGGTGCCGCGGCCACTGATCCGGCGGATAACCTCGCCGGCAATCATCTGGCCCATGATGGGCGGAATAAAACTGGCGGTGCCCAACTCGGTGCGCTCGTGGATATTGGAAGGGTCGCGGGGCTGTGTCTTAACCGATTCCTCGCAGCTAAACAGTACATGCAGGCTCTTGATTCCGCGTTTCTTGCATTCTTTGCGCATAATGCGGCTCATGGGGTCACGTACCGTATCGAAAATGTCGGCAAAGCGGAGGCACTCGGGATGGAGCTTGTTGGCCCCGCCCATGGAGCTAACCAAACGAATGCCGTGGTCCTGAGCATATTTGGCAATGGTGAGCTTGGCCGAGATGGTGTCGATGGCGTCGACGACGTAGTCGAGCTTGCCGTCCGTCTGCTCCAAAACGCTCGCGAAGAAATCATCGATGTTGTCGCTCAGCAAGTATTCAGTTCGCTTGATGACGGCAGCGGCGGGATTGATGTCGTGGATCATGGCTTCCATCACATCAACCTTGCGCTTGCCGATGGTGCTGTGAAATGCGATGGCCTGGCGATTGATATTGCTGGGCGCGATGATGTCCTTGTCCAGAATGACGAAATGACCGATGCCGCCGCGGGCGAGTGCCTCGCAGCAGTTGGAGCCCACGCCTCCGCAGCCGAGCACCAGCACCGTGGCGTTGGCGAGCTTATCGAGTGCCTCGCGGCCCATGATGATCTCGAGCTTGGTGTCGCGTGTCTCGATGGGAGTTGCGGCTGTGGTTTCGGTCATAGATATCCTCCGATGGGGAAGCGAATCGTGTTTTAGCTATCGTCATTATAGGTAATCGCCCATAGGTTGCGATGGCGTTTGCTTTGATGTGGTTTGAAGCATTGCGATTAGATAGTTAGACAAACATCTAAATATCGAGTATAGTGTGCACGTCATGAGAGATGATGAGAGGAGGTCTTATGCCGGGAGAGGGTTTTAAGGCGCTTGCCGATCCAACGCGACGGCGCATTTTGGAGTTGCTGCGCGAGGGCAATTGCACGGCGGGGGAGCTTGCCGAGCATTTCGATATCAGTAAGCCGTCGCTGAGCCATCACTTGGCGACGCTCAAAAACGCCGGGTTGGTGGCCGACGAGCGCCATGGCCAAAACATCGTATACAGCTTAAACACCACCGTCATGCAGGATTTAATTGGCTGGTTTATGGGCTTTACAAACACTGAAGGTGATAAGGATGAATAACGAAAACAAGGGCATTCACCCCACGGGGGTATCGTCGCGCGTGTGGATTGCGCTGGTCGCTCTGTGCGTCGCCAATGTCGTAGCGCACCTCATGGTGATGCCGAGCTTGCCTACGCAGATTCCCACGCACTGGGGCGCGAACGGCGCCGTCGACGGTTGGGGTCCTAGCTGGATGGCCTCCGCGCTCGGCGTGCTGCCTCTGGCGCTTCTCGCAATGTTCCGCATGGTGCCGCGCATCGACCCCAAAGGTGAGGCATATCGAACCTCGGGCAAGTTCTACCAGGGCTTCGTAATCGCCTTCACCTTGTTCATGTGCGCCATAAGCTGGCTGGGAGAGCTTACGGTCTGGGGCGTGGTGCCGGCGGTCGGTTCGGTTAACGTGCTGATTTCCGGTGTTGTCGGTTTGCTGTTCATCGGCGTAGGCAACTACTTGCCGCGTGTGAAGCAGAACTATACGCTCGGTATCAAGACACCCTGGGCGCTTGCCGATCCCGAGAACTGGCGCCGTACGCAGCGTTTTGGCGGCGCCTGCTTTATGGTGCTGGGTATTGGCCTGATTGTGATGGGCGTGGCGGGCAGCGTGCTTTCGAGTGAAGTCGTCGCCGCGGTGATTGCGGTTCTGGCGTTTGGTTCGGTTGGAGCCGTCTACGTCTACTCGTATCTGTTGTGGCGCAAATCGCAGCGAGCCGCTCGTTAAGGTTGCGGAAAACTAGCGTACGCAGTTCATAGTATGTTCCGGGGGACTTTTCCCAGGTAGTATTAGGGGGTGTGGGCAACCATGCCCCTTTTTCGTTACGTTTCAGAGCTGGTTCCCTCATTTCGTTTCCACTAAAGCGAATCAAGAATAGGGAAACAGCAGGTAGAAAGGATAGAACAGACATATGGCGGAGTTTATCTACCAGATGTATCAGGCTCGCAAGGCCCATGGCGACAAGGTAATCCTTGACGACGTGACCCTGAGCTTCTACCCCGGTGCCAAGATCGGCGTCGTGGGTCCCAACGGCATGGGTAAGTCGACCCTGCTCAAGATTATGGCCGGCATCGAGGAGGTCTCCAACGGCGATGCCAGGCTCACCCCCGGCTACACTGTGGGCATCCTGCAGCAGGAGCCGCCGCTCGACGACGACAAGACCGTCATCGAGAACGTGCGCATGGCGTTTGGCGATATGATCGCCAAGGTCGATCGCTTCAATAAGATCGGCGAGGAGATGTGCGACCCGGATTGCGACATGGACGCCCTCATGGCCGAGATGGGCAAGCTCCAGGATGAGATCGACGCCGCTGACGGCTGGGATATCGATTCCAAGCTCGGCCAGGCCATGGACGCCCTGCAGCTGCCCGATTCCGACATGCCGGTCAACGTACTTTCCGGCGGCGAGCGCCGTCGCGTGGCCCTGTGCAAGCTGCTGCTCGAAGCTCCCGACCTGCTGCTGCTCGACGAGCCCACGAACCACCTGGACGCCGAGTCGATCCTGTGGCTCGAGCACTTCCTGCACAACTACCAGGGCGCGGTGCTTGCCGTCACGCACGATCGCTACTTCCTGGATAACGTTGCCGAGTGGATCTGCGAGGTCGACCGCGGCCACCTCTATCCCTACAAGGGCAACTACTCCACGTATCTGGAGACCAAGGCCGCCCGTATCGAGGCGCAGGGCAACCGCGACGCCAAACTCGCCAAGCGCATGGAGGCCGAGCTCGAGTGGGTACGCAGCTCGCCCAAGGCCCGCCAGGCCAAGAACAAGGCCCGTCTGGCTCGCTATGAGGAGATGGAGGCCGAGGCCCGCGCAAGCCAGAAACTCGACTGGACCGACATCCGCATCCCTGTGGGCCCGCGTCTGGGCAACAAGGTGCTCGAGGCCCATCACCTGCACAAGGAGTTCGATGGCCGTGTGCTCATCGACGACCTTTCGTTCACCTTGCCACGCAACGGCATCGTGGGCGTCATCGGCCCCAACGGTGTCGGTAAGACCACGCTGTTCAAGACGATTGTGGGTCTGGAGCCGCTTACTTCGGGCGAGCTCGAGGTGGGCGAGACCGTCAAGATTTCTTACGTCGACCAGAACCGTTCCGGCATCGACCCCGATAAGAACCTGTGGGAGGTCGTCTCGGATGGCCTGGACCACATGATGGTGGGCGAGACCGAGGTCCCCAGCCGCGCTTATGTGGCGAGCTTTGGCTTTAAGGGCCAGGACCAGCAGAAGCGCGCTGGCGTACTCTCCGGTGGCGAGCGTAACCGTCTGAACCTGGCGCTCACGCTCAAGCAGGGCGGCAACCTGCTGCTCCTTGACGAGCCCACGAACGACCTCGACGTCGAGACGCTGTCCTCGCTCGAGGCGGCGCTGCTCGAGTTCCCGGGCTGTTCGGTGGTCATTAGCCACGACCGTATGTTCCTGGACCGTGTTGCCACGCACATTCTGGCGTGGGAGGGCACCGACGAGAATCCGGGCAACTGGTATTGGTTCGAGGGCAACTTCGAGGCCTATCAGGCCAACCGCATCGAGCGCCTGGGCGAGGACGCAGCCCAGCCGCATCGTATTCACCGTAAGCTGACGCGTGACTAGATCGTTACGCGGTTTTCCAAACCGCGTAACTGCTCGACGCTGCGCGGGTCGCAAGCACCCCATCTTGCCGTTCAAGCCGTCGCTCGCGTACCGAAGTACGCGTCGCTCCTCTTTCACGGCAACCTGGGGCACTTGCGGCCCGCTCGCTGTTGGTTACGCAACATCAACAAATAAAAACGGCTCAAATCCTGATTTGGATTTGAGCCGTTTGTCGTTACTGCTCGGGTTCTTCGACTTTATCGATGGCCCAGGTGGATCCGAGGCCACCGGTGGTGTTGCGGCGAATGCGCACGGTGACTTCGTGGCGCTCGCCGGCCTGCGTGTAGCGCAGGGGGAAGCTTGCGCGGTTTCGCGCGGCCTCGATGGTACCGCGCTCGCGGGCGATCCAGTAGTACTCGCCGACAATGCCGAGGGTATCGGCGCCGTAGGGGAGATAGGTCGACAGCTGGTGCAGAAGCGGGCCGGGGCAGAAGACCTCGGTTGCGAAATCGACGGGGAAGTCCTCGGGGATGGCGGGCGCTACGGGTGCGGGGGTTGGGGCCTCTGCGAGTACCGAAGCCGGTGCCGGTGCGGGAATTTGGTCGCAAGCAGAGGCGGGCACGGATTCGATGACGGGTGCGAACTCCAGCGTCGTCTTCGGCTTGATTGTGGAATCTGCGGGCTTCACGGTGACGGGCGCGTCTGCAGCTTCAGTTTCAACCTCAACCTGCGTCGCGCTCTCATTCTCGACGCTCGACTTTGCCTCGATGGGCGTGGATGCCATGGTGGTGATGCCGGCATTGGCATTCTCGGGGTCATAGACGATCGTGAGCGAGATGGCGGGCTGCGGCGTCTCGGGCTCCGGCGCCGACTCGGTAGCGTCTTGATTTGCGGGCTCGTCGGACTGATCGTCCTCGGCCTCGTCGCCAAAGACATCGCTGTTTTGGAACGCAGACGGCTCGGGTTGGTCAGCGGCTTCTTCGGTTGTCGACTTGGGCGCTTCGTTGAGCTCCACAGTGGCTTCCTGCTCGGATATGACTTCGGAATCGGTCGTGGCGGCGATTTCGGTTTCGGCTTCTGCCGTTACCTCAATAGCGACTTCGATCTCTGTCTCGGGCTCGGGTTCCGGCGCGGCTTCAACCATGGCTTCGGGCTCGGGACGCTTAACGTGCTTGGGGCGCACGGCCTTGAGGTCCTTCTCACCGCGCTTTTTCTTTTTGTAGGACTGCTTGGCGCCCTTGGCGGTCTTGGGCTTGTCCTCGCCCTTGGCAAGCGCAGCATCCCAGGCCTCGTTGGCGATGACCGTGGCATACAGGCGGCCGCCTTTAAAGACGGTCAGCTTAATGCAGTCGTCGAGCTCCTCGAGCAGCTCGCGCGTGGACTCGAAGCCCAGGTCATAAGCGGTCATGTCGCCAGCGGCGAGCGCCTCCTCGACCTGCGTCATAAACGTTTGCTTGCCACATCCAATCGCATCGCGCAGCAGGCGATACAGATAGATGTGGTTGCCCAGCGAAAGCGTGGGCCTAACTATTGTCTTGCTCATGGCAAATCTCCTCTTTACACATGTAAAGCATCTTACCATCGCATGGCGTTCGCCATGGCGGCGCCCAAGGCAAACGGGCGCGAACCGCTTTCGATTCGCGCCCGTTGTATAGGTCGGTTATCTATGAGAGGCAAATGTGCTTAGTTGCCCGATGCCGTGCCTTGGCTCGAGTTGTCAGATGCCGTGCCGGACGCGGTTCCGCTCGAGCTGTTGGTGTTGCTACTGTCTGCTGCACCCGTTCCCGACGTGGTGTCGCTCGTCTGGCCTCCCGTGTTCGGCTGTGAACCGTCAGTCGTTTGGCTTGAGTCGGTCGTGTCGGACGGCGTGCCACTGTTGGCCGTAGAGGAATCGGTGCCCTGCGATTGGTTTTGGGCGTTCGAGGACGAATTGGCAGAGGTAGAACTGTCTTGCGTATCGTCCGTCTGTGCCTGCTGATCCTGCGACTGGGTGTTGCCATTTGCATCGCTCTCGGTCGTGCGCGACGACAGGATTGGCTCGGGACGCTCGCCCAGACCCTCACCGGCAGTGGTGATAAGGATGGCGCCGGCGCAGGCGATGACCGCGACGATGGCGATGGCGATCGAGAAGACGATGACCTTCTTTTGTGTCTGGCTGCGCTCTGCCGCCGCCTTGGCGCGCAGGCTGTTGGGGGCGACGCGCGCCGTGGTCGCGCGTCCCGCAACCTGGCGCATCTCCTGCGTGGTCGCGGCGCCACCTAGGTGCTCCTCGACATTGGGCTCAACGGGCTCATAGGCGCCGGCGGGGTAGTCGACGTCGGCGTGCGTGCCCTTGATTGCTTCGGCGCTGGCGGAGATAAAGTGGCGATAGACCTGCGAGGACACAACAGTGATGACTGAGCTCACAGCGGCACCAATCACCGAGCCGGCAATGCCGATCTTTGAAGCAAGCGCCACGCTCGTGGCGGCAGCTGCGGCGCCGGCGATGATCTGGGGAATGGAAATGTCGTCGAACAGGCCCTTTTTGGGCGCGATGGCCATGGTCTGTCCAATGGAATGGTTCTCGTGTACGCCGTTGTTGAGCGATGCCGGCGTCATGACGCGCGTGCGCGGCGCGTCGGTGTACTTGGTTGTCATACGGGGTCCTCCCGGTGTAAATCTGCTTCGTTTCGTGTAGCCATCAGGGTACCCACCAGATGTGAATCGTACGTGACATTTAACAGATACCATCAACTCATCAATTGCTCACCAAGTTGGTGGGATGCGGTTCCACCCGGCGGTTGAACTACAATAGGGCTTGCTAATTGTGTTGAATAGCGTTTACGCACGGGAGCATTCTTATGAATCTTCACCTTTCTCAGTCTGATGGCTTTTTGCGTGTGGCGGCGGCCTCGCCGCGGATTCGCGTGGCCGATGTCGAGGGCAATGCCGAGGTTGCGCTGGCGGCTGTTCGCGATGCTGCCGGGCGTGGCGTTCGCGCGTTGGTGTTGCCCGAGCTTAATCTGACTGGCTATACCGCGGCCGATCTGTTCCATAATCGCACACTGCTGCATGCCTGCGAGGCTGCTCTGGTGCATATCCTCGATGAAACCCGTGAGCTGCCGATCGTCTTTACCATCGGTCTTCCCGTTGCGGTTGCCGAGAATATCTACAACTGTGCCGCCGTGTGCTGCGCGGGCGAGCTTTTGGGCCTCACGGCCAAGAAGTATCTGCCCAACTATGGCGAGTTCTATGAGCGTCGCTGGTTTGCTCCGTCGCCCGCGGATCCCGTGTGGGTTGAATTTGCCGGTCAGGGTCCGGTTCCGCTGGGTTCGGGGCTTGTCTACCGCTGCTGTGATGAGGGTGCCGAGGATATGGTGCTGGGCGTTGAGGTCTGCGAGGACCTGTGGGTGCCGGCGCCCCCTTCGACCGAGATGGCGCTTGCCGGTGCGACGGTGATTCTCAACTCGTCGGCCTCGGACGAGATTATCGGTAAGGCAGATTACCGCCGCAGCCTAATCTCCAATCAGAGCGCGCGCCTGTACTGTGCCTATGCCTATGCAGACGCGAGCGAGGGCGAGTCCACGACCGACATGGTCTTTGCGGGCGAGAACCTTATCTACGAAAACGGATCCAAGCTCGCCGCCACTAAACTGCTTACCTGCGATATGGCGGTGGCCGATGTCGATCTTGACCGGTTGGTTGCCGAGCGCCGTCGCTCGACGACATGGACGCGCTCGGACGATGCGCCGGAGGCCGTGACCGTCGAGTTCTCGTTTGAGGGCGTGCTGGCCGAAGAACCTGTCCTGCGCGATGCCTGCGATATCGACCGCGTTTTCCCGCGCGCGCCCTTTGTGCCGGCCGACCATGGCGACTTGGCCGAGCGCTGCGAGACGATCCTCGATCTGCAGACTGCGGGCCTCAAGACCCGCCTTGCCCACACGGGTACCAAGGCGGCCGTCATCGGCCTTTCGGGCGGCCTCGATTCCACGCTGGCGCTCCTCGTGACCGTGCGTGCGTTCGACGCCTTGGGCCTGCCGCGCACCGGTATCACGGCCGTGTCCATGCCCGGCTTTGGCACGACGCACCGCACCAAGTCCAATGCCGAGTCGCTCGCTCGCGACCTAGGCGTGAGCTTTCGCGAGGTCTCGATCCATGCTGCCGTGGAGCAGCACTTTAAGGATATCGAGCATGATCCGACCGTGCAGGACGTGACCTACGAGAACAGCCAGGCGCGCGAGCGTACGCAGATTCTGATGGATTTGGCCAACCAGGCTGGCGGTTTTGTCATTGGCACGGGCGACCTGTCGGAGCTGGCGCTCGGCTGGGCTACCTATAACGGCGACCACATGAGCATGTACGCCGTCAACGCGAGCGTGCCCAAGACGCTTGTGCGCCATCTGGTGCGCTATGCCGCCGATGTCTTTGGCGGGCGCATTGCCGAGGTCTTGCTCGATATCCTCGATACGCCGGTGTCCCCCGAGCTTCTGCCGCCCACGGGCGACGGCGAGATTGCACAGAAGACCGAGGATTTGGTGGGCCCGTACGAGCTGCACGACTACTTCCTCTACTATCTGCTGCGTTTTGGCTTTGAGCCGGGCAAGATCTACCGCATGGCGCTCAAGAGCTTCGAGGGCGTCTACGACGCTGAGACCGTCCACACGTGGCTACGTACGTTCTACCGTCGCTTCTTTGCCCAGCAGTTTAAGCGCAGCTGCCTGCCCGATGGTCCCAAGGTGGGCTCGGTGACGCTCAGCCCGCGCGGCGATTGGCGTATGCCGAGTGACGCTAGCTCGCGTCTGTGGCTTGCGCAGATCGACGCGCTCAATCCAGTTGACTAAGGTTGGCTAAATTGAACCAATACGGGGGTTGCAAGCGTTACACTTTTGCAATCTGATGGCCCGTATCGCGCGGCGCTCTTGTCGGAGCGCCGCGTTTTTTATATCGAAAGGTGGCACCATGCAGGCATCGCAGCGTCTCGACCGCTTTGGCGCGGAGGTCTTCGCCTCGCTCAACAACAAGCTTCTCGCGCTGAAGGCTCAGGGCAAGACCATTTACAACATGAGCGTGGGCACGCCCGACTTTAAGCCGTATGACCATGTGGTCGAGGCGCTCACGCAGGCAGCCCAAGATCCCGAGATGTGGAAGTATGCCCTGCGCGACCTGCCCGAACTCAAGCAGGCCGTGTGCGATTACTATGAGCGTCGCTTTGGCGTTTCGGGCATTACGCCGTCTATGGTGCAGTCGTGCAACGGCACGCAGGAGGGCGTGGGCCATTTGGGCCTGGCCCTGCTCGATCCGGGTGACACCATTCTGGTTCCCGATCCGTGCTACCCGGTCTTTGAGGCGGGTGCCAAGATTGCCGATGCCAAGCTCGAATACTATCCGCTGGTTGCCGAGCATAATTACCTGCCCTATGTGGCGGGTATCGATCCCGAGGTGGCCGATCGTGCCAAGTATATGATCGTGTCGCTGCCCGCGAACCCGGTCGGCTCGGTGGGCACGCCCGAGGTCTACGAGGAGATTATCGCCTTTGCCCGCGAGCATGATCTGTTGATCGTTCATGACAACGCGTACTCCGACATCGTGTTTGACGGCGAGCCCGGCGGCAGCTTCTTGCAGTATCCCGGTGCGCTTGAGGTGGGCGTGGAGTTCTTCTCGCTCTCTAAGTCGTTTAACGTCACCGGTGCCCGCATCGGCTTTTTGGTCGGTCGCGAGGATGTGGTCTCGGCCTTTGCCAAGCTGCGCGGCCAGATCGACTTCGGTATGTTCTTCCCGATCCAGAAGGCTGCCATCGCCTGCCTGAACGGTCCGCGCGATGAGGTCGAGGCGCAGCGTCTGAAGTACCAGGAGCGCCGCGATGCCCTGTGCGACGGTCTTGAGGGCCTGGGCTGGGAGCGTCCCAATGCGCATGGCTCTATGTTTGTGTGGGCCAAGCTTCCCGGTGGTCGCACCGATTCTATGGCGTTTTGCGAGGAGCTTATGGAGAAGGCCGGCGTTGTGGTAACGCCGGGCGCGAGCTTTGGCCCTTCGGGCGAGGGGCACGTGCGTATGGCACTGGTCTTACCGCCCGACCAGATCGCTTTGGCTGTCGAGGCCATTCGCGAGGCGGGCCTGTATTAGAAACCTATTTCGACCCGTCAATAGCTCGAAACCGATTTCGTGCAGTTATTTTACGAATTCTGCAAACAATTTCGGTAAACGGTCGATTTTTGGCTGCGAATAGGAGCATAATCAAAGTCCCGATTGGATGTATTGGGATTACGGCAAGCCGCTCGGGTCGTTCCCGGGCGGCTTGTTTGTGGAGAGAGATGGGAGTTTCTAATGGTTAACGAGAAGAAGGTCGCTATTGTCGGCTGCGGTTTCGTCGGTTCGTCTTCGGCGTTCGCACTGATGCAGAGTGGTCTGTTCTCCGAGATGGTCCTCATCGACGTGGACAAGAACCGTGCCGAGGGTGAGGCCCTGGATATCGCGCACGGCATGACGTTTGCCGAGCCGATGAAGATCTACGCCGGCGATTATTCCGATGTCGCCGACGCCGCCATGATCGTCGTCACTGCTGGCGCTGCCCAGAAGCCCGGTGAGACCCGCCTGGACCTGGTCAACAAGAACGTCAGCATCTTCAAGTCCATTATTCCCGAGATTAAGAAGTCCGGCTTCGACGGCATTCTGCTAATCGTCTCCAACCCGGTTGATGTTCTGACCTATGCTGCCATCAAGATGTCTGGCCTGCCCGAGGGCCATGTCATCGGCTCCGGCACCGTGCTCGACACCGGCCGCCTGCAGCAGATGCTTGGTGCCCACGTCGAGGTTGACCCGCGCGATGTCCAGGCCTATGTCATGGGCGAGCACGGCGACTCCGAGTTTGTCGCTTGGTCCAGCGCTCAGGTTGCCGGCGTTCCGCTGAACACCTTCTGTGAGCTTCACGGCCACTTGGAGCATGAGGCTGCCGAGAAGCGCATCGCCGAGGACGTCAAGAACTCCGCCTACACCATCATCGAGAAGAAGCACGCCACCTACTATGGCGTCGCCATGGCCGTCAAGCGCATCTGCACCGCCGTTATGCGCGATGAGCAGACCGTTCTGCCTGTCTCCTCGCTCATGGTGGGCGAGTATGGCCTGTCCGATCTTGCCATCTCCATGCCGACCGTCGTTGGCCGCGACGGCGTTGTCTGCCGCGTCCCCGTGCCGCTGAACGACGACGAGCAGCATGAGCTCACCGTCTCCGCCAAGGCCCTCAAGGACATCATCGACAGCGTCGACTTCTCCTGCTAAATCAAGCTCGCTAGAGCGAAAAGCTACAATGAAGGCGTCCGGGTCCACACGGCCCGGGCGCCTTTTTGGTGCAAAGTAACCTGACTCCAATGCACCATAGTTGATGGGAGGGCCATGTCGGATTCGCCTAATTTTTTGACCTATGTCCAGACGGCGTTTGATCCCTTTGAGGAGCGGCCGTTCTGCGCGGTGGATAGCCTGGTCTTTGCGTGGTTGTCCTATTTGCGCTTGCCGGGTGATATGGCGGGGCTGACGAACTGGCAGGGCCTAGACGTACGCGAACTGCTGCGTGCCGAGTGCTACCGGGACATGATTGACGACTTGTGGGACCCAGAGGGAAGCAGGGCCTTGTTGGAGGCCGTGGCAGCAAATCCCAGATACCGCGGCGTGCACGTTTGCGGCTATCGTGCCGTGAGCGATGTGGTGGCGACGGAGCAGTTTGCAGCCATGGCGTTCCGGTTTCCGGCGGGGTTTAGCTATCTTTCCTTCCGGGGGACCGACAGCACGATTGTGGGCTGGAAAGAGGACTTTAACATGGCGTTCCGGTGTCCTGTGCCGGCCCAGGAATCCGCGGCGCGTTATGTGGACGAGGCGGCGGATGCGATCGACGGGCCGCTTTTGTGCGGAGGTCATTCCAAGGGCGGAAACCTTGCGGTGTACGGTGCGGCGATGTGCTCCGATGTCGCCCGTGAGCGAATCGAACGGGCGTATTCCCATGATGGTCCAGGGTTCGTCGAGGAGTTTCTGAACGGCAACGCCTTTGCCGATCTTTCCGGTCGAATCGACAAGACGCTACCTCGGTCGTCGATCTTCGGCATGATGTTCGAGACACAAGAGGACTATGCCATCGTTGAGAGCACCGAGTTCAGCCTGCTGCAGCACAATCCCTTTAGCTGGGTGGTTGATGGTTGCGACTTCGTATACTGTGAGCGCCTGTCCGCCGGTGCTCGATACGTTGATGGCTCCATTCGCGAGATGCTGCTTGCAGTGTCACCTAGCGAGCGCGAGCGTTTTGTAGATGCGTTGTTCTCCGTGTTTGAGGCTACGGACGCCGAACGGTTTGCGGATATCGCAGGAAATCTGCGTGAGAGTCTGCCCGTGATGCTCCAGGCTGCGCAAGGCTTTGACAAAGATACGCGACGCTTTATCTCGCAGACCATCGTGGCGATCCTTAAATGCGCACTGTTGCCCAAACGACCCCAGATCGACGTGCCCGCTGCCGGCAAGAGTTTGGCAGAACAGCTCGAGGCTTGGCAGTCCGAGCTCCTGCGCTAGCCATTGATACAAAGCAACCTGTCCCCGATGCGCCAATCTTCGATGCGCCTGGGGCGGGCTCGACCGCTATACTGGTTCGTGCCGAAATCGATCTAGAACGGAATGCCGTATATGAAAATCAATCACGCGATTCTGCATATCCTGGACTTTGACTCTGCCGTCAACGTCATGAGCCAGCGAGAGCTCGATATCGAGAGCCGTACCGTGCGCAACTTCGTGACCACGCATCTGCGCCGCGCACGCACCTCGGCCGACAATAAACGCGCCACGTTTGCCGAGAACTCCGCATTCGGCGGCGAGCTCAAGGGCTATTTCTTTGGTGAGCGTGAGTTCGTGGACCTGTCTCAGCAGATTGCGGAGTTCATCTCTTCCGAACTCACCAAGGCCGAGAAAGCCGAGTCCACTGACGTGCTCGTGGCGGACTTTGATGACGATGAGGATGCCCGCTGGTTTGCCGTGATGCTGCTGGGCTCCAAGCAGGCTTTTATGCACGAAGTGGGCCGCGAGGAGGGGGAGGTGCGCAACGATATCGCGCGCCACTACGCCATTCTGCCAAACCCCTCGCAAAAGGTGCCAAGCTATGCCATCGTGCGCGCGAGCACCATGGAGATCGGCTATGTGGATAAGAAACGCAAGATCGCCGGCGAGGACCGCATGCTTATCCCCGACGGCCTGCTGCAGTGCGACACGGGCGTATCGGGCAAGGAGGTCATCGATACCGTGACGCGTGTGGTCGAGGAAGTCGCCGAGGAGCACGGTGCCAATACGGCCGTAGCGCTCGCCAAGGTTAAGGCTGCCGTTGCCGAGAAGGTTGAGGATGACGAGGAACTGCCGCCTTGGGATATTGTCGATGAGGTCTTTGAGGACGAGCCGGTCATCAAGGAGAGCGTGCGTGCGGTGCTGACCGAGGAGAAGGTGCCTGAGCGCGTTCCCGTGGAGCGCAAGCAAGTTGAGCGCGCGGCCGTGCGTAATCACAAGATCCGTACCGATACGGGTATCGAGATCAGCTTCCCGGCCGAGATGGGTTCGAACTCCGAGTACATCGAGTTTGTCAACGAGCCCAACGGCCTCATCTCCATCGAGCTCAAGAATATCGGCAGCATCGAGAATCGATAAGTTGCGTTACGTCTACAGCGGGAAAGCGAAGGCCGAAGCCCTGGATGGGGTTTCGGCCTTTTTTGCTTGGGGCTGAATTGCGTCGCTGGTTGAACACAAGCCAGCGAAAACGCCCCTAGGCGAGCAAGGTGACGTGAAAGAGGAGGGCATTGACCTTTTGGTCATGCCCGACGATTGAACGTCAGATTGCCGCTTAGGGGCGTTTGTAGCGTCGACTAGTTACGCGGTTTGGTAAAACCGCGTAACCCTACAGCTGGCGCAGGCCTTCCTCGAGACCGGTCTTGCTGTCTGTCTTCTCGTCGCGCATCTTGATGACGCGGGCGGGGACACCGGCCACGACGGCGCCGGCGGGGACGTCCTCCACGCATACGGCGCCGGCGGCAACGACAGCACCCTTACCCACGTGCACGCCCTCCAGGACCACAGCATTGGCGCCGATCATGACATCGTCCTCGATGATGACGGGCGTGGCGCTGGCGGGCTCCACGACGCCTGCCAGCACGGTACCAGCGCCGATGTGGCAGTTCTTACCCACGGTGGCGCGGCCGCCCAGCACGGCGCCCATATCGATCATGGAGCCTTCGCCAATGACGGAGCCGATGTTGATGATGGCGCCCATCATGATGACGGCACGGTCGCCAATCTCGACGCGGTCGCGGATGATCGCGCCCGGCTCGATGCGGGCGTTGATACCCTTGAGGTCGAGCATGGGGACGGCGGAGTTGCGGCAGTCATTCTCGACGTCGTAATAGTCGATGGAGTCGGCATTGGCATCGAGGATGGCCTTGAGCTCTTCCCAGTCGCCAAAGACGGTTTTGCCACGACGGCCGCCGTAGACGTGCGCATCGCCCCAGGCAACCTTCATGCCGGGCTTCTCGCGCACATACAGCTTGACGGGCGTCTTTTTAGGCGCGGTGGCGATGTAATTGATAATCCCCTGGGCATCCATCTCGGCTGCGTTACTCATATGCTGTTTCTCCTTTGCGTGGGTGCGGTAGATAGCTGGTTAGGCGAACATGACCTGGTCGAAGGTGTAGAAGCCAGGGTCGCGGACGACGAGCTTTTGAGCGGCGGCCAGAGCGCCGTTGACAAAGATCTGACGGCTCGTGGCGCGATGCGTGAGCGTGACTTCCTCGTCTTGGCCAAAGAAAATCACTTCGTGCACGCCGGCGACAGTGCCACCGCGCAGCGAGTGCATGCCGATCTCCTTGGGGTCGCGCGCTCCGCACATGCCCTCGCGGCCATAGACGGGGTGGTAGCCTGCCTCGGGCTCGGTTTCGACGACGGCATCGAGCAGCAATTTGGCAGTGCCGCTGGGGGCGTCGACCTTTTGGTTATGGTGCGTCTCGACGATTTCGCAGTCAAAGCCGGGCAGCTCGCGTGTGGCCTGTGCTACCAGATGACGCAGGGCTGCGATGCCGATGGAGTAATTGCCGGAGTGCATGACGCGGGCGTTCTGGCCCAGCTCGCGCAGGCGGTCCATCTGCTCGGGCGTGTAACCCGTGGTGCCCGAGACCAACGCCGCGCCCGTGCGCTCGACATAGGCGACGACAGCATCGAAGGTCGCAACGTTCGAGAAGTCGATGATGACGTCGGCTGCCGGGGCGCTCTCGAACTCGGACAGATCAAAACCGATCTGGGCGACGATATCAAAAACGGGCTGACCGGCGGCGTCGACAACGCCCTCGGCGGTGGTGCGGATGAGCGAGCCCATACGGCCCGTTCCCATAATGACGGTCTTAATCAAGCAGACCAGCTCCCTTCAGAGCATCGGTAAGTGCAGCGCGCGTGTCGTCTGCCATGGGGCACAGCGGCATGCGGTAGTTTGCCTCGATCATACCCATCTGAGCGAGCGCTTCCTTGACGGGGATGGGGTTGACCTCACTAAAGAGGGCGTTGATGAGCGGCTGAGCGGCAATTTGGATGTCGCGGGCGCGCTCCACGTCACCGTCCAGATAGGCGCTGCACATGTCGTGCACGAGCTGCGGCTGAACATCGGCCCACACGCTGATGGTGCCCGAAGCGCCCAGGCTCATGAGCGGTACGGTAAGTGCGTCCTCGCCCGAGTACATGCGGAAGTCGTCGGACAGCAGGTGGGCGATCTTGGCCGCGTAGGCGACGTTGCCCGAGGCTTCCTTAATACCCATGATGTTGGGGTGCGCAGCCAAGCGCTCTACGTTGCGCTCGCTGATGCCGCAGCCGCAGCGGCCGGGGATGTTGTACAGGATGCAGGGGATGTCCACGGCATCGGCGACGGTCTTAAAGTGCTGATAGATGCCCTCTTCATTGGCCTTGTTGTAGTAGGGGGTAATGAGCAGCAGGCCGTCGGCTCCCAAGCCCTGGTAGGTGAGCGACTTGGTGAGCATGGTTTGCGTGGAGTTGGAGCCCGAGCCGGCAATGACGGGGATGCGGCCTGCAACTTGCTTGACCACGGCGGCGACAACGGAGTTATCCTCGTCATCGGTCATCGTGGCGCTCTCGCCGGTGGTGCCCAGGGTGAGGATGGCGTCGGTGCCGTTTTGCAGGTGGAAATCGATAAGGCGCTCGAGTGCGTCAAAGTCGACACTGCCGTCCTTTTTAAACGGCGTAACAAGGGCGACGATCGAGCCTTCAAGATTGCGGATGTCCATGTTCTTCTCCTTCGCGTCCGCGATCTGGATGCGCTTATTCCATTGGGCGGCGACTGCCAGGCGCTCGTCTTGGGCGCGACGGCGAGCACTTTCGGCGCGCGACTTGGCCAGCAGCTCTCGGCCGCTCGGCAGTACGTCGAGCGTGGCAAAGTAATCGCCCGGGCGCTCAGCACGGCGAATAAGGTCGGCCGAGCCATCGGGGCGCAGCAGCACCTCTGCGGAGCGCAGACGGCCGTTGTAGTTGTAGCCCATGGAGTAGCCATGCGCGCCGGTATCGTGGATCACGAGCACATCACCCATGTCGATATGCGGTAACTCGCGATCGATGGCGAACTTGTCGTTGTTCTCGCACAGATTGCCCGTAATGTCGTACGTGTTTGTGACGGGCGCCGCGGTCTTGTCGGAGCCACCCGGCTGGCCCATCACCGTAATATGGTGGTAGGCGCCATACATGGCAGGGCGGATCAGATCGACGGCGCTTGCGTCGACACCGATATAGTCCTTGTAGATTTGCTTCTCGTGGATGGCCTTGGTGACCAGGCAGCCGTAGGGCCCCATCATAAAGCGGCCCATCTCGGTGCAGATGGCCACATCGCCCATACCGGCGGGAACCAGGATCTCGTCGTAGGCCGTGTGCACCCCCTCGCCGATGGCGTGAATGTCGTTGGACTGCTGCTCGGGCAGGTAGGGGATGCCGACACCGCCGGACAGATTGATGAAGGCGACGCGTGCACCGGTCTCGCGCTCCAGGCGCACGGCAAGCTCAAAGAGGATGCGCGCGAGCTTGGGGTAGTAGTCGTTGGTGACGGTGTTGCTGGCAAGGAATGCGTGGATGCCAAAGTCCTCGGCGCCCTTGGCCTTGAGCATGCGGAACGCCTCGAAGAGCTGCTCGGTGGTCATGCCGTATTTGGAGTCGCCGGGGTTATCCATGATGCCGTTGGAGAGCTGGAACAGGCCGCCCGGATTAAAGCGGCAGCTGACCGTCTTGGGGATGGGGCCTGCGACGCGCTCAAAGAACTCGATGTGGCTGATGTCGTCAAAGTTGACGATGGCGCCCAACTTCTCGGCGAGCTCAAAGTCCGCTGCCGGCGTGTCGTTGGACGAGAACATGATGTCGTGTCCCGTGATGCCCAGCGAGCGGGCGATCATGAGCTCGGTATAGCTCGAGCAATCGCAGCCGCAGCCGTATTCGTTGAGAATGGAGATGAGCGCCGGGTTGGGATTGGCCTTGACGGCAAAGTATTCCTTAAAGCCCGGGTTCCATGCAAAGGCGTCGCGCACCTCTTGCATATTGCGGCGGATGCCCGCTTCGTCATATAGATGAAACGGCGTGGGGAACTGCTCGACGATATGCTCGAGCGTTTCCTTGTCCACAAACGGCTGTTTGGCCGCATATGCCTCATTGGGGGTCAATGCCATGTCCCGTAAACCTCGCTATCCAGACGGCGCCATCTGCGCATCGAATCCGCATAGCGTGGACCCAATGTCCGGATAGCGCTCCCGCATTGCTGCAGACAGTCCTGCGGGTGTTTCCCGCAGGCCCACCAGGTTGTTCGTGCCCAAAAAACCCAGTTCGGCGGGTTTCGCCTCCCCACGGGGTCAAAGCCTGCCGGCTCGCCCGCGGTTCTTCGTGCCCGCGCCTCTATCAAGTGGTAACGACCCTACCACGTTGCACTTTACCAAACAAGAGTATTCGTATATAACGTTTAAAAAATGCAGGGATATGCTAGAAACAAGGGCGTCACAATTTTGCATCACAATATTGTGTGAACGGAAATGCCCCATGAAAGGATCCTTTATGACCGAGCTCCAAGAACTTCGTCGCTATCGTCGCGACCTGCATCGCATTCCGGAGCTCGATTTCGATCTTCCTCAAACCATAGCCTATATCGAGGGCGTGCTCGCCTCGCTTGCCTGTGAAGTGACCCATCCTTGCCCCAGCTGTGTTTGTGCTTTCTTCGACGCTGGCACGGGCGCCGCGCATGCCACGGCGATTCGCGCCGATATGGACGCGCTGCCTATCGCGGAGGCGACGGGTGCGGCCTTTGCCTCGACGCATCCCGGAAAGATGCACGCTTGCGGACACGATGGACACATGGCCATGGCACTTGCAGCGGCAACCTTTGTCGACCGCACGATTCGTGAGCAGCCAGGTGCCATCAAGCGTAACGTGCTCTTTGTGTTCCAGCCTGCCGAGGAGACGACCGGTGGTGCCAAGACGGTATGCGAGAGCGGTGTGTTCGAGCGCTACGGGGCCGACCGCATTTTTGGCTTTCACGTGTGGCCCGATCTGCCTGCCGGCACGTTGGCGAGCTGCCCCGGTCCGCTGCTGGCGCGTTCGAGCGAGACGCATATCCATATTCACGGTACGAGCATCCACATCGCTAAGACCTATGGTGTGCCGGTTGGGGAGTCGCACGATGCCGCGTTGGCGGCAGCGAAGTTTTTGGTTGCCGAGCGCGAGCTGATGGACGAGCTGGGCACCGACGAGCCCTGTATCGGTAAGTTTGGTCTGCTGCAGGCCGGTACCGTCTGCAACGCGGTGGCGGGGGAGGCCCATGTTGCCGGCAGCCTGCGTGTGTTTACGGACGACATGTTCGACCGTGCGCGTGAGGGTGTGCGCCGCGTGCTTGATGAGGCATGCGCCGCAACGGGCTGCACATATGACCTCGATTTTGCCGAGGGTTATCCGCCGGTCGACAACGACCCCGGGCTGTTTGCCAACATCATGCCTGCCTTGCCCGAGCTGCAACTTGTGGACGAGCCGCTGCTGATCGCCGAGGATTTCGCGTTCTATCAGCGCCATCTGCCGGGCGTGTTTTTCCTGCTGGGCACGGGTATGCCAGAGGACCAAGACAACCCGAGTGATTCGGATGGCTGCCCCGCCTATGCCACGAGCGCTCTGCATACCGATACCATGCTCTTTGACGAGGAAATTCTGCTCAAAGGCCTCGATGTCTACAAACGATTGCTTGACTTGGAGTGATGATGAAGCGCCGACAGACTGCCGTGTATAGTCCTGGTGGGTGCGGGTGCGGCTTGCTGCTGCTCCCGGTTATTGCTGTGAGCATTGGCGTGATGTTTGCGCTTGCTGGACTGGCCGCAGCGGCACTTGTGCTGTTGATTGTGGCCATTGGCGTGACGATTTGGCTGTGCCGTTCTCGCGAGCAACGCCGTGCCGACGGTAAAACCACTGTCGGCTGGGTCGTCTTCCTGATTATTGCGTACCCGCTGAGTGCCAGCTACCTGGTGTTCTTTGTCCTGTTGATGATCAGCGCCTTTACTGGGGAATCCGTCACGGTGGGTTGATCACTGCTGGCAGACGGTCGCGCAAAGTGCGTTTGCTCGGCGTTTGGATAACTGCATTGGCCGTTTACCGCAACCTTAGCTCTCAGCTAATGAATTCAAGTTCAATCCTTCCTACGATGTGCTGTCTACCGGCACGGTAGCCGGATCGTAGGAAGGATGAATAATGGCAAAAGAGGGAAAGAAGCCGATCGGCAAGATTGTCCTAGGCATCATCGTGGTGCTGGTTATCGTCGGTGCCGTGGGCTCTATGGGTGGCAATTCAACCGATTCGTCTGCGAGCGATTCGGCAAAACCTGCCGAGGCGACACAGCAGGCTGAGGAGCAAAAAGAACCGCAAGAACCGTATACCATTGCTGATGAGGCTGAAGACACCTCCAATCAGTTTGCCTATAAGATCACGGGCACGCTGACCAATAACACGGACAAGGAAAAGAGCTACATTCAGATTGAGTATGTTCTGTATGATGCCGATGGCAACCAGGTTGGAACGGCTCTTGCAAACACCAATCATCTGAAGGCGGGCGGCTCCTGGAAGTTCGAGGCGCTGGGTACGGTGTCTCCCGACCAGGTTGCTAGCTGGGAGCGTTCGGACGTAAGCGGTTTTTAGCATGTTGCATGCACTGGGGGAGGTGAGGTCGTATGCCCGATAAAAAGCTGACTGACGAGTTACTCAATGAGCTTCTCGACGCGCCAAACATCGATGGCTATATCAAGGAGCACGACTTTGCCACCCCGTCGCTTTCGGACTACCTGAAGCAACTGCTGCAGGAAAAGGGTTTGGAGCGCTCGCGCGTGGTTCGTATGGCCGATCTCAATGAGACCTTTGGCTATCAGATCTTTACCGGTGCGCGTCATCCGAGTCGCAATAAGGTGCTGCAGATTGCCTTCGCCATGGCGCTAACGCTCAAGGAGACCAACCGCGCCTTGACGGCGGCGGGTGCCAACATCCTCAATTGTAAGGACCGTCGCGATGCGATCATCATCTTCTGTATCGATCGCGGGTGCAGCCTCCAAAAGGTCAACGAGGAGCTGTATCGCTTTGGCGAGGAGACGGTGAGTTAGCGGCTGATATCTGAGCCAGTGGAGCTGTCGAACAACGATGCAAACGAACGGGGCGCGGATGCCATGGGGTGTCTGCGCCCTGCGCTATGATGGAGGCTATGGATACTCAGACCCCAACATATTCCAATGACGAGCTGACCGCAGCGCTTGCCGAGCACCTGGCGTCGCTCGATCGCGACGACAGCTATCGCGTGGAGCGTGTACTTAAGCGCTCGTCCGTTGAAACAACCGAGCTCGTGTACTTTGAAGGAGCCGGCGGTGGTTCGCTCGGCCCCTTTGTCCGTAAGCGCATCGATGCTTCGGCTCAAATCGGTGGGGCATACGAGCGTCTGTTTGCCGCTCAGCGGGCAGGTAGGCGTTTTGAGCACCTGCCCAGAATCGTCGATTGTCGTCGTGCGGGCGACGAGCTCAACGTGGTTATGGAATACATCGAAGGGGAGACACTCGGGGCGCTGGTGGACCGTCTGGGAGCCACCCCCGATTATGCGCACGAATTGTATCCTGCCCTATGCGATGCCGTGGGCGAGCTCCACGCCGGTTTTGCGATGGCGGGGGAGCCGCCGGCGCCGGTGATCCATCGCGACCTCAAGCCGTCGAATATCATCGTGACAGGTGCCAACTATACGCCTGATGACGGTCTGACGTTTTCGTCGCTGGTGATTATCGACTTGGGGATCGCGCGCGTATGGCGCGATGGCGCCGATGCCGACACCGTCAAGTTTGGGACACGGCCCTATGCGCCGCCCGAGCAGTATGGGTTTGGGCAGACGAGCGTGCGAAGCGACGTCTACGCACTTGGCGCCCTGTTGTTCTTCTACTTGACGGGAGTCGACCCTAAACCAGGGCTCGACATGCGCGAGCAATGCGAGGCGCGTGGCATTCCCACCCCACTTGCCGATGTCATCTGCATGTCGATGGCGCTCGACCCGGCCAAGCGTTTTGCGAGCGCGGAAGCGTTGGGACGGGCGACGTGCGCGGCATACGATCTAAGTCGCCCCGTGCGGCCTCCTGCGCCTGCGCCTGTCCGTACTCCGGCCTCGGAGACGGTGTTGACGCCCCAAGGGCTCCAGAACCCCACAGGGCTTCCTAGGCCTGCCGCCTCCGCTGCATGCGGTTTGCTCTCTCGCGTTCCGGAGTCTCTGGGGCGTATTTGGAATACGCTCGTCTGCTTCTCGCTGCTTGTGTTCTTTGCCGGAAGTCACTTTGCCGTCTTTCACCCCACGGGAGCAAACCAAAGCTACCCGACGTGGCTTCTCATAATCGAGTATTTTTTCTTTGTCGATGGCCTTATGGTGCTTATGCATTTTGCGCTGCTCGATAAGCGCCGTCTTCGTCGGCGATTCGCACTGCTCGACAGCTATCGCGGCAAGAAACTCGCGAAACTCTGGCTCAAGGCATTGGGTGTGCTGCTCCTATGCATGATCGTCATAGTCGCGGTTGCCAATGCGACCGGCGTTGTCGATACCTCCGCTACCTAAAAGAAAAGGGCCCCATTGGGGCCCTTTGCAGTTGCACTTAGATGCGGTTCATCTGAGCGGCGACTTTGTTGTACCAGTCCTGCCACGTGGGCGGGCAGTACTTTTTGGCCGCAGCCGGGGTAAGGGTGGAGCCGTAGTTGGCGCCCAGATAGGCAACGTGAGCGGAGATGCCCTCGCTCCAGCTGCCAAAGCTGCGCCAACCGCCGCCACGTGCACTCCAGCCCCAGGCGTTATAAGAATTGGCGCAATAAGCACCCTTGGTGCTTTCGATGCAGGCGATGGCGGGGGACCAACGGGGGTCGACACCGGTATTCCAAGCGGCGACGGCAAAGTTATAGCCCTGGCCTGCCATAGGGGAGCCGGCGAGATAATTGTCGATGCGGCTCGTCCACTCATTAATGAACGAATCGTAATCGGAGCTACCGGTATTGGAGTTGTTCACCGTGGTGTCGATGGTGGTGTTGGTGTTGGTGGCCTGGCTGCTGGAATTGCTGCCGCTTACGCCCTCGCCCGAGAGCTTCTCGGCGGCAGCGGCCTTATCGGCCTCAAGCTTGGCAAGCTCGGCGGCATTTTCCTGCTCGGCTTTTGCCTGTGCCTCGCTGCGGAGCTGCTGGGCCTGTGCCAGCGCATCCTCGGCGTTTTTCTGCTCCGCCTCAAGCTGAGACTTGGCCTGCTGGAGCTCGGCCTTGTTCTGCTCGAGTTCGGTTTGCATGCTATTGAGCTCTTCGATCTCGTCGACGCTCGAGCTCGTGATCTGGTTGGTGTATTTGCAGGTCGTGATGAACTCACCCAGGCTCTGCGCGTTGACCAGGAAGCTCACGATGGGATTGGTGCCCTTCTGATACTTGTACAGATCGCGCATGGCAGAGCTTGCCTTGGCCTGCTGCTCGGGAAGCTTAGCCTCGATTTCCTCGATGCTTGCCTCATTGGAGTCAATCTGCTTTTGCAGGTCATCGAGTTTGGTGCGGGCGTCGTTGTAGGCGCTCGTGGCGGCTTCGATCTTCTGCTGGGCTGCGGAAAGCTGGTCCTGCGTTGCCTGCGAGGCGGCATACGCCGCAACGGGGGAGAGCATCGGCGAGGCCGTCAGCGCAACGGCGAGCGCGGCGCTCGTGATGATACGAGCCGGCTTCGACGCAATGAGCGCTGCGGTGCGATGATTCGAATGCTGCATCCAGTCCCTCTGCAATCAATCGTAGGTTATGGTTCGAACGGTATTCTACTACTGCTTTCGACCTCAACTTGAACCTTAAAGGTTCCAAAGGGTCAAGTTGAACTTGAGGCTTTGGCTTTGACCTGCAGTTATGATGAATTGTTGAGAAACCATAGAGTTCAACTTTAACGTTACGGGGGCCTGTTTAAGAGGAACTTTGGGCTGTAAAAGCTATCTCAACATGGGGTTTTACAACTACAGCGTGCCCTCCTGGCGAGCCTGCTCAATCTCTTCGAGCGCCTCGGCGGGGGTGAACGAGCAAGTGCCGTCGCCGAGCTTGACCACCTGGATTTCGTCGCCGGTATGGACCTCTCCGCCCTTTAGTACCACGCCGAAAACGCCCTCGTGGGGAAAGATGCAGTCGCCGGCGAGATAGTAGATGGCACAGCGGGTATGGCAGACTTTGCCGATCTGGCTGATTTCGACGAGTACTTCGCTGCCGAGCTTGAGCTGCGTGCCCAAGGGGAGTGAGAGCAGGTTGATACCCTGGGTGGTGAAGTTCTCGCCAAAGTCGCCCTCGTGCACATCGAGCCCGCGCGCCTGCGCCGTCTGGATAGACTCTGCAGCTAAAAAGGAGACCTGACGGTGCCAATGCCCGGCGTGCGCATCGGAGGCGAGGCCAAACTGCTCGACGACGGTGTCGTGCCCGTCGGCGACGGGTGACTTACGCGTGCCTTTGTGCTCCGACGTGTTGATTGAGACGATGCGGACAGGCCCGTTGTAAGCATCGTTTGCGGTGCGTAGGGGAGCTGCCGTCTGGGCACGATCCGCAAGTTCGCGCTTTGCGGCGTCAATGATGGGGTTGTTGATCGGATGAGCCTGGGGCACGGTGCACCTTTCGACGGGGCGGGCAACATGTTGAATCCTACAACAATGGTAGGTTCATTGCCCGTTGTCATACAACGGTGAGCGCCGTCTTCGTGCTGGCCTTCGTGCTGGACGATTGCGTCGATTGCCATAGATACGGTGGAGCTTTGGGCGCCGGCGGCTCGGCACGCTAGAATAATTCAGTTGCGCAAAGACCGCCCGTTGTGTGGGCAGTTCATGATAGGAAGTTTCCATGGCATTGCAATTTACAGAGCGCGAGTTCATTCCCGTGCTGCTCGGTGGCGACATCAACGCCTATTCGGTGGCGCGCGCCTTCTACGAGGAGTACCAGGTCAAGAGTCTGGTCTTTGGCAAGTATCAGACGGGCCCCGCGTACCGCAGCCAGATTATCGACTACACGCCCAACGTGGATATCGATACCATGCCCGTGATGCTCAAAACCGTCAACGGCATTGCCCAGGCGCATGCCGATAAGACGATTGTCCTTGTGGGCTGTGGCGACAACTATGTTGCCCTCGTGGCTCAGGCCAAGGATGCTCATGAGCTGGCGGATAACATCGTCGCTCCCTACGCGCCCTACAGCATGCTCGAGCAGTGCCAGAAGAAGGAGATCTTCTACGAGTTGTGCGAGAAGCATGGCGTGCCCTATCCGCACACGTTTACCTTTACCAAGGCGATGCTCAATGCCCAGGGTGAGGCGCCTGCCGAAGTGCTCGACCAGATCGATTTTCCCTACCCGATGATTCTGAAGCCTTCTGACGGCATCATGTGGTGGCAGCACGAGTTCGAGGGCCAGAAGAAGGCCTATGAGATTGCCGACCGCGCCGAGCTGGAACAGGTCATTCGCGATTCGTATGCCAGCGGCTACACCGACGATCTGATCTTGCAGGACCGCGTGCCCGGCAACGACGAGTACATGCGCGTGCTCACCAGCTATTCCGACCGCAACGGCAAGGTGCGCATGATGTGCCTGGGCCATGTGCTGCTCGAGGAGCATCAGCCCCACGGTGTCGGCAACCACGCCTGTATCATTACCGAGCCCAACGACGAGCTCATGGGCGGCGTGCGCAAGTTGCTCGAGGACCTTCACTTTGTGGGCTATTCCAACTTTGACGTTAAGTACGACGAGCGCGACGGCTCGTTTAAGTTCTTCGATTTCAACACGCGCCAGGGCCGCAGCAACTACTACGTCACTAACAGTGGCTTTAACGTTGCCAAGTATGTGGTGGACGAGTATGTGTTCAACCGTCCATTTGAGCCGGAGTTTGTGACGGCTCAGGACGAGGCCCTGTGGATGGTCGTCCCCATGGGCGTCGTCGACAAGTACGTCAAGGATCCCGAGCTGCGCGCTAAGGTGCATCGCCTGGACAAGGAAGGCAAGGGCGCCGACCCTTCGTTTATGAAGGGCGACTTTGTCTTTAACCGCTGGCTGCGCATGTGGCACACCAAGCTGCGCCACTTTAAGCTGTTCAAGACGTATTACAAGTAGATGAGCGCGGCGCCCGTCCGGTTTGCATCGGGCGGGCGCGGGTATGATACGTGCAATTGCGCAAGCGTCACCAAGGAGGCGGCGATGGAAAAGCTGGGAGTTATCGGCGGTATGGGCGCCGAGGCCACGTCGTATTACTACGACCAGGTGGTGCGTCATACGGCTGCTGCCTGCGATCAGGAACATATCGACATGGTGGTGCTCTCCAAGTCGACCATGCCCGACCGCACGTTGGCCATTAAGACCGGCGAGCATGCCAAGCTGCTGGCGACCATGAAAGAGTGTGCCCAGGCACTCGAGTCGCTGGGCTGTGCGCACATTGCCATTCCCTGCAACACGTCGCACTACTTCTACGACCAGATCCAGTCGTTTACGAAGGTGCCGATTATCCACATGCCGCGTGAGTCGGTGCGCTATGCTCTGGCCGGTGCGGTGATGGGGGAGTGCGAGTTCGATCCCAACCTGAGTATGCCGGCCGAGCCGGTGCACAAGATTGGCATTATGGGAACCGACGGAACCGTGGGCGCGGGCGTCTACGGCCGCGAATGTAAGGCTGCGGGTGTTGAGGTTGTCTATCCCAGCGAGAAACGTCAGAACGATGTGATGTCGCTTATCTACGATGATGTAAAGGCCGGACGTGAGCCCGATATGGATAAGTTCGACCGCGTGATGTGGGAGTTCGCCCGTAGCGGCTGCGACCGCGTCATTCTGGCCTGCACCGAGCTATCAGTGCTGCAGAAGTACCGAGAGATGCCCGAGATCACCCTCGACGCCATGGATGTCCTGGTGCGCGAATCCATCATCCGCAGCGGCGCCCCCTACCGCCTCTAGCTTCCGACCTGCCAAAAAGGGACAGGTTTATTTTGGTAGGTTTTATCTGGTGAAACAGTAAAGGCATCGGCTCGTTTGGTGCGAGCCGAGGCCTTTTGTGCCGGGCGGTTGCTGTCGGTGGTGAACTAGAACAGGAAGCCGATGGCGATGAGGGCGATGCTGACGATGAGCACGGCGATGTCCAGGCCCTTGATGGGGTAGCGCTTGTACGAGCTGGCGCGCGTACGCAGATAGAAGCCGCGCTGTTCTGCCGCCAAGGCTGTGGCATCGGTCTTGCCCACGCTCGAGATGAGCAGTGGCACACACAGTGGCAGCATGAGCTTAAGCTTCTTGATGGGGTTCTTGGTGTCGTACTCGACGCCGCGTGCGGTCTGCGCCTCCATGATGGCGTTCATCTCCTGACCAAACACCGGCACAAAGCGCAGCGCCGTGGTAAAGGTGAAGGCATAGCGATACGGCACGTGCAGCACCTCGACGCAGGCGTTGGCAAGGTCGTTGAGCTTGGTCACCATGAGCATGAGGATGAGTGGTAACGCCACACCCAGCAGGCGCAGGCAGGCCTTCGATCCTGTGACGAGGCCCGTGTCGGTGATAAAACTCCACACCACGTTGCCATCGCGCATAAAGGCCAGCTGGAGCACCAGCATGATAAGCGCGAGCGGAATCAGCAACTTGAGCAGCGAGAACAGACGGTCGACGACGCCGGCATAGGCGCCCAGCGCAAGGGTGAGTGCCAAAAAGCCCAGCAGCGCCACGTAGGTGTCGGACAAGAAGATGCCGACGATGATGGCGGCGGCGAGGCCCAGTTTGACGACGGGATTCAGGCGATGCAGCAGCGTATCGCCCGGCATGTAGTCGATGACGTTAACCACGGTGGACCATCTCCTTGGTAATTCGAACGACATCGGTGACCTCGCTCACTTGCGCAAAAGCGGGCGAGACGGAAGATGCCAGACGGCGCGAGAGTTCAATAACCTGGGGAGGCTCCACGTAGGCACGCCGCATGAGATCGATGTTCGAGAATAGCTCGTGCGTGCGGCCGCGGTCGAGGATGCGACCGTCGGCCATTACCACAATGCGCTCGGCAAAATCCGAGACGACTTCCATATCGTGGCAGACCATGATAACGGCGCAACCGCGCTCGGCCATGGTGCGCACTGTTTCCATGACGGTCATGCACTCGCGGTAATCAAGGCCGCTCGTGGGCTCGTCGAGCACGACGATCTTGGGCTCAACCACTACGACGGAGGCAAGCGCCACCATTTGTCTCTGACCGCGCGAGAGCGAGAAGGGCGCCTCGTCGGCAGGCAGGCCAAAGCGGTCGATGACGAGCTGGGCGCGACGCAGCGCCTCGGCACGGTCGATGCCGGTAAGCTCTAGGCCAAAGGCGACCTCGTCGAGCACGGTGTCCTTGCAGATCTGGCGGTCGGGGTTTTGGAAGAGGGTCGCGACCTCGCGGGCGATGCGGCTCGTGGGAACGGCTGCGGTATCCAGTCCCGTGACGCGTACGCTGCCCGAGGCGGGCTTGAGCAGGCCCGTGAGCAGCTTGGTGAGCGTGGTCTTGCCGGCACCGTTCTGGCCGACGATGCCCACGAGCTCGCCGGGATAGAGCGTCAGGCTAAGGTCGTGGACGGCGGCGCCGCCATTGGAATAGGCAAACTCAACGTGATTGAAGGTGAGCACGGGTTCGGCGTCCTTGGCATGAGGGCGCAACGACGGTGCATGCGGGGAGCCGGCGGGCGCTTGGGCTTCGCTGACCGCGTGTGCGGGGTCGACGATGCCCGAAATCATACGCTCGGCCTCATCGACATCCAAGCAGGGGGTACCGCTTACCAGGCCATCGGCCTCGAGGCTATTGAAGATACGCGTGACTCGAGGGCAGTCGACGCCGATGGCACGGAGCTCGTCGGTATGCGCGAAGACCTCGTGCGGCTCGCCCTGCAGCGCAATTTCGCCATGGTTGAGCACGAGCACGCGGTTGCAGTACTCCGAGAGCAGGGCGACCTTTTGCTCAACGACGACGATGGTGATTCCAAGTGTGCGGTTTGCCTCACGCAGCGTCTCGAAGACCAACGTGGAGCTGGCGGGGTCGAGTGCCGCGGTGGGCTCGTCGAGAACCAAGACGTGCGGGCGCATGGCGAGGATGGCGGCGATGGCTACCTTTTGCTTCTGTCCACCCGAGAGCGTGGCGATCTCGCGGTCGCGCAGGTCGCTGATGCCGACGGTCTTGAGCGTTTCGCTCACGCGCTGCTCGATCTGGTCGTGGGGAACGCCAAAGTTCTCGAGGCCAAAGAGCATCTCGTCCTCGACGACCGAAGCGACCATCTGCGTGTCGATATCCTGCAGCACACTGCCGACGATTTGCGACACGTCGGTGAGCGAGACTTCGCAGGTGTCGTGGCCGTCGACCATGACGGACCCAAAGAACGTGCCGGTGTAGTGGTGGGGCACGGCGCCCGACAGGCAGGCGGCAAGCGTGGACTTGCCGGCGCCCGAGGGCCCGATGATGCCGATGAAATCTCCCTTGTTCACGCTGAGCGAGATGTGGCTGAGCGCCTGCTCGGTCTGCGTGCCATAGGAGAACGAGACATCGTCGACGTTGATGATCGTTTCCATGGATACCTTTCATAGTCATTGGGGACGTTCTTTAATGACTAGTCGTTTAAGAACGTCCCCAAGAGCTAGTCGTTTGGGACAGTCTTTGCTGGTGGGGCAGCGATGAGTTAGTTGAGCTTCAGGGCCTTCTGGATGGGCAAGTAGAGGGCGCCGACCAGAATGGCGTTAAAGACGGCGGTCATGGCAACGACGGGCAGCATGGCGGCGGCGAGCTCGCCTACCACGCCGAGCATGGCCATCTTGATGACCATGAAGATGACGCCGGAGACAAAGGTGGTCAGGAAGGTTGCGACAATGGCGATGGCGGGCTTGACTTGACCGTTCTTGCCGGCGGCGTTGACGATGCCGGCCATGAGCATGGCGGCGATGCCCTCGGCGGCAAAATCAACGAACGGCGAAGTGGTGGTGATCTGGATCACGGCAGCCGAGATAAGGCCAATGACGAGCGCCTGGCCGATGTTGGGGCGAACGACCAGGATGGTGAGGCAGAAGGCCGAGATGATGAACTCGGGGCTGATCATGCCGCCCGAGATGCCCGAGATGGCCTTGCCGACGGTGAAGTTGAGGATGAAGCCGGCGGCGAGCAGGATGGCAAGCAGGACGAGGGCGCGGACATCGAGTTTGCCACGGTCGGCGGTCTGGACGGTGCGGGGCTGGGTGGCGGTGGTGTTCTGAGACATGGTGAAAATCCTTTCGGAATGGGAGTGCAAGAGAAAAGCGGAGGCGCGTGATGCGAATGCGATCGGGCTCGAGATAGAAAAAGGCCCCCGGTCGAAACCGGAGGCCTTTCAATCACCTAGAGCGCAAAAACAGGCGTGAGGGACTCACTGTCGACCGATCGTATTCGTATCACGCCACCACCAGTTGTTGAGGGACTTCATCGTGTTCATCATCTTGGTGGCTCCTTTCGCGATGCCGTGGCGCGGTCGCACCTAGTTGCTGTTGCGCTGCACTATAGCACAGCGAAGTGTGTGCGGGGAAATCTTTTTTGAAAAGATTTCAGGCGGGTTTCCCGCCGGTCAAAAGAGCGGGCTAAGCGGGCGAGGCTGCCATTGCTGCCTTGTCCGCTCAGTTAAGACGTTACTCCTTATTGCGACGGTAGAGGAAGTAACCGCCCGCGGAGATGACGGCAACGCCAGCGATGGCGAATGCGGCCACCATGCGGCCATCAAAACGATCGCCAGTGGTGGGCAGGCCGCCCTTGGTGTTCGTCTTGTTAGTGGTTACCGTGGTCGTGGTGTCGGACTTGCTGGGCTTCTCAGGCTTGGCGGCTGGCTGCTCGGGCTTCGGGCTTAGCGGGCTGCTCGGGCTTAGCGGGCTGCTCGGGGGTACCGGGCTGCTCAGGAGTACCAGGCTGCTCGGGAGTGCCGGGCTGATCCGGGGTGACCGGATCGGTGGCAAGAGCATCCTTGGCGTAGGTGATGGACACCTTGAGGCCGTTGGTCTCGGTGTTCAGGTCGCTTGGGGTGAAGGGCTGGTCGAAGTTTTCGGCCTTCTGATAGGCGCGCATCTCCTGGAGCAGTGCCTTGCACTTCTTGTAGGTGTTCTCGGTAGCAGTCTTGCCGGCCTTGTTGGCCAGGGCAGTGCGGCCCTCGGTGGTCGTCTCGGCCAGCATGGCGGCGTCAACTTCCTTGTTCTGCTCGATGAGCTCGTTCTGGAGCGCATCGAGGTAGGCACGGACGCTGGTGGCGAATTGTGCGCGGTTCGCGAAGCAAAGCGAGTTAATGTCCATCAGGACGTAGTTAATGGAGTTCTCGGGCTCCTCGTTGTTCACGATGTCCGTCTCGCTGCAGTGACCATAATCAACGGTCTGGTCGCTGAAGTAGGGGCTGACTTCGGTCATCAGAGCGGAGTATAGCGGGATAGCGACGGAGAACTCGGCGCAGGAGAGCATCTCCCACTGGATGGTTGCAACCTCGGGGTCATAGCCCTTTCGAATCTGGAAGAGGTTGGCCTCGGCGTTGCGGTCAGAACCGATGCTGCTGACACCGTCAGTATTGGCATTAAGGCCGGGGACTTTTTCACCGCGGTTGCCGAAGGCGCGAATCAGCTCAAACGTGTTCCAGTCGGACTTGCTGGGCTGGAAGAACAGCGGCTGCATCTCATGAACCATGGCACCGAGCGTGACGTCATTCTTGTTCTTGTCCTTGTCCTTGACGATCTCGTAGTCGGTGCCCTCGGTCAGCGGAGCCATAAAGTAGTCGCGGCCCTGGATATAACGCGCCCAAGAACCCATGCCCGTATTGTTGATAGATGCACCGTAGGTCTGGGCA
Source organism: uncultured Collinsella sp. (assembly GCA_958427035.1). GTDB lineage: Bacteria > Actinomycetota > Coriobacteriia > Coriobacteriales > Coriobacteriaceae > Collinsella. Next base: position 20,153 of record CAUAAR010000004.1, on the reverse strand, counting down.
ACATCGAACTGTCCGTCTTCAAAGTACTTGGCGAAGCCCTTCTCTTCGGGCATAGTCTTGATCCCCTCAGAGTGGAGGCAGTTCTCAGGATCGTCAAGATTGACCTGGAAATTGAGGTTACTAATGTTGGGGTTGACCGAAGCGACGTCGTCGGTCAGCTTCATAGCGATCCACTGGTGGCCGGAAAGCGCGGCGAACAGCCAAGTCTCGGTGTTGTCGGCGATGACAATCTGGTCGTTGGAGCAGACGCCCTGCTCGTCAATCAGACTGCCGATAAGCTCGACGCCCTCGCGGGCCGTTGCGCTCTCGCCCAAGATGACGCCCGCGTAGCTGTACTCGCCGATGCCGGTATTTTTGACCTCGGGATTTGCTTTGTGGGCATGCTTGGTCGTGGGATCCGCTGCCTTGGCATCGTCGTTGTAGGAGGTGCTCAGTGTTGCGGAGCAGGAGACGCCCTTCTCATTGATGCCGGCCTCGGAGTAGGCATCCCAGCGTCCGTCCCACTCAGCAGGATGGTCGCGCACGTAGCTGTAACGATACGTAGTCTTGGTCGAGGTGTAGGAGAATCCGGACTCGTCCGAGCTGTAGGTATGACCAGGGCCATAAGAGGGCTCGATGCCATAGTGTTTGAGGTAACGAGTGCCAATGTCCTCGGTGCGGCCATAGTACGTGTTACCGTCGGCCGTAAGGTTCTTGCCCATGTACATCTGCGTGCAGGCGAGCGCAGACGTCGGCATGGACATGATGGTTGCAGCTCCAAAGGCGAGGCCTATGCCAAGCTTTTTGAGCGCGTTGACGGGGTGAGTTTTCCTCATTTTCCCTCCCAGCGTGCGAAAGCCCTCCGTTGCCAGAGGGCTTCAGCCAATAAAGACACCCCATTAGCGTAACGAACTGGAAACAATATTCATCTATGAAAGAAACTTACTCGATAAGCGTAATGAAATATGCGATGAGCGGTTAATTATACTCGGTTTGTAGCTTTACTTTAATAAAGACGCCCTGTAATTACTGTAGCCGAATCAAGTAGCTGGGAATGCCCGAAATGAAAATCCCCTGCTGTTTGGCAAATGCATAAACAGCAGGGGAGACGATAATTGGATGAATATCATACCAATGTGGAATTACTTCTTCCGGCGGTGGATCACGTTGATCGCATAGCCGACGAGCATGGCCAAAACGATGATGATAAAGCCGAGCAGGGGATTGTCGTTCATAGGGTCCTCCTATTTTCCGAGCGGGGAGAATTCGTCGACGATGAGGTCGAGGCATTGTGGAAGCGCGCGGGCTCCAAAGACGCCCGAATTACTGGAGATAATCTCGCCATCGAACTGCATGCCCAGTGACGGGGTGCAGGTGATCTTGGCTTCCTTGGTCTGGATGATCTTGAACTGCGGGCGCCCGAGTACCTTGCCGGCGGGGTCGAGTGCGGCGGTAATCACGGTCGGGAGCAGCTGCACGGTTTTTACGGGCTCGATGACTGCGATGTCGACCATGCCGTCGTTCATGCGACAGTCGGGGAATAGGTTGATGTCGTTTTGGATGACCGAGGTGTTGCCTGCCATGCAGCAGATGCCATCGAGCTCCTCGACAATGCCGTCATGCTCGATCGTAAAGTGCGCCACCGTGGGGTTGGGCGTGGCGAGCGCGGATAGGAAGTAGGCGATCTCGCCGATGTCGTTTTTGGCGGGGGCGGCCTTCATCATGATCTCGGCGTCATAGCCCGAGCCGGCGATGATGATGAAGCCGTGGCGCTTTTCGTTGCCGTTCTCGTCGAGCCAAAAGAGCTCACCCATATCCGCCTTGACGGTGCGGCCGTCGCGGCAGGCCTTGGCGAGCGCCGCGGCCTCAGGGGCATTGCCGATGTTGTTAAAGAACAGACAGGCCGTGCCGGAGGGGAAGACGAGCGTGGGGACACCGCACCCGCGCATCTGGTCGAGCACGTTGGAAACGGTGCCGTCGCCGCCCGAAACGACCACGCGATCGAACTCGCGAACGTCCGCTACCGCGTCCTCGGGCTCCATGCCATCGCCGATAAAACGCATCACGACCTCGTCGCCGCCCTGTGCAAGGGCGTGCGTGAATGCGTAGATTTCATCGGAGCTGGGGCCCGATGCCGGGTTGTGGATGATGAGGCAGCGCATACTTACGTTCCCGTTCTGTGACTAACCGAGTATAGTTGTAAGGCAATGCCGATATCCTACCCGTGTTTTTCGGGCCTAACCTTATTCGATGGGTTGATATGTACATTTCCACACATCAGGCTCTACTCGACTTTTGCCAGCGCGCTCGCGAGTTTGACGCGATTGCCGTCGATACCGAGTTTTTGCGCGAGCGCACGTTCCATCCGCGCCTGTGCCTGGTTCAGATTGCCACCCCTGCCGAGAGCGTCGCGGTCGATCCCCTGGTGATCGACGACCTATCGCCGCTGGCCGAACTTATGGCCGACGAGAGCGTGACCAAGGTCTTCCACGCCTGCTCGCAGGATATGGAGGTCATGCTCCACACCGTGGGCGCGCTGCCGCGTCCGATTTTTGACACGCAGGTCGCCGCCGCCTTTTTGGGCGAGCGTCAGCAGATTTCCTACGGTGCGCTCGTGCAGACGTTTTGCGGCGTTTCGTTGCCTAAGACCGAGTCGCTGACCGACTGGTCGCGCCGCCCGCTGACCGATAAGCAGATTGAGTACGCGATCGATGACGTCAAGTATCTGATCGTTGCCTATACCGAGATGATGAGTCGCCTGCGCGAGCTGGGCCGTGTGGATTGGGTGCTCGATGAGCTGCGCCCGCTTGCCGACGAGTCGCACTACCGAGCCGATCGTCACGAGGCATTCCGCAAGGTCAAGCGCATCAACTCGTGCAGCCGGCATCAGTTGGGCATTGCGCGCGAGCTTGCCGCCTGGCGTGAGGACCGCGCCGAGCGGCGCAACATCCCGCGCAAGTGGGTTATGTCCGACGATACGCTGCTGGCCCTGGTTAAGCGTAATCCCGTGCGTGTTGAAGAGTTCCGTAGCATTCGTGGTACCGACCAGCTGGGGGAGCGCGACGTGGACGGCGCACTCATGGCCATCAAGCGCGGTGCGAGCTGTCCGCATGATCGCCTGCCGCTCTTGGTGCGTGGACATCGCCAGATTTCTCCGGAGCTGGAGAGCGTGACTGACCTTATGTATGCGCTTATCCGCCTGGTTGCCGAGCGCTCGGGCGTTGCGACCTCGGTCATTGCCTCGCGCGATGACCTGGCCGACTACATTGAGCATCCCGAGAAGAGCCGCCTGCGCGAAGGCTGGCGCTTTGAGCTTGTGGGCTCGCGCCTGGACGATTTGCTCTCGGGCAACATGGGACTCACCGTGAAGGACGGAAAGATTGAGTTGTTATAGGGAAGCCTAGTCGGCTGAGTGGGTAGAATGCCTCCAACGTGTAACTCGATTCGGAGGAATTCGTATGCCCTATTACTATGGATACGGCTTTGGCATCGACCCGCTGTACCTGCTGGTTGTTCTTGTTTGTACGGTGCTCGGTCTTGCCGCGCAGAGCTATATCAACTCGACGTACAAAACCTGGTCCAAGGTTCGCTCGGACGGCGACACGGGCGCTACGGTCGCGCGCCGCATGCTCGACGCCAACGGTTGCAGTGCCGTGGGTATCAAGGGTGTCGCTGGTGAGCTCACCGACCATTACAACCCGCAGGATAACAACTTATATCTGTCGGATGCCAACCGCTCGGGCGGGTCGGTCGCAAGCGTTGCCGTGGCCTGCCACGAGGCGGGCCATGCCGCCCAGCGTCAAAGTGGTTATGCCATGATGAAGGTACGCACCGCTCTGGTCCCGGTCGTCAACTTTACCCAGAACACCTGGACGATCGTGCTGCTCATGGGCCTGTTTATGAACATTGCCGGACTCACGACCCTCGCGCTGGTCTTCTTCTCGTTTAGTGTGTTGTTCCAGTTGGTTACGCTGCCGGTCGAGATTGATGCCAGCCGCCGCGCCGTGGCATATATTGAGCAGTCGGGTATGAGTTCCAAGCAGGTCAATGGTGCCAAGAAGGTCCTGACGGCAGCCGCGCTCACCTACGTGGCGGCGGCGCTCACTTCGATCATTCAGCTGCTCTACCTGATGGCTCGCTACAACAGAAACTCCAACCGATAACAAATTGGCTTGATAGGCGCCGCGGAGATTTGTGTCCCCGCGGCGCTGTACTATGTGTTGGACTTGAATTTGCGCAGGGCCGGAGCCCTTGTGCACGATGACGAAAGGAGGCTGCGTGGCAGGCTGGAATCTAACCGGCAATGCCGTTTCCGCCGAGTTCGACGGTTCGGACGAGCAGGAGCGCAAAGAGCTCAGCGTGAGCCAAGCGGTGGAGATTGCCGCCGGCGCGCTCGATGCCATTCCGCAGCTGAGCGTCCTGGGCGAGGTCACGGGCTTCCGTGGCCCCAATGCCCGAAGCGGTCACTGCTACTTCCAGATTAAGGACGACTCGGCAGCCGTTGACTGCATCATCTGGAAGGGCGCCTATCTCAAGCGCACCTTCGATTTGCGCGACGGTATGCAGGTGAGCTTTAAGGGCAGCTTCAATCTCTATAAGGCCACGGGTCGCATGAGCTTTGTCGCCCGCTCGTTTTCGCTGGCGGGGGAGGGTCTACTGCGTCAACAAGTGGCGCAACTGGCCGAAAAGCTACGCCGCGAGGGCCTGATGGACGAAGCGCGCAAGCGCCGCATCCCGGTGTTCTGCTCGCGCGTGGCGGTCGTCACCTCGCTTTCGGGTGCCGTAATCGACGACGTCAAGCGTACGCTGCGCCGCCGCAATCCGCTCGTTGAGCTCGTCTGCGTGGGCGCCAAGGTTCAAGGCGAGGGCGCGCCGGCCGAGCTCATTGAGGGCTTGCACCGCGCCGCTTCCATTACGCCGGCGCCCGACTGTATTTTGCTGGTGCGTGGCGGCGGCTCCTTTGAGGACCTCATGACCTTTAATGACGAGGAGCTTGCCCGCGCGGTGGCGGCTTGTCCTGTGCCCGTGGTGACCGGCATTGGCCATGAGCCCGATACCTCGATTTGCGACATGGTGAGCGACCGCCGCGCCTCCACGCCCACGGCGGCGGCAGAATCGGTGGCGCCGGCTATGACGGAGTTGGCCGATGTGCTCGAGGCGCGCCATCAGCGTCTGGGTGCCGCGATGGCATCGATGATTGGGTCGGCCCAGGTCGACCTGGAGATGCTCGATCAGCGCGGTCGCCGTGCCTGGGATACCTATACGGCTCGCTTGGCCGATGCGCTCGATGCGGCTGCGTGCCGCCCGTGCCTCAACGACCCCACATTTATGGTCGAGCGTCGCGAATCGGAGCTTGCGCTGACTGCCGATCGCCTGTCGGGCGCCATGGTGCGCTCAGTCGGGACATTCCGCTCCAACTTTGAGCGCCTGCCCGAGCGTCTGGTTGCAAGCACCTCAGGGCTCGATGGCAAGCGCCATGCGCTCACGCTTGCGAGTTCCCGTTTAGAGCATCAGGGGCGCACGATGCTCAGCAAGCCAGCGTCCGACCTGGGCCGAGCTGCCGCGTCGCTCGATGCCCTGTCGCCGCTCAAGGTGCTTGCCCGCGGCTATTCCATCGCGTACAGCGATGATGGGGTGGCTACGAGCGCCAAGACCTTTATGCCCGGCGACGCCATCCGCGTGCGCATGGCAGACGGCAACGTGGCGGCAACGGTCGATACGGTCGAGTAAACCGCGTTTCATAGCGATAAGCCTTTAGGAAAGGAAACAGATATGGCAGAGAAGACCCCGGTCGAGCAGCTTACGTACAAGCAGGCCTCGCAGGAGCTGGAGCTCATCATCCGCAGCTTGGAGTCGGGCGATATGGAGCTCGAGGAGTCGCTCGAGAGCTATACCCGCGGCGTCGAGCTCCTCAAGAGCCTGCGTACTCGCTTGTCCGATGCCGAGCAGAAGGTCTCGGTGCTCCTGAAGGACGTCGACGGCAACGACGTGCTCGCCGACGGCGAAGCCGCCAACACTGACGACAACCTCTCGTTCTAACCATCCCGACCAAATATAATTACCTTGGTCTGCGAGAAAGGAACCAACCATGTGTGATTGCATCTTCTGCAAAATTGCCAACCACGAGATCCCCTCGACCGTTGTCTATGAGGACGATCAGGTCATCGCGTTCGACGACCTCAATCCCCAGGCGCCGGTCCACACGCTCGTGATCCCCAAGAAGCACTACAGCGACATCGCCGACAACGTACCTGCCGAGACCATGGGCGCCATGGCTCACGCCATCCAGGAGGTCGCCAAGGTCAAGGGCTTGGAGGACGGTTTCCGCGTCATCTCCAACAAGGGCGTCAACGCCGGCCAGACCGTCATGCACTTCCACATGCACGTCCTCGGCGGCAAGAACCTGGGCGAGAACCTCATCTGAGGGCGCTTCTTCCTTGCAATGAAACGGAAGCTCAAGCACCGATAACTTATATATCAACGCAATAAACCCGAGCGCGAGGGCGTTTGGGTTTATTATTGAAACGTATGTAACCTGGCGGCGCCACACCGCCTGTTAGTAGGGAGACACATGAACGTTCTGGTCGTCAACGCAGGATCTTCGACCCTTAAGTATCAGGTCATCGATACCAAGTCCCACAAGGTGTCTGCAAAGGGCTCCTGCGAGCGCGTCTGCTTTACCGGCGGTACCTTCACCCACGCTGCCAACGGTTCCAAGAAGGTGACCGAGAACATCGAGTTCCCCGACCACAAGGTCGCCATCGAGGTCGTTCTGAAGGACCTCGAGGCCAACGGCGTAAAGATCGAGGGCATTGGTCACCGTATCGTTCAGGGCGGCTGGTACTTTGGCGACTCCTCCCTCGTCGACGAGGACGTCCTCGCCAAGATCCGCGAGGTCGCCCCGCTGGCTCCGCTGCACAACAACCCCGAGGCCAACGTTATCGAGTACTGCCTGGAGCAGTATCCCGACCTGCCCAACGTCACGGTCTACGACACCGCTTTCCACTTCAATATGCCCGAGGTCGCCAAGACTTACGCCCTGCCCAAGGACGTCTGCGACAAGCTGCACATCCGTAAGTACGGCGCCCACGGCACCAGCTACCGCTACATCTCCAAGAAGGTTGCCGAGATGACCAACGGCGAGGCCCGCAAGGTCGTCGTGTGCCATATCGGCTCCGGCGCTTCCCTGTGCGCCATCGAGGACGGCAAGTGCATGGACACCACCATGGGCTTGACCCCGCTCGACGGCGTCATGATGGGCACCCGCTGTGGCTCCATCGACCCGGCCACCGTCTGCTATCTGCAGCGCGAGGGCGGCTACACCTTCGATGAGGTCGACGAGATGATGAACAAGAAGTCCGGCCTTTTGGCTGTGACCGGTGGCAAGACCAACGACTGCCGCAACGTCGAGGAGCTCGCCGCTGCCGGCGACCCCGAGGCTCAGCTCGCCTTCGACATGTTTGTCTACAAGATTGCCGCCAAGGCTGCCGAGATGGCTACTTCTATGTGCGGTATGGACACCCTGGTCTTTACTGCCGGTATCGGCGAGCACGCTCCGGCTGTTCGCGCCGGCGTTGCCGACCGTCTGGCCTTTATGGGCGTCAAGATGGATCATGCCCGCAACGCCCTGCGTGGCGACGGCGCTTGGTGCCTGTCTGCCAAGGATTCCAAGGTCAAGATTTTCGTCATCCCCACGGACGAGGAGTTCATGATCGCCTCCGACGTCGAGCGCATCGTCAACGGCAAGTAATTGCAAAAGGGGAGGGGCTGGACGACCGAGCGCCGTTCGGCCCCTCTTTTGCGCTCGTTGGGCGATATGACTGATAGCTATTTATCAAGTTGTGATAACTTCTTATTAAAATGCGGCCGCCTTAAGGGGTCTGCGTCGACCGTATTGCACTGCAAAGGAGTCTCATGAACGTACTTGTTGTCAACGCCGGCAGCTCAAGCCTTAAATATCAGCTTTTGGATACCGATACCCGAGAGGTTTTCGCCAAGGGCAACTGTGAACGTATCGGTTCGGACATGGGCATCTTTGGCCACTCCGAGAACGGTGGCGCCAAGCAGGCCGAGGAGGTCCCTTTCCCCGATCATCGCTCTGCTATCGCTCGCGTGCTCGAGGAGCTCGAGAAGACCGACTTTACGATTGATGGCATTGGCCATCGTATCGTTCAGGGCGGCTGGCACTTCGATGATTCCGCGGTCGTCGACGATGAGGTCATGGCTAAGATCCTTGAGGTGGCCCCGCTCGCTCCGCTGCACAACTACGGCGAGGCCGCGGCGATTGAGTATTGCCGCGAGAAGTATCCGGAGCTGCCCAACGTGGCCGTCTTCGACACCTCGTTCCACATGACCATGCCCGAGGTCGCCTACACCTACGCGCTGCCCAAGGACGTGTGCGATAAGTACCACGTGCGCAAGTACGGCGCCCACGGCACGAGCCACCGCTATGAGTGGATGATGGCCAAGGAGATCCTGGGTTCGCGCTGCCACCGCCTGCTTTCGTGCCATCTGGGCAACGGTGCTTCGCTTGCCGCCATTGAGGACGGCGTGTGCCGCGACACCACGATGGGCCTCACGCCGCTTGACGGCCTGATGATGGGTACCCGTTGCGGTTCCATCGACCCGGCCACCGTGTGCTATCTTCAGCGCGAGGGCGGCTACAGTTACCAGGAAGTCGACGACATGATGAACAAGCAGTCCGGTCTGCTTGCCATCTCGGGCATCTCCAACGATGCCCGTGACATCCGTACACGCGCCTCCGAGGGCGACGAGCGCTGCCTGCTCGCCTTCGATATGTTTGCCTACAAGGCCATGCAGCAGGCCGGCTCAATGATCGCTTCCATGGCGGGCGTGGACACCATCACCTTTACCGCCGGTATCGGCGAGAACGACTGGTCGATCCGCAAGGCCTTCTGCGACTGCTTTGAGTGGCTGGGCGTGCGCATCGACAACAACAAGAACCGCGAGGCCGTGGGCAACGGCCCACAGGTCATCAGCGCCGCCGGCTCTTCCGTCACGGTTATGGTCATCCCCACCGACGAGGAATACATGATCGCCCACGACGTCGAGCGCCTGACCAAGAACAACTAACGCGCGCATTTGCAAGTAAACGAAAGGCCTCCAGAGCAACGGCTCCGGAGGCCTTTTTGCTAGCAGGCGGAAATTCCAGTCCCAAAGTGACCATCGCCGGCAACGCCTGCACTTCCAGCAACGGAACCCGACCATTCAGATCCTCAGCCCCAGCTCGTAGCCAAGCCGCCGTCCACCCCAGATGCCCTGAATGCCACGTGACGGTAGAAGGCAGCGCAGGTTAACCCCTGAAAACACTCCGCAGACCAGAAACGCCCCCGTTCGTAGCTCCGAAGGAGCAGAACGGGGGCGTTTCATTGGTCGAGGACGTTTTCAGGGGTTAACCTGCGCTGCCTTCGGCGGGGATATGTCCGCTACTCAGCCATCTGAGCCTGGACGGCGGTGATGGCCACGACACCCACGATGTCGTCGGCAGAGCAGCCGCGCGAAAGGTCGTTAACCGGCTTGGCGATGCCCTGCAGGATGGGGCCGTAAGCGTCGGCGCCAGCGAAGCGCTGGACCAGCTTGTAGCCGATGTTGCCGGCCTCGAGGTCGGGGAATACGAGCACGTTGGCCTTGCCGGCGACAGAGGAGCCGGGAGCCTTGAGCTGGGCGACGGTGGGGACGATAGCGGCGTCGAGCTGCAGGTCGCCATCGATGGCGAGTTCGGGAGCCTTCTCCTTGCAGAACTTCACGGCTTCCTGGACCTTCTTGGCGACCTCGCCGCCAGCGGAGCCCATGGTGGAGTAGGAGAGCATGGCCACGTGCGGCTCAACGTTGCCCATGAAGGTGGACCAAGAGTGAGCCGAGGCGATGGCGATCTCGGAGAGCTCGTCGGAGGACGGGTTGATGTTGAGGCCGCAGTCGGCGAAGATCAGCGTGCCGTCGGTGCCGAACTGCGGGGTGTCGGTGCACATCACGAAGAAGGCCGAGACCAGCTTGGTGCCCGGGGCGGTCTTGAGGATCTGCAACGCGGGGCGCAGGGTGTCGGCGGTGGAGTGGCAGGCGCCGGAGACCAGGCCGTCGGCATCGCCCATCTTGACCATCATGGTGCCAAAGTAGGTGGCGTCCATCACCTGGGCGCGAGCCTGCTCGATGGTGACACCCTTCCTGGCGCGGAGCTCGGCAAACTTCTGCGCGTACTCCTCGTGCTTCTCGGCATTGCGCGGGTCGATGACGGTAGCGCCGGGAACGTCGATCTCGTCGGGGTTGCCCAGGATGACGATCTTTGCCAGGCCCTCCTCGATGATCTTGGTGGCCGCGACGATGGTGCGCGGATCCTCGCCCTCGGGCAGGACGATCGTCTTAAGGTCGGCCTTGGCGGCAGACTTCATACGGTTTAGGAAATCGCTCATGTTACTCCTTACAAGCGTTTCGCTAAGCTCCAGGCGCCCGGCTGTTCACGAATAAACCCGCTGCTAGCGGGTTTACCTTTCAATAATGTACGCCGCGGTGCTTGAGCTTTCCTTGTGTGGCAAGCTCATTATAGGACGCATTAGCGCTATAATCGCGCTGATAAATATGTCTCGAAGAATGTTCGAGAAAAGCCCAGCTAACGAGCCCGTGGCTTTTGACAAGGAGTATCGATGCAGATTACCTCAGGCCTGCCTGAAGGCTTTAACGCCGGCGCGTACGACATGATTGTCGTCGGTGCTGGATATGCCGGTGCCGTTTGCGCCCGCCGTCTCGCCGAGACCATCGGCTATCGTGTTGCCGTTTTGGAGCGCCGTAGCCACATTGCGGGCAATGCCTATGACTGCACTGACGAGGCCGGAATCCTGATCCACGAGTACGGTCCGCATATCTATCACACCTTTAACGAGCGCGTGCACAATTTCCTGTCGCGCTTTACCAAGTGGACGGATTATCAGCACAAGGTGCTCGCCAACATCAATGGCACCCTTATGCCCGTGCCCTTCAACCATGCGAGTCTCAAGCTCGCCTTTGGTGACGAGCGCGGCGAGGAGCTGTATCAGAAGCTCGTGGAGACCTTTGGCAAGGATGTCAAGGTGCCCATTATGGAGTTGCGTAAGAAGAACGACCCGGATCTTGCCGAGGTCGCCGATTACGTCTACGAGAACGTCTTTTTGCATTACACCATGAAGCAGTGGGGCCAGACGCCCGATCAGATCGACCCCTCGATCACCGGCCGCGTTCCCGTCTTTGTGGGCGATGATGACCGCTACTTCCCGCAAGCTCCCTTCCAGGGCATGCCGCAGGAGGGCTACACTGCGCTCTTTGAGCACATGCTCGACCACGACCTGATCGACGTGTTCTGCGACGTGGACGCCCGTGACCTCTTTGAAATCGACGAGACTACCGTCAAGATCGACGGCAAGGTCTATGGCGGCGAGATCGTCTACACCGGTCCACTCGACGAGCTGTTCAATCTCGATCTGGGCGCGCTACCGTACCGCACGCTCGACATGAAGTTCGAGACGCTCGATATGGACCAGTTCCAGCCCGTGGGCACCGTCAACTACACCACGAGCGAGGACTACACGCGCATCACCGAGTTCAAAAACATGACCGGTCAGGTCCTGCCCGGCAAGACCACCATCATGAAGGAGTACTCCAAGGCCTATACGCCCGGCTCGGGCGAGACGCCGTACTACGCCATTCTTGAGCCCGAGAACCGTGAGCTCTATGAGCGCTATCTTGAGCGCGTCCAGAACCTGACGAACTTCCACCCGGTGGGTCGTCTGGCCGAGTATCGTTACTACGATATGGACGCCGTGACCAATTCTGCCCTCGATCTTTCGGATGAGATTATCGCCTGCCATGCATAAAGTCATAACATTCGGTATTCCCTCGTATAACGCCGCCAAGGACATGGACCATTGCATCACCTCCATCTTGGAGGGGAGCAATTACGCCACCGATATCGAGATTATCGTAGTGGACGACGGCTCCAAGGACGAGACGGCCGATAAGGCCGATGAGTGGGAGGCACGTTATCCCGGTATCATTCGCGCGGTACACCAGGAGAACGGCGGCCACGGTATTGCCGTCCTTTCGGGTCTGCGCGAGGCGCAGGGCACCTACTACAAGGTCGTCGACTCGGATGACTGGCTCGACGCTGCGGCTCTTTCGACCATGCTGTCGATTCTGCGTGGCTTTGAAGAGCGTGACCAGCGCGTTGACCTGTTTATCTCGAACTACGTGTACGAGAAGGTTTACGAGGGCACGCATACCGCTATTGGCTACAAATTTGCCCTGCCGCGCAAAAAGATCTTTTCCTGGGATCAGATCGGTCATTTCCGCCTGGACCAGAACCTACTCATGCACAGCCTGTGCTATCGCACGGATGTGCTGCGCGAGTCCAACCTTCCCATGCCGCCGCACACGTTCTATGTGGACAACATCTACGCCTACGTGCCGCTGCCGCGTTGCAAGACCATGTACTACGCCGACATCGACCTCTACCGCTACTTTATCGGTCGCGAAGGCCAGAGCGTCAACGAGGCGACGATGGTCAAGCGTCTGGACCAGCAATTCCGTGTTACGCGTATCATGATGGAGTCGTACCACCTGTACAGCGATGTCGAGTCGTCACGCCTACGTTCGTACATGATGGGCTACTTCACCATGATGATGGCGATTTGCTCAGTGCTCACCAAGCTTTCCGACGAGGATTGCGCCGACGAGCGCCTAAAGACGCTGTGGAATGATTTGAAGGCCTACGACGAGCGCATGTATCGTCGTGCCCGCTACGGCGTGGTCGGGTTCTTCACCAACCTGCGCGGACGGGCCGGAGACAAAACCACACTCGGCCTATACCGTCTTGCTTCAAAGATCTTCAAATTCAACTAGCTGCTGAGTAATCGCTGCTGATAGGTTGACTGGGCCCCTTGGCCTTTAGTTTGCTACTGCGAACAGTCCTGCTCGCACGGAAAGCACATTAAGTGCTTTCCGGCTCGTGCGGAACTTGTATCAAACTAAAGGCCAAGGGGCCTCTGCTATAAGAATCGATTGTCAGGTTATTTGAATTTGAAGATCTTCGACGCGCGGTACACAGGGGCCTGGGCTGAAAAGAATCTGGTTGGTAGGTTGCCCGGTGGGGCTTGGTTATGTTTGTCGCGAGTTCCGCACGAGCCGAAGAGCACTTAATGTGCTCTTCGTGCGAGCCAGGACTGTAGAGCAGCAAACATAACCAAGCCCCACCGGGCAACCGGTCAGGTTAGGCTACTTCGCGGCGCCGGGGATGCCGTGGGAGGTTTTGGCGGATTTGGCTCCGTTCACGATGGCGGTTTCCAGGGCCCTTACGGCGAGCATACCCAGTAGGTCTAGGGGAACGGCGGCGCTTGCCTGGGCGCCCAGTTTGCCGCTGGCGAGGGTGTAGATGGTGTCGCCGTCGTTGGTGGTGTGCGTGGGACGGATGGCGTGTGCGTAGGCGTCTGCGGCCATCTGGGAGACCTTGGTGGCTTGTGCCTTAGTGAGTTCCACGTTGGTGACGATGCAGCTGATGGTGGTGTTGGTGCGGTCGAGCGGCATCTGCATGGATCCGGCGGCGGCAAAGGCTGCGAGTTCCATGTCGATGATCTGGTCGCTATCGGCCGCGGCGCGCATACCGGCGACCCACTCGCCGGTGAAGGGGTCGACAACGTTGCCGCATGCGTTGACTGAGACCACGGCGCCCACCTTGATGGGGCCGAGCGCCACGGCGGCAGCGCCAAGGCCGGCCTTCATGCAGGTGGCGGACCCCATGAGCTTTCCGACGGTGGCACCCGTGCCGGCACCTACATTGCCCTGCTCGAGCGTGGTGGGGGTGTTGTCGAGTGCCTCACGCACGGCGGCGATGCCGGCCTCTATGTCGGGGCGCACGGTGGGATCGCCAAAGGCGAGGTCGAAGATGCAGCTGGAACACACGATAGGCACCTGCGTGGGGCCGACGGGAAGGCCGATGCCGCGGCTCTCAAGCTCGCGAGCGACGCCGCTTGCAGCCTCGAGGCCAAAGGCCGATCCGCCCGAAAGGCAGACGGCGTGTACCTTGTCGACGGTGTTCTCGGGTCGCAGCAGGTCGGTTTCGCGCGATGCTGGAGCACCGCCGCGAACGTCAACGCCGCCGGTGGCGCCCTCGGGTGCCACGATTACGGTGCAACCGGTGCCGGCCTCCTCGTCCGTGTAGTTGCCATAGCAAAAGCCATCGACATCGCAGACGTCAATGGCCTCGAGCAGTGTATCCATGTTTAACTCCTATCGGTTTTCCGCCGCGCCTTGTGCCCGGTCGGGATCCGTACGGTACGCCAAAATTGTAGGCGCTGGGGAATACCCAGCGCCAGATGCAATTACGGGAGTTTTTGAATCGCGCGCGCGACGCGTGCGATGGGTAGGCCCACCACGTTATAGAAGTCGCCCGAAATATCGTGCACGAGCATGCGTCCGCCTGTGCCCTGAATGCCGTAGGCGCCGGCCTTGTCCATGGGCTCACCCGAGGCGACGTAGCGCTCGATCTGTTCGTCGGTGAGCTCGTAGAATGTCACGTCGGTCACATCGACAAACGACAGGCTCTCGGCGGCATGCGGGGCGGCCGTATCGCCTGCCTTAACGATGCAGACGCCGGTTGCGACCTGGTGCGTGCGGCCCGAAAGCTCACGGAGCATGGTGCGCGCCTCGCCCTCGGTTGCCGGCTTGCCCAAAATCTTGCCGTCGAAGGTGACGATGGTGTCGGCCGCGACCGTCAGTTCTTTGGGCTCGGCATACTCGGCAGCAACGGCAGCCGCCTTGGCGCGTGCCAAGCGCTCGACAAGCGTGAGCGGAGCCTCGCCATCAAAGGGCGTTTCGTCGATATCCGCGGGAATCACGCGAATGTTGTAGCCTGCCTCGCGCATCAGCTCTATGCGGCGCGGCGATTGCGAAGCCAAAATCATAGTTGGATGCCCTCGGCGACCTTCTCGACGGCCTTGTCGCCAGCGAGCGTGCGCAGCAGCTCCAATGCAAAGGGGAGTGACTGTGCCATGCCGCTGGCAGTGATGATGTTGCCGTCTTGCGTGACCTTCTCGCCAGTATAGGCGCCTTCGGGGAAGCTTTTCTCAAAGCCAGGGAAGCACGTGGCGTGGCACCCCTCGAGTAGGTCGAGCTCGCCCAGGATAAACGGGGCGGCGCAGATGGCGGCGACGTGCTTGGTCGCGGCGAACTCGCAGACCACGTCGCAGACACGCTGATCGGCGCGCAGGTTGGTGGCACCGGGCAGGCCGCCGGGCAGCACGACGCAGTCGTACTCGTCAAAGTTGATCTCATCAAAGAGCGCATCGCAGGTCACGGGGATCTGCAGCGAGCTTACGACCTCACGCGTGGGCATAATCGAGACGAGCGTGGCACGCACGCCGCCGCGACGCATGACATCGACCATGGTCAAGCATTCAATAGTTTCAAAGCCATCGGCGGCGAGAACGGCAACGCTTGGCATGAGGGTTCCTTTCATAGGCGGCATACAATTAGCCGTCTTATACCCCGAAGACCTCCGCTTGCCACGCTCGATTTCCCAATGATTTTTCTGAGCAATGATTAAGTGGCTAGTTGCGCCTAAGGTGGACGACGGTCTCGCAGTGGAAGGTTTGTGGGAACAGGTCGACTGGCGTGATCTTTACGGGGGAGAAGGTGCCTTCTTCGACAAAGCGTTTGAGATCGCGCGCCAGGGTGGCCGGGTCGCAGCTCACGTAGGCGACATCGTGGGCACTCGTGCTGGCGATAAGGTCGATCGCTTCGGGGGCGAGGCCTGCGCGCGGCGGGTCGACCACCAAGACGTCGGCATCCTGGTCGGGGAACTCGCGCACCGCGTCTCCGCCAATGACGTCGACGTTATCAAGCTTGTTGATCTCCAGGTTACGGCGCAGGTCGCGCACGGCGGGGCCGTAGGCCTCGACGGCGGCGACAAAGTCGCAGCGGCGGGCGAGCGGCAGGGTAAAGGTGCCGGCACCGCAGTACAGGTCCACGGCAAGCTCGTCTTCCTGCGGATCGAGCGTTTCCATGACAAGCTCGATCAAAATCTCGGCACCCTTGGTGTTGACCTGGAAAAAAGACGGGGCAGACAAGCGCATCTGACCCTCGGCGATATTCTCGGTCCATGAGCCCTCTCCGGCGAGCATTTCGACCTTGGAAACACGGCGGGCCTTCTTTTCGCCCTTGCTCATCACGCGTACGACACTTGTGGGGTGCGCGGCGTCTGCCAACACGCGCGATACTTGCGAGCGCGGGAAAGAGCCCGTAGGCGTCCAGAGCGCCACCTCGAGTGCCTTGGTGCGACGCGAGGCGCGAATGCCCACGCGCTCAAGGCCCAGGTCGTGGCTGCCGCTCAGATAATTGAGCGCGCCGACGACCGATTTGAGTGCCTTGGGGAAGCGTTTGTCGAACAACGGGCACGAATCGACGGTCACGATCTTGCGAGGATCGACACCGTGCATGCCAAGACGCACGCGGCCGTTTACAACGGTCGGCTCGAGTTCGATTTTATTGCGGTAGCCCCAATCATCCTTGGTGTGGCGGATGGGTTGCACCAGTTCATCGACTTGATCGGGGCTGAACTTGCCGATACGCTCGAGCGTGGAGCGCAGATTTTGCTCCTTGGCGGCGAGCTGTGCCGTGCGTGAGAGATTGCCCCACGAGCAGCCGCCGCAGATGCCCACGAAGGGGCAGGGAGACTGAATGCGATCGGGGCTTGGCTCCAGAATCTCGGTGGTGCGGGCACGCATGAACGACTTGCCGTCCTGTACGACCTCGGCCTCGACGGTGTCGCCTGCCACGGCGCCCTGCACAAAGACGGCCTTGCCGTTGTCGGCGTGCGCCAGCCCGTCGGCGCCGTAGGTCATCGATTCTATAGTGAGCTTCATATTCCTGCCTGTCATTCGCGTTGTTGTTCGCACCATGGTAGCAGGGAAAAGCGCCCCGCATCCGAGGCTTTCCTCAAATGCGGGGCGCTTCTACAAACTGCTTCTACAAACGACTATTTCGTCTTGCCGGTAATGAGCGTCTTAAGACCCAGGCCGATCAGACCCAGGCCCATGCGCACGCGGCCGGGGCGATGGCGCTCGATGGCCTTGGTCTTGCCGGCGGGCTTATCGCGACGGGCGCTCGTCTCGGGTGCGGGCTTGATGACCTGCGGATCGGGCTGAGGTGCAGGTGCAGGCTCGGGCTCAATGACGGTCGCCTGGACCTTTTGGACCTTGGGTGTGGCCGGCTGCGGCTCAGGAGCAGGGGCGGGCTTTGCCTCGGCGGCGGGCTCCGGAGTCGCAGTAGCGGGCTCGGGCGCTTTCTCCACGGCGGGCTCTGCGGCAGCCTCGGGCTCATTCACCGGGGGAGCTGCAACCGCTTCCGGTTTGGCAGCTGCCCCGTGTTCAACCTCGGCCTGAATGGCCTCCTCGGCCACACGTTCCTTCTCCTGTGCGCGCTGCTGCGCGGCGGCCTCGGCGTTGCGATAGGCACGCTCCAGCAGGGCTTCCTGCGAGTTGAAGGGTTTCTCACCCTCTGCACGCTCCACGGGGACCCAGGTGCCGTCGCTCGTGAGGCTGCGGGCCTTCACGTTGTCGCGCAGCTGCATGCCCATGTACTCGTGCACTAGGGCGCGGCAGGTGGGGTCGAGCACGGGGAAGGCAATCTCCACGCGGTGCTCGGTGTTGCGCGTCATCATGTCTGCCGAGCTCAGGTAAATCATGTCCGAGTCCACGCCGAAAGCATAGACGCGCGCGTGCTCCAAAAAGCGTCCGACGATGGAGCGGACATGCACGTTCTCGGTCTTGCCCGGAACACCGGGCTTGAGGCACGAGATGCCGCGGATGATCATGTCTACGCGCACGCCGGCACACGATGCCTCGGCGATCTTGTCGATAACCTCGCGGTCGGTCAGCGAGTTGAGCTTAAAGAACACGCGGGCGGGCTCGCCGGCAAGGGCGCGCTGGATCTCGCGGTCAAGCCCGCGCATGATGAGCGGTTTCAGTCCGACGGGCGCCACACCCAGGAAGCGGTAGTCGCCGCGCAGGTTGCCCAGCGACAGATTGCGGAAGAACAGGTTGGCGTCCTCGCCGATGCCGGGATGGGCTGTCATGAGCATAAAGTCGCTGTAGAGTTTGGCCGTCTTCTCGTTAAAGTTGCCGGTGCCCAAAAGCGTGAGGCGCGTTAGCGCCATGCCCTCGCGATAGGTGAGCTGGCAGATCTTTGAGTGGCATTTAAAGCCCTCGGAACCATAGATGACGGTGCAGCCGGCCTCTTCCAGGCGCTCGGCCCACTCGATGTTGTTCTGCTCGTCAAAGCGGGCACGAAGTTCCATGAGCACCGTGACCTCTTTGCCGTTCTCGGCAGCATCGATCAGCGACTCGCACAGGCGGCTCTGCTTGGCCACGCGGTAGAGCGTGATGCGCAGCGAGATGCACTCGGGGTCGTAGGCGGCCTCGTGCACCAGATCCAGGAAGGGGTTCATGGCCTCGTAGGGATAAAAGAGCAGCTTGTCGTGCTGCAGCACCTGCTCGCGGATGGAGCGGGTCATGTCGATGGTGGGATTGGGCTGCGGCCTAAACGGCGTAAAGAGCAGCTCGTTGCGCAGGTGCTCGGGAATCTTGCCCTCAATGCCAAAGACGTAGCCCAGGTCGAGCGGGATATCGCAGGTAAAGACAGAGCGGCGCGAAAGCTCGAGCGCCTTGCGGATGGTCTTGAGCGTTGCCTTCTCGAGCGACCCCGAGACCGCGAGCACT
The DNA here is from genome assembly GCA_958427035.1 of uncultured Collinsella sp. Lineage (GTDB taxonomy): Bacteria > Actinomycetota > Coriobacteriia > Coriobacteriales > Coriobacteriaceae > Collinsella. The sequence goes on along the minus strand of CAUAAR010000004.1, from coordinate 1,419 downwards.
ACCGGCTGCAGACGCAGGCGCTTCTTGAGGATGCGCTTCATGTGCTGGCGGTAGTCCTCTTCCTCTTCGACGCCCTCGCCGTCCGGATCGATGTCGGCGTTGCGGGTGACGCGGATCAGCGCACGATCCAGCGGCTTATAGGAGCCAAAGCAGCTGTCCAGGCAGGCGAGGATGACGTCCTCGAGCAAGATGTAGGAGTAGGTGCCGGTGGGCGAGGGGATCTCGACCACGCGGTTCATCGAGGCGGGAATCTCGATAAGGCCCAGCAGGCTCTCCTCGTCGGTGGCGCCGTCCAGACCACAGGCCAGATAGAGCGCGCCATTGCGTAGGTTGGGGAAGGGGTGGCGAGGATCGATGACCAGCGGCGAGATGACCGGCGACACGTAGGCCTGGAAGTAGCGGGTTACGAAGGTGCGCTCCTCGGGCGTAAGCGAATCGATGCGGGCGCGGTGAACGCCCAAGGTGTCGAGCTTGCCCTCGATGCTCTTAAAGATGGACTCCCAACGGGTAAGGAGCCCGGGCATTTCGGCCATGACAGCATCGACCTGTTCGGAGGCGGTCATATTGCTCTTGTTGTCGACGGGCTGTTTTTTGAGCTCTGCCAGATCGGACAGGCCGCCCACGCGCACCATGAGAAACTCGTCGAGGTTAGACTCGAAAATCGACACGAACTTTAGACGCTCGAACAGCGGAACGGTCTCATCGAAGGCTTCGTCAAGCACGCGGTTGTCAAAGCGCAGCCAGCTAAGCTCTCGGTTTTGCGTGTACGAGAAGTCGCGCGGCGGCTTGCGCAGCTTTGCGGCGGCTTGCTTCTTTTCGATTTTGCTCGGCATATGCATCTGTCCGTTCAGTCCCCACAGAGGACGGTAGCCTAACACTTTTCATTATTGTCTCAATTTAGTCGACCTGTGGCACGGACGCATCGCGCGAACGGTATCTTTACCTACTTCTTACGCTGCCAAGTCATAGGACTGACGCCCTGCTCGTCTGCAAGCGGTCTATATCCTCTCTCAACTGGTACGTAAGTGTGAATAAGAATGATGGATAGCTGAATATCATTGAATGCAGGCGGAAACGTAAACAAACATCATTTATATACATAAAACCGATTTAGCTATGCAATTCTGAATCAAAAGTTTAGAGACGCAATCGCAAATGGTTTTTAAGAAAAAAGAGCGTTTACCTTAGAAAAGTTACTTTAGAACGCCGAAGTACATCATGGGGGAATCACATGCGATATACCGTTCATCGCACTTTGTTGACCGTTCGGGGGCGAGGTGGAATTGCGGGTGGAATTTGGATATAACTAGAGCTGTCAGCAAGCAGCGTCCGCTATGGAAGGGCGCTGAGAGATTCGGCCGAAAGGCCCGAAAGAAAGGTAGGAGGCCATGACGAAAGGTCTGCACGTGCCTTCCGAGA
>CAUAAR010000003.1:0-109883 GCA_958427035.1 uncultured Collinsella sp. | reverse complement strand
AAGCGGTCGGCGGAGCCATTGTGGCTCTTGACAGCGGATTGGGTCATATGAGCGAAAGCCCGCCAGAGCGAGCAAGGTGCCTTGAAACGAGGCGGCATTGACCTTCTGGTCATGCCGCCGAAGTTGAAAGGCAGATTGCCGCTCTGGCGGGCTTGTAGCGTAGAGCCGTTACGCGGTTTGGTAAAACCGCGTAACTTACATGACCATGACGTAGCGCGATCCCACGTAGTACTGCTTACCCATCAGGACCGGCTCGCCATTGGGACCGGTAAAGCCGGCACGCAGGTTGAGCAGCGGATCGTGCGGAGCAATGCCCAACTCGGCCGCCTGCTCGGCGTTAGCTCGAACGGCCTCGACCGTACGGTAGCCAACCGAGACAATCGGCGTTCCGCCAACACGCTCGACCTCGGCAAAAATCGACTTGTCCTCAAGATCGGCCGTCAACAGCTCACGGTAGGCGTCAAACGGCACAAAGATGTTCTCCTCAAAGATGGGCTCGCCGTCGGCTGTACGCACGCGCTTAATATGCAGCAGCAGCGCGTCCTTTTGCAGGCCAAAGAACTCCATCTCGTTTTGACGTGCCGGCACAATCTGGCGATCGACCACATGCGCGCCCGCCTTCATGCCGTTGCTGGCACACAGCGCGGTAAACGTCTGCAGCGTCGAAGCGTGGAACTGACGATTGATGTGCGGCGTGGAGACAAAGGTACCACGGCCCTGCTGCTTAACCAGGTAGCCATCGGAGCACAGCTCCTCGACGGCGCGGCGCACCGTAATGCGGCTCACGTCGTACTGTTCGGCTAGCTCAAGCTCAGACGGAATACGCTCCTTGGGTGCATAAACACCTTTCTCGATCGCATCCTTGATTTCGTCATAAATCTGCTGGTAAAGCGGTGCATTTTTGGGCGCAGGCATATCTGATCACTCTTATCAAAATAGCTAAATTTCTAATACGTATATAACGTCTAGTTTGATGTTACCTCATATTGATAAAACGATACACCCTCCCTACCAAAAAGCGACAGCTTCATTTTGGTAGGTTTTATCTGGGCAAACGAGAGCCCTCGAAAGCAACGGGGCTTTCGGGGGGCTCGTTCGGATGGGTTGCGCAGGACCGGCAAAATGCCAATACCCTACTTGCCGTCGTCCTGCTGCAGGCTGTCCTGTTCGCTGAGGCGCGCCTGCCTGCTGGCCATGCGTGCGGGCTTGTCGGGATCGGGAACGGCCGTGGGCATGGGCTCGTCGACATGACCGCCCCACCAGCCGCCCACAAAGTTGAGCGTGTGGAACACGTTGATCACGGCGCCGGGATCAACGTCGCACACCAACTTGATAATGTCCTGGCTCTCGTAGGTCGAAACAACGGTGTTCAGCAGGTACATCTTTTCGCGGCTGTATCCGCCGACGACCTCGGCGCAGCTAATGCCGTGCTGAAAATGGTTTACGTAGGCAGTCATGACCTCGTCTGCCTTGCGCGTCGTAATCTGCAGCGTCACGCGATCGTAGCGACGATAGAAACTGTCGATGGTCTTGGTCGAAATAAACTGGAACACGATGGAATACGCCGCCTTGTCCCAGCCAAAGATCGCCAGGATAAAGCAGTTGAAACCAAAGATGACGCCCCAGATGGTCTTGCCCGTGTGGTTGGAAACCCACAGCGCGATAAAGTCGGTGCCGCCGGTGGATGCGCCGGATTTAAGTGCGATGGCAGCGCCCAGACCCGAGACCACGCCGCCAAAAATGATGAGCATGATCTTGTCGCCCAAAAATGGAGCGAAGTGAAAGACGTTGAGGAACAGCGACGAGAGCACGACCTGCATCATCGAGAAGATGACGAAGCGCTTGCTAATGCCGCTCCAGCATAGGAGCGCCACGGGGATGTTGAGCGCGAGCATACCGAGCGAAATGTCGATGTGAACGCCGCCCAGCGAGGTAACGCGATCGAGCAGGACCGCAACGCCGGTGAGGCCGCTCGGAAGCAGGTCGGCGGGCTGAATGAACGCCTGGATCAGGAATGTCTGGAGGACGGCAGAAATTGTGACCGCCACGGCAGTAATGGCACGGCGGACGATGGTGAGGCGGCCGAGCATGAGCACGCGGTCCGTGAGCTGATCGATGGCGTTCGCCACGTAGGCTCCTTTCGAAGGCAGATGTGGTTGTGGGGCATGCCCGCGATTGTAGCATGGAGCGTGCGGGGGCGCTTCAATTCAACCTCCCTCGACAACCAAAACGGGACCAGCAACCCCCACGACCAAAGGGCAAAATTCCAAGTGAGTAGACTTTTTACGATCTGCCGAGCACACCCAAAACCGCCACCCCTGTGACCTGCGGTTTTACAAAGGAAGATATGCATTGTGCTCGGCCTGCGCCAAAAAGTCTACTCACTTAGTCCGAATCGAAGCCAAACGGATCAAAATCGAAACCAAATTGAGCCAGTCCACCGCAAAAAACGTTTGAACCCGTGCTTCTCGCGGCGGATTGACGCTACAAAGCGGCCAAAATGTCGGTCAGATTATCGATAACGGCATCGGCTCGCGATTGATCGAGGTTGACACCCTCGTGCGGACGCAGCGCCAGGACGCGGGCGCCGGAGCGCTTACCAGCCTCGATGCCCAAAGGCGAATCCTCGATAACCAGGCACTCGGCAGGCTCCACCCCCAGCGCCTCCATGGCACGCAGGTAGATCTCGGGGTCGGGCTTAAACGCACTGCACTCGTGACCGCTGATGGTGTAGTCCAGCACGTCGGCGATACCGGCAATCTCCACCAGCTCGTCGATCAACTCGCGATAGGACGAGCTCGCGATGGCACACTTCACGCCACGCTCATGCAGCTCACGCATCACCGGCTCCGTCTGCTCGTTGAGCAGCTCGGCATACGGAACGGGGTGGTCCGGGCTGTAGACCTGCTTGTACTCCACGCGTAGGCGCTCGCGCAGCTCAACATCGTCGGGCACCAGCGCCTCCCAAATGGCCGGCTCGTTAGACCCCGAAAGATCGGGAATCTCGTCAAAGTGGAACCCCTTCTCTTCCATAAACGCCACGCGGCGGCGGTTGTAGAACCACTCGGTATCGACCAGCACGCCGTCCATGTCAAACAGCACTGCTTTGATCATACGCATCTCCCCCCACCTGCCAAATAGAGACAGGTTTATTTTGGTAGGTTTTATCCTGGGTTTTGCGACGCGACGGATTCGCCCTCCCCAAAGCAAAAAGGGGACGGGGCGCAAACCCCATCCCCTCTCAATCAACCCGTAAGGTCTACTTACTTGTGATTAGTAGGAAAGCTTCCACATGTAGCGACGCATGGTCAGCGGGTGCTGACGGGCCTCGGCGATCTGGTTGCCGTACTCGCGCATAACGGCAAGGTGCAGCAGCGGGTTGAAGTAGGTGACGACGCTCGCGGGCACAGCGTCAGCCAGGCCGTAGTCCTTGGAGTCGATCAGAGCGACCTTGGCGCCCATGCGCTTAAGGAAGGTGAGGGCGCGGGCGTCCATCGGACGGGTAGCGCCATCGGACATGAAGAAGACATAGGGCTTACCCTCGGTGGAAACCTCGAACGGGCCGTGGAAGTACTCGCCGGTGTTGTAGGCGGCGGCGTCGATCCACTGCATCTCGGTGAACAGGAAGGCGGCGTGAGAATAAGCCATCTTCTCGGAAGCACCGGAAGCCATGAAGTAGATCATCTTGTCGTCCTTGAAGTCCTGAGCGAACTGCTTGGCAAGACCCTTGCAGGACTGAGCAGCGTTCTCGCAGAGCTCGAAGACGTTGGTGAGGCCGGTGATCATGTCCTCGTAGTGGTCATAACCCTCGGTCTGCTGAAGGATCTCGACAGCAAGAGCGATGGCATAGCCGGGCTTCTCGCACTTGGCAGCGAAGTTGGCGTGGAAGCCGTGAACGATGACGTAGTCAGCGTCGACGGTCAGAGCGGAGCCAGCCTTGTTGGTGAGGGAGACGACCGGGCAGTTGTGCTTCTTGGCGGTCTTGTTGGCCTCGACGGTCTCGGGCGTGGAGCCACCGAGGGAGCAGGTGATCACGAAGGTGTGCTCGTTGACCCAGGAAGGCGTGTCGTAGTTGAACTCGTTAGCGGTGAAGATCTGAACGTTCAGCTTGTCCGTGTTGTTGGCCAGGAAGTACTTGGCGGGGTAAAGGTCGGACATGGAAGCGCCGCAGCCGACGAAGGCGACGCTGTGGATCTCGTGGTTGGACAGGACGTCAGCGACGATCTGCTTAGGGAGGTTAAGGTCGATCTCGTACATCTGACACATTCCTTTCGATTTTTGCGGCGCCACTTTGCCGGACGCACGCAGGGTTACCGTGATTTGGACCGAGTCACCGGCCCGTTGAGGATGCGACAAAGGAGCTGTCCCATTGTCACATTTTGGGAATGGAAGCCTGCCTGGGGTATGGGATGTCAGGCAGGCTCCCCGGGGAAAGCGGTTAGACGCTTGGTCGCGACTAGGCCAGGATGCCGGCCGCGGAGAGGGCGATGCCGCCCACGATGGCGATCACGAGAAGCCAACCGGTGTTGACGTTCTTCTTGATGAGCCAGTACATAAGGCCAGTGAGGCCAAGGGAGATCATCTGGGGCATCATGCCATCCAGGATGTCCTGGATAACGACGGTGCCCTCAGCGAACTGCAGCGGGGTGGTGGCGCCGATCAGCGTGGCGATCATGCCGCCCACGGACATAAGACCCACGATGCCGCAGACATACATGAGCTTCTCCATGAGGTCGCCGCCCTGAAGCTTGCTCAGGTACTCGTGGCCGCCCTGATAGCCCATCTTGGCTGCGAACCAAGTGATCAGCACAGAGGGGACGATGGAGATGAGCATGGCCAGGATCGGGCCCATGATGGAGCCCTGCTGAGCCAGCTGAACGCCCAGACCAAAGGCGATAACGCGGATGGTGCCCTGGAAGAAGGAGTCACCGATGCCGGAAAGCGGACCCATGAGGGAGGTCTTGACCGCGTTGATCGAATCAGGATCGAAGTTTTCGGGATCCTTGGCGTACTCCTCCTCCATGGAGGCGGCGAGGCCCAGGATGAAAGCGCTCGTCTGCGGGGTGCAGTTGTAGAACGCCATGTGACGGTGGTAAGCCTCTTTCTTAGCAGCGAGCTGCTTGGGGTCGGACTCATCCGGATAGAGGCGATCGAGCGTGGGAACCATGCCGTAGAGGAAGCCCATGTTCATCTGACGCTCGTAGTTCCAAGAGGCCTGGATGGCCCAGGAGCGCCAGAAGAACTGGCTGACCTTCTTGTTCAGGGACACGTCCTTGGTTGCGGTTGCCATAGTGTGTTCCTCCTTAGTCTTCGTCGTCTTCGAGCGGATCGTAGTCGGAATCGACACCGGCGGCTGCATGGGAACCGTTGAACTTGAAGCCCATGAAGACGACAGCCAGGCACACACCGATCAGAGCGACCGCGATGACGGACAGGTTGAGGTAAGCGGCGAGCAGGAAACCGATGAACAGGAACGGAGTCATACCCTTCTTGATCATCATGGTGAGCAGCAGGGCCAAGCCGTAGGCGGTCATGATCTTGGTCGAAACGTTAAGACCAGTGGACAGCCACTCGGGAACCATGTTGACGATGGCCTGAACCAGGTCGGTGCCAACAAAGACGGCGAGGAAGATCGGCAGGAAGTACATGACGGCGTACAGACCGGAGCCGGCGCAGATGTGCATACGGTAGGCGGTCTTGAACTTTCCGTTATCGATCGCGCTATCTGCCACATGGGTGAGGGCGGCGATGATGGAACGGAACACGATGCCGAGGAGCTGACCCAGGACGGCGACCGGGATGGCGATCGTCATGGCGGTCTCGGCGGAAGCATCGGTCAGGCACGCAAAGGCAGCGGCCACGATGCCGCCCAGGACCATATCGGGCGGAACGGCGGCGCCGACCTGCACCAGGCCCATGGACACGAGCTCGACGGCGGCACCGACGGCAAGGCCGGTGGGCACATCGCCCAGCAGCAGACCGACGAGCGTAGCGCCAACGAGAGGCTGCTCGAAGTTAAGACGACCGAGCAGGCGGGAGTCCCACATGCAGAACACGCCGACGAGGCCGACGAGCACCGCACTGATGAACGTATTCATACCCTTCTCCTTTCAGTCAGGCAAAAGCCTGGTTGATTACAGCTTGGCGTCGATGTCGACGCTCTGATACGTAGGGGTCTGCTGGACGTAGAGCTTAATGCCCATGTCGAGCAGCTGGTTGACGTCGGCCTTCTGGGTGGCGTCGAGGAAGACGGAGCTGTCCTTGCCGCCGACCTGATCGGCACCGTCGTGGTTGGCGGTGGCGCCCAGGTTGATGGCGTCGAGCTTGTAGCCCTGGCAGAACTGCAGCATCTCGGCAGTGTTGCCAAAGACGAACATGACGCGCTCGCCGAGGGTGTTGAGCTTGTCCATCTTGGCGAGGGCACGCTCGACGGTGAAGACGTTCAGGCGAACGCCCTGGGGCTTGGCCAGCTTAAGAGCGCCCTTCTTGATGTCATCGTTGGCGGCAGCGTTGTCGACGACGATGATGCGCTCGGCCTGAACCTTGGTGGTCCAGGTAAAGACGACCTGGCCGTGCAGCAGACGGTAGTCAAGACGTGCGAGGACGATCTTGGCGGGACCGGAGCTGTGACGGGGCGCCTTGGCCTTCTTGGCGGGAGCCGCGGCAGCCTCGACCGGTGCGTTGGGGTTGGTCAGGCCGGTGCGGGCCTCGTTGATGAGGGCCGCGAGCTCGGCGCCCTTGACGGGGACGGGGCTCATAGCGAGCGTCAGTGCCAGCGGAATGTTGAAACCGCTGACAACCGTGAACTTCGTGCCGTTCTTGGAAAGCTCGACCATGTTGTTGTTGACCGAGCTGCCGAGCATATCGGTCAGCACATAGACGGTGTCGTCCGTGTTGAACGTGGCGATCATGGCGTCCACCTTATTGGTGATGGGCTCCTTGTCGTCACGAGCAAGCGACACGACGTGGACGTTCGACACGTCGCCGAGAACCATCTCGAGCGTGTCTTTGGCGCCTGCGGCCAGGCCGCCATGAGATGCGAGAATGATCTGATTCATCTTGCCTCCTCCTTTTCGTTATGGTCATTATAACGTCTTATACGTTGCGGATATTGCTAATTAGTATAAAGACCGTTCGCGGGTGAAAATCGACCGTTGACGGGTTTAACGTACTCGAAACGTTGGGGCCGGGTAGGCCGGCGCTGGCTGGATAACCCGAGGTCAGACCCTGCGCACAATCCTCTATCGCACGAAGTACCAGGGGCTTTCCTGTACGGTGGGTTCCAGCGCAATGCCGGTGCGCTCCTTAAACAGATCCATGTCCTGCGATTTCTCCGTCCACCACGCGTTGGGCTTAAAGGTCATGCTCTCAACAACATGACCGACAAACACACTGTTGCGCAGCTTGGAGAAGTCGGTGTTCATAATCAAGATGGACGCGAGCACCAGCACGATGCCCAGGACTTTGATCACGCCGGCGGGCTCGGCATAGACACCAATGCCCACCAGTACGGTAACGACCGTCTCGAAAGACATTACGACGGGAACTTTCGATGTCTCGAGCCCCATGGACAGACCCTGCATATATAAGATGTAAGCCACGGCTGTGGGGATGAGTCCAAAGCCAAGGAACAGCAGCAGCAGCTGTGGCGACATTGCCGCGGCGACATCCGGCCACGGAGCCGCGATAGCCGCCATAACCGCACCGCCAAAAACAAAGCCCCAAAACGTGACAGCCAGCGGGTGGACCGTCTTGGTTGCTATCCGGCTAAACACCGCGAGCGACGCACCACAAAGGCCTGCAATCACGCCCGACGTGACGCCCCAAACCGAAAAATGAAAACCGGAAAGGTCGCCATTGGTCACCGCAAGCACGCAGCCAACGATGTTGAAGACAATGGCAACGAGCTTGTTGGGGGTCACGTCCTCGCGATAAAGCACGCGACCGAGCATGACGCCAAACACCGGCGAGGTGTAGAGCAGCACCGAGGCCGTGGACATGCCCACCTCGCCCATGCACTCGTAATAGCAGGTGTTGGCGGCGGCCAAACCGACGATACCGACAAGCGCGCAGGGAACAAGCTCTTTAGGGCTTGCCTTGAACAGGGTCAGCGGACCCTGAGCCACGGTAGACCCCTCACCCGGACGGCAGCCCATAAACATCAGGACCGGCGCCAAGATAAGCGCTCCGACCAACAAGCGAAAGGCAGCCATGCTCTGGGACGAGACGCCCATGGCCGAGATGCCGTTTACAAAGATTCCGATGCTGCCCCACATAAGCGCGGCGACCAGCACCAGAACATAGCCCAGATTGCTTTTCTTCAACGCAGCCTCCTCGGTATTGTTTCCAATATGTTTCACACTACGTTATAGTCGTTATATACATTTTTCAAGACACAAATCGGCGAACGAGGAAATGATTCCCAGGAGTGTCCCCAAGTGCCGGCACAAAAGGAACGTCCCCAAGTGCCAACCACAGCAACGCCGACGTTTTGGCAATGTCAGACACTATGACCCAATCCGAGGGCACGGAAACGACAGGAGCCCCCGCTCGTGACCGCGGGTCGGGGCTGCGACAATGTTGTTGAAGTGCCAGAGGCGCAGCCGCGCCGCAACGAGGTTGGGAGGCTCCCATGCCAAAGTATTCTACCGCGTTCGGGATGGACGTCCACCTGAGGTCGACCACCGTCTGCGCCCTCGACGCGGACACCGGCGAGGCCGTGACGAGGAGGTTCCCCGGCAACCCCTGGGGCGAGATCGCCGGGTGGATGGATGGGTTCCCCGGGCCGTCGCTCGCGGCCTACGAGAGCGGCTACCTCGGCTTCGCCCCGCAAAGGGAGCTCGCCGGGCTCGGCGTCGAGTGCGTCGTCGCCGCGGTCTCGAAGATCCCCAGGTCGGCCGCCGACTCGGCCTCCAAGAACGACAGGAACGACGCCGCCAGGATGGCCAAGGCGATACTCGCCCACGACATCTCCCCCGTATGGGTCCCCTCCCCCGAGGTCGAGGGCATCAGGGACCTCGCCGGCGCCTACGGCGGGGCGACCGCGCGCCTGGCGACCGCCAAGCAGCGGCTGCTCGCCTTCCTCGCAAAGCGGGGGTTCGTCTACGGCGGCACCACGCCCGCCGGCAACCCGAGGAAGTACTGGACCTACGACTTCCTGAGGTGGCTCGACAAGGTCAGGCCGGAGGACGATGGCGGGGTTCGGACGCTCGCCGCCCTGAGGAACGAGGTCGAGGCCGCGGCGGAGGCCCGGGCGGACCTGCTCTCCGAGTACAGGGCCGCCGTGGATGCCAGCCCGATCGCCGCGGAGGTGGCCGCCCTCCAGTCGATCAAGGGCTGCGCCTTCGCGCTGGCCGCAGCCTTCTCGGCCGAGGTCGGCGACTTCACGAGGTTCCGTTCCGGAAGGCAGGTCACGGCCTATTTCGGCCTCGCGCCGAGTCAGAGGTCGAGTGGCGACTCCGTGCGGCTCGGAGGCATCAGCGGCGCGGGCAACGCGCTCGTGAGGAAGCTGGCCGTTGAGGGCTCATGGTGCTACGCCGCGGCACGGCACCAGCCGAAGCTCATGCCGAGGGACACGGGCGTGCCCCTCGAGATAAGGATGCACGGGAGGAAGGGGTCCGAGCGGCTCCTGCGGCGGCGCGAGGAGATGCTCGCCCGCGGCATGCCCGCGGCGAAGGCCAACGCGGCCACCGCGGCCGAGCTCGTGAGGTGGCTCTGGGCCCTCGGCATGATGTGCCGGGAGGGCGCGGAATAGACATAGCCCCCGTCCCGGCGAGCCGGGCGGCCTTCGGGGATACCCCCTATTTCGCTGTGCGCGCGGAGCCCTCCGCATGCGCCTCGACAGACTTGGGGAACCCCGCCGAAGGAATGGAGTGCGGGCCGACAGAACGGTATCCGCGGATATGAGACTGAGCCGAAGGCGTCGACGACATGCCGGGGGCGGACCGGGACGGGTTAACGGCAGGCCCCGCCGACCGATTGCAAGCGGTCGGCGGGGCCATTGTGGCTCTTGACAGCGGATTGGGTCATATGAGCGAGCGGGCCGCATTTGTGACAAGGTGGCGTGAAATGAGAGGGCGCTGACCTTCTGGTCGCGCCTTTGAAATTGAACGGCAGATTGGCCAAATGCCGGGTGCGCAGCGTCGGCCGGTCCGCCGTTCGGTAGAACGGCGGAACCAATATCCCCTAGTAATCCAGCTTCCACATGTAGCGGCGCGTCATGTAGTCCTTGTGGGTGACGGCAGAGAGTGCACGCATGTACACGTTGTTGAGGATCGGGGCAAAGATCAGGTGGTTGAAGTACTCGCTCACGCTGTCCTTGATGTCGTTGAGGCCGAGCTCCTTGGCGTCGAGCTGATAGACGCGCTCGCCACCGTACTGGTTGACGAAGCGGATGCCGCGCTCGTCGTTGCAGCGGCTGCGGCCGACGCTGATGAGCTGGAACAGCGAGGTGCGCTTGTCCAGGATCTCGAAGGGGCCGTGGAAGAAGTCGCAGGTGTTGATGGTGCAGGAGTCGATCTGCAGCATCTCCTGCACGTTGCAGATGCTAAAGACGTAGGCGGCACCAAAGAGCGGGCCCTGAGCCATGACGTTGATGCAGGGCTTGTCGGCGTTCTGCTCGGCCCACTTGGCAGCGAGCGGACGAGTGTACTCGACGGCCTTGCGATAGATAGGGTCGACCAAGTCGAAGGCGGCCATGGCGGTCTCGTACTCGGCATAGCCCTCGGTCTGCTGCGTAAGCTCCATGGCGATCATGGTCACGACGGCGGAGTTGGTGCGGCCCATGCAGGACTCGTCGACGGCCAGGCTGTCATACTGGATCTTGTAGTCGCAGACCTCGGTGAGGCCGGACTCGTCAACATAGATGGCGATGGTGCTGGCGCCGTGGTCCTTGGCGACCTGTGCGGCGACGATGGTCTCCTTGGTGCCGCGCATGGACACGACGACGGCCAGGGTGTTCTCGTTAACGTAGGCAGGGGTTGCGTGCACGAACTCGTTGCTGGTATAGCTGGAGCTCACGACCTGCGTGGCCTCGTGCTCCATAAAGTACTGGGCAGGATAGTTGCCGCCGTTGGATCCGCCGGCGCCAATCCACACGACGCGCTTGATGCCGCCCTTGTCTGCCTTGTCAGCCAAAACCTGGGAGACGACGTCCTTAACCTGTTCCTGAGTAGTCATCGCGCATCAGCCTTTCTTCTCGTTTGATGCTCTCGATGGCATACAAGTTACATACATGTTTTGGTTATGTCGACTAGTTGTATGCTATATTTGTCTTAGAAATTTTGCTGATGCGGTTTTTGATAATTGGCTACCAGCGGTTTTGTTGTCGTATTGAATACATGCCTGATTAGATATTCATACAAGTTAGATACAGGTTGATCGCATGAACGCTTCATCTAAAAAGAAACTGAGCCAGTACGAGCGCTTGGCGGGCATGTTGCGCGACCGCATCGCCGCCGGCACCTACGCGCGCGGAGACAAGCTGCCGTCCGAGATGGAACTCATGGACGAATCGGGGCTGTCGCGCAGCACCGTGCGCCATGCCCTTAAGGTGCTCGTTGATGAGGGTCTGGTTCGAACCGAGCGCGGGCGCGGCGCCTTTGTGGCCGACACGCCGGCGCTCCACGAGAACAACCTGGTGTTTTCGAGCTATACGGCGCAGGTCCAGGGTCAGGGCATGAAGCCCACCACGCGCACGGTGGACTCGGGCTTTACCAAGGCGGGCGGCAGCATAGCCAAGTTCTTTGATGCCGCCGTGGGCAGCAAGCTCGTCAAACTTGTCCGTCTGCGTTATCTGGACGATGCGCCACTGTGCCTGGAGACCACCTATCTACCACCGAGCTTTGAGGCACTCATCGACCGCGATATCAACGGTTCGCTCTACGCCACGCTGCGCCAGGAATTCCATCGCGCGCCGGCACAGGGACATAAGACCTTTGAGGTGTGCTATGCCTCGCAAAACGAGGCGTTTTTGCTCAACGTTGAGCGTGGGCAGGCGCTGATCCTGATCACCGACTACGTCTACGACACCGACGGCCGCCCGCTCCATGTCTCCAAGCGCATCCAGCGCACCGACCGCGCCAAATACACCGAGCCCATCGGCTAACCTGCCAAAACCACCACAAAGGGGACAGGCACCTTCGTGGTGGTTTTAGGCGAGGAGGTCGGGGAACCAGGTTGGCTTGGGCTGGTTGGGCGTGCGCTCGGCTAGGACCAGCTCCATCCAACACATGTCGTACCAGCGGCCGAACTTTTGGGCGCAGCGGTCAAAAGTGCCCACCAGGCGATACCCCATATGGGCATGGAAATCCTGGCTGTTGTGCGTCAGGTACTCATCGTCCTTGTCGTGCGGCACGGCGATGAGGGCGCACATGTTGGTGATGCCCATCGCGATCAGGCATTGCTTGAGCGCGTCATGCAGTTTGCGGCCCAACCCGCCATGGCGCACATCGCGCGCCAGGTAGATCGATGTCTCGACCGACCAGTCGTATGCCTCGCGGCTGTTAAGCGGACTCACATAGGCATAGCCCACCGGACGCCCGTCCAACTCCATCACCAAATACGGATAGCGCTTGAGCGCACGCTCGATGCGCCCGGCGAACTCCTCAACGCTCGGCACCTCGTATTCGCAGGTAATCGCCGTCTGGCGCACATACGGCTCATAGATGGCAAGCAACGCCGGCGCATCATCGGGCGTCGCCAGGCGAATCGTCGGCTCGGACATCTCGGTCATACAACCCTTCTCCCTCAAAAACAAAGGCCGCCTTGTGCCAAACCCGGCGCAAGGCGGCCCCTCGTCATTACATCAGGCTACAGGACAGCCGCCAGCGCGTCGATGTCCTCCTGCGTCGTGGCCCAGCTGGTGCAAAAGCGCACCACCGTGTGGGCCTCGTCGTACTTTTCCCAGTACTCGATCGCCGCATGCTCGCGAATGCGGGCCATGTCCTCGTTGGGCAGAATCACAAACTGCTGGTTTGTGGGCGTCTCCAAAAAGAACTGGTAACCGCGCTCGTGCAGCACGCGACGAAGCGCCTGCGCGGTTTCGATCGCCTGGCGACCAATCTCAAAATACAGGCCGTCGGTAAAGAGCGCCTCAAACTGCACGCCCGTCAGGCGGCCCTTGGCCAGCAACGCACCGTGCTGCTTAATGCGCGGAATGGGGTGCGCCGGGGCGTGCATGCCGCAGAACACCACGGCCTCGCCGCAAAGCGCGCCGCACTTGGTGCCGCCGATGTAGAACACGTCACACAGCTGCGCCAGCTCGGGCAGGGTAATGTCGCACTCATCGGCCGCCAGCGCATAGGCCAGGCGAGCGCCATCCACAAACAGCGGAATCTCGCGCTTCTGGCACACCGCATGAATCGCCGCGAGCTCGGCCTTGGAGTACAGCGTGCCGTACTCGGTCGATAGGCTCACGTACACAGCGCCCGGGAACACCGTGTGCTCGTAGCTCTCGTTTTCGTAGAACACCTGGATATAGCTCTCGAGGTCCTCGGCGTGCATCTTGCCCTCGTAGCCGGGGATGGTGAGCACCTTGTGGCCGCCAAACTCGATGGCGCCCGCCTCGTGGCAGGCGACGTGGCCAGTCTCGGCGGCAACGACGCCCTCGTACGGCGCGAGCAACATGTCGATCACCGTCGCGTTGGCCTGCGTGCCGCCCACCAGAAAAAACACGTCGGCATCGGGGGCCTGACAGGCCTCGCGGATAAGCTGCTTGGCACGCTCGGTGTGCGCATCGGTACCGTAGCCGGGCTGCGGCTCCATATTGGTGTCGACGAGCGCCTGCAGCACTGCCGGATGTGCGCCGTGGGAATAGTCGTTGTTAAACGCGAGCATGGCAATCCTCTCTAGCCGGGCACGGGCCCGATGATTCAAACGGGGCTATTGTACGCCGTTGGGATAGGCAACGCGCGCGGCAAGGCACTCAAGCGCCAACACCAGGGCAAAGCCGCAGCTCACGTCGCTCAAAAAGTGAGCTCCGATCACGATACGGCCAAAGGCGACGAGCGCCGCGACCACAGCCGCCGCCCAAAAGATCACGCGGCGACGCGAAGGTTTTTCCTTAAAGGCTGCCGCGGGAAGCCCGGCGAGCATAAGGCCGATCGCCGCATGCGCGGTGTGCCCGCTCGCGAACGACTTGAACCCGTCCTTGATCACGCCGGCGGCGATATAGGTCCACTTGTCGGGATTGCCGATTACCCACCACGGCTGAAAATTGAGCCCCGGCGTGACCTCGATCACGCGCATGCGCGGGCGCGACCACAGCGGCTTGACGATCACGTTGAGGATAATGGCCTGAGCGACCCACACGGCAAGTACCATCAACGCCCAGCGCGTAAGCTCGTCGGGCGCGGTGTCGCGCGTAAGGCGATAGGCAATAACGTTAACCGCAATGACCAGCACAAACGTCAGCACCAGCTGAAACGCGATGAGCTTGCCGCCGACGCGCAGCGATCCGATAATCTCGTAGCCGACCAGACCCACGTTGATCAAAACGCCCAGCGCAGCGAGCCATTTGCTCCCCCTGGAATCGGGGCGTGCCGAGCGCACGAGCATAACGCCCGCGATGCTCGCCGTCAGCTCGAACGGCAGCTCGCCGGCCGCCTCGACAAAGCGACCGTACATGCTGCCGATGTTGAACAGCGCACTCGAGATTTGATAATCAAAGAAGCTGCCCACGCCCAGACAAAGGCACAGGACAGCCGCGATAATGGCGACATCTTTCTTATAGATGTATCCGAACATGCTTTCCTTTCGATGGAACCAGAGTGCCCAAATGGGGCGTTTGCAGCGTCGACCCGTTAGTCGTCGTCGCTCGCACCCAACTGCTGCAACAGCATGAGTGCCGCGGCCACGGGGCCGGTACCGTCGTTGGCGTCGAGACCGCGACCCAGGCCGCTGCCCGCGCCGGCGCCCGCCTTGTAGGGCACCGACAGTTTGCGGCTCTTGGGGAAGTTCACCGCGCCATAGCGGGTCTTTAGCTCAAAGGCCACCTTCTTGGGCACGTCGATGCCCAAAAACGTGATGCGACCGCCGCTGAGCGTAACGCTCTCGAGCCCCAGGCGCTCGCCGCGAATGCGGATTCGTGCGCGATTGAACAGGTTGAGTCCTGCCAACGGCAGCTCGCCATGCGCGGCCTCGGTCTCTTCCTGCACCTCATCGATGCTCTCCAGGTCCTCAGCAGCCGCGAGCTTGCGGTACACGAGCACGCGCTGGTCCACCGCCGGCATGTACTCCTCGGACAAGAAGTAGTCGGCCGGCAGGTTAATGCCCACGCTCGCCGCCTCCACGCCGGCGTCGTCATCGCCGCGCGCCTCGGCCACCGCCTGGCCCAGCATCTGCGTAAACAGGTCAAAGCCCACGCTCGACAGGTTGCCGTGCTGCTCGGCGCCCATAAGCGAGCCGGCGCCGCGAATCTCCAGGTCGCGCATGGCGATGCGCATGCCGCTGCCCAGGTCCTGGAACTCGGAAAGTGCGGTCAGGCGCGCCGTCGCCTCCTCGGTGAGTGGCAGCTCGCCCGGGAACATAAAGTACGCGTAGGCCTGCGTGGCAGAGCGACCCACACGACCCTTGAGCTGGTAGAGCTGCGCCAGGCCCAGGCGCTGCGAGTCCTCGATGATCAGCGTGTTGGCGGTCGCGTTGTCGATACCGCTCTCCACGATGGTCGTGGCGATGAGCACGTCGATCTTTTTGGTCGCGAACTCGATCATCACGTCCTCGACCTCGCGCGGACTCATCTTGCCGTGCGCCACACCCACGCGCGCCTCGGGCGCGGCCTCGTGCACGCGCGCCACGGCGTCGTCGATGGTCTTGACGCGGTTGGACACGTAGTACACCTGGCCGCCGCGGCCCACCTCCAGGCGAATCGCCGCGCTTACCACGTCGGGGTCGTACTCCCCCACGTGCACGATCACGGGACGACGCCCGGTCGGCGGCGTGGTGATTAGGCTCATGTCGCGCACGCCGCTCGTGGCCATCTGCATGGTTCGCGGAATAGGCGTTGCCGAAAGCGTGAGCACGTCAATCTGCTCGCGCAGGTTCTTGAGCTGCTCCTTGTGCTGCACGCCAAAGCGTTGCTCCTCGTCGATGATCACTAGGCCCAGGTTCTTGGGGTTCACATCGGCCGAAAGCAGACGGTGCGTGCCGATGAGCACGTCGATCGTGCCCTCGGCAAACGCCTTGAGCGCGCGCTTTTGCTGCGCCGGCGTGCGGAAACGGCTGAGCACCTCGACCTCAAGGCCAAACGGGGCAAAGCGCTCAAAGAACGTCTCGTAGTGCTGCTGGGCAAGAATGGTCGTGGGGCAGAGCACCATGACCTGGCGGCCGGAGTCCACGCACTTAAACGCCGCGCGCAGGGCAACCTCGGTCTTGCCAAAACCCACGTCGCCGCACAGCAGGCGGTCCATGGGCTTGGGCGCCTCCATATCGGCCTTAATGTCGGCGATGGCCTCCAGCTGGTCGCGCGTCTCGTCGTAAGGAAAGCTCTCCTCCATCTCGATCTGCTCGGGCGTGTCAGGCGGGCAGGCGATACCCGCGATTGATGAGCGGCGCGTATACAGGTCGACCAGGTCAAACGCCAGCTTTTTGGCATTCTTGCGCGCCTTGTTGGTGGCGCGCGTCCAGTCGGCTGTGTTGAGCCTGGTCAGGCGCGGTTTGTCGCCGTCGGGGCCAACATAGCGCGTGATACGGTCGACCTGCTCGAGCGGCACGTAGAGCTTGTCGCCGTCGGCATATTCCAGCAAAAAGTAGTCGCGCTCTTTGCCGCCCACTTCCTGACGCGCAATCTCGCTAAAGAGTGCGATGCCGTGAGTGGCGTGCACCACGTAGTCGCCCGGCTTAAACGGGAAGGTGATCTGCGTAATGTCCACCTTGCGGCGGCTGCGCGCGCGGTTGGCATCCATACGGGCGTTGAGGTCGGCGATCGAGAACACGGCCAGGTTGGCATCGGGCACCACCACGCCCTGCGGCAGGGCGGCATCGACAAAGGTCACGCGCCCGCGCGAGATGGTGGGCACGGCGGCACCGGCGGCAGCCTGGGCCGCGCCCGCCTCGAGCGAGCGGGCGTTGAGTACGTCGGCCTTACGCTCGCGAATGGAAGCGTGGGCCTCCTGGCGTGCGGCACGGTCGGCGGAATCCGCCGCTGCCACGCGCACGCGGTCGCCGATAGCGCCGGCATTTTCGGGCGCCGCGGTCAGCGATTCCTCAAAGGTAATGCCCTCGTCGCCAAAGGTGAGCTCCATCGACTCACGCGCGCCACGGTCGGGAATGGCAAACACGCAGGCATAGCGCTTGCCCACGACCTCCTGGATGCGCGTCATAAAACGGTTGTCCGAGCCTGCGATGGCAGGCTGCTCAATCTTGAGCTCGGCCGTCACCGCGCCGCCGGCACGAATGAGGCTTACGTAGTTCAGGCGCTGCTGGGCACCAAAATCGAGCTGTTGAGCGCGCACGTACAGACCGTCCAGGCGGTCAATCCCCGCCTCGCCGGCACGGGCCTCGATATCCTCGTAGGCACGCAGGCAGTCGTCGAACAGCGAGCGCGGCTCGGACAAAACCACAAGCGCCTTGCCGCTCACGTGTGCCAACGGGCTTACGGTCTGGCCGTACATCACCGGCAAAAAGCGGTCGAGCTCGGGCGTGACGATGCGTGCATCCACCATCTCGAGCAGCGCTGCCAGTTTACTGTCATCCTGGCTGGCGCGGTAGAGCGCCACGTGCATGTTGTGGACGGCATCGTCGGTAAGCGCCAGCTCACGGCAGGGGAAGATCTCGATGCTGTCCTCGTTGCCGATGGTTTGGCCCGTGGAGCTCACCATGCGGCGGATGCGGTCAATCTCGTCGCCAAAGAACTCGATGCGCACGGGCGCCTTTTCCTGTGCGGGAAACACCTCGACGGTGTCGCCGTGCACGCGGAACAGACCGGGCGCGTCGGCGGCGCCGGCATTGGTGTAGCCCATGCCCACCAGGCGCTGCGGCACCTCGTCAAAAGGAATCTCCTCGCCCACCGCAAAAGTGGTGGACTCCCAATAGCGACTCTCGACCGGCGGCACGCAGCGCAGCAGCGCACGGGCCGAGGCAACCATGATGCAGTTGTCCCCGCGCACGATGCGCCCCAGAGCCTCGCAGCGCTGCGCCACCACGGCGTCGTCGGGCGCCTGCTCGCGCCACGGATAGTCCTTGCGCTCGGGAAAACGGCACACATGCGCAAGGCCCACGTAGGCGGCAAGGCTGCGCGCGGCGCGATCGGCCGCGTCCTCGCCGCTCACAATGTAGACCGTCGGTCGCGGACGGCGCGCAAACTGGGCGGCCGCCATAAGCGTACGGCCCGACTGCGACACGGCCAGCGTCACGTCCTCGCCGGCATCGAGTCCGGCCTCGACGGTCTGCAGGGCCTCGGCAGTGTAGAGCTGCGCGGCTATACGGTGAATGAGCATGCTGTTCCTCCGGCATTGCAACGCCAAAAGCCCGCCGGGGCAAGCTCGGCGGGTCGTACGTCAAATACATTGTCTGTCATGGTAGCGCATGGAGAGGACTCCGGCTCAAGGGCAAACCCAGCCCCGCAAAAAACGCCAGACGAAGATGCGTTCCGCCCTACCCCGCTACGCGCACGCTGGGGCACAAATCTGCCAGCGGACACTCGTCACACTTGGGTTTACGGGCGTCGCAGATCTCGCGACCGAAGGTGATCCACTGATGGTTGACCGACTCCCAATACTCGTGCGGCAAAATCTTGAGCAAATCCTGCTCGGTCTTGAGCGGCTCCTTTGCATGCGTCTTGGGACTCAGCATCAGGCGGTGCGCAATGCGGTTGACGTGCGTGTCCACCGCAATGCCCTCCACGATGCCATACCCCACGTTGAGCACGATGTTCGCCGTCTTGCGTCCCACGCCCGGCAGCTTCACGAGTTCCTTCATGTCGGCCGGCACCTCGCCGCCATAGTCGGCGACGATCATCTGCGCGGCCTCGACGGCATGCTTGGCTTTGCTCTTGTAGAAGCCGAGTGACTTGATAGTGTCTGCCACGTCAGCCACGCTCGCCCCGGCCATGGCCTCGGGCGTGGGCCACTGGGCAAACAGCCGCGGCGTCACCTTGTTGACCTGCGCATCGGTCGTTTGCGCCGAGAGCAGCACCGCGATCAGCAGGCGGAAGGGATTCTCGTGGTCCAAAAAGCACTCGACCGGGCCATAGCGACGGTTGAGGCGCTCACACACCTCGATGGCGCGCTCGCGCTTGGCGGCATTGGTCTCGCGTGGCATAACGACTCCTCGGCTCAACGGCACAATAAACTTATGGGCACAATTGTCCCACGTCCGAGACGCTTACGCCTCCAAGAATGCGCCGGTCTGACGGCTCCACAGGCTCGCGTACTCGCCACCCGCCTCGACAAGCTGCGCATGCGTGCCGTCCTCGACAATCTCGCCATCGGCCAGCACCACAATGCGGTCGAGCGCCGCCACGGTGGACAGGCGGTGCGCCACCACAATGGAGGTACGTCCACGCATCAGGTTCTCGAGCGCCTCCTGCACCAACGCCTCGGACTCGCTGTCGAGGGCAGAGGTCGCCTCGTCGAGCACTAGAATCGGCGCGTCGGTTAGGATGGCGCGGGCGATAGCCACGCGCTGACGCTGGCCGCCCGAGAGCTTGACGCCGCGCTCACCCACCATGGTGTCAAAGCCACGGGGCAAGCGGTCGATAAACTCGGTCGCATTAGCCAAGCGAGCCGCCTCGCGGATCTGCTCGTCGGTGGCGTCGGGGCGGCCGTAGGCGATATTCTCGCGAATGGAGCGATGGAACAGTAGCGCCTCCTGCGGCACGTAGGCAACCTGGCGGCGCAGGCTCTGCTGCGTGCAGCGCGAGACATCCTGACCGTCCACGAGCACGCGGCCGCCCTGAACATCGTCCAGGCGCAGCAGCAGCTTGGTGAGCGTCGTCTTACCCGAGCCCGATTTGCCCACCAGGCCCACGCGCTGGCCCGCCGCCACATGAAGCGTCAGGTCATCGAACACGCTCTCGCCCGCCACAGCGTCACGGTACGCAAAGCTCAGGTGCTCAAAATCAATCGCGCCCTCGGTCACTTTGAGCTCAGGGGCGTCCGGGTCGTCTGCCACCAAACGTGGCTCGTCCAGCACGCGCGTCATCTCGACCGCATCGCCCAAAGCGCGGTTGATGCGCTGCATCATGGAACTCACGTAGTTCAGGCGCATGGTGAGGTTATAGGTGTAGGTAAAAATCATGACGAGCGAGCCGGCCGAGATGCCAAACCACGCGTTGCCGCCCGCCACGAACACACTCACCACGGCCATGGTGATGACGATAAGGCCCGAGGTCGTAAAGTTGCGCTGCATCATGGCGTGCATCGAGACCGTCTCGGCATCGCGCGCGGCACGATCGGCGGCGTCGAACAGATCGCGTTCAAAGTCCTCGCGCCCGCAGGTCTTGACGGCCAAGATGTTCGTGACCGCGTCGGAGAGCACGCCCGAGAGCTTGTTCTGCGCAGCGGACGTCGCGGCCGAAAGCGGCATGATGCGCTTGTACATAATCCAGACAAACGCGATGTAGACGACCATGATGCACACCAGGATCACGGTAAACGTCGGCACCACCGGGGCGAGTGCGGCCACGGTGCAGATGACCGAGGTGATGGTGGGGATGAGCGAATACACCGTCACGTCCACCAGCCCCGTGTAGCCGCTCATAAAACGACTCGTCTGGCTCACGAGCGATCCGCCAAAGCGGCTGGTATGGAATGTCATGGATTGGTTGGAGAGCGTGTCGAAGCATAGACGCGCCAGGTGATAGTTGCCTGCAATCTCGAGCTTGTAGACGGTGTAGTCCTGTAACTTGGAGAGGATCTGACCCACCAGGTTAACGAGTACGAGCGCCAGGATATAGGGGCCGAAGACCTCAAACACCTGGTCACCCGCCACGGGACCGGCTTGAACGCGGTCGACAATGAGGGCCATCACATAGGTATTGGCAAACGTCAGCAAAAAGATGTAGCCCGCCGACGAGAATACCGAGAGAAAGACAATCAGCGGCTGCGTGCGCGTGACACCCCAAAACCGCTGCAGCGTGCGACGCACGGTGGAGCGGCTGAGCGGGCTGGTGCTTCTCTGAGACATGGGCTTCCTTTCGCATCTGATAGGGCGAAACGCCATTGTTGCACATTGAAGCGCACTTCAGGCAAGCGCGATGCGAAAAGCAGCGGGGCACCCGCGTTTACGCCGGCGCCCCGCCGTCTTGTTGCAATTAGTCCTCGTCTTCTTGGTCTGCGGGAAGGCCCGCGGGCGTGAGTCCCAAGATCTCATCGGCTTGGTCGGCGTCTTCCAGCGCGTCGATGTCCTTGAGCTTGCGCTCCATAACGTTGGTGCGCGTGGTAATGATGCCCTCGACCGTTTTGCCCGCGGTCTCGATCTGCTGCTGGGCGCGGCGCAGCGCCGCCTGATAGCGCGGCAGCTCGGCCTTGACGGCGGAGAGCACGCGCAGTACGTCGTCGGTACGTTTTTGCAGCCTAAACGTCTGGTAGCTCATCTGCAGGCTATTGAGAATGGCGGCCATGGTGCTGGGACCGGCTACGTTGACGTGATAGTCGCGGCCCAGGGTCTCGATAAGCCCGGGGCGGCTGACGACTTCGGCGTACAGTCCCTCAAACGGCACGAACATGATGCCAAAGTTGGTCGTTGCCGGCACACTCAGGTACTTTTCGCAGATGTCCTTTGCCTCGCGCTTCACCATCATATCGAGCGTCTTGCGCGCTGCGGCGACGGCCTCCGCGTCACCCGACTCCTGCGCGTCGAGCAGGTGCTCGTACGCGTCGCCCGGGAATTTGGAGTCGATCGGCAGCAGCACGGGATCGCCCTCGTCTACCGGCAGCTTGACGGCAAACTCAACGCGCTCCGAGGCGCCGGGCTTGGTGGTGACGTTTTCCAGATACTGGTCGGGCGTAAGGATGTCCGCCAGGATCGCACCCAGCTGCACCTCGCCCAAAATGCCGCGCGCCTTTACATTGCCCAGCACGCGCTTAAGGTCGCCAACGCCGGTGGCGATAGATTGCATATCGCCCAGGCCCTTGTACACGGCCTCGAGCTGGTCGCTCACCTGCTTAAACGATGCCGACAGTCGGTCGTTGAGCGTGCGAGAGAGCTTCTCGTCCACCGTCGCGCGCATCTGATCGAGCTGCACGTTGTTGTCTTTGCGGATGGCGCCCAGCTGAGCATCAACCGTCTCGCGCACCTTGTCCAGGCGTTGCTCGATGCCCTCGCGATTGGCGCCGAGCTGTTGGGCCGTCTCGCGGCGCAGGTCATCCATCCGGTCACCAGCTTGCGAGAACTCGCGTGCGATGGCCAGGTAACGTTGCTGCTCCACGGCCGCATCTGTCGTCTGCTGCTGCGCGATGGCATTGGCCGTGCGGCGAGTTTCGGCCAGCGCGACGTTCAGGGCATCGAGTGCGTTGTTGGCCTGCTCGAGTGCTGCCAGCGTTTCCGCGCTACTGTCGCCACGCTCCCGCAACTCGGCACGCAGGCTCTTGAGTTGGAAGGCGCAAGCCGCAGCAACCCCCACCGCCACCAAAGCGATCACAACAAGCACAATATCAATAGCAGACATAAACTCCGCCCAACAAACCCAATCGAGCACCAATCAAAACCGCGATCAATCTTACCCCGCCATACGCACCGGGCGCCCGGCCCCTTCTTGGGTGCCCCTCTCCTCCGCATATTCCATAATGCGGCGCGCCGTCTCCCTGCTCACCTTTGAGTCATCACCGGCTAAGTATGCGTACACGTTTCCCTTATTCAGGCGCAGAGCACGGCAGAGGCCATAGCGCGTTACACCCGATTCCTCCAATGCTTCCAGCGTTTTCTTTCTCATCAGGGCGTTCACCCTTCTATCGGCCGCTGGCTTTTCCTTCACCGCTCTATACGCACGCCAAACGTTGGCATAACGATTAGGGAGCTCACTTTTGGCGCATAGAGATGCCAGGCTACCCGTTTGGGCGTACAAGGACAAAACGCCTCGGTAACCCTCTTCCATCCACGAACCCTCGGATAAGCCCAGAACGTATTCGGCTTTACCCTGTGCCAAAGCGAGCAAAAACAGGGGCTCCGCCACGCGCGGCGCAACCGTCGTCGCCTGCTTAACCAGTTTTCTAAAACTGAGCGACTGCTGTCCGGATAGCTCTCGGCAATAGCCTTTTAAGAATCCCTCAAAGGTCAGATTCAACCGAGCACCTCCTTTTTGTATTGGCTGTATGCGCAGACCATCTCTTGATAACTCCGCTCCGAAGGCGACGACGCCAGCGCCTCGCCCTCGTCGAATATAAGCCGTTCGAGCAGTCCCCAATCAAGTCGGTCGACGAATGCCTGGCTATGAAGATCGACGATGTCGTTCGGGCGGTAGGCATAGAGCTTCATTACCGCCAGGTCCTCCAAGGATGGCGTAAAGTACCTGATAAAACGCGCCCCAATATCCAAGGGGATCAAACGATCTTCGTAATTGAATGGCATCTGATTACAATATGCCACCGCCATACCATTCACCTCGGGGTATCGAGCTATGATCTCGCGGAGGCACCTGTCCGCCTCAAACACATCGATGTCATGTGTAACCGAACGATTCGTCACATCGTTTAGCATGAAGGCGCTTCCTCCCACCAATACAACGCTCGGCCTGTCGTCTCTTGGACCTATTTCCAGCTCTGCCTCTTCGTCAATGCCCAACAGAGTCTGCTCTAAATCCTGCTTATACATAACAAATCCTATTATTATTCATCTTCAATAATACTATTCAGTCGCACGACAGGACCAACAGGATGCAAGAATTCCGCTCGTGGCGATAATCCCTACACCCTAGAAGTCCTAATGTTACAAACGCTAACTCTCCCAGCCGGCGCGAATGGTTGTTACGACATCGCCTAGGCGCTGGCCGAGAGCCGCTAGATGTTGGAGCACCTCGTTGGGCGATGCGCCGTTGAGGATGCACGTGAGGGCATACGACGCCAGAAAGATGGCCACAAGCCCTAACGGGATGAGCACGATCATCGCCAAGGTGCGCAGGCGCCGGCCCACGCGGCGACGACGCGCACGACGCTTGTCGAACGCGAGCTCCTGCGCATATGAATCTTGCTGTACGGAATAGGCCTCTGGTGCCGATTCGCTCGCAGGCGAAACCGCAGGCGTGGCATTTTGCGCAGGGGGCTGGGCTGCCGCCCCCTGCATTTGCATCTCCATGAGTCGTTGCTGCTGACGCAGCATGCGCTCAGCTTGCTGCTGCGGAGTCTCAAGAAACAGATCCATGCTGGCCTCCAAAATCGGAGCATTCGACGCTTACGACCAGCATCCCGCACCGCCATGACCGCGACAACGCAATCGCCGGCAATAGCCACAAAGTTTCTTTTGCTCAAAAGCTGTCGAAAAGCTCAACAACTCCCCTACCAGCACTTTCTCTGAGCTTTTTTCGTCAGCAATCTTTTGGCCTTCCACCCTTACGCCAACTGACCAAAATCTAACCAAAAGCTTGACGAAAATTGTGGAGACCGGGACTCCATACAAAAACGTGCCGCCCCGATAGGGGCGGCACACAAACTTAGTTATCAGCTTTTCTGTAACGAGCATGCGACGACTCAACGCCGGAGCGCAGGGCGGGGAAACCTTTGCCTCGCGCGACCCTGCGAAGCCGTGAGCGAGAGGGAAAGGTTTCCCCGCCCTGCACTCCGTGGTCGGTGAGGACAGACTACATGCCCGCGAGACCGCGGGCGGCGGTGGCGCACATAAACGCCAGGGCCAGAATCACGAGCGAGCCGGCAATGTCAGCCAGGGCGCCCGCAAAGCGACGCTCAAACAACCAGCTCTCAAAGTGCGGGGCGACGTTGCGCCAAACACGCCACAGCAAGATGCCCATACCGATGACGCCCGGGATATTGAGCAGTAGGATCTCGGAGCACAAAAGACCAATCAGGTTGCCGGCGGCAAAGCCCGCATCGCCCTCGCAGTATTTGCGGTAGACCATATACAGCATGTACGCCACAAACGGCTGCAAGCACGCAGAAATGAACGTGACCGCCATCGAGGGGTCCTGAGAAAAGACATCGGTGAGTTTATCGACACTCGTGGCGTCCTTCGAAGCCAAGAATAAACCGATAACCACAAGGGGCACCACGCCCAAAATTACCTCGACCAGAGTAAATAACTTAGCAGTCAAATCCTCACTAGCCGAATTCAAATGAGGCGCCCACTCAGGATGAGCATGCGCGCCGACTTTCTTGTCCTTCTCAGCACGATCGGCCTTTTTACCCTCGGCAACCCGACGACCAGGATCCTTGCGAGTTCCCGCCGCAGCAACCCGAGCCCGAGACTTCTTGCCCATAAAAAACACCCCATCAGGTAGTAGATAAACTAAAAGTCGCCACCCAGTGTACCCCCTAAACAACGGCGCCGCCCCAACCCGGAGCAAGCCCCGTCAACCAAATAACCGAACCATCAACCAAATGGCCGCAACCCAATCCCTATACAAAACGTGCCGCCCAAAAGGGGCGGCACACAAACTTCTAATCAGCTTTTCTGTAGCGAGCACGCGACGACCCAAAGCGGGCCGGGAGGGCGGGATTACCTTCCCTCAACGCGACCCTGCGGAGCCGTGAGCGGGGAGGGAAGGTAATCCCGCCCTCCCGGCCCAGCTCATGCCAGCGCCACGCGCTAGTAGTTCACCACCTGCTCCTCAAAGTACGCCTTCGGGTGGTTACACACCGGGCACACCTCAGGCGCCTCGGCACCAACGTGCAGGTGCCCGCAGTTCAGACACTTCCACACCTTCACGCCCTCGCGCTCAAACACCTCGCCCGACTCGATGCGCTCGACGAGTTTGTTGTAGCGCTCCTCGTGGGCCTTCTCGACGGCGGCGACGCCACGGAACTTCTCGGCGATCTCGGCAAAGCCCTCCTCCTCGGCGGTCTTGGCGAACTCGTCGTACATCGTGGTCCACTCGTAGTTCTCGCCCGCGGCGGCGTCGCGCAGGTTGTCCAGAGTACCCGGAACGGCGCCGTCGTGCAGATACTTAAACCACAGCTTGGCGTGCTCGGACTCGTTGCCTGCGGTCTCGGCAAAGATATTCGAAATCTGAACGTAGCCATCCTTCTTGGCCTTGGATGCATAGTAGCGATACTTGGTATGTGCCTGGGACTCACCGGCAAAAGCGGTCTCGAGGTTCTTCTTGGTCTGAGAGTTCTCAAAATCCATAGGTGTACTTCCCTTCAACACGTGCCGCCCATAGGCTTTGAGCGACCTTGTCTTTAGGATGCCCTCAAGCCGCGAATTTAAACCTTACAATCCCGTTCTTCAGATTTGAGCGGGCTACACACTCAACCAACGATCGTCCTCGGCTCGGCAAAAGCCCTCGCGCTCCAGGTCAGCTAGAATGCCCGCGATCAAGTCGCACTCGACCGGCCCGCGACCGGCTGCCGCTTCCATCTCGTTAACGCCCACCACGGCATCAGCAAGCGTAATCCCCGCCGGCTGCCCATCGCGCGCTGCCAGCAACATACGCACGATATGCGCGCGCTTTTGGCGACGCGAGCCCTCAAACTTGGACTGACGACTATAGCCCGCCGACCGCCTGGACGGATTGGGCAGCGTCTTTTTAAGATACGCGCCGTAATCCAGCAACGCGTAATACCACGCGCGCGGCGTGTCGGCATCGTCTTGAGGCGCGGCAAAGGGCGCAATCTCATCCGCCGCCGCACCAGGGGCCGCCGGACAGGCGGCTTGAATCAGCGGCACCAGCTCGCGATCGGGAACGGCCGGCACATCGGGAAAGAAATGATGTAGAAAGACCGTGCGCACATTGGTCTCCAGATACACGCCCGGAAGATCAAACGCAAACGACCGGATACCCTGCGCCGTTGCCGGGCCAATACCAGGCAGGGCGACCAAGTCACGCGTCTCACGCGGAAACTCCCCGCCCCAATCCCCTACGACCCGTTGAGCGGCATTGTGGAGCGCCAGAGCGCGTCGGTTGTAGCCCATCCCTTGCCAAGCGTCCAAAATATCGGAAGGCGCGGCCTGGGCAAGCGCCTGCACAGTCGGAAAACGATCGAGCCACACCGGCATGCGCGCCTCCACACGCGGCACCTGCGTTTGCTGCAGCATGACCTCAGAAAGCCAAATGATGTACGGATCGCGTGTGCGGCGCCACGGAAGGTCGCGATAACGCAGGACCCCTTCCGAACGAATCATCGAACGAAAGGGGTCCTGAATCATGGCTATGCTCCTTATGCGGCGCTATTCCTCCCGGTAAGCGCACGCGCAGGTGGCGTACTCGGGAAACGCTTCGCGGTCGGCGAACTTGGGATCGACGGCCGGGAACTGGCGGTGAGCGACGATGTCGCCGAGCGAAACGGAATCGAGGTAGTCGCGCATCAACGCCTGAGCTCCGGCCCACAGGGGATGATAGCAGCACGCGCCCATGCGCGCACAGTCACCATCGGGCGCGGTGCAATCGTTCATAACCATAGGACCCTGAACGGCCTCGACGACCTGGCGGATAGTGACGTCGTCCGGACTGACCTTGAGACACATGCCACCGTGGACGCCACGCAGGCTCTCCACAATACCGGCCTGGACCAAACCGTGCTGAATCGAGCGGGCAAACGAATACGGGACATTGACCTCTTCGGCAGCGGTGCGAACAGAAAGCAAGCACTCCGGATCCTCGGCAAGCATCGCCAGCATACGAAGGGCGTAATCAGTCTTCCTCGATATGTCCATTTTTCCCCTTTCAAGGAATACGAACAGCTCGAACGAGCTCCGGGGCCGAGCTTGTGTCGAGACGCTAAATGACTGCCAGGACATCCAAATGGTAAATCGGATATCCACTGAGTGCCGCGCTTGGAGCGAAATGCATCAGATGCGGCGCACAGTGCAATTTAGTATAACCTAACCCCCTGTCTCGTAGAACAGGTGTTGCGCAACAAAGCTGTTGTTCAGACAGATATATTTATTAGATTTTACTTGCGTTCCCGAAGGCGCGGGGATTCTGGGCGAAGATGTACCAGGGCGATCGTTCTATCGAAACAAAGTACATCAAACGCAAAAAGCCACGTCCGAAGACGTGGCTTTAATTGCGTTGGCGGGAAGTACGGGGCTCGAACCCGCGACCTCCGACGTGACAGGCCGGCGCTCTAACCAAACTGAGCTAACTCCCCAGGCAGTCGTTCGCGTTTGTTTCCGCTCGCGTGCGCTGCGGGGATTAGTATACACAGAAGTCTGTCCGGCGCGCAACAACTTTTTTGAAAAAATTTTTGGGACCATCCGGGAGGGTCTCCGGGGCTGGGGCGCGGGTTAAGTTTGCTGCTCTACAGTCCTGCGCAAGACGGAAAGCACATTAAGTGCTTTCCTTTGCGTGCGGAACTCGCGACAAACTTAACCCGCGCCCCAGCCCCGGAGACCCTCCCTGTCGTCACTTTGTTCAACCAGTTTTGCGGGCGTGCGCCGCTGCGCGGCTAGCCCGCGTGCTCCTCGGCGGGGTTGGTCTGATGGATCTTGTTGAACTTTGGCCTTTGGCTTAAAGAAAAACGGGAGGTGCGGCTTGCATCCCCCGTTTTTGTTGTGATTACTCTAGGTCAATAAACTTAGTGCTTATGATCTTGCCGTCTTTTACTAGCATTCTGGCCATGGTGGGGCCTCGGGTGCCTCTGGGGTAGCTGGCGCTGCCCGGGTTGAGGACTAAGCAGCGGCCCACTTGGGCTTCTTTGGTTACGTGGGTATGACCGTTGATGGCTACGTCTACGGATCCCACCGGAAGGTCTTCGCGGTAGTGGGCTACGGCGAATTTGAGGCCTTCGTAGGTAAAGAGTACAAGACGGTCTACATCGGGGCCGTAGTCGCGGTAGTAATCGTTGTTGCCCAGTACGGCCCGCACGGGGGCGATAGTGCATAGGTGCTCGTAGTCCATCTCCGACGTAAGGTCACCGGCATGGATAATCAGATCCGCGCCCTTAAGCTCGTCCAAGAGCGCAGGCGATAAATAGCCGTGAGTGTCCGAGATGATGTCGATGCGCTTGGCGCTTGCACTGTTCATGGGATCCCTTCCGCAAAAAAACGATTCGGCAGATACATACAAAAAAGGCCCCACGGCTCCGCAGACGATGGGCCTACAGAGCTGCGGGGCCAATGTGCTAGAGACTCAGAGCCTTCTTGAGCGGCACGACGCGGCGGCGCGAAACCGGCACGCGTTCGTCGACGCCCGTAATGCCCAGCTGGATGGCGCCCGAGGGCACCGTCTCAACGTCCGTGACACACGCCAAGTTGACGATATAGCGGCGGTGAACACGGAAGAAGCCAAAGTCGCAGAGCTTGGCCTCAAACTGCGCCAGCGAGGTCGTCGACAAAAAGCGATCATCGACGGTATAGATGCAGGAGTAATCGTCCTTGGCCATGATAAAGCGAATGTCGTCCACGGGAATGAGCACCTTGCGGCCGCCCTTTTCCACCGGGAGACGCTCGATGGTCACCTTGCTGTCCGTGACCGGCTTGGCGCGCTGCATGACTTTCTCGATCGCGCGATCCAAGCGAGCTTCCTCGACCGGCTTCATCAGATAATCGACGGCATCCACGTCGAATGCCTCGACCGCATGGTCACTATACGCAGTCACAAACACGATCGCCGGCGGATTTTTGAGCTTATGCAGCGCCTCGGCAAGTTGCAGGCCCGAGGCACCGGGCATCGAGATATCGAGAAACACGACATCCACGCGACTTTCCATAAGCATCTCGATGGCGGAGCGGACGCTCGACGCCTCCGTGATCGTGCCGATCTTGCCCGTTTGCTCGAGCAGGAAGCGAAGCTCCGAGCGAGCCGGCGCCTCATCATCCACAATCATCGCACGCAGCATAGGGATAAAACCTTTCGTCAACTAACTACGCCGGGCATCCGTCGCATGACGTTGAGCCCGTAGCCTTTTATTTTACTCTTGAATGTCGAAGATGCTCTCTGACAAATCAAGATGAAGGAGCACTTTGGTGCCCTTGCCCGGCGCCGATTCGACACGCGTATAGGAGTGCGGCCCATAAAAGCGATGGATGCGCTCCGAAATATTGTGCATGGCCACACCGGCGCCACCACCCTGGGGAGAGCTGGCGTCGGGACGGGCAGAGCGCTCGTCAAACAGTCTGGCGGCGGTACCCTCATCCATGCCCACGCCATTATCGGCCACGGCAATCAAGATCGCATCCTCGCCGTCTTGGTGAACGGTCACGTCGATCCTCAGGGCGTCGTCATCGCCCATACCATGACGCACGGCGTTCTCGACAATCGGCTGGATCACGAACGCCGGCACCAGCGTATCTTCCACGTCCTCAGACACATCGAACGTCGCAAGCACGCGGTCCTCGCCAAAGCGGGCCTTCTCAAAGGTAAGGTAGCGCTTGGTCTGTGCGACCTCGCGCGAGACCGGAATAAGCGACCCCGAGTTGTCGAGCGTGGCACGATAGAACGATGAGAACTCACGAAGCAGCTCGCGGGCCCGCAGCGGGTCGGTGCGCGTAAACGATGCAATGGTGTTCAGCGTGTTGAACAGGAAGTGCGGGTTAATCTGCGCTTGCAGCGCACGCACCTCGGCGCGCGCTGTGAGTTCCTTTTGCACCTCGAGCTCGTGGATGGCGAGCTGCGTGGACAAGATCTCGGCAAAGCCCGAGGCAAGCGCGTACTGGGTACGGTCGACGGCGCGCGGGGTCTTGTAGTAGAACTTGAGCGTGCCGACGGTACGATCGCCCACCTTGATGGGGGCGATAATGCCGGCGGGGACTTGGTTGTGCGAGCCATCCGAGCCCACGACATCCACCATACGGTTGAACGACTGCACGATGCCATGTTCGATAACGTAGCGCGTGGCAAGCGTGTGGATGGGAGAATCTGGCAGTAGTTTTTCCTCAAACTCGCCCGCGCAGGCCAACACGTTGCCCTCGTCGGTGATGGCAACTGTCATGGCGCGCGTCTCGGGCAAAATGCGCCGGCACACCAAACGCGCCGACTCCTGCGTCAGACCGCCCTTAATGTCCTCGAGCATGGCCGAGGCCACCGAGAGCGTCTCCTCGGTGTACTGGGAGCGCACCGAATCGGGATTGAGCGTCAAAAAGATAAAGATGCACAGAAAGATGCACAGCAGCGCGCAGGCAATCACCGTGGCGATCGGCTCGATACCGGTCACCAAGGCAAAAATAAAGTACACCAGCACGCAAATGGCGCAGGCAACGGCAATGATGCGAAAGATTGATATTGAACTATCGCGCTGGGCGCGGCGGTCGATCATTCGGCCCCCTCCAGGATACTGATCAGTTGTGCGTCACGCCAAAGCCCGTCCATGATCTTGGGCCAAAAGCTCTGGAAACGCAGATAGCTTGCAGCGTTTTGGCGCGCATAGGCCTTTGCCTCGCCGATACCATGGCGCCAGATGCGCAGGTAGCCCTCATGCTCGCGGGTAAACACGCTGCGGACCATAGCGGTCTTGCGCACGCGGTCGTCGAGCTCGCGCGAAATCCACGGGCCCGGGTAGGGCATGAGTGATGCCGCCGTAACGGGAATGAGCTCCTTTTGATGCGCGGCGAATGTCAACTTGGCCCGTTCGTAGTACCAACGGTATACATCCTGCATAAAGCGCGGTGAGCGCTTTTCGGACTCCGGAGGCAGATGGCGCACGGTCCACTCGTTATCGAACCACACGTCGTAGCCAAACATGCGCATGTTAAAGAGGTAATCCAAGTCCTCGCCGCGGGTGATAAACGGGTCAAAGGCCACACGCGTAAAGGCGCGGGCGTGCAGGGCCATCAGGCCGCCGCACACGTAGTTGGAGCGCGAGATGCGAGTGCCCGAGAGCGCCTTTTTCATCCAACGGTTGAACTCGATGCGCTTGGTCCACCAACGATGACAGATGCCCGCCTTGTCCGTGGGAGCCAGCGGCGAGCCGTCGCGATCGTAGAAATAGCCGCTCTTGACCAAGATCGGCAAGCCCTGACGTGTCTGCTGCCCCAACGCATAGGTCGCGCGCTTCATAAAGTCGGCGTCGATGACAGTCTCATCGTCATCCAAAAAGATAACCGCGTCATGCCCCAGCACAGCGGCACAGGCTAGCCCCATGTTGCGGATGGCACCGTAGCCTCGCAGGCTCACGCACTCGCCCGAACCCTTGGGCGCGATCTGAGCAACCCGGTCTGCGATGCGCGAGGCCTGGGTGTTGGTGACAACGGTGACCTTGAGCGTGGGATGCGCGTCGACAATCTCGCGCACGCGCAGCGACACATCGGCTGTGGCAGAAACGGGACAGACCACCAAAAGGATGATGCGCGGGATGTCACGTACCTGCTCAAGCGAGGCCAGGCAGCGGTCGAGTTCGGGATTGTCGGCGTTGAGTCGCGTCGAATGATCATAGGTGCCAGGGGCGTTTGCGCAAGCGTCATCGCCCGCCCAATACGTTGGAATCACGACCGTGGCGTTCATGCCTTACCCTCCCTGCAACACAAAAACGGGACGCCGCCAAACACAGGCGACGCCCCGCGACCTAGCTGATTCCATCATACCCACTTGGGCAAATCATTGCTCGCAAGTCGCAATGTTTATTGCGGATAACCCCAAAAGAGTACCGTGGACAGGCACAATAGCCGCTCGCTCCTATGCGGCATGCTCTGCCGCCCGAGTCATGCGGGACAGGCGGACCAGCAGCATAAAGCCAACGACCAGCAGCACGCCAATGGAAAGGACGCCCAGCGACGGGTTGCCGGTCAGCGAGGTAACGACCGACACTAGGAAGGTACCCATGACGCTTGCATAACGACCAAAGATGTCAAAGAAGCCGTAGTACTCGTTGGACTTTTCCTTGGGGATAATGCGACCAAAGTAGCTACGGCTGAGCGCCTGCACGCCGCCCTGGAACAGGCCGACCATAATGGCAAGCACCCAGAACTCAAAGGCGGTCTTTAGGAAGAACGCGGCGAACAGCACAATGCCCATGTAGGCGGCGACTGCCACCAGGATCATGTTGAGCGTGCCCACGCGTCCGGCGAGCTTGCCGTAGATGATGGCGGACGGAAAGGCCACGAACTGCGTAACGAGCAGCGCCAGCACCAGCTGCGTCGAATCGATGCCCAAAGCCGAGCCGTAGCTGGTAGCCATGGAAATGACCGTGTGCACACCGTCGATATAGAAGAAGAACGCAATCATGTAGACCAGCACGGTCTTGTTGTGGGCGATCTCGCGCATGGTGTGTCCGACCTCGGAGAACACACCGCCCACGATGTGGCCGATAGTGTCCTCGGGACCGCGCTCGCGACCGTACTTTTGCTTATAGGTGCGAATGAGCGGCAGGGTAAAGATGAGCCACCAGGCACCAGTGATGATAAACGACAGACGCGTTGCCAGCATGGTAGGGACGCCAAGAGCGGGGCCACCCATGATGAGCGCCAGGCAGATGACGAACGGCACAGTGGAACCGATGTAGCCCCAGGCATAGCCCGAGCTGGACACGGCGTCCATGCGCTCGTCGGTGGTAATGTCGGGCAGCATGGCGTCGTAGAACGTCATAGAAGAGTTAAGGCCGATGGTGCACAGCACGTACACGGTCAAAAATGCCATGGCGGACATTGGGATAGCCTGCGCCAAGCAAAGCACCAGGCCCGTGAGGAAGAAGCCCAAGAAGAACTTGATCTTGTTGCCGGCGTAGTCGGCAAGCGCGCCCAGAATGGGCATGAGCATGGCGATGACCAGCGAGGCGATCGTCTGCGCATTGCCCCAGGCGACCACCAGGTCGGCCGAAGAAGCGCCGGTATTGATGGCGTTAAAGTAAATGGGCACCACCGAGGTATTGAGCAGCACGAGGGCCGAATTGCCCACATCATACATAACCCAGTTACGCTCGAGCTTGGTGTATTTCATGGACAGGGACCCTTCGTATTCGCCCGATATGCAGTTAGTTCATCGTACCCCAATTGTCCAGAACCGCCGGTAAGGATTCGGCAAAGGGGCACGCACGAGCCCTATTCCTCGCGGTCAAACTCCTCATCGGCTTCGAGCACGCGACCGCTGTAGTTGACGTGACTGGTCACGGCATCCATGTCACCGGTCTCGATAAAACGTGCGACCGTGCACTCGTAATCGACCAGCGCGCGATCAAAGACCTCGGGGAAACTCTCGTTCGAGACCTCGTCGGTAAAGGGATTCTTCCATGTCAGATGGCCCAGGTTACCGGTGCGCTCGGGCAGCTCCGTCGTCACGCGATGGGCAAGGCCGTCGAGCAGCGAGTAGTCGTGCACCAAGCCCTCAACCAGCGAGATCGCGCGCGTCTTTGCGGAGTCGGCCGGCTCAATCGCGCGGTAAAGTCGCTGCATATTGGCAACGGCGGCACCGTACTCCCCCGCCGGAATGTCAATGCCGTACACGCGTCCGGCAACATAGCTCATCAGCACGCCGGCAGCGCGATTGATACGGTCGGTGGTAACGATCTCGCCCGCCGGCGGGTAATCGTCGACCGTAGCGCCATCGCGTTTAAGCTGCAGCATCAGTACATCCAGGTCGCTCTCGATCACGGCATGGACCTGACTGCTCGAATCCTCAAGCTCTGAGTCGGATTCCACGATGCCAAACTGCTGCTCATAGACAAAGGGGTGGGCGTTGCGGTCGAGCACGTAATGAGACAGCAGGCCCAGCGCAAAAGCGCGACCCAAGCTGGCGTCGCGCGGCAGCAGATGCGACACGCCGTCGCGCAGGCACGCGAACTGGCGAGACATGCGCGACCGATGCATGACCTGCGCTAGCAGCGTGCAGTCGGAAACACGCGGTGTCAGAATGTGAAAGAAAAACGGGTCGGGGCCTTGGTTGCCCAAGATAAAGGCAATGCGCTCTTCATCGGACGTGATGACGCCCTGCGGAAGACGGTCGATGCTTTCCTCGCCAAACAGATGATGGGTGATAAGCGCGGGCATAATGATCCTTTCGATTTCATTCGATGCCACCCATTATGCCCACCGCGCACCCATGCCAAACCTGCGATGGTAAACGACGGCATGCAGACCGTCTACGCAAGCCCCAGGTGCGACTTGACCTCGGCGGCACGACGACGGGACACCGGTACCGTCGAGTTCACGCGGTCGAGCCTGAGCTCCATCAACCCCGTGGAGCCAATCTCAACATTGTGCACGTCTTCCAAATTGACCAGGTAGCTGCGATGAACGCGAATAAAGCCCTCGGAGTCCAAGCGACGCTCGAGCGAAGAGATCGACTCATTGATCAGGTACGTTCCCTCGGCGCAGATGGCGTTGCAAAAATCGGCGCGCGCCTCAAAGTAGCAGACGTCTGCGGCGGGAATGAACACCTTTTTGCCCCCGCGGTCCACCGTCAAACGCAAAGGCTGGCGCGGAGCATGGATAACACGACGGGCACCCAAGGCTGCCTCGATCTTGTCGAGTGCCTTTGACAGGCGTGCGTCCTCGACCGGCTTGACGACATAGTCGACCGCATCGAGGTTATACGCATCGGCGGCAAATTCGGCAAACGCCGTCACAAACACAACCACCGGCGGCGTCTTTAGGTTCTGCAGCGTCTCGGCAAGCTCAATTCCCGAGCGACCGGGCATGGTAATGTCTAAAAACAACACGTCGGGCTTGTTCGACAGAATCGACTCCACGGCTTCGGTGACATTGCCCGCCTCGGCAATCTGGCCCACACGCGTATCCTTTTCCAACAGATAGCGTAACTCAGCCCTAATGGGAGGCTCGTCATCAACTACCAGGATGTTCCAACCCTCGGACATGTGCGCTTCCTCTCTCTCCTCAATACACTCGAGTGCTACGCCGTCAACGGCGCCGGCTCATGCGGCTCGCCGTTCAGCTCGACGATGACCTGCGTGCCAACGCCCTCCTGGGACTTCACGCGCATGCCAGAATCTTCTCCGTAAAAGAAATGGATGCGCTGAAGCACGTTGAAGAGCGCCAAGCCGCAGCCTCGTTTGATGGAGCCGTCGGCGGTAATGCTCTCGGGCTCCTCCAAGCGATGCTGCTCAAACAGATGCGCGCAGACCTCTTCGCTCATACCGATGCCATCGTCCTCGACGATGATCTCCAAACCGTCATCGGTCTCGAAAGCCCTAACACGAATAGAAAGCGGCTCGGTCTCGCGCTGCGCGTGCTTGATGCAGTTTTCGAGCAACGGCTGCAAGATAAACGGCGGCACCATGCAATCGCGCACCTCAAAGTCGATATCGACCGAGACGCGCAGACGGCCGTCGCCATAACGAGCCTGCATAAGATTGATATAGCGAGTGCCCTGTTCCACCTCGTGCTCGAGCGTGGTGAGCGTATCGGAATCAGAAAGCGTCTGACGATAGTAGTTGGAGAAGTCGATCAGCAGCGACCTGGCCTTGTCCGGCTCGGTACGTACGAGTGACACGATGGTGCTGATGGTGTTAAACAGAAAATGAGGATCGACCTGCGATTGCAAGGCGCGCAGCTCCACGCGGGCCGTAAGCTCGTCCTGGCGCTCAAGCTCAAAGCTCGCAAGCTGCGTGGAAATGAGGTCGGCAAAGCCCGAGGCAAGCGCCGTCTGGCGCATATCGATGCTGCTCAGACGGGGATAATACAGCTCGAGCGTGCCCACGCAATGCCCGCGCACGGTAAGCGGTGCGACAATACCGGCGCGCAGGCGCGGAAAGTAGCCACCTGTCTCGGTCGAGGCATCGCGCGAGAACACGCTTTGCTCACCGCTGTTGATCACGTTGAGCGTAGTCCGCAGCACCACCGGGGTGCCCGCGGGGCATTTTGCCGAGTCCTCGCCCCAGCTTGCCAACACCTGCTTGCCGTCGGTAAAGCAGATGGCAGAGGCGATAGTTTCGGACAGGATGATCTTAGAGGCGCCCAGGGCAGCTTCGGGCGTAAGGCCGCGCGACGTGTAGGCGAATATTTTTGAAGCGATGGCGAGCGTGCGGTCGGTTGCGCTCGATGTGAGGTCGTCGGGAACGACAAAGACGTACGAGAAGAAGAAGCACAGCATGACCAAGCCGGCAATGACGACAACGGCCGGAACGGGATTGGGATTATCGGTTAGATCCCAGATGAGCAGCAGGATAAGCAGCGGAACGACAATACCGAGCAAGATGGCTTGAACCACATGCTGAGCGGTACGAAAGACCTTGGTAGAGTTGTAGCTCTTGCCCAGAATCAGCCTATTGAGATCCACCGTCATCTCCTTCTTATTGACGCACCCCATAGCAATAAAGAGGGCCGCAAGCGACCCTCTCCATTGCATTATGCAATCAAATACTGTGTTTTACATCGAGCCATCGATGAACGGTAGCTTAGGCGCTGTACTTGTTTGCCTCGCCGAAGGTGCCGGCCTCGACAATCCAGCCGTCCTTCATGATGACGTCCATGTTGTCGGTGTTGAGCACGTGGATGTCGGCGGCGACGTCACCGTTGACAACCAGCAGGTCGGCGCACTTGCCGGCCTCGATGGAACCGGTCTCGTCCTCGATGTGGCACATCTTGGCACCGTTGAGAGTGGCACAGGTGATGGTCTCGACCGGGGTGAAGCCGATCTTGTCGACGAACTCGTACATCTCCTCGATGGAGCAGGTGCCGTACGGGGTGACGAAGGAGAAGGAGTCGGAGCCGATCGTCATGATGACGCCGCGCTTCTTGGCCTCGCGCAGGCAGTCGTAATTGCGCTGCAGCTCCTTCTCGACCAGGGTGCCCTCGTACTTGTCGTGCAGCTCGGGGACGTAGACGGGCGGATAGGTGGCGTACCAGGTGGGCAGGAAGGCAATCGTCGGGGTGAAGAAGGTGCCC
Organism: uncultured Collinsella sp.; assembly: GCA_958427035.1. Classification (GTDB taxonomy): domain Bacteria; phylum Actinomycetota; class Coriobacteriia; order Coriobacteriales; family Coriobacteriaceae; genus Collinsella. Next base: position 72,065 of record CAUAAR010000003.1, on the reverse strand, counting down.
TGCTCGGCCATGAGGTCCATGGTGCGCTCATCGATATCGAAGCCGTGAATCAGCTGCTCGCAGCCAAAGCGGACGGAGTCGTAGGCAGCGGCGTGGTTGTTGTAGCAGTGGCTCCACACGGGGATGCCGACCATCTTGGCCTCTTCGACCACGGCCTGAATCTCCTCGGAGCAGTAGTGCTGGTCGCGACCGGAATCCCAGCGCCAGATGCCGCCACCGGTAGCCCAAATCTTGATGGCATCGGGGTTCTCGCGCAGGCGACGACGGACGGCCTTGCGCAGATCCCAAGGACCATCGACCTGGTCGCCCCAGGGGTGGGATTCCTTGTTGAGCTCCTGGGTGCAGTGGTGGGAGTCACCGTGACCGGCAACGCGGCAGAAGCCGAGGCCGGTGGCCAGAACGCGCGGGCCCTTGAAGACGCCCTTGTCGATGCAGTCGCGAATCTGGATACCAAAGCGGCCGATCTCGCAGACGGTGGTGAGGCCGTGGGTGAGGCAGTCGTAGGCCTGCTTGACGGCGACGGCCTGCTTCTCGAGGAGCGGCTGCATGACCCAATCGGTATCATCGTCGGTCAGGTTGCCCGAGAAGTGCAGGTGGGTGTCGATCAGGCCGGGAAGGACGGTCTTGCCGGCGGCGTCGATGACCTCAACGCCCTCGGGAAGGTCCTGCATGGCGCCGGCGTACTCGATCTTGCCGTTGTCGTCGACGAGAACGAGGGAGTTCTCGACCGGCTCGGCACCGGTACCGTCGATGAGCTTGCCGCCAACGATTGCATACTTAGTGGACATGGTTCCTCCTTATGGATCCATATAGTGGGCGAGGCCGTGTTGGGTTAAGGCCTCACAAAGCTACCCAAGTGGCGCCGGGTTCGGTGCGCGGAAGAGAGGGTCCCGCGCACCTGATCCGCCCCGGCTCGGCGTTACTTTTTGCGGGAATTGGTGAAGGCCATGAGAGCCAGGCCGACGGCCAGCCAGCCGATCACGATGCTCCACTCCACCATGTTGAGGGAGGCGGGAGAGAACGGAATCACGAGCAGGCCGATGATGATGGCGCAGGCAGCGATAGCGAGGCCGATGCCAAACTTGCCGCCGGGCACCTCGTAGGGACGAGGCAGGTCGGGCTCGGTGAAGCGCATGCGCAGGCAAGCGAGGGCGACCATACCGCAGGAGAAGATGAAGGCGAGAGCCGACACGTTGGTCAGAGGGATGAGCATGTTCTTGCCCAGGAACGGACCGACGACGGTGATGACGCCCAGAACGACGCAGGCGAGCTTGGGAGCGCCGGAGCTGGGATCGACCTCGGCGAACTTCTCGGGCAGCTGGCCCTTGCGGCCCATGGCGAGCATGATGCGGCTCGTGGCGCCGTAGAAGGAGTTCATCGGGCCCATGGGTCCAAGCGTGGCGATGACGAGCATGGCCAGGTACAGGAGCATGTTGATGCCCTTGAGGCAGGCAAGCGCGGGAACCGGGCTCTTAACAAACTCATGCCAGTCGAGGATGGTGCCGAACGAGTAGATGCAGACCATGTAGAAGCCGCCTGCGGCCAGCAGGGCCAGGGAGATGATCTTGCCGAACTTGTTCCAGTTGAGGCCCTCGGCTGCTTCCTCAGCCTGCTGGGGAATGGTGTCGAAGCCGGCGTAGAAGAACGGAGTCAGAACCAGGACCGACACGATGCCGGCAAACAGGCTGGAGCTCTCGGTAGCGGCCTTGCCGCCACCAGCGCCGGTGACCTGGGAGAACACAGGCATGGCGTTGTCCGGCGAGCCGGTGAACAGCGAGACGCCCATGGCGAGCAGCATGCCGCAGAGCAGGGCCTTGGTCAGGAAGGCCTGGAGCTTGGCGGCCGAGCTGGCACCGCGGAAATTGAGGAAGATGACGTAGGCTGCAAAGCCGAGCGCGATCAGCGTCGGGAACAGGTAAACGTCGGCGCCCAGGATGGTGTAGAGCTTGACGGCGCGCAGCCACTCAAGACCGGGCAGGCTACCGAACATCTCGGACACGAGGGTCGAGATGGCGATGGCCTCCCACGGGCACAGGATGCCGTTGCCCAGGGCCAAAAGCCATCCGGTGATGTAGCTCAGCGTACGGCCAAAGCTACGATCGACATACTCGACGATGCCGCCTGAGATGGGGATAGCAGCCGTGAGCTCACCGAAAACAGCTCCGACGGGCACGAGGAAGATTGCACCCAAGAGGAATGCGATCATAGCGGGAACGGGACCGCCGCCCACGACCATCCAGTCGCCGACCTGCAGAACCCAACCGGTACCGATGATGGCACCAAAGCCAATGGTGAAGAAGTTCCAGAGCGAAAGCGTTTTCTTCATGCCGCCGTTATCCTCGACTGCAACTTCTGCGTTCTTGTCCGCCATTGTTCCCCTCCTTTCCTTTTTGACGCCCCTTGACGTCACCCCTTGCGCGGTCTGTTTTGCCGCGCGCTTTTATTTCGTGGCTTTAAGATACGGCCTTGGCGCAGCAGCGCCGCTCGCAGCTCGACCGAAGGCAGAACTGCAAAACGAGCGGCACCGTTTTTGGGACGAACGGCGGGAGACGTCATTCGTCTTGGGCGCTTTCATCTTTTCTGCTTTTGAATACCTGTTGCCGTGACGCTTGGCGCTCGGCGCGACAACGTTCATACCATTTGTCAGGCTTTTGGCGCACATGCCCATGTGTCGTGCATCTTTTTATGTAGGATAGACAAGTTACACATGAGGCAAGGTGATTCGAATGGCATACGGATACAATGACGGCGACCAACGGCCACAAAGCGTGCGCCTTGCCGGCCGCACCACGTCAACGCCCAAAATCACCTCCGACAACGACAACCCGCAGCGCCCCCAAGAGCAGCTCGGGGCTTCTTCGCGGCAGCAAAGCCGTACCGTGCAGCAGCCAGACCGTGTGAGTACGAGCACACGCCAACGCCAGACCGGCACATCGCAGCCACGCCGCTACGATCGCCGTAAGACCGACTACTACGTCAAGCGCTCCTTTTCGCGACCTCAACGCGATCGCGGCAATTCCGCCCCTCACCCCGCGTCGCACACCACAAGCCACGCGCTTCCGGCCCGCCGCCTACGCCTTGCGCTTTGCTCCATTGCCGCCTGCCTCGTCTTTGTGTTTTTGGGATCCTGTATCTCCCACGGATCAGCCGGTCTTGAGCCCACTGCCGAGGACAAGCTGCTTAAAGCTCCCGTCGCGCCCGGTTACTCCTTTGCGTTCTCGACCCCACGCTCGCAATGGCAGGCCGGCGCCATGCCCCACATCTACCAAATTGACCCCGCATGGTCGGAGCTGCCCTATGCCGGTGGCACTATTCGAGAAAACGCTTGCGGTCCCACTTGCCTCACCATGGTCTATATCTTTAAGACCGGCCACACCGATAAGACGCCGGTCGATGTATGCGCACTGGCCGAAGCCGGCAACTACGCCCCCACTGGTGCCACCGAGTGGTCGTTTATGACAGGCGGTGCGTGGCAGCTAGGGCTCAACGGAACACAGCTCTATAACGATCGCGAATCGATTACCCAAGCACTTCGCTCGGGTGCGCCCGTCATCGCCGCAGTGCGCCCCGGTACGTTTACCAACGTAGGCCACTACATCGTGCTCTACGGCATCGACGATGCCAACCAGATTGGCGTCTACGACCCCAACTCGGCCAGCCGCAGCGCCCGCCGCTGGGGCGTCGTAGAGGTCCTCAACGAAGTCGAAGCCATGTGGGCCTACTACTAGTCATTGGGGACAGACTTAAATGAGTGGTCATTGGGGACGCTCTTGTTTGACTAGTCGTTTAAGAACGTCCCCAATGACTAGGTGAATAGCAAAAGCCCCGCAGTCGGAGCGGACTGCGGGGCTCATGAAGAGAGGCTAGTTTGCGGGCACTTTGCCTGGCGCCCACCAGAGAGGCGACAGAGTAGAGACTACTCGTGGATGCGGGTACCGGAGAGGCCGGCCATGGTCTCGGCAGCCTTGTCCAGAGCGCCGATGATGCAGGTGCGGCCCTTGCGGGAACGGGCGAACTTGATGGCAGCGCGGACCTTGGGCTCCATCGAACCCTTGCCGAACTGACCCTCGTCGGCCAGGCGCTCGGCCTCGTCGGCGGTGAGGTCCTCGAGCTCCTCCTGGTTGGGCTTGCCAAAGTTGATGGCGACATGCTCAACGGCGGTCAGCAGGAACAGAACGTCGGCGTCGCAGTCCTCGGCCAGCAGCTCGCCGCCCAGGTCCTTGTCGATGACAGCGGGAACGCCCTTGTAGCAGCCCTTGTTCTCGTAGTCGCGGACGACGGGGATGCCGCCGCCACCGCAGGCGATGACGATGAACTCGTTGTCGAGCAGGTTGAGGATGGAGTCGGCCTCGACGATCTTCTTGGGATCGGGGGAAGCGACGACGCGACGCCAGCCGCGGCCGGAATCCTCGACGAAGACCTTGGAGGGATCCTCGGCCATGAACTCCTTGGCCTGCTCCTCGGTGTAGAAGGGGCCGATCGGCTTGGTCGGGTTCTTGAACGCGGGATCGTCGGGGTCGCACTCGATCTGGGTGACGACGGTGGCGGCGTGCCAACGCTTATAGCGCTTGTGCATCTCGCGGCCGATGCCCTGCTGCAGGTGATAACCAATGTAGCCCTGGGACATGGCGCCGCACTCAGGCAGCGGCATCTCGGGGGTACCGATGGCATCGTGGGCAGCGGCGAAGGCGTTCTGGATCATGCCGACCTGCGGGCCGTTGCCGTGGGTGATGATGATCTCGTTGCCCTGCTCGATGAGGCCGAGGAGGGCATGGGCGGTGTTGCTCACGGCCTCGATCTGCTCGACGGGGTTGTTGCCGAGGGCGTTGCCGCCAAGGGCGACGACAATACGATCGGGCTTGCCAAGAGGCTTAGACATTGCTGGAATCCTTTCTGTAAAAGGCCTACAACCCATTAATAACCCGCGTCCGTGCGATACGCGAGTTTATTAAGGTTTATATTCTCTTTATCGCTCATTTTATTCATTTTGAAAATAGCGGAACGGTGAACGGTCGTTTTTATCCGCTCAGCGTACAGAACCCCAGCTCAAGCATATCTACGCCATTTACGTGCAACTTTATTTTAATAGAGCAGGGATTAGACCAGATTATGCAAACTATATCTTTGCTAAACACAAAACAGACAGCGCAATATCTTACTCGCACTATACGAGATTCTATGCACATATAAGTCGAGTATGCACCCCTGCAAAAACAAGGGGCTTTTCATCCAACAAAAGGAATAAAGAAGAGCTCCGAAAAAGCGGCAACGGCCAAGTCCCCCATCCATCCCCAAAGTGGCGCGAGGTTTCGCGGCAAAGCCGCGAAACAGCGAAGGGGACGGAATACCCGACCAACTACGTCCTTCATCCGCCCACACAATCCAAGGACGTAGTCGTAGCAGGATCTGAGGGCTGACCTTTGCGGACGCTCCGCAGGACGAAAGAACCCCCGCCGCACGTAGTGCGCAGCGGGGGTTCTTTCATGTCCGAGGACGTCCGCGAAGGTTAGCCCTCAGGTCCTGCGGTGGGAGACCTAGGCCTCGTTGTACACCGTCTTGAGCTTCAGCAGGTGCTGATAGCGGTCCATAGCGGCCTGCTCGTTCTCCTTGAAGAGCTCCTCGGCGCGCTCGGGGAAGGAACGCGTCAGCGAAGCGTAACGGGCCTCGTTCATCAGGAACTCCTGATAACCGCCCGCGGGCTCCTTGGAATCGAGCGAGAACTTCTTGCCGGCAGCAGCCTCGGGGTTGAAGCGGAAGAGGTTCCAGTAACCGCACTCGACAGCCTTCTTCATCTCGGCCTGGCAGTTCTGCATGCCACCCTTCTTGATGGAGTGCATCTCGCAGGGGCTGTAGCCGATGATGAGGGACGGACCGTCGTAGGCCTCGGCCTCGTGGATGGCCTTGAGGGTCTGAGCCGGGTTGGCGCCCATGGCGACCTGCGCCACGTAGACGTAGCCGTAGCTCATGGCGATCTCGGCCAGGGACTTCTTCTTGGTCACCTTACCGGCAGCGGCGAACTGAGCGACCTGACCCAGGTTCGAGGCCTTGGAGGCCTGACCGCCGGTGTTGGAGTAGACCTCGGTGTCGAAGACGAAGACGTTGACGTTGTGGCCGGAAGCCAGGACGTGGTCCAGGCCACCGAAGCCGATGTCGTAGGCCCAGCCGTCGCCGCCGAAGATCCAGAAGGACTTCTTGGTGAGGTAAGCCTTGTCGGCGAGGATCGCCTTGGAGGCGTCGCAGCCGCACTTCTCGAGCTCGGCAACGTAGGCGGCGGCAGCGGTCTTAGAGGCCTCGGCGTCGTTGACGGAGTCGATCCAAGCCTGACCGGCGGCCTTGAGCTCGTCGGACGGACCGTCAGCGGCGATGATCTCCTGCGTAGCAGCGATCAGCTTCTTCTGAACGGCCTCGTAGCCAACGGCCATGCCCAGACCGTGCTCGGCATTGTCCTCGAACAGGGAGTTGTTCCACGCCGGGCCGTGACCGTCCTTGTCCTTGCAGTAAGGAGCGGTGGCAGCGGGGTTGCCCCAAATGGAGGAGCAGCCGGTGGCGTTGGAAATGAACATGCGGTCGCCGGCGACCTGGGTCGCCAGACGTGCATAGGCGGTCTCGGCGCAGCCGGCGCAGGAGCCAGAGAACTCCAGGTAGGGCTGCTTAAACTGGCTGCCCTTGACGTTGGCCGCGATGAGCTCCTTCTTCTCGGAGACGTTCTCGACCATGTAGTCCCAAACGGGCTGCTGGTCCATCTCCTGCTCGGTGGGAACCATCTCGAGGGCGCCCTTGGGGCAAACCTTGACGCAGTTGGTGCAACCCATGCAGTCGAGCGGGGACACAGCCATGGTGAACTTCATGCCCTTGGCCTTGGGGCCCATGGCGTCGAGCGTGCGGGTAGCCTCGGGCGCGGCGGCAGCCTCGTCCTCGGTCATCGCGAACGGACGGATGGTGGCATGCGGACACACATAGGCGCACTGGTTGCACTGGATGCACTTGGTCTCGTCCCAGTGGGGAACGACCACGGCGACGCCGCGCTTCTCGTATGCGGAGGCGCCCAGCTCAAACTGGCCGTCGGCGCAATCGACGAAGGCGGAAACAGGCAGGCTGTCGCCGTCCATGCGATCGATGGGCTCGAGCAGGTTCTTGACCTGCTGGGCGATAGCGGACTTGGTCTCCTCGGAGAGCTCGACGGGAGCGGCATCCTCGGCGGTAGCCCAGTCGGCCGGAACCTCGAACTTACGGAAGGCGGTAGCGCCGGCATCGATGGCCTTGTGGTTGGCGTCGACGATAGCCTGGCCCTTCTTCATGTAGGACTTGGTAGCCGCGTCCTTCATGTACTGCAGGGCGTCCTCGGCGGGCAGAACCTTGGCCAGCGCGAAGAAGGCGGACTGAAGCACCGTGTTGGTGCGCTTGCCCATGCCGACCTTGGCGGCCAGGTCGATAGCGTCGATCAGGTAGACGTTGACGTTGTTGTTCGCGATATAGCGCTTGGCCACGGCGGGCATGTGCTCGGCGAACTCCTCGTCGCTCCACTGGCAGTTGACCAGGAAGGTGCCGCCCGGCTTGACGTCGCGGACCATCTTGAAGCCCTTGACGATGTAGCTGGGGTTATGGCAGGCGACAAAGTCGGCCTTGGTCACGTAGTACGGCGAACGGATCGGAGAATCACCAAAGCGCAGGTGCGAGACGGTGACGCCGCCGGTCTTCTTGGAGTCGTACTGGAAGTAGGCCTGGACGTACTTGTCGGTGTGGTCGCCGATGATCTTGATCGAGTTCTTGTTGGCGCCGACGGTACCGTCGCCACCCAGACCCCAGAACTTGCACTCGATGGTGCCGGGAGCTGCGGTGTTGGGCGCATCCTCGGCCTCGGGCAGGCTCAGGTTGGTCACGTCATCGACAATGCCGATGGTGAACTCGCGCTTGGGCTCGTCCTTCTTGAGCTCCTCGAAGACAGCGAACGCGGACGCGGGAGGCGTGTCCTTGCTGCCCAGGCCATAACGGCCGCCGACGACCTTGATGCCCGTCTTGCCGGCCTCGTAGAGAGCGGAGACGACGTCCTGGTAGAGCGGCTCGCCGATGGAACCCGGCTCCTTGGTACGGTCCATGACGGCGATCTTCTGGACGGTCTCGGGGAGAACGTCGACGAAGTGCTTGATGGAGAACGGACGGAACAGACGAACCTTGACCAGGCCGACCTTCTCGCCGTGAGCGTTGAGGTAGTCGATGACTTCCTCGAGCACGTCGCAGAAGGAGCCCATGCACACGACGACGCGGTCGGCATCGGGAGCGCCGTAGTAGTTGAACAGGCCGTAATCGGTGCCGAGCTTCTCGTTGATCTTCTTCATGTAGCCCTCGACGACGGCGGGAAGCTCGTTGTAGACCTTGTTGCAGGCCTCACGGTTCTGGAAGAAGATATCGCCGTTCTCGTGGCTGCCGCGGGTGTGCGGGTGCTCAGGGTTGAGCGCGTGGTCGCGGAAAGCCTGGACGGCGTCCATGTCGCACATCTCGGCCAGATCCTTGTAGTCCCACATGGCGACCTTCTGGATCTCGTGGCTGGTGCGGAAGCCGTCGAAGAAGTTAAGGAACGGGGTCTTACCCTCGATGGCGGCAAGGTGAGCCACCGGCGAGAGGTCCATGACCTCCTGGACGTTACCCTCGGCGAGCATGGCGAAGCCGGTCTGACGACAGGCCATGACGTCAGAGTGATCGCCAAAAATGTTCAGGGCGTGGGAAGCGACGCAACGCGCGGAGACGTGGAAGACGCCCGGGAGCTGCTCGCCCGCGATCTTGTACATGTTCGGGATCATCAGGAGCAGACCCTGAGAAGCCGTGTAAGTGGTGGTCAGAGCACCGGCGCCCAGCGAACCGTGAACGGTACCGGCTGCACCTGCCTCGGACTCCATCTCGACGACCTTGACCGGGGTGCCGAAGATATTCTTGCGACCCTGGGCCGCCCACTGGTCGACATGGTCGGCCATCGGGCTGGACGGCGTAATGGGATAGATTCCCGCTACCTCGGTGTACGCATACGAAACATATGCGGCCGCCTCGTTGCCGTCCATAGACTTAAACTTACGCGCCATATACCCCTCTCCTCTCATATAGGTATACAGGCCCCGGCGATCGCCGGGATGTTGGCGTGATGGGATTTACGCTGTTGCTTCCAATCATCTGGCAGGCAGGCTCAGCAGCAGGTACGTGGCGTGGAGAGAAGACATGCCGAGGCGAGGGCCAGCTGATGCGCCCCACAGACCCGACCGCCCGTCTTGCACATGACCGAGCGCCGCAAAGGCCGCATGCCGGATGCTCCCGGGCACGCCCCGGCGATGGGAAGCGCCCGCAACGGAAATCCGCATGCGGGTTTATTGTACCCCGCCGTCAAGTGTAATTTCGACAAATATAGGCGGGCGGTAAAGGTTTACCTCGGGTGACTGCCAAGGGCCAAAATGGCCCCTCCATCCCTGGGCGGCTGGCTCTGGCGCGCCAAGGAGTGTCCCCAAGTGCCGGCAGAAAAGGAACGTCCCTAACTGCCGGCTAGAGGGCACCGAAGAGAATGGCGTAGGTAGTGGATTCGCCGAGCTTGAGCTCGTCGCCGGGATTGAGTTGGGCGGAACGGCCGGGCTCGACCTGAATGCAGACGCGCGTGGCCCCGTTTACCACCACGGTTCCGTTGGTGGACGACAAGTCCTCGACGTGGCAGATATTTTGAGCATCGCACCAGATATGGGCATGGCGGGCCGAGACATCGTCGCCGACGTCGGTAATATCGCCCTCACCAGTGGCCAGCGCGCCAATCTCAACACCCTGCTCACTCGGCTGAATCCAGCGCGGGGCGCTCACGACAAAACTGTTTTGCACGCGCAGCAAGCCCAAGGGGTGCGCCGGGGCGGGTTCGCGTTCGCCCGTAGTCATCGACATGCCAAGCGAGCGCGGCGTGGAGGTGCCTCCGCCACAGGTCGCGTGCGCGTAGTCGATGGCATAGTTCACCGAGGACCGCACATCCGCCGAACAACCGACGGCGACAAACAGCACCAGCACGGCCTCGGCGCGCTCGGCGGGCATGAGTTCCGCCGCCTGGGACAGGCGATCGAGCGCGTTGCGATAGAGATTCGTGTCCTGATGGCACTCTTCGAGCGCGCGTACCATCGGTTCACCTGCAGGACCGCACACCATATTGATCACAGCCGTGGAGTCCATGGGATTGCGCTGGCGCAGGGCCAGTTGCGACATAATACGCGCAGCCGAGGTACCGTATTCGGCAAAGTAGCGCCGCTGAAGCGTGCCGACCGGCGCGCGAACGATAAAGCGGGAAACCCAAGAGCGATCGGCGGCTCGGCTCTGCGGGCTGCGGCCGTCGGCGAGCGGACGGGACGAAAGCACCAAGCCGCACAGCTCGATATGGCTCAGATGCGCCGCGCGCTTAATGATGTCAAACATGGCCCCGCATGGGGTGAGCTCAACTTGAGATGCCATGACCTAGGCCTCCTTGGTCGTAGAAATAGAATCGGACGATACTTCGACAGGTCCGCCAAAAGTACGGGCAGCTGCGGCTCCACCGGCAAGCGGAGTCGCCATCTGGGCTTTTGTGCGTCGCGGTGCCGAAACGGGAAGTTCAAAGGCAAAGCCCATCGCAAGCAAAAACCACGTAAGCGTATAGGTTGCAACCAGAGCGGCAACAAGGCCGCCCATCACGGCGCGTTGGGAAAATACGCTACATGCAGCCACAACCAGCACCGGAACCTCGCAGGCAGAAAGCGCAAGCACACCCTGCAGGAAGCCCGAGCGCCGATCGCGCGCAAGTGCCCCCGCGGCAACGCCGGCTATGCCTGGCAGCGCCAACGCCAGTGCGGCAATAATACCCGGTAGCGACCCAGACCACACGAGCGATCCCAAAGTCGCCGTCACGCGGGCGCCCGACGCCAGCAGCGCGGCCGAAACCACGACCACAGCCCAAACCACGCTGCAAACGACCGCCGCACCGATCATCGCCGCGCGACGAACCGCGCGGCCAGACGCATCCATGGGGCACGGCGTGAGCGGCTCGCCGCGGAGCGAACGACCGACATTTTGCGCATAGTGGTCACAAAACGCCGAGAGCGCCGCCTCGACCGCCGCCGGCTCGGGGCGATCTTTTTGATGGCTGGACAGACAGGCCATCACCACATCGAACAGCTGGGCATCGACAAACGCCAGTGCATCGCGTAGCTCTTCAGAATCCGGCTCAAGCCCTAGCTGCTGGGCCTGCTCGGCCGCGGCGAGCGCCACATCGGGCTCACGACAAAGCAGCTGAGTCAAATCACAGCCGGGCGCATGGGCACCAATGGGATAGTCGGGCCGCGTGTCCATCTTGAGACGGTAGGGGCTCGCGATGTCGCGCGTCTTTTTGCGCGAACCCGAGGTGCCCGAAGTGCTCGGCGCGGCTTCGTATGGCGCGACGCCGGCAATGAGCTCGTAAACCGTGCTTGCCGCGGCATAGACGTCGATCGCCGGCGACATACGCAAAGCGCGCAGATCGGGAATATCGTCGGTGAGCATCTCGGGCGGGGCATAGGCAACCGTCGCGCGACGCAGCGTGGCATAGCGCTCCGTAAACGACGCCTTGCCGCCGGTACCGGCCACGGCCGACGCAGGCTCGAGCGCCAGCGACGAGCCAAAGTCGATCAGGCACAGGTCAAAGGTGCCCTCGGCAAGCTGCCGGTCAAGCGGCAGACGCGCCGCACGCACCATAATATTAGCGGGCGAGATATCGCGATGGACAAAGCCCTCACCCACCAGGCTCATACGGCAGAGCAGATCGAACAGGTCGCGACCCAGACGCGCCGCCACAAGCGGCGACAGGCGTCCGGCATCGTCCACGGCAAGTCGCGAACGCAAGCGGGCAAGCGTCTCGCCCTCGACCCATTCCATGACAATTGCAGGCACACCGTCGACCTCGCCCCAGCCATAGAGGCGGGGAAAGCCCTTAAGGCCCGAAAGGGCGCGATGGCATTCGTATTCCTCGCGAAACGCCGCTTTGAACTTGGCGACCAGCGCCTCATGGGCGGCGGCATCGTCAAACTCATCGCGCGTCGGCAAGATGAGCTGCTTGAGTGCCACGGCCTCGCCTTGGGCGTTGACGGCACGCGTCACGCGGCCGATACCGCCACGGCGCATGGTGGCATCGTCGGCAAACAGCATCGTAAAACGACGCAGATAGGCAGGCAGTTCGTCCTGACCGAGCGCAATGGCCGGCTCAAACCCGTCGACACGCGCCAGGCGCAGGCCGACCATGGAATCGCGACCGAGCGATTGTGGTGTGGTGGATGCAAGATCGGTCATCATAGGGCAAGCGCCGCCACGTTATTGTTGAAGTTACCGAGTGCGACGTCATCATCGCCGTAATGGCCGACCCTTTGACATAGGTTGGTGTAACAGCCCCACAGATTGGCATACTGCTGATACCACTTTGACCGGGGCGAGAATGTCTGACGACCGAACTCGGCTCGAATGACAAGCATCTCCCCGACCAGGCTGTCGCACGGCCTGGGATCTCCCGTAGAGTTATAGGTCGAGACCACGTCATTGGCACGAGAAACGTAGCCGTCGAGCATGTTGTACTTGGTCACAAGCCAACTGTGAATGCTCTCTTCCTCAGCAGCGGAAAGGCCACCGGAGTTTGCATCGTTGTCAGTGTTGCCGCCCGTCGAGCCGCCATTTCCAGACCCTCCGGTAGAGGAGCCCGACCCAGAGCCGCCGCCCGAACTCGACGAATTCGAGCCGGAGCCAGAAGTATCCGAGCTACCGGGCTTTCCGGACTGCTGGGCGTCCTGCTCCTTCTGCTGCTCGACCTTATTCACCGTTGCCGCCACGCTATTGTTGGACAACCGATCGATGATCTTGGTGTTGGTGAGCACGATGGTTTTGCCATTGGCAAGCGTGACTTCGTTGTCCGGGGCCTCGGCGCCGTCCGCATCGTCGGTGCCAAACACAATATGCGCGACCACACTTGCCCAAGCATATCCAGTCGTGGTACCCAGATCACTTTTGACCTCATGCCCCACGCGCGGTTCGCGTGCGGCATGCGCCTGCATCATGGACGGCACGGTCATGCCATAGGCAGAAACGCCAGCCATGACCAGCACCAGCGAGCACGACAGCAGCACGTACGCCCGCGGCGCCAAGCCCAGTCGGCGTCGCATGCGCACCGCGGCGCCGCGCTTTGTCTGAGTGCCACCGGGCCGCATGCGTTCTCCTCCAAGAAAAACACGCCGCTCAGAAGCGGCGCATTCATTCAAATCCATATTTGAGTGTATCAGCGAACCTAAAAGGTTGCGCAACGAATGGGCAAATTAAGGATGCGAGCGGAAGCATCCATGCGATAAGCGGATACGAAGCATCTTTGTTGCACAACAAACTCACAGTCGCACGGGGAAATTATGACTACCCCGTGCATCGCGAGGAAAACATACGGCAGGAGCAGGCTCGCCACCTAAATCGCGCGACGGGCCTCGATGGCGCGGCCAAGCGTAAGCTCGTCGGCATACTCCAAGTCGCCGCCCACGGGAAGGCCGCTTGCCAGACGCGACACCTCGACGCCCAACGGCTTGATGGTACGGGCCAGATAGCTCGCCGTGGTCTCGCCCTCGATGTTGGGGTTGGTGGCGATGATGACCTCATGGATATCCTCGTGGCCCAGACGCGCCAGCAGCTCGCGGATGTGCAGCTGCTCAGGGCCAATCTTGTCCATGGGGCTGATCACGCCGCCTAGCACATGGTACAGGCCGTGGTAGCTGCCCGTGCGCTCGATCGCCTGGACGTCGCGCGGCTCGCCCACCACGCAAATACGAGTGGTATCGCGCATCGGGTCCTGGCAGATGGAGCACTCGTCGGCCGTGGCGTAGTTAAAGCAACGGCTGCAAAAGTGGACCTCCTGCTTGACCTCCAGGATGGCCTCGGCCAGGCGGCGGGCCTCCTCGGCATCGGCCTCGAGCAGGTAATAGGCGATGCGCTGGGCCGACTTGGGACCAATGCCCGGCAGACGACCCAGTTCATCGAGCAGTTTTTGCAGACTGTGATTCGCACTCATATATATGCGTGTCTTAGAACGGCATGCCCGGGATGTTGAGGCCGCCGGTGATGGCGCCCATCTGCTTGTTGGCGAGCTCGTTGACGCCGCGGACGGCCTCGTTGACGGCAGCCATGATCATATCCTGCAGCATATCGACGTCCTCGGGATCGAGGGCATCGGGATCGATGGTGAGGTTGACGAGCTCCATCTCGCCGTTAACGGTCACCTTGACCATGCCGCCGCCGGCAGAGGCGTCGACGGTCTGGGACTTGAGGTTCTCCTGCGCGGCGGCAAGCTGCTCCTGCATCTTGCGAGCCTGCTTCATCATCTGCTGCATGTTCATACCGGCCATGATGGCTCCTTTACGTGCGGCCGCGCGACAAGCTGCAAGGGCAGCCGGAGCACGGCGGGACTTTCAAACTCAAAAATCGTACCACGGCGCGGGGCAAGCAAGCGGGGCGGACGTGTTCCCTCAGTCGATATACATGTCCTGGAGTGCAAGCCGCACCCAAAGATTATGCATAGTTGAATAATTCGCATCTGCATAATATTGAAAGCTTAACCTTGTAGAGCCGGAATCCGGCATTTTCTGCATCCAGCTAGATAACAAAATGCCGAACCGCTGCTCGAGGCGGCGCTCATGATGGCAGGGTATAATTTGATTGTCACAGACAGCAATTTGGAGGTGCCCCCATGAATGCCCCCGACGCGCTCCAAAACATCCGCTCAAAACACCCCGTTGCATATTTGGTTCTCTATCTCTTTGTCGGCTGGGCATTGCTGGTTGTCATCACCCATGCCATAGCCTTTGGAGCAGAACTGCTGATAGCCAGCTCGGACCAGCCCGTCGTCAAATGGGAGACGACCGATGAGTGCACCGACGGAACCCGAACCGTTTACTACAACAGCCCGTCCCTCTACCAAGAGTTCAAGGTCAAGATAAAGGACTCCAAGATTGTCGATGCCGAACCAGGCGCTTTCTTGACAATCGGAGCAACCCTCAACGCCGAGCAAGTCGAATACACGGACAGCCATGCGACGTATCGTATCGACCTCAGCATCCTAGGCCGACCGTCACGTACCTGTCTGCTCGAATGCGAGATACGCGGCACCGCGTTGCACATGTCCGAAATACAGATGCGCCCGGGCAAAGAGATCTCTTCTTGAGCAGCATACCCGCCCGCACGGTTACTCCACCGGTTTGAAGATGGTGGCCTGGCCGAAGACGCTGCGGATGAGGTCTTTGGCCTCGTCCTCGGTCTGCGGGATGCTCGGGGCTGCGCCCTGATGGCCGAAGGGGCTGCCGGCGCCGGGGTTGGACTCCCAGGGAGCTGCAGGAGCGTCCTCCTCTTTGGGGGCAGATGCAGCGGACTTGGGCGCGGGCGTCGCACCCGGCACGTCGAACGGAGGCAGATCGTCCCCGCTCGCATCGCCGGCGAAGCCGCCGACCATAGCGTCGTCGTAGGACACCTGCTCGGATTCCCACGGCGCGACAGGCTGAGCCTTGGGGGCAGCCGAGCGCTCGGGCGCACGGGGTGCGGGCTCGGTCGGGAGCTTACCCGTAGCAGGAGCGCCGGCGGGGTTGTCGGAGCGTAGCCAGGGGGCTTTGCCCAGGTCAGACGACTTGGGCGCGGGCGAGACGGGCTTGGGCGCGGGTGTCGGAGCAGCCGGTTTGGGCGCCGCAGGCTTAGGCGCCGACGGGGTCGATGCCACTACCGGCGCCGCTTGCTGCTGCGGCGCGCTGGCGCTCGAGGATGCAGGGGCCGCCGAGGACACGGGTTGCGGGTCCGCAGATGCCGCAGCCCGTGCAGATGGAGAATGCTCCTCATGTTGAGGAGCCGGCGTGCCACCCCCATCCAGGACATAGTCGACGGTACGACGACCGAAGACCGCGCAGACCGTCGGCAGGACCACCGACTGCGTATCGGCGCGACCGAGCATCTTAATGGCAAAAGTCGAACCCGCGGGGAACGAGACCGTGAGCTTGGAGCCGTCGTCGGCCGTGGCGCGGGCGTTGAGCAAAAGCCCTGCGTAGGAAGCCTGACGCGCCTTGACACGCTCGACAACCTCGGCCCATTTGCGCTGCAGCTCTCCGGCATCCTCGACCGCGGGCGTCTCGGCAGCACCGGCGGCGGTAACCTGAGCGGCATTGTTGGACTGGGGCTTAGGTGCCGGAGTGGTGGCAGGCGCGGGGGCCGCAACGGGCTGAGGCGCGGGGGCCGGCGCAGGCTGAGGTGCAGGCGCTGCAGGCTTGGAAGCTGACACGGACGCAGGACGGGGCGCAGGCTGGGCAGCCGGAACAGCAGCGCCGCGGTCCCAAGGCATGCCGCCCTGATGCGCGGACGTAGCAGCGGGGGCGGCGGTCGCCGCAGGAGTAGCAGCTCGGGCACCCGAGATCAGCGTCGGCTGCTGGGCAGCAGCGGGTACGAATGCTGCAGGCGCGGCGGCCTGAGCAGCCGCCACGCTCGCCGGCACGGCGGCATTGGCAACCATGGCCTCCAGGCGTGCCACGCGCTCGGCCAATGCCTCAATCGTTAAATCAGCCTCGGGACGCGCCAGACGCGTGCAGGCAATCTCGAGCACCAGGCGCACGTCGCTCGCGCCCCTCATCTCCAGTGCGGCATCGTCGAGCACTGTCAGCACACGAGCCAGGCGGTCGGCAGGATGCTCGCCAAAGGCAGCGGCCTCGGCAGCAAGCGCCTCGGCCTGCTCGGAGCCGCCCTCAAACAACTCGGCACGGGCACCGGCAACGCAGGCAACATACACGTCGCGCACGTGCGCCACCAGGTCGCGCGTCAGTTCCAGCAGATCGTTACCTTCCTCGACCTGCGCGCGAATAAGCCCATACAGCTCGGCAACATCGCGATCGGCAATGGCGCGGGAAAACTCGCCCAGAATCTGGTCCGAAACCTCGCCTAAAAGCGAGCGGGCGTCGTCCGCATGCACAGAACCGTTGCCAAAGACGCTCAGCTGCTCCAGCGTGGACAACGCGTCGCGCATGCCGCCCTTTGCATGGCGCGCCACGATAGCCAGCGCCTCGTCGTCGTAATCGAAGCCCTCCTGCTCGCACACGTATGCCAAGCGATGCTCGATATCCTCGTTGCCGATGCGATGGAAATCGAAGCGCTGGCAGCGTGAGAGGATGGTCTCCAGAATCTTTTGCGGGTCGGTGGTGCACAGCACAAAGATCACGTGTGCCGGCGGCTCCTCGAGCGTCTTGAGCAGCGCGTTGAACGCCGCCGTCGTGAGCATGTGGACCTCGTCGATGATATAGATCTTGTACTTGCCGCGCACCGGGGCAAAGTTGACGGAGTTGATGATCTCCTCGCGCACATTGTCCACGCCCGTGCGGCTTGCGGCATCGAGCTCGTAGACATCCGGGTGGCTGCCCTCGGCAATGAGCTCGCACTCCTCGCAAGTACCGTCGGGCATGCAGCCGCTTGCACCCTCGGCGCGCGTCGCCTCGGCATTGCGGCACAGCAGCGCCTTGGCCAGAATGCGCGCCATGGTGGTCTTGCCCGTGCCGCGCGGTCCGCAGAACAGGTAGGCGTGGGACAGGCGTCCCTCGGTGATGGCGTGCTCGAGCGTCGAGACGATATGCTGCTGGCCCACCACGGAGTCGAAGGTGAGCGGGCGATACTTTCGGTACAACGATTCCATGGGTGCTCCCCCGGGTATACTGAGTCTTGTTGCCGCGGCGGCCATGCGGTCGCACGGCATACTGCATTCCATAATAACCCGTACGGCGAGCCCGCCGCGATAGGAGTCTAAGAGCATGGCAGACGCAGAGAGCAATCTCGTTCCCTCCGAAGCAGCCGACCAGGTCGAGGTCGCGCTCGAGGAGCAGGCCGCGGCCGATGACGGCATCCTGTACCTCAACGAGTACCAGTACGAAAACGACCTGGTCACCGACTTCGCCCGTCTGGTCGCCTCGCCCAGGCGTCGCGGCTCGCTGTATGTCGCCGCGGCAATTGCCGCGCTCATCGGCATCGGCATGCTGGTGGCCGGCGGCAACTGGATCAAGTTTGGCGTCGTCCTGATCGTATTCGGCGCCTTTTTGGCCTGGTGGAGCAAAAACCTGCACCACACCCTCGCCCGCGACTTTATCGACGCCGTTGAGGCCGACGAGTCAATGGGTGGCCGCTATCGCCGCGTCGCCGCCAACGAGGACGGCCTGATGGTTTGGGGCAAGAGCGGTAAGTCACAGTTCTTCCCGTTTGACAAGCTCGACCACGTACTCGACGGCGAGCGCATCTTTGTGGCCATGTTCGCCGACCAGGGCGTGACGATCCCCAAGGACACCTTCGTCCGTGGCGATGCCGAGCAGTTCGGCCCCTTCCTCAAGGCCCGCATCAACAAAAAACTCCGCATCGAGACCAAGCGCAAGAAGATGAAGGCAGAAAAGGCCGCTGCCGAAGCCAAACAGGGCGACAAGCCCCAGGAGACCAAGCGCAAGCAGAAGAAGAACAAGAAAAAGCGCTAAGGCCAAGCCAGGCAGGCAGCCTCGCATCCCGCTATCCTCCCCATGCACCCGAGCGTGCTACACTAGCAGCATCTATGCCACCGCGAATGGCTCGGCTCCGCGCCCGCCGCTCGCAAACGAACTTTAAACGCACGAGGGTTGGCCATGCCGCTTTTCTCGCAACATACCGCCCGGTTCTCGCCGGACGTTCCCTTGGAGGGCACCAGCTCTCGCGAGCTGCTCAAGCGGTACCAGCCGCTCGAGACACTTGCGACCGGCGGTTTTGGCTCCATCGAGATCTGCCGCGACACGCACCTGCGCCGCCGCGTCGCCATTAAGCGCATCCCCCTTATCAACGGTGCCGGCATGCCCGCCAGCGACATCATGGATGTCCTGCGCGAGGCGCACACCGCCGCCATGCTTCAACATCCCAATATCGTGCAGGTCATCGACTTTACGCACGACACAGCCTATGCCTACCTGGTTATGGAATATGTCGATGGCATGTCGCTGGCCGAGTTTTTGCACCGCGTGGACGGCCACTCACTTACCTTTGACGAGGCCGCGGCCATTGCCGATGCCCTGGGCCAGGCGCTCACCTTCGCCCATAGTAATGGCGTACTTCACCTGGACATTAAGCCCGCCAACGTGCTCATCGACCACTCGGGCAATGTAAAGCTCACCGACTTTGGCATGGCGCGACTGTCGTCCGCCGGTGGCTTTGGCGGCTCGCGCGGCGGCACCATCGGCTACATGCCGCCCGAGCAGCTCGATATCGAGACCGGCACGGTCGATGAGCGCGCCGATGTCTTTGCCCTCGCCTGCGTGATCTACGAGGGCCTGTGCGGCAGCGCCCCCTTTATGGCGGCCACGCCCGCCGACTCGCTCGACCGCATCATCGGCGGCGCCACCTATCCCAGCGAGCTGATACCACACTTCCCCCCGGGAGCCGAGGCCGCGCTCATGAGCGCGCTCTCCCCCATGCCGCAGGACCGCCCCAACAGCATCGAGGCATTTTGCGACCAGCTCCTTGCCGGTCTGGGCAGCGTACGCGAGGGCCGTCGCAGCCTGGAACAAATGGTTGGCGAGCTTTCGGATGACGAGCAGGAGCTCGACGATATCGAGCCGTCGCACTACGAGGACGACGCCATCGAGATCGACCCCGCACTCGGCTGGGCGGGCACGCGCTGGAGCCATGCGCGCGACTACACCATGCGCGCTATCTCGGCGCTAGCGTGCGGCACCTTTAGCTTTTTGCTGATGCAAACGGCCGGGGTCGCGGCGCTTCCCGGCCTGGTCATTGCGGCTATCGCAATCGGAGCGGCGGCCGGCCTGGCCCCCCAGATCGGCTCGGCCATCTCGGCTGTGGGCTTTTTGGTGCTCATGGCCAACGCCACCATGCAGGCGCAGGGCATCCTGTCGATGTTGCCCGTCGCGGTGATCTTTGCCGCTGCCATGTCCGGTTGGTGGATTGCCTGGGGTCGCACCGAGGCTGCCGCGAGCGCCGCACTCACCTGCGCACTCGCGCTTGGCTGTCTGACCGGCAATACCTTCCTGGCAGCTGGGGTTGCCTCCGGCGTCGCGTCATTTTTGCTCGGCCCGGCAAGCGCCGCCGCGGCAACGGGCATGGGCGCGCTTTTTGCCCGCCTGGCGACAGTCGCGCTTTCAGCCGGAGGCGTGCTGGGGCTCGGTAACGTTGCCGCAGCGCTGGGAGACTCGCTCCTTTGGGCTGCCTTTGGGCTGGCCGCGGCAACTGCCGCAGCGTCATCCGCGCTACTCAATGCCCATGCCAAGCATGCCAATCAGGGCTCAAACCTTGCCGCAATCGCCGCCATCGCTGTCACCGGCATCGGCTGCGCAGCGGCGTACTGTCTTGCACACCATATGGAAATTGCCAGCCTTGCAGCCGCGGTCATCGCCAAGGCGGCGGTTGCGGGAATCCTATCCTCTATAATCGTTGGGATATGCCTATATTTGCTCGGATACCAAAGAACCTATACGGAGAGTGATCTTTCGTGAACTTCCTGAACATCTTCGAGGACCACGTGGCCGGCATCTTCGGTGCCACCCGTGCCCCGTTCTCCTTTAAGAAGCTTGCCAAGCAGGCCGCTCGCGACATGGAGGATCAGACTCTGGTGATTAACGGCGTCAACACGGCGCCGGCACTCTATACCATCCTTATCGCCGCCGACGACGATCCCATGCTCGCCCCGTTCTACCCCGAGCTTTCGCGCGAGGTCCGCGAGTTCGTGAAGGCGCAGGCCGAAAAGCGCCGCTATGTCTTTGTCGGCGAGCCCCTCGTGCGCTTTATGATCGATCCACAGCTGCGCGCCGGCAAGTTCTCGGTCTTTGCCGAGAACGTCGATGCCCCCACGCTCGGCCGCCTGTACGAAGAAGAGCGCGCCTATCAGAACGGCCTGGGCCAGAACAACTCCGCGGCAAGCCGTGCCGCCAGCGCCCCGCGCGCCGGCCAGCAGCAGTTTGCCGCCCCGCAGCAGCAGCGCCCCGCCGCCATGCCCCAGCAGCAGCCGACGCCTCGCGCCGCCGCTCCCGACCCGCTTGCCGTGGCAGACCCCTTCGCGCCTAGCGTCCCCGACCCCGCCGCCGCACCCATCCCAGTGCCGCAGACCGTCTCGCGCGACGCGCTTGCCGGCATGGGCGGAGCCGCCGCGACCGGTGCCGCCGTGGGCCTAGGCGCCGCAGCCGGCATCGCCTCCAACATGGCGAGCACTCGCGCCCCGCAGCGCCCGCTCGCCCAGCTCGTCGACGTCGTGAGCGGCGAGAGCCATAGCATCACCTCCGCACAGGTGACCATCGGTCGCGAGCGCTCAGTTTCCGACATTGCCCTGCGCGACCCCAACGTGTCGCGCCGCCACGCCCAGCTCACCTTTACGGGCTCGGATTGGTCGATCGAGGACCTCAATTCCACCAACGGCACGCTCGTCAACAACCGCCGCATTACGCGCTGCCCGCTGCGCAACGGCGATCTGCTGACGTTTGGCCTGAGTACCTTTGAATTTAGGGGATAGTCGCTTATGAACATCGATATCGTCCTTTTTGCAGGCCGCATCGTCTTGGTCGCCCTGCTCTATATCTTCCTGTTCGCCGTCATGAAGACCGGCGTGGGACTTGTGCGCGGGCAGCGCCGCGACTCGGCTATCTGGACGATTGATGTGGACAAGGGTCCGCGCGGCATCCGCGGCATCCACGTAGACATGCTCGGCCCCGTCATCGTCGGCCGCTCGCCGTCTTCGGACATCTGCATCAACGAGCCGTTTGTCTCGGCCTCGCATGCGCGCTTTTCGCTGCAGGGCCCGGCGCTCATCATCGAGGACCTCAACTCGCTTAACGGCACGCTCGTCAACGGCCGCCAGCTCGTGGAGCCCGCGACGCTGCGTGAGGGCGACGAAGTCCAGATTGGCGACGTGGTCATGAAGGTGAACCGTCGATGATCGACGAGGAGAACAAGTCCGCAACCATGACCGAGGCACCGGCTGCCGCCGTAGCTGCACCGGCCCACGCCGCTCCGGCGGACTCCACACCCGTGGAGCCCGAGGACACCGTGTTCTCCCTGCCTCTTTCGCATGTAACGCATGATATTTCGGATCTCGCCGATAACGAGGGCGAAGAGGATGCCGCAGCAGCGCCCATCGGCGCACATGCTGCGGAACAGTCCACAGCGCCCGAAGCAACCCCGGCGCCGGCTCACTTTGCAGAGCCCGTCGCCGCGGCAATCAACGAGAGCGCTGCGGTGTTTGCAGCACCCGAGCTCGCCGCGCCGGCGTTTCCCATAGCCCCGGCATCCGAGGTTGCGCCCGCGTCTACGCCGGCGCCCGAGCCTATAGACGTCAGCCCGCAAGACGACGAGTCGACCGCCCGCGTTTCCGAGGAGCCCGACTCCCCGGACACCGGTGATTCCGAATCAAACGCCGAGACCGACACCGTCTCTCCCGGTGACACCGCCGAGATCGACGTTGCTGCCGTTGAGGCCAAGCTCAAAGACCCCGGCTCGACCATGAGCTTTGAGCCCCTGACCGAGGAGCGCATCGAGACCGACTCGACCTATGATGCCGGCACCACCACGCAACTCATGTGGGGCGCCCGCTCCGACGTTGGCTGCGTGCGCCCGCACAATGAGGATTCCTACCTGGTGCAGTCGCCGCTCTTTTGCGTATGCGACGGCATGGGCGGTCACGCCGCCGGCGAGGTAGCCTCTTCCATCGCCGTCGAGACTATTGCCAAGACGGCCCCGCAGTCCGCCGACGCAGCGCGCCTGGCCGCAGCCGTCGAGGCAGCCAACGCCGCCGTAATCGAGGCGGCCCTGAACGGCCTGGGCAAGCCCGGCATGGGCTGCACAGCCACCTGCGCCTACATCGAAAACGACACGCTCGCCATCGCCCACGTGGGCGACTCTCGCGCCTACCTGCTCCACGAGGGCACGCTCATCCGCGTGACCCGCGACCACTCCTACGTGGAGGAGCTCGTGGACGCTGGCGAGATCACGGCAGACGAGGCTCGCGTCCACCCCAACCGTTCGGTCATCACCCGCGCACTGGGCTCGGACCCCGCCATGTATGCCGACCACTTCACCCTGCATATCGAGGAAGGCGACCGCCTGATCCTGTGCTCCGACGGCCTCTCGAGCATGATTCCCGATAGCGATATCGAGAACATCGCCACGCAGTCCTCAACCGCGCAAATCTGCGTCGACAACCTAGTGGACGCGGCGCTTGCCGCCGGCGGCCACGACAACGTGACCGTAGTAGTCGTTGACCTGGTTGACGATGGCGTCATGCGCGAGGCGCAACGCGTGCGTCGCCGCAACGTTACTATCGCCGCCATCCTGGCCCTCGTCTTTGTGCTGGCAGCTGGCATCTGGGCCTACACGGGTGTCACCGGCTCGTACTACCTGGGTACCTACCAGGGCAATGTCGCCGTCTGGCGCGGCCTGCCCGGCAAGCCGCTCGGACTCAAGCTCCACTGGCTCGAAAGCGAAACCAGCATCAAGCTGTCCGACCTGCCCGAAGACACGCAAAACCGCCTCAAGGCGGGCATTCCGCAAACAAGTGTCGACGATGCGCAGGACACGATATCCAAGTACCGCCACCAGATCGACGAGGAGCAGACCCGCCAGGTGATCGACGCGCAAACGATTCGCGACAACACCAATCAGGGATCGACCTCCGAATCAGATTCCGAGAAAACCGCCGAACAGTCCGCCGAGGCCGAAGCCTCCGATAAGAATTAGAAAGGGAGTGCCGCTTATGAGTCGCCGCAACACCGAGCTGCTCTTGCTCATCGCCTCGGCGTTCCCCGTCATCCTGCTGTATGCGATGTACGTCCTCACCGCGGGCGCTGCCATCTCCTTTGAGACGCTCGCCGTACCGATCGGCCTCTTTGCCGCCTTCGCCGCGGCACATATCGCCGTGCGCATCTTGGCGCCCGGCGCCGACCCCGCCATCCTACCCATCGTATTTATACTTTCGGGCATCGGCATCACGTTCGTGACGCGTCTCGCCCCCGCTCTCGCCATCTCACAGCTCATCATCCTGTTTGTCTCGGTGGCCCTGATGGTGGGAACGCTTGCACTGGTCAAAAACCTCGACGTGGTCATGCGCTACAAGTACACCTTTGGCATTATCGGCATCATCCTGCTGATGCTGCCCATCTTTATCGGCACCACGATCTCGGGCTCCAAGCTGTGGATTCGCATCGCGGGCTTTACCATCCAGCCTGGCGAGTTCGCCAAGGTCTTTATCGTGCTGTTCCTGGCCGGCTACTTGGCCGAGAACCGCGAGCTGCTCTCCATCTCCAACCGCAAGATCCTGGGCTTTAAGATCCCTCGTCTGCGACTGCTGCTGCCGCTGTTTGCCGTGTGGGGTGTGTGCCTGCTCGTCGTCGTCTTCGAACGCGACCTGGGTTCGGCCGTGCTGTTCTACACCATCTTCTTGCTGATGCTCTACGTTGCCACGGGGCGCTTTTCGTATGTCGTCATCGGCCTTGCGCTCTTAGCTGTCGGAGCCGTGGGCGCCTACAAGTTCCTATCGCACGTTCAAGTGCGTTTCCAGGTTTGGGTCGATCCGTTTAAGGACGCCCAGGGCCAGGGCTACCAGATCGTCCAGTCGCTCTTCTCGCTTGCCGATGGCGGTCTGGTCGGTGTTGGCATCGGCAACGGCATGGCCAACAACATCCCTGTCGTCGAGTCCGACTTTATCTTCTCGGCTATCGGCGAGGAGATGGGCCTTTTGGGCGGCGGCGCCGTGCTCATCCTGTTTATGCTCTTTGCCGTGCGTGGCCTCACCACAGCTGCCCGCGCTAAATCCGACCTCGCCGCCTTTAGCGCCACGGGTCTTACGGCAGCCATCAGCTTCCAGGCCTTTTTGATCGTGGGCGGCGTCACCCGCCTGATCCCGCTGACCGGCGTCACCCTGCCCTTTATGAGCCAGGGCGGCTCCTCGCTGCTGGCGAGCTTTATCATCGTCGCGCTCCTGCTGCGCGCCGGTGACGAGGCTACCGGACGCGAGGCCGAGCTTACCGGCACCGGCACCATGGCCGCCATCACCGATGATCAGGTCGCATCTGCCGCCGCCCCGACGGGCACGCGCTTTGCCACCTCGTCTTTCTACGGCAGCGGCAGCCATTCCGTCGGCTCGCGCATGCGACGTCGCCTGCTCGACACTCCTGAATCCGGTGTGCTCGGCCGCGTTGCGCTCGCCAACCGTCTAACCCGCGCGGTGCTCGCCTTTACGGCGCTGTTCGCCATCCTTATCGGCAACCTCACCTATGTCCAGGTCATTAAGGCCAAGGACTATCAGGACATGCCGACCAACAACCACACCATCGCCCGCTCCAAGTACATCCAGCGCGGCTCCATCATCACGTCCGACGGCGTGACGCTGGCCGAGTCGCTGCAGCAGGAGGACGGCACCTACGTACGCTCCTACCCCAACGGTAACCTGGCAGCGCACGTGGTTGGCTACGTGAGCCAGCAGTATGGCACCACCGCCATCGAGAGCGTCATGAACGACACGCTCACCGGTTCTAAGGACTACTCCAGCTGGAACAATGCCATCGCGTCGCTCGCGGGCCAGACCCAGCCGGGGAACACCGCCAAGCTCACCATCGACTCGCGTATCCAGACGGCTGCTGAGCAGGCGCTCAAGGGCTTTAAGGGCGCTGTAGTGGTCATCGACCCGCGTACCGGCGCGGTGCTCGCATGTGCCAGCTCGCCCACCTACGACAACACCAACATCGATGCCCTGCTGCAGACGGGCGGCGGCGAGGACGGCTCCATGTACAATCGCGCCATGGACGCGCTGTACACGCCGGGCTCCACGTTTAAGGTCGTTACGCTTTCCGCGGCACTCGAGACCGGTACCGCCAGCCTTACCAGCACCTACCAGGCGCCCGGCTCCATGGACATCGGCAACGCACCGGTCACCAACTATGCCAACGAGAGCTACGGCACCATCAGCCTGCAGCAGGCCTTTGCCGTGTCCTCCAACGTCGTCTTTGGCCAGGTGGCAAACGAAGTTGGCGCAAACACGCTCGTACAGTTTGCCAACGCCTTTGGCTACGGCCAAAAGCTCGGCCAAGACCTGACCTCCGCGGCCTCCATCATGGCCGACCCGTCGCTCATGACCGAGTGGGAGACCGCCTGGGCCGGTGCCGGCCAGCCTGTCGGCATGGACCACACGCCCGGCCCGCAGACCACCGTCATGCAAAACGCCGTGATTGCCGCCGCCATCGCTAACAGCGGCGTGGTCATGGACCCGTACTTTGTAGCCCAGGTACTCGCCCCGGACGGAACCGTGGTCAAGACCACGCAGTCCCGCTCGCTTGGTCAGGCCGTCAGCTCCGCCACGGCCGACCAGGTCAAGCAGGCCATGCTTGCCGTCGTCCAGTCCGGCACCGGCACCGATGCCCAAATCCCCGGCGTCAAGGTCGCCGGCAAGACCGGCTCGGCCGAGACTGGCGGCACCAACGTCAACTCGGTGTTCGTTGGCTTTGCACCTTACGATTCACCCACGGTCGCTATCTCGGTGGCCTTGGAGGATTTCGACAAGCATGACGTCAAGGCCGCCAAGATCGCCGGTATCGTCCTGACCGCGGCGCTTGCCGCACAGGGAGCGTGATGCCCATGATCGAATCGGACACCCGAGGCGCGCCGCGGCCGAAGAGTTAGCGGCAACGCGCCACACGGCCCCAGCGGCCACATCGTAGGTACTACACACATCGTTGAGCGAATAGTTATGTTAGGAGCAGGAATGGAACAGAGGGTCCTCGGGGGAAGATACCTCCTCAAGGATAAGGTGGGGACAGGCGGCATGGCGACCGTCTACCGTGCACAGGACCAGGTCCTCGACCGCACGGTAGCCGTCAAGATCATGCTGCCGCAGTATGCTGGCGACGCAACCTTCGCCGCACGCTTTAAGCAGGAGGCCCAGGCAGCAGCCGGTCTCTCCTCCCCTTATATCGTGGGCGTCTACGATTGGGGCAAGGACGGCGACACCTATTACATCGTCATGGAGTACCTGCGCGGCACCGACCTTAAGAGCGGCATCAAGAGCCACGGCGCCCTCGACCCCAAGAAGGTCGCCCAGATCGGCTCGCAGATCAGCTCCGCGCTTTCGGTCGCCCACAAGCACGAGATCATCCACCGCGACATTAAACCGCAGAACATCATGGTGCTGCCCGACGGCAACATCAAGGTAATGGACTTTGGCATCGCGCGCGCCAAGAACAGCCACCTCACGCAAGACAACAACGTGCTGGGAACCGCCCACTACGTCAGCCCCGAGCAGACCCGCGGTCAGGACCTCGGCCCCACCTCGGATATCTACTCGCTGGGCGTCGTGATGTACGAGTGCGCCACCGGCCGCGTTCCCTTTGACGGCGACGACGCCATCTCGGTCGCACTCAAGCAGGTCAACGAGCTGCCTATTCCGCCGAGCCAGATCAACTCCGGTGTCGACGCCGACCTTGAGCGCATCATCCTCAAGTGCATGGAGAAGGACCCGGCAAACCGCTTCCAGACCGCCGACGAGCTGCGTCAGGTGCTCAACAGCTACCTGTCGGGCCGTGCCGTCAACGTCTCGGAGCCCACGCGCATCATCGGTGCCCCCGGTGAGCTGGGCGCCACCAAGACTCGCGAGCTTTCCGATCAGACGCGCGCCATGGTGCGCCCCGTCTCGGGCGTGAGCGGCCAGAATACTGCCCGTAGCTCGGTTTCGGGCTCCACCGGCTCCTACGAGGTCGAAAAACCCAAATCCAACAAGAACAAGATCATCGCCGCCGTGGTGGCAGCCGTTGCCGTCATCGGCATCGTGGTGGCCTTTGCCACAGGACTCTTTGGCGGCGAGCAGGTCACCGTGCCCGATGTGCTGGGCAAGGACCAGCAGACTGCCGTCGAGCTGATCAAGGAAGCCGGCCTCGAGGTCGGCACCATCGACCAAAGCTACAACGACGATGTCGACGAGGGCAAGGTCGCCGAGCAGACGCCCAACGGCAACACCAAGAAGGCCAAGGGCACTAAGGTGAACCTGGTAATCTCCAAGGGCCCCAAGCCCTCCGAGAAGGTTGAGGTTCCCCGGCTTGTCGGCCTGACCAAGGACCAGGCAGAAGCCGCGCTGGCAAGCGTTGGCCTGAAGGGCAACGCCTCCGAGGAGGCCAACGAGGCCGATGAGGGCCAGGTCTTTGAGCAGGGCACCGAAGCCGGTAAGGAAGTCGCGAAGGGCACGACCATCTCGTACAAGGTCTCGAGCGGCCCGGATACCACGTCCGTCCCCGACCTGACCGACATGACCGAGGCCCAGGCGCGCAACGCCCTCGATATGGCAGGCTTTGGCGTCGACGTGAGCTACCAGGAGAACGACTCGGTTACCGAGGGCACCGTGATCAGCTGGAACCCCAGCGGCAAGCAGAAGCCCGGCGCCACGATTACCGTCGTCATTGCCAAGAAGTCCGGCAAGGCCACCGTCCCGGGCAACCTGTACGGCAAGAGCATTTCCGCCGCTGTTACCGCGCTCAACAACGCCGGTTTCTATAACATCGGCTTCTGTGACCAGAACGGCAATCCCGTGAGCGGTAACGAGGATGCCACCGTTACGGGCGTCTCCCCCACCGGCAAGCAGTCCACCGACAGCACGATCACGCTAACAGTCGCACTTTCTGGCTCGGGTTCGGGCTCTGGCTCGGGCACGGGTGACGATTCCGGTACGACCAACTAGTCGCCACCCAACCGCTCATCACGGCTCTCGCCGCAAACATATTCGCTCACAGGCGCCCGCTTGCTCCCCCAGCAAGCGGGCGCTTCGTTTTTGACATGGCATTGAACCAGAAGAACCCGGCACCGTAGCGGTACCGGGCTCGATATTCCTCTGGTGCCCCCGGGCGGATTCGAAAACTCCCCCCGCGGGGAAATTGGTGACGCGGGTGTCGACGGCTCGAATCCTGCCCTTAGACTAGAAGAGCCCGGCACCGTAACGGTACCGGGCTCGATGTTCCTCTGGTGCCCCCGGGCGGATTCGAACCGTCGACACCCGCTTTAGGAGAGCGGTGCTCTATCCCCTGAGCTACGGAGGCATGTTGTACTAGTGTAGCAGATTTACTGCATCGCAATACGTCGCATGACTAGACTTCGAAGTTGCGGTGGAATAGTTCCTGTCTGAAGCATCTAGAGCCGTATTTAGGAACTATTTCACCGCAACTTATGAGGAGCTAGTTACCTTTGTGGAAGAGGTTTTTGATAACGGAGGGGATGCTCTTGGCGCCCTTGGCCGTCACATCGATAAAGTCGGGCGAACGCACGAGCTTATCCTCGTCGACGTACTTGCGGACAGCACGAAGCGTCTCTTTGTCGTCGCGCGTCGAAAACGTAAAGTGACCGTTGTCCTTGGTGAAGATGGCAAAACGCGTAATCTTCTTGGTGCCGCGCAAAACCTCGGCGGCAATATAGTCGACCTCGTCCCACGGGATTTGAATATAATCCTCGGGATTGCGCTCGTTGTAATACTCGAACGCCTTATTGCCCACCATCACGTTACCGTGGCTGGTAAGCCCCATCAGGCAGGTTGCCGGCGTTGCCAGATCGACCGTGCTGTTCTGAGATTGCGCCATGCGCGCCTCGCCCTCCAAATAAAACAATCGGACCGCATCCAGTGTACCCACCGGGTGCGGTCCGTTTCAATGGCTCAAAAGCCCTTGCCTAGCAATTCTCGGTCTTAAGCCGAAGCGTGCTTACATGAAGCCGCAGAAGCGACCGATGATGCCGACGGCGAAGAGAGCCAGGATGATGACGATCGGGCTGACCTTCTTCTTGAGGAGCTTGCAGACCAGCAGGGTCAGGCACACGGCGGCAAGGCCGGGGATGAGCTGATCGAGGTTGGCCTGAAGCGTGGTGACCTTCATCTGATCAAGGGCGGTAGCACCGACGGAGTTGTACATCGTCAGCGCTTCCTTGATACCCTCGGAACCGGAGGGCAGGCTAGCCCAGTCGATAAAGGCGCCAGCAGACTGCTTGACCGTGGAGACGATCGGGGTGAAGGAAATGGACACCCAGCGCTCGACCAGGGCGCCGATGATGAACATACCCAGGATGGAAGCGCCCTCGGTGACCTTGCCCATCAGACCACCGGAGAGGTCCTTGGCGATGGAGGAGCCGACCTTGTAGCCAAACTCCTGCGTGTACCACAGGAAAGCGTAACGGATGATGTTCCACGCGAAGAAGAACAGCAGCGGACCGACGATGCTGCCGGACATGGCCAGGGAAGCGCCCAGAGCGCCCAGAATCGGGCGAAGGGTGAACCAGAAGACGGGGTCGCCGACGCCGGCGAGCGGGCCCATCATACCGACCTTGACGCCCTGAATGGCAACGTCGTCAATCGGGGCACCGTTGGCGCGCTCCTCCTCGAGAGCGAGGGTAACGCCAATGACGGGGGCGGAAACATAGGGGTGGGTGTTATAGAACTCCAGGTGGCGCTTAAGAGCGGCAATCTGGTCATCCTTGCTGGTGTAGAGCTTCTTGATCGCAGGGATCATTGCGAAGCACCAGCCGCCGTTCTGCATACGCTCGTAGTTCCACGAGCCCTGAAGGAACTGATGACGGAAGCAAACCTTCTTGCGGTCAGCCTTGGTGAGCTGAATCTTGTTCTCTGCCATATGTATCACTCCCCTCCTACTCGTAATCGTTCAGAATGTCGCCGAGCGGGTCGCCGGAGCCACCGCCCATGCCGCCACCCTGCTTGGCCAGATCCTTAAGGCCAAGGTAGATGAGGGCAAGGGAGATGCCGATGAGACCAAGGGCGATCAGCGTGAGCTGAGGGATGGCAGCAAGGACAAAGCCGAGGACGAAGAACGGCCAGGTCTCCTTGGTGGCCATCATGTTGATGACCATGGCGTAACCGACGGAAGCGACCATGCCGCCGCCGACAGCCATGCCGCCGGACAGCCAGTCGGGCATAGCGTTAAGCGCGTTGGTAACGGCCTCGGCCGGGATGACGCACAGAAGCACTGCCGGGATGGCGATACGAAGGCCCTGCATGAGGATGGCAGCATACTGCCAGCGCTCGATGCCGGAGAAGTCGCCCTTCTCGGCGCAACCGTCCATGGCGTGAGCGATAGCGGTAGCAATGGTACGGCAGATCATGGTCAGGAACAGACCAGCGACCGACAGCGGGACGGCGACGGCGATAGCGGTGGTAACGGCCTTGGCCGAATCGGTGGCGCCACCGTTGAGGGCGAGCACCATGATGATCGAAGAAGCGACCGAGGCCAGAGCGGCGTCAGGCGCGACAGCGGCGCCGACGTTAGCCCAGCCAAGGGCCATCATCTGGAGCGAACCGCCCAGGAGGATGCCCTCCTGAAGGTGACCGGTTACGAGACCGATAAGCGTGCATGCCACGAGCGGCTGATGGAACTGGAACTCATCCAGAATGCCTTCCATACCGGCAAGCAACGCGACAATCGCAACAAGCAGAATAGTGATTGCAGACATGTATCGGACCCTCCTTTACTATGCTTGAGCGGCCAGTTCGGCCTTAGCTTTCTTCAACATGGCGTCGAGATCCTCGGAGGAATCCGAAGGAACCTTGCGGACCTCGAACTTGACGCCCTTGGCCTTGAGAGCCTCGAGAGTCTTAACGTCATCATCGCCCATAGCGACGGCGTTGGTGACGACGACCTTGCCCTTGGAGTGAGCCATGGAACCGATGTTGACTTCCTTGATGTCGACGCCGGCCTCGATGGCCTTGAGCAGATCCTGCGGGTTCTCAAAGAGCAGCATGGCCTTGGTGTCACCAAAGCGCGTGTCCTTGACGACCTCGGCCATCTTCTTGATGGGCACGACGTTGGCATGGACTCCCGGAGGGGCAGCCTGCTCGATCATGGTCTTGCGGAGCTCGTCGTGAGCAACGCCGTCGGAAACCACGATGATGCGGTTGGGGTTGATCTGCTTGGTCCACGTGGTGGCCACCTGGCCATGAAGCAGACGGGTGTCGATACGGACGTGGGCGATCTTGATGTGCCCATCGCCGATGACCGTTCCCGGAGGGATGGCGCCTGCAGGAGCAGCGGCGGCCGCAGCCGGCTTCTTCTCCTCGGGCTCCAGAGACTCGGGCTTGACACGCACGCCAGCCTTAGCCTCAGTCACGAGATGTTTTGCGATCGCATGTGCAGTGTTCTTTGCGTCAAAGCGCTGCGAATATGCCTCGATGAGCATAGGCAGGTTGACACCGGTGACGATAGCCCAGGAATCGTGGCCCTCGATGAGCCCGCTGATCTGGTTGAACGGCGTGCCGCCCCACAGATCAACGAGGAAGAGCACCTGCTCCTGGTCTTCGAAGGAAGCGATTGCTTCCTCGACCTTGGCACGGAAGTCGTCGGGGCCCATGCTCGGCTCGAGCGAGACCACGGCAACAGACGGCTGATCGCCAAAGACCATCGAGCCCGTCTGCTTGATTCCAGCTGCCAAGTCCCCGTGGCTAGCAAGAACAATACTTACCATCACATAACCTCCTTTTTGTCTACGTATTTCCTACACGACATGAAAGGAGTATACCTGTTTGGATTGTGGAATTTTAGCTGAATCCGCAAAAGGTTGGATTATTTGTTTAAACGTCTAAGTTTGTTACAAGTTGATTACGTTACTGCTTTTTGACTCATTACACGACAAGGTGTCGCTCATCAAGCCATGCCTTTTACAGATACAAGCAGGCTGTTCATTAATATCGATTTTAGGCAAGCGCGAATGCGCTTGTACTGCCGCCATTTTGTTTAAACAGACATGGCTTGACTTTTTTCGTGACTTATGGTCTACGAAACCACTCAAAATAGTTGCGGTGGAATAGTTCTTGTTTAAGAGCCAGAAGGCTGGATTTAGGAACTATTTCACCGCAACTTATAGGGGATCCTAGGCGATGTGGAGGGGGTTGGCGGCGTCGACGGCGTCGGGGACGTCGGAAGGTCCGTCGGGGACAGCGTCTGCCGGGTCCTCTTCGGGGGTCTCGATCTGTTTGATCATGACCTCTTGGCCCTGCAGCAGGTATGTCTCGCCGCTACCGCAATGGGGACAGGTCTTGCCGTGCTCGACCGTCGCGTAGTCGCGGCCACATGCCTCGCAATGCGTCACAGCCTCGACGGGCTCCACAACAAGCTCCGCGCCCTGCGCGATGGGCTTTTTATCTACCGCCCAGCGCCAAGCGTCGAGCAGCAAGTCGGGAACGACGCCCGAGACCTCGCCCAACAGCAACGTTACGCTCGAAACGCGACGCACGCCATGAGCGCGCGCTACATTCTCGACATCGCGAATGATGTGGTAAACGATCCCCAATTCATGCACTTTTTCTTCCGCCGTTCCCGTTATGGCTACTTACTTGCGACCGAACTTAATCTTGATGGCGCGCTTGAGCGCATACTTGCCCAGGCTTGGGAGCTTTTGCTCGTATTTGACCATCGTTGAGCACTCGGGGCGGTCGCGATCCAGATGGATGGCGTCGAACGCGCACTTGGTGGTGCACAGGCCGCAGCCGATGCACTTGTTGGGGTCGACGATCGAGGCACCGCAACCCAGGCAGCGGGCGGTCTCGGCGCGCACCTGCTCCTCGGTAAAGGTCTCAACATACTCGCTAAACGGCGCAGCCTTCTCGCGTTCGCGGTCCACATGCGCAACCTCGCGGCTCGCGTTGTCGTAGCTCTCGAGCACAACGTCGTCGCGGTCGAGCGCGGTGTAGCGGCGCTGATTGCGGCCGATGGTGAGCGTGGATCCCGGCTGCACAAAGCGATGGATGGACACGGCGGCCTCGTGGCCGGCGGCGATAGCGTCGATGGCAAAGCTGGGGCCGGTGTAGACGTCGCCGCCCACAAAGATGTCTGGCTCGGCGGTCTGGTAGGTCTGGGGATCGGCAAGGGCACCCTGGCCGCGGCCGAGCTCCACCTTGGAGCCAGCCAGCAGGTCGCCCCACACAATGGACTGGCCAATCGACATGACGACACGGTCGGCATCGACACGGCGCAGATCGTTCTCGTCGTACTCGGGCGCAAAACGGCCCTCGTCGTCAAAGACACACGTGCAGCGCTTGAAGGTGATACCGCACACACGACCGGCCTCGTCCAGGTGAATCTCCTTGGGGCCCCAGCCGCAGCTGATGTGAGCGCCGTCCTCAACGGCCTCGCGACGTTCCTCCTCGCTGGCGGGCATCTGGGCCTCGCTCTCCAGGCAGAACATCTCAACGTGCTCAGAGCCCAGACGGCAGGCGTTGCGGGCAACGTCGATGGCCACGTTACCGCCGCCCACCACAATGGTGCGGCCGGACAGGGTATCGATCTTGCCGCTGTTAACCTCGCGAAGGAAGTCGACGGCCACGGTCACGTCCTCGGCATCCTCGCCCGGAATACCGGCAAGGCGGCCGCCCTGGCAGCCAATGGCAACGTAGAAGGCCTTAAAGCCCTGCTCGCGCAGCTCGTCGAGCGTCACATCGCGACCGACCTCAACGCCATAGCGGAACTCGGCACCCATCAGGCGAATGATCTCGACCTCGGCCTCAATGACGTCCTTCTGCAGCTTAAAGCTGGGAATACCGTAGGTGAGCATGCCGCCCGGGCGCTCGTTCTTCTCGAATACGACGGGCTTGTAGCCCTTCTCGGCCAGATAGAAGGCACAGGACAGGCCGGCCGGACCGGCACCGATAATGGCAATCTTCTGATCGAAGCCGCCAGCGCGCGTCGGCGTCACCACAGGTGGGACATAGCGGGTCGCGGCATCCAGATCGCGCTGAGCGATAAACTTCTTGACCTCGTCGATAGCCACGGCGGCGTCCACACGGCCGCGAGTGCAGGCATCCTCGCAGCGGCGGTTACACACGCGGCCGCAGATGGCGGGCAGCGGGTTCTCACGCTTGATGAGCGCCAGTGCCTCGTCATAGCGACCCTGAGCCGCGAGCTTCAAATAGCCCTGAACGGCAACGTGCGCGGGGCAGGCCGTCTTGCAGGGAGCGGTGCCGGACTCATGCGTCTCGATGCGGTTGTCGTTGCGGTAGTTGGGCGACCACTTGGTGTGGTCCCACTTGGTGGCATCGGGCAGCTCCTGGCGCGGATACTCGGGCACCTGTCCGCCGGCCTTTTTGCTGCAGAGCTTCTGGCCCAGCTTGGCGGCGCCGGCCGGACACACCTCGACGCAGCGACCGCAGGCCACGCACTTGTCCTTCTCGACCTTAGCGACATAGGCCGAGCGCGACAGGTTGGGCGTGTTGAACAGCTGCGAGGTGCGCAGGGCGTAGCACACGTTGACGTTGCAGTTGCAGATGGCGAAGATCTTGTTCTCGCCGTCGATATTAGTAATCTGGTGCACAAAGCCGTTGTCCTCGGCCTGGCGCAAGATGTCGTAAACCTCGTCGCGGGTCACGTAATGGCCACGATCGGTCTCAACCACGTAGTCGGCCATATCGCCCACGGCGATGCACCAATCGGCCGGGTCGTCGGCGCAGCCCTCACCCATCACGCGACGGCTCGCGCGGCAGCTGCAGGTGCTGGCGGCATATTTGCCATCGTATTTGTCGAGCCAATGCTCAATATGCTCGATCGGCACCGACGTGCTCGCGGCATCGATAGCCTTCTCGACCGGAATGACATGCATGCCGATGCCGGCACCACCGGGCGGCACCATCGGCGTGGCCTTGGACAGCGGTCCCTTGGACGCCTGCTCAAAGAACTTAGCATAGACCGGGTGCTCCTCGAGCTGGCTCACGCGCATGTTGAGGAACTCGGCGGAACCCGGCACCAGCATGGGCAGCACCCACTGCTTGGCGCGCTCGGGGTTTTCCCAGTTGTACTCGAGCAGACCCGTGTAGCTCATGTCGTCGAGCATCTTCTCGATATCGGCTTCGGGCATGCCGGTGAGCTTGACCATCTCGGGCAGCGTATAGGGACGGCGCATCTTCATCTTGCAGAGCACTTCGGCCTGCTCGTCGGTTGCGGCCTCGGCAAACGACCAGTACTCGTAGCCCAGCAGCTCATCGCGATGCAGCAGGCGGTTGGTGCAGTGCTCGCACAGTTTGACGATGGCCTCGCGCGGATGTTCCGGCAGCGGCGGCACGAACTCCGAACCGATGTCGGGCTCGGTGTAGCTAATTCCCGGTCCATTGAGAATCATGGTTGTCCCTTCTCTTGCCGCAGTCCGACGAGGCCGCAGCACCCCTCTTTTTTGCAGGCCGGACATGCCCCCATGCCGTTCACCCGCCATTAGTTGACATTGTGTCAAAAATAGTATTGACGAACCGTCAACAATATTCAAGACTGTTAGGCGAACGGTCAGGCAAAAGAGGATGAAAGGCGGCAAAACATGGGCAACAACACAGCAGGTACCTCTGTGGTCGATGCCGTCCCCGCATCCGATAGCGCGGCAAAGCGCCTGACGGGCGACGAACGCCGTCGCGAGATCCTCGATGCCGTGCGCACCGTAAGCTCCGAGCTGGGCGTGTCCCACCTATCGGTATCGGCCGTGACCAAGCGAGCCGGCTGCACGCGTTCATTGTTCTACCACTACTTCGCCGACATGGACGCCGCCGTCACCGCCGTCATGGACGAGGCGATCGACGGCTTTATCTCCGAACTCGAGCAGTGGAACGCCGGCCGCACCGTCGGCGATATCGAGGGCGCGCTCGACACCGTCGCCCCGCTCTTTAAGCGTCTGGTCGCCAGCGGCCGCGAACTGCCGAGTACGCTCACCTCGAGCAGCGGCGCGCTCTACGACGGCTTTTTGCACAACGTGGTTCAGCGCGTGGCGCAGTATATCTGCGACACCACCGTGGTGGACTTTGTCGCCCATCATGAGCTACGCATCGACCATGTCTACGAGACGTTCTACACCCTCATCATGGGTCTTTTGATGTATATCCGCACGCACCCCGATGTGCCCGACGAAACGGTCAAGGAAATCATCGCCTCGACACTCCACATCGAGGGCTATACCGCCAAGTATCCGGAGCGCAAGCCCCAGAACTGACGACATTTAGCCAAACTGCCCGCGATCAGAAGAGGGGCCGCGGGCGTGTGAAAGGAGAGCAGCATGCTGTTCGATGTTTGGGGTAGCGATACCCTTATCCACTGGGCCGGCTGGGCCATGGTCTTTATCGGCCTGATCGTGCTCAACGAGGTCGGCCGCCGCACCAAGCTCGGCGCGGCAATCATCTTTGGCGTGGCTCCGCTGGCCATGACCATCTACTGCGTCGCCATCGCCGTGGGCGTTTCGCAGGGTGCCGAGTGGGCGCTCACCAACCCCACCCATGTGTACCAGAACAGCTGGTTCCACTACGCCAAGGTATACGCGGCGCTGGCCGGTTGCTGGGGCTTCATTGCCATTAAGTACCAGTGGGGCAAGATTGGCAAGGCGCATTGGTTCCGCGCATGGCCGTTTGTGATCGTCGCCATCAACATCATGATCGCCGTCGTGTCCGACTTCGAGAGCGCCTATCACTTCTTTGTCCTGGGCGAGTCCACCTGGGTCACCTCCGAAGGTGCTACGCAGCTGGCCGGCTG
Organism: uncultured Collinsella sp.; assembly: GCA_958427035.1. Lineage (GTDB taxonomy): Bacteria > Actinomycetota > Coriobacteriia > Coriobacteriales > Coriobacteriaceae > Collinsella. The sequence goes on along the minus strand of CAUAAR010000003.1, from coordinate 34,536 downwards.
GAACAACGTGTTCAACGGCATCGCCGGTATCATCAACATCTTCTGCATGACCGGTTGGTGGAGCGTCTACGCCTCCGAGGATCAGACCGATATGCTGTGGCCCGACATGACCTGGGTCTACATCATCGCCTACGATATCTGGAACTTCTGCTACACCTACAACTGCCTGCCCACCCACTCCTGGTTCTGCGGTTTTGCGCTGCTGCTGGCGCCCACCGTCGCCGCCTTTATCTGGAACAAGGGCGGCTGGATCCAGAACCGCGCCTTTACGCTGGCTATTTGGTGCATGTTTGCCCAGGTATTCCCCTACTTCCAGGAGGAGTCCATCTTTGTGACCCACTCCACGCTCGACCCCGGCGCCGCTACCGCGGTCTCGATTGCCGCGCTGGTCGCCAACGTCGCCGCGATCATCTACATCGCCTACCGCGCCAAGAAGCTCGGCCGCAATCCCTACAAGCAGGATGTCTTTGAGGGCACCAGCGATTGGGAGAAGGCCACCGCTCGTCGCGCCAAGGTCGATTACGCTCACGCCGAGTAACATGTTGGTCGCTGTTGGCGCCTGGGCATAGGCCCGCCCGCCAGGTTTTTCATCCAATGCCTCGCAGAGCCCCCGGAAAGCGTTTCGCTCGCTTTTCGGGGGCTTTTGTCGTTGCGTCTCTATTCATCTATTCAAAAACATGCGCATATATAAAATCGGATTTCAAATCATGAGGCGGCTCTATAGGGTCCTGTTTTTGGGTACAGTGTTGTCCCGATATTGAGCTTGGGGGATATATGAAAGATGAGACGACGGGCCAAGAGGACGCGGTCCAAGATGCAGAAGCGTGTGCCGAGGCCCTGGAGAGCCTAGACCGGATTTCGCTTGACGATGTTGCGTTTGACGATTCGAGCGTTGATGTGCAGGATGAGCCGGAAATCGAGGCGCAGCCCGATGATCAGGATACAGGCGACGTTGAGCCTGCCGAGGATGAGGCAGATCACGAAGACACCGAAAGCGAGGCCGACGACCAGCCCGGATCCGACACGAGCGAGGAAACCATCTTGCTCGACAACTTGCCGGCCGAAGATTCGCTGACCCGCGAGCTCCCTGGCTTAGGCTCTGCGCCTGCCGTGGACGAGACCATCGCCATGGGCGATATTCCCCTACCGTCCGTTCCTTCGGCACGCGAAGCCGAGGTTCGTCACCGTAAGATGTCGCCCAAGCGCCGCAACCTGATGGTGGCAGGCGTCGTAGCCGTCGCGCTTGTCGCCGGCGGCGCAGGCTATGCCGCTTGGAATGGATACCGGCAAGAGCAGGCCGCCGTGGTTGCCGCAAACGCCCATACCATGATGTCGGTGCAAATTGGCGTACATGCCGCGGGGCTCGACTGCTCAACTGGCTCCAAGATTCCCGTGCAGGTGAGCGGTCAGGATTCCGACGGTTCTTCCGTGAGCGAAACGCTCTACGTTGACGAGCACGGTCGCGGCATTAAGCTGCTGCCCGGCGATTACACGTTCTCCATCGCCGCCTCCCCCATCGCGGCCGACGGCACCATCTACACCGTCCCGACCACCAAGGCCCAGGTTACGGTCAAGAATGACGGGCAGGATCTGCGCGCTCAAGCCACCTTTAAGCTTAAGGTGCCCTCAGCCGACACGGTGACCGACGACCAGATCGATGCCGCCGCCAAGTACGCCGAAGAAGGCGGCGCGAGCTCTGCCGCCGCGGCAAAGATACTCCAGCAGGCGGCAATTACGCGCCGCGATGCCGCCGCCAACGCCGTAAGCGCAAGCGAGGCTCAGTCCGCCCGCGATGCCGACGCTCGGCACAAGGCGACGAACCTGTATCAGCTCGACATTCCGGTTGAGTGGTATGGCAAGGTCGCAACCTGGCAGAACGGCAACACGCTGTGCATTTATCTGGACGGCGACACCAACACACCGCTCGTGACGCTCGTCGCGGTGCGCGATGGCGAGACCTTTACGCCCGACGACGGCGATACGGTTTTGGGCACGGTCAGCCTAGGCAACGGCTACACCGTCTACGCCAGCGGCCCTGTCTATCCGTACGTGATTCCGCAAACCGTTAATGGGCACACGCAGAACCCCGTGTCGACCTACCCCATGGATACGGCGATTGAGCTTGTCGAGCTCACGACCGGCAACCGCTACACATACAGCCAGATCAAAAACGACCTGGTCGGTAAAGACGGCAAGGCCGACGCCGCGACCAAACTCGAGACCGACTACCTCGCCCAGATTCTCCTGCCGAGCATCAAAGCCCAGGACTAGCCGGGCGCATCATGGTGCTCCCCAACCGTGATGAAGGGGCCAGGAGGTCCTGGCCCCACGATCCGTAGATGATTAGGCAAGGAGCCACTTCCATGCGGGCACAACGTGTACCACACCGTGCTCGCATGGAATATCGGCCTGCTCATCCATGGTAACGATTGCCGACTCGCCAAGATCGAACTGGGCCATCGAGGCATCAAGCGCGGCAATTTCGCGCTCGCGCGTTTTCTCACTTGCCATATCCACACTCACCTGAATCAGGCTATAAGCCCGCATGAGAAGTGCGTCCCCAGCCACAAAGTCCACCTCATGGCTTTTGCTCTTCTCTTTGATCAGCAGGCGGCAGACCGATCCGATCCTCACCGCGGGAGTCCTTCTTCTTAGCGCGTTGAACACTGCGGTCTCGAGCCTCTGGCCCTGGTCCAATGCCGATGCGGGAGAGAATGCTCCAAACATCGCAGGATCGACAGCGTAGACCTTAGACGCAGACCGCATGTTATTTGCCAGTGAACGCGTGAACTCCGGCACGGAGAACAGCAGGTAGGCGTCCTCATAATACTCAAGTAAGTCGCTGAGCGAATTACGACTGACGGGTATCTGTCTGCTCTTGAACTCGTTGTACACCTTGTTCACTGACAGCTCTCGTCCCGAAGATGCCATACACCGCGTCAAGAACAGCGATGCCAGACGAGGGTTCTTGACGTCGTAACGCTCAACGACGTCCATAGCGACCGTTCGCGAAGCATATTCCTGTAGCAGCTGAATCGCGTCTGCGGGCGTCTGCTCAAGCGTCGCGATGAATCCCCCTCGTTCAAGATATCCGATCAGATGATGTCGAAGCAGCGCTGCATCGCTTGGGGAAAAGGTCGCATCTGGCTCAAAAACGCTCCCCGTCTTATATCGAACGTATTCCGAAAAACTCAACGGAAAAAGCTCCCGTATAAGAGAACGACCCCTGAACTCGCTCTTAAGCTCTGAGGACAGCATCTTAGAAGAAGATCCCGTCACATAGACGGTCGCTTTCTCCGTATCGACTACACGCCGCAGAAACGCACCCCATTCGGGAATTTCCTGGATCTCGTCAAAGAAAATGTAAGCGCCCTCGGTTCGAGCAGCAGGATACAGCGCATAGAACGTGTCGAGCACGTCCGCCAGCAGCGATGACTCATACGGGCGCAAGCGCTCGTCCTCAAAATTAAAGTAAAGCATCCGGTCAAGCTCGACGCCCCGGCTCTGAAGCCGCCGCATCTCCTGATACAGGCGATACGTCTTTCCACAACGGCGGGCCCCCACAATCACATTTACGATGTTGTCGCGCTTTGGCTCCTGTGGGTTTCCTAGATCAAGGTCTCGCTCAAAGACCTGCGGAACCCCCTGCTGTTCAAAGTCCTTTATTTTCTGGGCGATCAAGTCGTTGAATGCCATGATTCTCCAATCTTGCTCTCTAGCTAATCAAAATTATACTGATTCTTGATTAGCTAGAGAGCAAGATTGTGTGTAGTTTGATTAGCACTTAAGCAAGTTTTATCACCGTTATTGCTCCGAAGGATATCGAGTGGCTAAGAGGACAACCGAGCTCGAATGCGACTCCCCGAGCAGTCAATTTGGGACGGGGCTTTTACGACTACCCTCCCCCTGTAGAAAAATCCCCAACGCAGTTGCGGTGAAATAGGGACTGTTTTTGCTGGTCAAACCGCAAAACAGTCCCTATTTCACCGCAACTTATTGGTGGCCTTTTGGGTGGCACTCAGCGCCACGGATCGGCTTCGAACATCGGCTCGCGCTCGGGACGGCGATCGCTGTAGGGATCGTAGCCGTCGTCGTCCTCGTTCTCGGCACGGATGTAGGGGTCGCACGGCTTGGGTGCCGGCTTAGGCGCAGGCTTGGGTGCCGGCGCGCTTGTCTTGATCTCGTCTTTCATCTGAATAGCTCCTTGCATCGCATCCGTTCAACACCATCGATTGTCGCACGAAAAAGGGCGGCGGACCCAATTGGATCCGCCGCCCTTGGCGTTTAGAGACGGCTGGTAGATTTTAAGGCATGGCCCAAAATCTACTCGGCGTCGGGAACCTCGTAGGTGGCCGCCGGCGTGTTGTCGCACACGACGGTAAAGCCGCCGTCCTTGTCGACATCGACCGTCACCTGATCGCCCTCGCGCACCGTGCCGTCGATGATGGCGGCGGCGATGGCGTCCACGACCTCGCGCTGGACCAGGCGCTTGAGCGGACGGGCACCGAACACGGGGTCCAGGCCGCCCACGGCGAGCATCTGCTTGGCCGCCGGGGTGATGGCAAGCGTCATGCGCTCCTTGGCCAGGCGTGCGCGGACGTCGGCAAGCTGGATGTCGACGATCTTCTCGATCTGCGCCATGCCGAGCGGATGGAACACCACGATATCGTCGATACGGTTGAGAAACTCGGGGCGGAAGGTCTGAGCCATGGCGGCGTCGACCTGATGGCGCATCTCCTCCTCGTCCTTGCCGGACAGATCGGCGATGGCCTTGGAGCCCACGTTAGACGTCATGATGATAATCGTGTTCTTGAAGGACACCTGGCGACCCTGGCCATCGGTCAGACGGCCGTCGTCGAGCACCTGCAACAGCACGTTGAAGACATCCGGATGGGCCTTCTCCATCTCGTCGAGCAAGATCACGGAGTACGGACGACGGCGCACGGCCTCGGTGAGCTGGCCGCCCTCGTCGTAGCCCACGTATCCCGGGGGCGCACCGATCAGACGCTGGACGCTGAACTTCTCCATGTATTCGGACATGTCGATACGCACGAGCGCGCGCTCGTCATCGAACAGGCACTCGGCCAGCGCCTTGGCAAGCTCAGTCTTGCCCACGCCGGTGGGGCCCAGGAAGAAGAAGCTGCCGATGGGCTTGTCCGGATCGGAGAGACCCGCACGGCTACGGCGCACGGCCGCGGCCACGGCGGAGACGGCCTCGTCCTGGCCGATGACGCGCTTATGCAGCTCACCCTCCAAGCCCTTCAGCTTGTCGAGCTCGCCCTGCATCATCTTGGACACGGGCACGCCGGTCCAGGCGCTCACGACCTCGGCGATCTCATCAGAGGTCACCTGTTCGTTGAGGCCCTCGCCGTCCTGCTGCTTTTGCGCCTCGAGCGCAGCCTCGGAATCCTGAATCTGCTGCTGCAGGCCCGGAATCACGGAGTAGCGCAGCTCGGACGCACGGCCCAGGTCGCCATTGCGCGTCGCGCGCTCCTCTTCGCTCTTGGCCTCGTCGAGCTGTCCCTTGAGCTCTTGCACGTGGTCGATGGCGTTCTTCTGGTTGAGCCAGCCGGCCTTTTGCACGTTGAGCTTTTCCTGAACCTCGGCAATCTCCTGGCGCAGGGCCTCCAGACGCTCCTTGGAGGCGTCGTCGGTCTCCTTCATGAGTGCCTGCTCCTCGATCTGCAGCTGGGTGAGCTGACGCGTGGTGGCGTCGATCTCGACCGGCATGCTGTCGAGTTCCATGCGCAGGCGGCTTGCCGCCTCATCGACCAGATCGATGGCCTTGTCGGGCAGGAAGCGGTCGGCGATGTAGCGATCGGAGAGGTCGGCAGCTGCCACGAGCGCGCTATCGGTGATATGCACACCGTGGAAGATCTCGTACTTCTCCTTCAGACCACGCAGGATCGAAATGGTGTCCTCGACGGTAGGCTCGCTCACCATAACGGTCTGGAAACGACGGGCGAGCGCCGCGTCCTTCTCGATGTACTTGCGGTATTCGTCGAGCGTGGTCGCGCCGATCGCGTGCAGGTCGCCACGGGCGAGCGCCGGCTTGAGGATGTTGCCGGCGTCCATGGAGCCCTCGGTGGCACCCGCGCCCACGATGGTGTGGAGCTCATCGATGAACAGGATGACCTTGCCCTCGGACTTCTGGACTTCCTTGAGTACGGCCTTCAAGCGGTCCTCGAACTCGCCGCGGTACTTGGCGCCGGCGACCAGCGCGCTCATGTCGAGCTCGATAAGGTCGCGGTCGCGCAGGGTGCTCGGCACGTCGCCGGCCACGATACGCTGGGCGATGCCCTCGACGATGGCCGTCTTGCCGACGCCCGGCTCACCGATGAGCACGGGGTTGTTCTTGGTGCGACGGGACAGGACCTGGATGGTGCGGCGAATCTCATCGGTACGGCCGATGACCGGGTCGAGCTTGCCGGCGCGGGCCAGATCGCAGATGTTGCGACCGTACTGCTCCAGTGCCTCAAACTGAGTCTTGTCCTCGGCAGACGTCACGCGGTCATCGCCACGCAGCTCCTCGTAGACTTGCTCGATGCGCTCCTTGGTGACGCCGGCGTCGCGCAGCACGCGGCCCGCCTCGCCCTTGTCCTCGGCAAGCGCCATCAGCAGATGCTCAGTCACCACAAAGCTGTCGCCCATCTTGGTGGCCTTCTTCTCGGCCTTTTCGATGACGCGGACGAGCTCGTTGGACAGGCCCATCTGCTGGCCCTCGCCCGAAACCTTGGGCGCGTGGTCGATGGCATCCTGTGTGGAGCGTGCGAGCTGAGCCGGGTCGGCACCGATGCGCTCGATGATCACGGAGATATTGCGCTCGCCGGCACCGAGCAGGGCAGACAGCAGATGAATCGGCTCCACCGCGCCGGCCTGCGCGTCAGCGGCCGTGCTCATGGCGGTCTGCAGCGCCTCGCGCGACGTCATTGCTAGCTTATCGATTCTCATGGAATCACCTCTCTTGGGGCGGCCGCCCTACGGGGCGGCTTCACGTTGTTCGAGAAGTATTGTTGCCAGCTTTGTACGATCTTATACATAAATCTAAGTCTCTATATATAAGATTTTCTGAGTGTTCCCACGACATGCAAACCACCACAAAGGGGACAGACACCTTTGTGGTGGTCGCGGTCTCTACTCCTTCGCCGGACCCGTGCTTCCCGATTTGGCGTTCCAGGGCATCTCATCCTCGAACAGCCACGTGCGGGCAGACCCACTATCGCGTGCAATCTGCGGATCGGGCAAGCAGGTCTGTCCATAGGCATCTTGGATACACTGACCCATAAAATCGTTGAGCTCGGTCTGGTCGCCCTCCATGACATAGGCGACATCGCCGTCCATGATGTAGATGCCCGGACCCTCATTGCCCTCGTAGCCCGGATCGTACGAGACATCACATAACTTTGCGCCGTTTGCAGTGTCCAGCTCGATGGAAGAGTGGCATCCGCCAACCATGTCGTTCGCTTTTGCCCGATAGGACGCATATCCATACCAGCGCTTAAAGGTTTTGCCCTTGAGCAGCTCGGACGCCCTGTCGATCAGACTAGAATCCGTGGTATAGCGCATAGCCCCAAGCTGAATAAGTGGATAATTACTAATGCCCAGCGCAGCCGGCTGCTCATCAAAATCAACGGTAATGGTCTCGGGCTTGGCAGCGCCGGTCAGAAGTTCGACAGATTGAGTCACAGGCTTGACCACCGGCTCCGTCACCGCAGCAGGTAGAAACGCCATGCCGACAGCGCCCGCGCCAACCACAGCGATCGCAAGCGCCAAAACAATCAATCCAATACGGGCAGGACTTCTCACAGCAAAGCACCTCACAATGCAAGCCTTCACCACCTGCACTAATGATATCGCCAGCCAGCACTATTACCTAAAGGAGCCGCGCGCTCCTCACCACCACAAAGGGGACAGGCACCTTTGTGGTGGTTTTCGACGCTAACGGTCGACCATCTCGCGCCATGAGATTAAACTTGAATTGTTCTCTGAACATATCCATTTCTGCCTATCCTCAACAGATCTTTGTCTCGAGGAGCGCATATGAAGCCGTCTCATTCCACCGGCCGCAACGTCATCGCCATTCTCGCCATACCCATCGTGATGCTCTTCCTTATCGTCATCACGCCCTTTTCTTTTGGTATCGCCTCGCCCTTCGATCTTTGCGGGATGATCGACGCCGGCTCGCGTGCCACCTCGCTCTCCTTTGTCTGCCGTGGCGTGTTCTACGAATATGCAATTCCCACCGGAAGTTGGCAGTCCAAGTTACCGTTGCTCGGCAAGATCGACGGATGCTCTCCTTATTTCTGCCTCGAACCTCAGACAATGAATTATCTGATCGACGACCAGCCCCTTGACTCCATCACCCTCGCCTACGACTACGCACCAAACACCGATGAGCGCCACATGAACCAAGTCCTCGACAAGCTGCTTGGACAGTGCGGGCTCACCGCGGAAGCCGGTCGAACCATCTATAGCAACCAGAAATTAAAGCGAACAGAACTCCGCCGTGTCGGAAAAATCAAAGGGCGAAACGGGGCCGCCTACTGGGATGCCTGGGCAACACGCGACAAGGGCGAATTCGGACACAGCACCTATATGGTCACTGTCTACACCAAAGACGGAATTAAGGACAATGTTGACGATTTCGCGTCATCCAAACTCGGCATCCCCAAAACAACCAAACCCGCCAGCCCAGATGAAATTCTGTAGAGGTGCCCATTAACATGCCGCTCAACGATCACAACAACATCGAGCTCGTCCCCACCGCCACAAAGGTGCCTGTCCCCTTTGTGGCGGTTTTCGACAAAAAGAAGCCGCCCCGATAACAGAGGCGGCATCAAGCAAGCCTATTTATTAGCGTCCCTCAAGACCCAACGAAAACGCAGCGATGGAATCGAGAACCGACAATAGCCCGTTCGCACAGATAGAGGCGGAGATTCAAGGTCAGAGTCCGGCTTAAACGGCTTAGCTATCGCACGTCACAACGTTCTCGTCGTCCTCCCTATCGTATTTATAGTGCTTACTGTGAAAATAGTGAGTTTAGTGAGAATAGTATCGCTCAAGACTCGTGAACTGAATTATTGACCTCTCGCCCAGAATGAGTGGGGCAAATATTCCTATTAGAGGTCAAATCGAAGCCCAATAGGGCCTTTTCGCCCCGTCATTTCGACCGATCGCTTTCTTTTGAATATTGTCGTAAGCTGGTATCACTTATCTTAATGAATGCATACTGTTTGCGAGGTACCCGCCGTGAAACGCTCCACCTATATCGGCCTGCTCGTCTTAGCGTTTGCGATTACCGCAGTCGGCGTAGGAATTATCTATCTCGCATTTCTCCCTGCCTCGGCAACGCAGGCGGCGGTTGAAACCGTAAGCTACCCCATCGAAATCCTCACCGATATCGTCAAACCCGATTCGATCACCGTCGATTTCGACGGTACGCCCGCAGCGCTTGGGGTCAGTAACTATCCCCGAATCGAACTTGGAGCCACGCGCTATACCCAAGATGAGCAGCTTATCGGTAAGGCAACCAGTTTACTCAAAGGCAAGACGTTTAAGCGGTGGTACGGCGCCGCAACATATCGAGCCAAGAACGGCCAAATGGTTGGCGGGTATCATTCGACCCTTGAGCTCGATGCGGCAAACGGGAGCAAATTGTGCAACGTCTCATACGACCCCGGCTGCGTGGACAATGAAGGACCGGGGGTCTATATCTCGGATGGCGACGTAATCTACGTCATGGAGGGCGACCAGACGGCAGTCGTCGATTTTATGGATCGGTGTACCGAGGATGCCTACGAACAAACCTGCGAGCCCGATCCGCAGACAGCGCGCAACAGTGGCTCGGCACGCACTTGGCTATTTGACGATGAAATAACCTGGACCCCATCGAAATAAGGACCCGCCGGGCAGGCACCTTTGTGGTGGTTTCGGCTCCGATGTTCCACTGTCTCGATCTGTAACATCTAGCGGCCCTTTTCGATCCTAGATGTTACAGATTGAGATGAAATGATCGGCGGCGATCGTTTGTCTCAATCTGTAACAACCGCTCGTCAAATAGGGGCCCAGATGTTACAGGTCGAGACAAACGGAACCACCGCAAAGGCGCCTACCCCTTCATGGTGGTTTTCGACAAAAGAAGCCGCCCCGATAACAGAGGCGGCATCAAGCAAGTCTATTTATTAGCGTCCCTCAAGACCCAACGAGAACGCAGAAATGTAGCCCGGGGCTTACCCTTTCCCGAACGCGACCCTCGCGAAGCGCGTGAGCGGGCGGGAAAGGGTAAGCCCCGGGCGGACAATTAAGTGCGTTACTCGGCAGCGGCCTTGAACTTGTTGTAGTTGATCAGGCAGCCGGCCTTGACGATGGCACGCTCCTCTGCCGTCATATCGGCAATGTAGAGCTCAATCTGCTCGACCGCACCGTCGGCGCGCACCACGTAGGCGGCGATGTCCTTTAGGTCACCGTCGAGCGCGGCACGGATACCCGGCACAAAGACATAGTCGCCCACCTCAAAGCTGGGCTCGGCCTCCATCTGGAAGGGCACCATACCCCAGTTCATCACGTTGGAGCGATAGCGCTTGGTGGCGTACTCGTGGACGATGTTGGCCAGACCGCCGATCACGCGCTGACAGCTCGCGGCCTGCTCGCGGGCGGAACCGTCACCGGGCTTCTTGGCATAGAGCATGGAGCCGTACTCAGTCGCCTTGGCATCGGCCGCGACACCCGCGCCGACCAGCGCCTCAAACACGCCCGCAAGCTCGGCATCGAGTGCCGCCAGATCGCCTGCTGCCTCGCCGGCAACGCGGCGCTTCTCCACGGCGTCGACCTCCTTGGAGCGACCCACGTAGGCCGGATCGCGACGGCTGAGCGTAAACTCGGCCAGGCCCAGCGGGTTGGAGCGGAAGGAGCTCGTCTCGCCCGAAGGAATGAGCTCGTCGGTCGTGGTGACCGGATCCATGATCTTGGAGCACACCTTGAGCAGGATATCGTCGCCGAGCGGCTCCATCGCGGGCCACGGCTTGATGTTGGGACCCTCGACCAGCTCGTCGGCAGGCTCCGCCTTGCCAAAGCCCCAGTACACGCGCTTTTTGTACGGCGCGTCGTCAAAGGTGTACTCGCAGGCCTCGTCCCAAGTCTCCTCGGGCAGGTCGGTCGCCGGCGTCAGGACGCCGCCGTTGGCAGCCGTCGCCGCAATGGAGCGGGCGTCCATCAGGGCCACGGCGCTCAGCTGGCCATTGCCCGGCTTGGAACCCTCGCGGTTGGGGAAGTTGCGCGTAGTGTGGCGGATCGAAAGGCCGTTGTTGGCGGGCGTGTCGCCGGCGCCGAAGCACGGGCCGCAGAACGCCGTGCGCACGATCGCGCCGGCCTCCATGAGGTCGTAGATGTAGCCGCGGCGTGTAAGCTCGAGTGCCACGGGCTGGCTCGTGGGATAGACCGACAGCGAGAACTCGCCGCAGCCGGTGTTGGCGCCCTTGAGCACGCGGGCAGCCTGGACCACGGAGTCGTAGTTGCCGCCCGAGCAGCCGGCGATAACGCCCTGCTGCACGTGCAGCTTGCCGTCGACGATCTTGTCGAGCAGGCTAAAGTGCGTCTTGCCCTCGCCGATCTTGGCGGCCTCGAGCTCCACCTCGTGCAGGATGTCCTCGAGGTTCTCGTTGAGCTCGTCAATCTCAAAGCCGTTGGAAGGATGGAACGGCAGCGCGATCATGGGCTTGATGCTCGACAGATCGACCTCGACGCAGCCGTCGTAGTAGGCGACATCGGCGGGCTTGAGCTCGCGGTAGTCGTCGCCGCGGCCGTGCATGGCCAAAAACGCGTGTGTGTCCTCGTCGGTGGCCCAGATGGAGGAAAGGCAGGTGGTCTCGGTGGTCATGACGTCGACGCCGTTGCGATAGTCAGTCGTCATGCTCGCGATGCCGGGGCCCACGAACTCCATGACCTTGTTCTTGACGTAGCCCTTGGCAAAGACGGCGCGGATGATGGCGAGCGCCACATCGTGCGGGCCGACGCCGGGGCGCGGAGCGCCCGTGAGGTAGATGGCGACGACGCCGGGATAGGCGACATCGTAGGTGTCGCGCAGCAGCTGCTTTGCCAGCTCGCCGCCGCCCTCGCCCACGGCCATGGTGCCCAGGGCGCCGTAGCGGGTGTGCGAGTCGGAGCCCAAGATCATCTTGCCGCAGCCGGCGAAGTTCTCACGCATAAAGGAGTGGATGACCGCAATATGGGGCGGAACGAAGATGCCGCCGTACTTCTTAGCAGCGGAAAGGCCAAAGACGTGGTCGTCCTCGTTGATGGTGCCGCCCACGGCGCACAGCGAGTTATGGCAGTTGGTGAGCACGTAGGGCAGCGGGAACTGCTCCATGCCCGAGGCACGCGCCGTTTGGATGATGCCGACAAAGGTGATGTCGTGGCTCGCCATGGCGTCGAAGCGGATCTTGAGCGCCTCGGGATCTCCGGACGTATTGTGTGCCTGGAGGATCGAATACGCGATGGTGCCACGCTTGGCATCCTCGGGCGTCTGCGTAATACCGCGCTCGGCAGCCTCGGCCGCAGGCACAACCTCGCTGCCGCCGCGCAGGTAGATGCCGTCCTCGTACAGCTTGACCATACTGTCTCCCACTCTGCCCGAAAGGCTCGGGCGCATAGCATACATTCATTCAATATCGTGCCATAGAACAGTTGCGAGTGGGTTGCGAATCTGCACGTTCACTTTATCTCGGTAAAGTAAAGGACGAGCCCCTTGCATCACTCTCCTAACAAGGAGTGTCCCAAAGTGCCGGCACAAAAGGAACGTCCCCAAGTGCCAAATGCCGCAAGAATGTCCCCTTTGACTAGTCATTTAAGAACGTCCCCAATGACTACCCTGCCGTATCCGGAGCAAGGCAACGCCGCAGGTAGAGGACGGACAGCGAGCGACGTCCAGAGCGAACAAGTTGGCATGAAAAAGGCAAGGCATAGACCTTCTGGTCATGCCTTGCCTTTTGAATGACAAATTGTCGCTCTGGACGTCGAGCAGCGTCGGCCCGTTACGCGGTTTGGTAAAACCGCGTAACTACAAATCCCCGCCGGCGCCCAGCAGCTTGCGCATGACTTGCTCGGGGTTAACTGAGCCGTCGCGCGGGGCCAGGGCGGTGATCTTCTTTTGCATCTTGTACTCGTGCAGCTCGTCCTCGAGCTGGCGTACGCGGGCGCGGAGCTTCTCGTTCTCGCGTTCGCGCTCCTCGGCACGCTCCTTCATATCGAGGATGCGCACCACGCCGGCGAGGTTGATGCCCTCGTCGGTCAGTTGGTTGATGAGCTCCAGGCGCTCGATATCGGCACGCGAATACAGACGCGTGTTGCCGCCCGAGCGCTGGGGATTCACCAAGCCTTTGGACTCGTAGACGCGCAGAGTCTGCGGGTGCATGCCGGTCAGCTCGGCCGCCACGCTGATCATGTACAGCGGTTTGTTCCTATTGTCCTCGGCCATGCTACCTGACCCCTTTCCGTCTCGTTATCGTCCATCATAAGCCCGTGGGCGCGGGCGTGCGCCGCGACCGCCCTAGTACGTCGCCTTGTAACGGTTGACCTTCTCGCGATAGTCGCGTGTGTCGGTCTCGCGCAGCTTGGTCATGGCATCGCGCTCGTCATCGGATAGGTTCGTGGGGACCTGCACCTTGATCTCGACGAGCAGCGCGCCTGTGCGGCCACGGTGCTTAACGTCGGGCGCCCCCATTTCCTTAAAGCGGAACTTCTTGCCCGTCTGGGTACCCGCGGGCACCTTCAGACGAACCGTCGCACCGCCGGGCGTCGGCACGTCCACCGTGCAGCCGAGCGCCGCCTCGTAGACCGAGACCGGTACCTCCATGGTCACGTCGGCACCTTTGCGCTTAAACAGCGGGTGCTCCTCCACATGCGTGGTCACGACCAGGTCGCCGCGCTCGCCACCCGCAACGCCATACTCGCCGCGACGCTTGTAGCGCAGCTTGCCGCCGTCGACCGCACCCGCAGGCACCGAGACCGTAATGGTCTGCTGCTCACCTGTCGAGGGAATGCGATAGGTGACCTTGTGCGTCACACCGCGAAACGCGTCCTCGGCCGTCACATCGACGGTCAGCGACAGGTCGCCGCCCTTGCGAGCACGGCTGCGGCCAGCGCCGGCACCGGCAGCGCCCGCAGCCCCGGCAAAGCCCGAGCCCCAATCGCTGCCCCAGGCGCCGTTGCCGCTAAAGATGCTGTCGAAGATGTCGCCCCAGCCGCTGGCACCCGCGCCGGCACCGTAGCCGCCGCCATACGCGCCGCCCGCGCCCGGCATACCGCCAAACATGAGCATCTGGTCGTACTCTTTGCGCTTCTTCTCGTCCGAAAGCGTCTCATAGGCCTCGCTGATCTCCTTAAACTTGGCCTCGTCGCCGCCGGCATCGGGGTGATATTTTTGCGCGAGCTTGCGAAACGCGCTCTTGATCTCTTTGTCGGAGGCGCTCTTGGATACGCCCAGGATGTCATAGAAGGTTTTGCCTGCAGCCATCGTAGCTCCTCTCCTGTTACGTCCGCCGCCCATGCAGACGACGGTTCATGCTTTCATATGGCACTAGGCCAGAAAGGGCCCCGGGTGTTGCCCCGGGGCCCTTCTCAATTACTCCTCGGTGCTCTCGGCCGTATCGGCCGTAGCATCCTCGGGCGCCGCTTCGGGCTCCGGTGCGGGGCGCTTCTCGCCACCGTAGGTCACCGTCACCATCGCGGAACGCAGGATGCGATCCGCCATGCGGTAGCCCTTCTGGTACACATCGTTGACGGTCTCGTCGTACTGCGACGCGTCCTCGACGCGACCCACGGCCTGGTGCTCGAGCGGATCGAACGCCTCGCCCTTGGGGTCGATTGGCTCAACGCCCTCGTGCGCGAACACGTCGAGCAGCTTGGCATGTACCGCGTCAACGCCATCGACGAACTGCTTAAAGTCGTCGGAAAGCTCTTGACTGCGGGCATGGTCAATCGCGCGCTCGATATCGTCGATCACCGGCAACAGCGCGGTGACAAGCTTCTCGGTCGCGCGCTCGCGCTCGGCGATACGCTCATTGGCGGTGCGGCGACGGAAGTTCTCCCAGTCGGCCTGCAGACGGGCGGTGCGCTCGGTGGCGTCCTTTGCCTTGTCCTCTGCGGCCTTCTGAGCCTCTGCCGCAGCATCGAGCTCGCTGCGCACGTCGGCGAGCTCCTTTTGGGCCTGCTCGAACTTGATCTTAAAGTCGTTGTCGGCGGCTTCCTCACCGGCGCGGATAGCAGCTTCCACCATCTCGTCCTCGGTCATCGTCGCCTCCTTGTTGGAATCCTCTACCTGGTTCTCGGCAGCCTCGGCGGCCGCGGCCTCGTTGGCCTCGGTATCGTCGACGGCCTCTACGGGAATCTTCACGTCCTTCTCCTCAGAGTCAACGGGGGCGGCGCCAGCGGCAGCCGCCTCCGTGCGAGCTTTACGGGCGGACATGATTACTTGTCCTCGTCGTCCACAACCTCGTAGTCGGCATCGACGACGTCATCGTCGGCAGGCTGGGCGCCGGCGGCACCGTCGGTCTGCTGCTGAGCGTCGGCGTAGACAACCTGGGCCAGCTCATAGGCCACGGACTGCAGGGACTCGCCGGCGGCCTTGATGGCCTCGACGTCAGAGCCCTCGAGCGCCTTCTTGGCGTCGGCGATAGCGGCCTCGGCCTTGGACTTCACGTCAGCGGAAACCTTGTCGCCCAGCTCGTTGAGGGTCTGCTCGGTGGAGTAGCACAGGCTGTCGGTCTGGTTGCGGACCTCGACCTCTTCCTTCTGCTTCTTGTCCTCCTCGGCATGAGCCTCGGCGTCCTTGACCATACGATCGACTTCGTCGTCGGACAGAGCAGTGGAGCCGGAGATGGTGATCTGCTGCTCCTTGCCGGTGCCCTTGTCCTTAGCGGAGACCTTGACGATACCGTTGGCGTCGATGTCGAAGGTGACCTCGATCTGCGGCACGCCGCGGCGGGCAGCCGGGATACCGGTCAGCTGGAACTTACCGAGCGACTTGTTGTCGCGGGCAAGCTCACGCTCGCCCTGGAGCACGTTGATCTCGACGCTGGTCTGGTTGTCGGCAGCGGTGGAGTAGACCTCGGTCTTGGAGGTCGGGATCGTGGTGTTGCGGTCGATCATCTTGGTCATGATGCCGCCCATGGTCTCGACGCCCAGCGACAGCGGGGTAACGTCGAGCAGCAGGATGCCCTCGACGTCGCCGGTGAGCACGCCGCCCTGGACGGCAGCGCCGTCGGCAACGACCTCGTCGGGGTTCACGGACATGTTGGGCTGCTTGCCGGTCATAGTCTTGACGAGCTCCTGGACGGCGGGCATACGGGTGGAGCCGCCGACGAGGATGACCTCGGTCAGATCGGAGAGCTTAAGCTTGGCGTCGCGCAGGGCGTTGGTGACAGGCTGCTTGCAGCGCTCGAGCAGGTCGCGGGTGATCTTCTCGAACTCGGCGCGGGTCAGCGTGTAGTTGAGGTGCAGCGGGCCGGACTGGTTCATGGTAATGAACGGCAGGTTGATGGTGGTCTGCTGGGCGGCGGAGAGCTCCTTCTTGGCGTTCTCGGCGGCCTCCTTCAGACGCTGCAGGGCCATGGGGTCCTGACGCAGGTCGACACCGTTCTCCTGCTGGAACTTATCGGCCATCCAGTCGATGACGCGCTGATCCCAGTCGTCGCCGCCCAGGTGGTTGTCGCCCGAGGTGGACAGAACCTCAAACACGCCGTCGGCGAGGTCGAGGATGGAGACGTCGAAGGTGCCGCCGCCCAGGTCGAAGACCAGGATGCGCTGGTCGGTGCCCTGCTTGTCCAGGCCATAGGCAAGAGCAGCAGCGGTCGGCTCGTTGACGATACGCTTGACGTTGAGGCCGGCGATCTTACCGGCGTCCTTGGTGGCCTGACGCTGGGCGTCGTTGAAGTAGGCCGGGACGGTGATGACGGCGTCGGTGACGGTCTCGCCCAGATACTTCTCGGCGTCAGCCTTCATCTTCGCGAGCGTCATGGCGCTCACCTGCTCGGCGGTGTAGTCCTTGCCCTCGATGTCGACGACGGCACGGCCACCCTGGCCCTCCTTGACCTCGTACGGCACGGTCTTGATCTCGGAGGTGCACTCGGAGTACTTGCGGCCCATGAAGCGCTTGATGGAGAACACGGTGTTCTTGGGGTTGGTGACAGCCTGGTTCTTAGCGGCCTTACCCACGACGCGGTCGCCGTCGGCACGGAAGCCCACGACGGACGGGGTGGTGCGGTCGCCCTCGGCGTTCACGATAATGGTCGGAGAACCGCCCTCGAGAACGGCCATTGCGGAGTTAGTAGTACCAAGGTCGATACCAAGAATCTTGCCCATTAGAAATTCCCTCTCTCTTGTGCGTTTGCACCGACTCGGCGGTCTGCCGAGCGGTGTTTCGGCTTGTCTTTCAGGATGTAGTGTATCCCCTTATGGGCCGGAATATACAAAATCTAAGTCAATTCATATAAGATTTCTTATTGCTGAGAGTTTAGGTTCTTAAATGCGCAGGTAGATGCGCTGATTGAGTTCTCGGCAAATCTATCGAGATCTATGTAGAGATGGCTGAGGCTTGGGTCCGGGGGTGCCTAGGGCCGCCTTGCGGAAAGCTCGTCCCGGTTTGGGCGTGGATTCCGGGTCGCAGTTTCCGTCTGAAGGCTCAACCGGAAACCGTATCCCGTTTTGGGAGCTGATACCGGCTCGCATTTTCCGCTAGCGGGCCTAACCGGAAACTGCAACCCGTTTTTCGACAAAATAATGGGATGCGGTTTCCGCAAGCACGCTCAATCGCCCTATATTTCAAGTCACCTTTAGCTAACATTTACGCAGCTCAACGGCCCCACCTGCGTGTTTTTTAGTAAACCTTGGCATACTCGGCGAACGGTATGAAGATGCCGGTCAGAGGGTATTGCAAACGGTCGCTCCCGTGGTATGTTTTTGCCCGAATCAAACCGGCGCGCATCGCCTGTAGCGTCGGTCAACAGAGAGGAAACTACCATGGCTCATCCCGTAATTGATGCCGACGAGTGCATCGCTTGTGGCGTTTGCGTCGACTCCTGCCCCGCTGGCGTCCTGGAGCTCCAGGACGTCGCTACCGTCGCTGACGAGGACTCCTGCGTCGCCTGTGGCGCTTGCCAGGACGCTTGCCCCGCTGGCGCGATCACCGAGATCGTCGAGGAGTAACAACTCCCCCACCTGCACACTCAAAAGTACACCGTGCACAAAAAAGGAGGCCTCCGCATCGCCGCGGAGGCCTCCTTTTGCATGTGTGGGCAGCTAATTGGGAACGGTGTCGGGCTAGGACAAATCATCCTCGTAGGGCAGTAGGTCTGCCAAGTAGCCTTTCTCCTTGAGCATCGCCTCGATCTCGTCGAGGGTCTGTTCGTCCTCCGCCGCAATGCGATGGAAGTGATAGCCGCTCGTCACCGTTAGCAGCGGAAAGCTCTTGCCACTCTCGATATCGCGCAGATAGCGCTCGACATCGCGACGATTGCGGATGTCCAGGTCGGCCGTAATCTTACCGTACACGCGGTGATTGACGATCACGTTGAGCACGGCGCCGCCGGCGTCGACGATACTCGTGAGCTCATCGCCCGCCTGCTCCACGCTGTGGCGCACCTTAACAAGACGCGTGGGCACGGCGGGGCTGCTCGCGGCTTCCTGCAGCACGTAGCCGCGGTTGGTCGCCACGATATCGTGCCCATCGGCGCGCAGCAGGGCGATGTCCTGCACCACGACCTGGCGGCTCACACCCACCTCGTGGGCAAGCGCGCTGCCCGATACGGGTCCCTTGGCTCCCTCGAGCACGGCCATGATGGCACGGCGACGCTCGCGGGCGTCCATTATTTACCGTCCAGCAGACGCAGGTGCTTGAGCGAGAGGTCGAGAATCGGCGCAGAGTGCGTCAGCGCCCCCGAGCTAATAAAGTCAACGCCCAGGTCGGCGAGCGCGCGAATATTGTCGGCGTCCACGTTGCCCGAGCACTCGGTCTTGGCGCGGCCGGCGATAAGCTCAATGGCGGCAGCCATATCGTCGTGGGTCATGTTGTCGAACATGATGATGTCGGCGCCGGCCTCCACGGCCTCGCGCACCATGTCCAGATTCTCGCACTCAATCTCGACCGTCGTGGTAAACGACGCATGGGCGCGCGCCATCTCGATCGCGCGCGTCACGCCACCGGCGGCATCGATGTGGTTGTCCTTGAGCATGACGGCCGTCGACAGGTTGTAGCGGTGGTTGCTGCCGCCGCCGATTTCAACCGCCGCCTTCTCAAACACGCGCATGCCCGGCGTGGTCTTGCGCGTGTCGACGAGCACGGTCTTGGTGCCCTCGAGCGCCGCGGCCATGCTGTGCGTGTAGGTAGCGATACCGCTCATGCGCTGCAGGTAGTTGAGCGCCACGCGCTCACCCGAAAGCAGCACGCGCGCATCGCCGCGCACCTGACCCACATGGTCGCCGGCGTGCACCTCGTCGCCATCGGCAACGTCGAGCAGAACCGAGCTCTGCGAATCCAGCAGCTCAAAGGTGCGAGCAAACACATCCAGGCCCGCGATGATGCCATCGGCCTTGGCGATAAGCTCCACCGTGGCGGGACGCGCCGTGGGGCACACGCTCGCCGTGCTCACGTCCTCAAACGTAATGTCCTCGCGCAGAGCCTGCAGAATCAGATCATCGACGACGAGCTTCATGGTAATGGGATTCATGGTCTACTCCTCCACGGCCTGCGTGCCGGCGGCACGGGCCAAATCATCGATTGCCAGGGTGTCGGCACTCAGGGCGCGATGACGGCCATCGAGCGCGGGATCGCCTGCCTGCTCCACGGCCAGTGACTCGCCGGTACGCATATACCACGCGGCGCGACGACCCCAGACCAGCGCCTCGAGCAGGCTGTTTGAAGCCAGGCGATTCTTGCCGTGAACGCCGTTGCAGGCCGTCTCGCCGGCGGCGTAGAGCTCGGGCATCGAGGTGCGGCCGTCCTTGTCGACCCACACGCCGCCCATAAAGTAGTGCTGCGTGGGCGTAACGGGGATGGGCTCGTCCAAGATGTCGCGGCCGTCCTCCAGGCAGCGCGCGCGGATATTGGCAAAGTGCCCGGTCACCACGTCGCGCTCGACGGGGGCAAAGCTCAGCCACTCGTGCTCGGTACCGTCCCGCTTCATCTGCTCGCGAATAGCGGCGGCGACCACATCGCGCGGCTGAAGCTCGTCGGTAAAGCGCTCACCGGCGGCGTTGAGCAAAATCGCGCCCTCGCCGCGGCAGCTCTCGCTGATCAGGAAGGTGCGGCCCGGCTGTGGCGAGAACAGTCCCGTGGGGTGGATCTGCACGTAGTCCAGATGCTCCATCTTAATGCCATGCTCCTGAGCGATGTAGCAGGCATCGCCCGTGAGCTGCGGGTAGTTAGTCGAATGGTCGTATACGCCGCCGATACCGCCCGTCGCCCACAGCGTGTGGCGGGCATGGATCTTAAACGGCTCGCCGGCATGCACGCCCTCGGCGGCATTTGTCAGCTCGTCGGCGGGACGAACCGAGTTGTCCTCGTCCACGGGAACGGCGACGACACCGGCACACACCGTGGCGCCGTCACGCTCGCCCGTCAGGATGTCGGTCATGGCCACGTGCTCCAAAATCTGCACGTTGTCCAGCTTGCGAACGGCCTGGAGTAGCTTGGTCGTGATCTCCTTGCCCGTAATGTCGGCATGGAAGGCAATGCGCGGACGGCTGTGCGCGCCCTCGCGGGTAAAATTGAGGCTGCCGTCGGCCTTGCGCTCAAAATCCACGCCCATCGCTAGCAGGTCGTTGATGACCGAGCGGCTCGAGCGAATCATGATGTCGACGCTCTCGCGGCGGTTCTCGTAGTGGCCGGCGTGCATGGTGTCCTCAAAGAAGGCATCGTAGTCCGAGCCTTCGGGCAGCACGCAAATGCCGCCCTGCGCGAGCATCGAATCGCACTCATCGACCGCGCCCTTGGAGAGCATGATCACGCGCGTGCTCGTCGGCAGATTGAGGGCCGCGTACAGACCCGCCACGCCGCAGCCGGCAATGACGACGTCGCACTCCATATCGGGGTATTGCTTGGTTTCCACAGGAATCCTCTCCCTTGTAATGTGGCATAAGGGATGGTCCCTCATGTCATATTGGCTTAGCGCGCCGCGTACTCGAGCATACGGTCGAGCGTGAGCTTGGCCTGGTCGGCTGCCTCGTCCGAGACGCCGATCTGCACCTCGCCCTCGCCCGTCTCCAGGCAGCGCACGAGCTTTTCGAGCGTGATGAGATCCATGTTGACGCAGGTGGGCTGCACCGCGGGGAAGTAGAACTTTTTGCCGGTGCCCTGGCAGCGGCGCTCGAGCTCGTAGAGCACGCCGCGGACCGTCACGATGATGAACTCGTTGGCGTCCGACTCCTCGGCATACTTGATAATGCCGGCGGTGGAGCCGATGTAGTCGGCCTCGGCAAGGACATCGGCCTTGCACTCGGGGTGCGCCAGCACGAGCGCGTCGGGGTGCGCTTCCTGCGCGTCAACGATCTGCTCGACGGTGATGATGTGGTGGCGCGGGCAGTAGCCCTTGTTGAGGATAACGTGCTTTTGCGGCACCTGCTCGGCTACGAAGCGACCGAGGTTTTGGTCGGGAATGAACAGGACATGCTGCTGCGGCAGCTCGGACACGATCTTGACGGCGTTGGAGCTGGTGACGCACACGTCGCTCCAGCTCTTGATCTCGACTGTGGAGTTGACGTAGCAGACGACAGCTAGGTCGTCGCCGTACTCGGCGCGCGCCGCGTCGACCGTCTCGCGCTTGACCATGTGCGCCATGGGACAGTCCGCGCAGGGCTCGGGCAGCAGCACGGTCTTAGTGGGATTGAGCAGCTTGGCGCTCTCGCCCATAAACTCCACGCCGCACAACACGATGGTCTGCTGCGGTAGGCTTTTGGCGAGCTTTGCCAGGTAGAAGCTATCGCCGACGTAATCGGCAACGGCTTGGACCTCGGGCGCCACGTAATAGTGCGCCAGGATCACCGCGTCACGTTGGGTTTTTAGTTGCTGAATGGCCTCGACGAGCTCTGCGGGCACCAGTGCCGCACGCTCCGTTGCCGTCGTTGCCGATGCCAGGCCGGCCGCGATATCGCGTGCAAGCTCCGACGCATCCATGTTCGCGCTCTGTGCCATCAAGGCCCCTCTCTTTTGGCGAATCTTGGGGCTTTAGTATGACACCTAGGTTTACAGCTGACAAGACAGCTGTAAACCTAGGTGTAAAGTTGAAATAAAGATTCAATCATGTGGCAGGTCCATATTCGAACTGGCAAGCTGAGAATAGCTGAGCTCTCGATGGCGCAGGAGGCATCTTTCGCCACCGCAATACCGCTTGGCGCGAGTTGCACGCCGTGGGGCGCAAACGGTCCGCACCCCCACAAGCGGTCCGCACCCAATGTGGCAAAATCGAACTACTAAGGGGGCTTAGAATGCTCAAGATTATTGCCTGCGACGATGATGTCGCTTTTCTAGATAGACTGCACCGGATGATCGACCGTTGGTCGACCGAGACGGGCACGACGGTCGATGTTGCGCTCGTCACGCGCGGCGAGGACCTGCTGGCCCGCCATGCCGCATCGCGCGCCGACATCATTCTGCTCGACATGATCATGCCGCTCGTCAACGGCATGGACACCGCACGCGAACTGCGCCAGGCCGACACCGCCGTGCGCCTGGTGTTCCTCACCTCGTCGCCCGAGTTCGCGCTTGAATCCTACGAGGTCCGCGCCTTCGACTATCTGCTCAAGCCCGTGACTTACGAACGCCTGGCGCAGTTACTTAACGAGCTTTCGAGCATGCACCCGGCGGCAACCGACGAGCTCGTGATCAAAACTTCCTTTGGCTACCACGCCCTGCGCCTGTCCGACATCGAATATGCCGAGGCGCGCAACAAGCACGTGGTCTTCCACCTGCGCGACGGACGCGATATCGAGGCACTCGAGTCGTTCCGCAGCGTCGAGGACCGCTTGGAGCAAAACGCGGTCTTCTTTAAATGCCACCGCAGCTACCAGGTCAACCTGCGCAATATCGATCACTTTGACCGCACGGACATCGTTATGCGCTCCGGCGCGTGCATCCCGCTTTCGCGCAGCTGCAAGCAGGGATTCCAAGACGCCTACTTTGCGGCGCGCTTTGAGGGTGGGAGAGACTGATGGTCTCCTCGGTCGAAATGGTCCTTTGGGCAATCCACCACGCCACGACGCTGCTCTTTGGCGTCTTTGCCTCGGCGGCGCTGTGCGGTGTCGAGATCAACCGGCGTCATGCGCTTGAACTGGTGCTGGTCGGTGCCGTAACCGGATGCGCATTTGGCCTCGCCAATGCCGTCGGCGGCGAGCTTTTTGCCCGCCAGGTATATCCGCTCGTCGTGCATTTGCCGCTCGTCATCTATTTGTGCGCGCGCTACCGCCTGAGCCCGCTGCTTGCCGTGCTCGGCATTACGAGCGCCTATCTGAGCTGCCAGTTCAGCAATTGGATGGGCATCGCCGCATTTGCCGCAACCGACTCGCAGATCGCGTACTATCTGGCGCGCATCGCGACCACACTCGCCGTCTTTGCCGTCCTGTTGCATTGGGCCGGCGACATCGGTCCGCGCTTGGCGATTAAAAGCACCACCGAGCTGGGCATCCTTTTAATCCTGCCGCTCGTCTATTACGTCTTTGACTATGCCACCAACGTCTACACCACGCTGTTCCACTCGGGCTCGGTGGTAACGGTTGAGTTTTTGGCATTTGCGCTCTGCGCGTTCTATCTTATGTTTCTTGCCGTTTACCTGCGCGAATACGAAGAAAAGGAAACCGCCGAGCGAGAGCGCTGGATGCTCGAAACCCGCGACAGCGCCGCCATCAAAGAGCTCGAGGCTTGGCGTCAATCTGGGCGCGAGCTGTCGATTCTTCGCCACGATATGCGCCACTTCCTACGTGGCCTGGCCGCTTTAATTGAGGAGGGCCACACCGACGAGGCGCTCAAACGCATCGATGAACTCTGCGAAGCCGGCGATCGCACCGCCGTACGCCGCTTCTGCGCCAACGAGACCGTAAACATCGCGCTTTCGTCATTTAACTCGGATATCAATAGAAACGGCATTACCGCCAACCTGCGCGCCGCCGTACCCGAAACCATCCACGTAGGTGACGCCGACCTGTTTAGCGTGCTCTCAAATGCCTTGGAAAACGCTATCACCGCCGCAAGCGCCGCACCCCAAGGAAAGCGATTCGTCGACTTTGACCTGCGATTAGAGGACGGCCAGCTGCTGCTGTTAGTTTCCAACACGTTTGACCGCGCGCCGCGCATGGTCGACGGCATGCCCGTGACCCGGCATGCGGGCCACGGCTTTGGCACCAGGAGCATCAAACTTGCCGTGGAGCGCATGAACGGCAACTGCCAGTTCCGCATTAACGGCGATCGGTTTGAGCTGCGCGCTGTGATGTAGAAGTGCGGCGCCGATCTCGCGGCGTGTCTTGCCCGCCAGGCAATCGCTCACCGGCGCCAATCCGCTACAGCGGAGCGGCCGCCGGGGTCAGCTGCTTGATGTAGGCCCACATGCGCTGCTTGGCGGCTTTGTCAGTGAGCGCCGCCTCAAAACCGTCGAGCGCGAGCACGCGGCGACCCTGCACATGGGCGACCAAGCCGGGCTTGAGCATGGCGGTGTCGAAGTCATCGATCGCCACGAGCATATCGGCGTAGGTCTCGCGCATGGCGTCAGCCGCGTTGTTGTCGAGCAGTAGCACCGCCTCGGGGTCCAAAGCCTCAAGCGCCTCACGGAACAGCTCGCACGGCAGAGTCTCGCCCACCGCGACCGCTCCGTCACCCACGCCGGCGACGCTTGCCAGCACGCAAAAATCCTCGGGCGCGTAGCCGATGGCCCCAAGCGCCTTGCGCAACGCCGCGCCATCCGGGCCGGCGGCAAGCTCGCCACCCGAACGCTCGGCCTCGTCCAAATCGCCTTTGACCAGCACGATCGGCGAGCACGCGTTGCCCGCAATACGCACGCCACGGACCGCGAGCGATGCGAGCTCCTGCTCGGTCGCCTGGGCGATGGCTTCTTTTTTCTGGCTTTGTGACGTGGGCATGCGCTCTCCAATCGTTTGCGTGCCCACCATTATATAAAAGAGCCGCCCGCGAGTGGTTGCTTTGCGGGCGGCTGGGTATAAGCACGGTCGTACTGAGTTTTACGCGGCCGAGCCGCGTCGCATTATGGAGGTCACCATGGCTGACATTAATCAGATTACCCCCGAGAACTTCGATTCCATCGTTAACGACAGCCTGCCCGTGCTGGTCGATTTTTGGGCACCGTGGTGCGGGCCCTGTCGATCCCTCTCGCCCATCGTTGACGAGGTTGCCGATGAGCTGGCGGGCAAGCTTGCCGTTGCCAAATGCAACGTCGACGACAACCAGGACCTGGCCATGAAGTATGGCGTCATGAGCATCCCCACGCTGATTGTGTTTAAGAACGGCGAGGAGATTGACCGCTCGGTTGGCGCTCTGCCCAAGGCGAGGCTGCAGGCGCTGCTGGAGAAGCATCTGTAATACGCTTGTTACATGTTGCCGTCTGCCTGCCGTCCATGAGCGCTTTTACGCCGCTCGCCGGACTTCTGAATGCACCGAGTGCAACCACGGATAGTATGGTAGTCACAAACAGCCCCCAGTGAACGGGTGCGGGTCGCACAGACTCGTACCCGTTTTCTTATGCAGCTGCGCGCAGAGCGGGCGTAGTAAAATCTGAACCACTGAACTGCCCCATACAAAAGGAGATTTCCCATGCATGATGTTGGAATGAACATGAGCCAGCTTGCCATGAGCGTCAAGCAGGTCGACGACACCATCGAGCTCGCTCACGAGTGGAGCCATCAGCTGCTGCATGCGACCGAGAATTTTGACATGGAGCGCATCGGCGCCAAGCTCGAGGCCGCCATGGCCGCGCTCCACGAGGCGCATGACGCGCTCGAGGGCTACGAGGAAGCCATCGAGGCCGACCACAACTCCGTCGGCTCCGTGAAGCTGGTGTAAGGTGGCCGAACACGAGCACTGTTGCGAGTACGAGCACGAGCATCCGCACGGGGCGGACGGTGACGCGGGCTGCCACTGTAGTGGCTCCGGCTCCGAGCTGGTCCGTTTTTCGGTTACCGCACCCGACGACCTGCTGCGCCGTTTTGACGAGCAGATCGCGCGCCGCGGCGACGTGGCCAACCGCTCCGAGGCCGTGCGCGATTTGATTCGCGCCTCGATCGCCAAAGAGCAGATGCGCACGCCCGATGAGCACGTTATCGGGTCGCTCACCATGATCTACGACCATCACACCGGCGATCTGACGCGCCGCCTGGACGAGGTGCAGCACGACTACACCGACGAGATCGTATCGACGATGCACGTGCATTTGGATCACCACAACTGCTTGGAAATCCTGGCACTCAAGGGTCGCGGCGAGCGCGTCTACGAACTAGCCGACCGCCTGCTGGGCCTGCGCGGCGTTAAGCACGGCGAGCTCACGTGCGCCGCCACCAAGCAGAGCCTGGGGCTGTAGCGGGATTTCCCGCAGCGCACCTGCCAAATAGGGACAGGTTTGTTTTGGCAGGTTTAGAAGTTTTACCTACCAAAATAAACCTGTCCCTTTTTGGTCGGTTTTGATGAGGGGTGTCGCATGCGGCATGTGCATATTCATGTGACGGGCATTGTGCAGGGCGTTGGCATGCGACCGTTTGTGTATCGCGAGGCCATGGCACATGGCATTTGTGGATGGGTGCTCAATGCGGGCGACGGCGTGCATATCGAGGCGCACGCTCCGGCCGATGCACTCGATGCTTTTGTTGCCGCGCTTTCCGAGCATGCGCCTGCGGCGGCTCGCGTAGAGCGAGTCGATATTGCGGATTTGGAGCCTGGCGGCTGGAGCGCTGCCGATGAGCAGGGCTTTCACATTGTGGCGTCGCAGGACCAGACCGCACACACGACGCTCGTCTCGCCCGATATCGCCACCTGTGACGATTGCCTGCGCGAGTTGTTCGATCCCGCCGACCGACGCTATCACTACCCCTTTATCAACTGCACTAACTGCGGCCCACGCTTTACCATCATCCGATCGCTGCCTTATGACCGAGCGGCCACGTCGATGGATTGTTTTCCCATGTGTCCCAAGTGCGCTGCGGAGTATGTCGACCCACTCGACCGGCGTTTTCACGCGCAGCCCGATGCCTGCTTTGATTGCGGGCCGCATATTACGTGGCGCGAGGCTGTAAACGGCAATGCGTGCGGGAATTCGTCCGCGACACCGGCCGTCGGCACCACACGCGAGGCCAGCGACGCTATCATCGAGCGCTGCGTTGAGCTGCTGGCCAGCGGTGGCATCGTCGCCATCAAGGGCCTGGGCGGATTCCATCTAGCCTGTGACGCTGCCAACGAGCAGGCGGTGGCCGAGTTGCGCCGTCGCAAACGCCGCAGCAACAAACCACTTGCCGTCATGGTACGCAGTCTTGCTGATACCGAGCGCCTGTGTCATATCGACGATGCTGAACGCGATCTGCTCGCTGGCAGTATCCGCCCCATCGTGCTGCTGCGCCGGCGCACTGTTAGCGAGGACAACGACGGTTCCCCCGACATCCTCGCCCTCGCGCCATCTGTCGCGCACGACCTGCCCGAGCTCGGCGTCATGCTCCCCTATACGCCGCTTCAACATCTGTTGCTTGCCGCGGCAGAAGTCTGCGGTATGCACGCGCTCGTCATGACCAGCGGAAACCTGAGCGAAGAACCCATCGAGACCGACGACGACCTTGCCTGGGAACACCTCGTTGCTGCCGGCATCGCCGACGCGTTGCTCGGCAACGACCGCGCGATCCTCTCGCGCTACGACGACTCTGTAGTGCGCGTGGTCGACGGCGCCATTATGCCCGTTCGCCGCGCTCGCGGATATGCACCCCAGCCGCTACCGTTGCCGGCGCTCGACGGCGCTCCGTCCTGCGTGCTAGCCTGCGGGCCACAACAAAAGGCCACGATTGCGCTCACGCGTGAAGGGACGAACGGCGAGGCAACCTGTTTTGTGTCGCAGCATATCGGCGATGTTGAAAACGGCGGGACCTTCGATGCCTGGAACGCCGCGCGCACGCGCTTGGAAGATCTCTTTGACTTGGCGCCCGCCGCCTTGGCCTGCGATGTACACCCCAGCTATCTATCGGGCCAGTGGGCGCGCGAGCAGGCACGAAAATGCAATCTGCCGCTCGTCGAGGTGCAGCACCATCATGCGCATATCGCGAGCGTAATGGCCGAAGCCATCGCCGCGGGCCAGCTTACAACCGACGCGCGCGTCCTTGGCATCGCCTTTGACGGCACCGGCGCCGGCACCGATGGGACCATTTGGGGCGGCGAGTTTCTTGTTGCCAGCCTTGGCGGCTTTGAGCGCGCCGCGCATTTGCGCACCTGGGCGCTCCCCGGTGGGGCGGCCTCCGTGCGCGACGCCCGCCGCAACGCCTTCGCCCTGCTCAGTGAGCTCGGCCTGCTCGAGCACCCAGGTGCCGCTCGGCTTTTGGACGGCCTCGACGAACAAACGCGCAGCGTGACAGCCACCATGATCGAGCGCGGCATCAACAGCCCGCGTACCAGCAGCATGGGGCGTCTCTTTGATGCCGCGGCAGCAATTCTGGGCATCTGCGACAAGGCAACCTACGAGGGCGAACCCGCCATCGAGCTTGAGGCTGCCGCCTGGCGCGCGCTCAGCAGTGAAAGCGCCTGCCCCACCGGAAATATAGCGGGCTTTTCCGTAACCGAATCATCCCGTCCGGACGCCTGCCATGTTCTAAACTCCAGATCGCTTATTGAGGCGCTTTTGGAGGGAATCAGGGCCGGCGTACCCGCCGGCAGGCTCGCGCTCGACTTCCATATCGCCATCGCGCGCTCCTCGGCGCGCATCGCCAGCGATATCTGCGTGCACGAGGGCATCGACACCGTCGCGCTCTCGGGCGGCGTCTTCATGAACCGACTTCTGCTTCAGCTCCTCGCCCGCGAGCTCAAAAGCGCAGGCCTTACTGTCCTTGTCCCCCACACCGTACCCGTCAATGACGGCTGCATCGCCTACGGTCAGGCGGCAGTCGCAAGCGCTCGTCTTGCGCAGGTTGCATCGCAGTAGGCTGTTCGGCCAGCCCGCAAGCCGCCGTCTCACAGGTGTAGCGCGTTTGCCCGCAGCGCCCGCGAGCGCTACCATCAACTGATGGATTATTGAGCGCCCGTCCAGCGCAAAGCGTATAAAAGGGGAACAATATGTGCCTTGCCGTTCCCGGTAAAGTAGTCAAACGCGACGACGACCTCAAGGCCACCGTCGACATGATGGGCATCGAGCGCCCCGTGTCGCTGCGACTCGTGCCGACGGCGCAGGTTGGCGACTATATTCTCGTACACGCCGGCTTTGGCATCCAGATTGTCGACGAGCAGGAAGCACAGGAAACGCTCGAGCTTGTTAATGCCATGTCCGAGCTGGTCGAAGAAGACCAGCTGACCACCAACCCGGCGGAGGCTTACTAGTGGCGCCCGAGCAGCCGGCGCGCTCCGGTATCGATTTCTCGGCATTCCGCGATCCCAAGCTGGCTCACGAGCTCATCGAGCGCATTCATGAGCTTGTTGGCGACCGCACCATCAACCTTATGGAAGTCTGCGGCACGCATACCGTGAGCATCGGGCGCTATGGCTTTCGCTCCATTATACCGGCCGGGCTCAAGCTGCTGAGCGGCCCGGGCTGCCCCGTCTGCGTCACCGCCAACCGCGACATCGACCACGCAATCGCGCTCGCCAACATAGACGGCGTCATCATCACCACCTTTGGCGACATGATGCGCGTGCCCGGATCGTCCACCTCGCTCGCTGCACAAAAGGCGGCAGGGCGTGACATTCGCATTGTGTACTCCCCGCTCGATGCACTCGACATTGCCGAGCAAAACCCCGATCGCCCGGTTATTTTTATGGGCGTGGGCTTTGAGACCACAACGCCCACCATCGCCGCCGCCATCTTGGAGGCCGAAGCGCGCGGGCTTTTGAACTTCTCGGTCTATTGCGCCCACAAGACCACGCCGCCGGCGCTGCGCGCCATCGCCAACGATCCCGAGACCACTATCGACGGCTTTATCCTGCCGGGCCACGTCGCCACCATCACGGGCTTAGCCCCCTTTGGCTTTTTGGTCGACGAGTTTAAGACTCCAGGCGTGGTAACGGGATTTGAGCCGGTCGACATCTTGCAGGGTATCTGCATGCTGGTCCAGATGGTTGTTGAGGGGCAGCCCGCGATCGACAACGCCTACCGTCGCGGCGTCAATGCCGACGGCAATCCCGTGGCGCGCCAGCTGGTCGAGCAGGTATTTGAGCCGTGCGATACCACATGGCGCGGATTGGGGTCGATTGCGGCTTCGGGACTCGCCATTCGTCCCGAATTCTCGCGCTTTGATGCCCATACCCGCTTTGATGTGCCCGTTGAGGCGACAGTCGAGCCGCGCGGGTGCCGCTGCGGCGACGTGCTGCGCGGGGCCATTACGCCGAGCAGCTGCCCGCTCTTTGGCCGCACCTGCACGCCCGAGCACCCCGTCGGCCCGTGCATGGTGAGCTCCGAGGGCAGCTGCGCAGCATATTTCCGCTACCGAGGCTAATGGGTTCCGCCGTTCTAACGAACGGCGGACCGGTCGACGCTGCGCCTCACCCATATAATTCCACCCACGATTGGAGTTTTCGATATGTCCAATAGCGTTACCGATAGCACCGTCCTGCTGGGTCACGGCTCCGGCGGCCAGATGATGAAACGCATCATCGATGAGGTCTTTTTAGATGCCTTTGGTTCGCCCGAGCTGCTCGAAGGCAACGACGCCGGCGTCGCCGCGCTGCCCGCGAGCGGGCGCATCGCCATGTCGACCGACAGCTTTGTAGTCTCGCCGCAGTTCTTCCCCGGTGGCAACATCGGCCGCCTCGCCGTGTGCGGAACCGTCAACGACGTCGCGACCTCGGGCGCCAACGTGCGCTACCTATCGTGCGGCTTTATCCTCGAAGAGGGCTATCCCATGGATAGGCTCCGCCAGATTGTGCAGACGATGGCCGAGACGGCACGCGAGGCGGGCGTGTCCATAATCACGGGCGACACCAAGGTGGTCGAGCGCGGCGGGGCCGACGGCGTCTACATCAATACCGCCGGCGTGGGCGAGGTGCCTGCGGGCGTGGCGCTCAGCGGCGCAAACTGCCAGCCCGGCGATGTCATCCTGGTATCGGGTACGCTGGGCGACCACGGCATCGCCATCATGAGCCAGCGCGAGGGCTTGGCGTTTTCGAGCACGATCGAAAGCGATGCCGCACCGCTCAACCACCTGATTGCCGACGTTCTGGCCGCAGCGCCCGGCACGCGTTGCTTTCGCGACCCCACGCGCGGTGGCCTGGCCTCGACGCTCAACGAGTTTGCGCAGGCCAGCGGCGTTGCCATGGAGGTCGACGAGGATGCCGTGCCCGTGCGTCCCGACGTGCAGGCCGCCTGCGAGATGCTCGGCTACGATGTGCTGCAGGTGGCAAACGAGGGCAAGATGGTTGCCGTCGTGCCGGCCGAGCAGGCCGATGCGGCTCTAGCCGCCATGCGCGCCGCCCACTACGGCGAAAACGCCGCCATCATCGGTCGCGTGCTGCCACTTGCCGAGGGCGCCCATCCCGCCGTGCGCGTGCGCACTGGCTGGGGCTCGACCCGCATCCTCGACATGCTCGTGGGAGAGCAGCTACCGAGAATTTGCTAACGACAAAGGCTCAGGGCTATTAAAGATATTCAGATTCCAAACATGCCCGGCACGCATGCCCAGTATTATGAGGTGCGTTTTGAAACCCAATGACGGGAGCTTTCATGGCAGCAGCTTTTTCCCATGTGATCTTTGATCTGGACGGCACCATCCTCAACACGCTCGAGGATCTGGCGGCCGCCGGCAACCATACCTGCGAGATGCACGGCTGGCCCACGTTCGCCGTAGACGAGTACCGCTACAAGGTGGGAAACGGCATGCTCAAGCTGGTCGAACGCTTTATGCCTGCCGAGTATGCGGGCGACAGCCGTATGTTTGAGCAAACGCTTGCCGAGTTTAGGGCTTACTACGGCGAGCACAAGGAGGACCACACCGCCCCCTATGCCGGTACGATCGAGATGCTCGACCGCCTGCGCGCCGCGGGCGTGCAGCTTGCCGTGCTCACTAACAAGGACCACGTCTCGGCGGCTCCGCTTATCGAGAAGTATTTTGGTTCCGAGCGCTTTGCGCTGGTGCAGGGCCGCGTCGATGCGTTTCCGCCCAAGCCCGAAGCGCCCGTCACACTGCATGTGATGGAAGAGCTAGGCGCCGATCCGTCGACCACGCTCTACGTAGGCGATTCCAATGTCGATATCCTGACCGGCCACAACGCCGGCCTTAAGAGCGCGGGCGTCAGCTGGGGCTTCCGCGGCCGCGCAGAGCTGGAAGCCGCCGGCGCCGACTACGTGGTGGACACCCAGGGCGAGCTCGCAGCGCTGATCCTGGGCGAGTAACGAGCGACACTGCTTAACGCAGCTGCGGCAATTCTTCCGCGCGAAAAGCGCATCCCGTTTTGGAGCTCCGGAATGGGATACGCTTTCCGTTTGAGGCGCATCAGGGAAACCGCATCCCGTTTCAGAACAATATTCCGGGTCGCACTTTCCGCAACCCACCCCATCCGGAAAATGCGACCCACTATTCGGCCAAAAACCGGGTCGCGGTTTCCCAAGCACTCGATGCAACGCTGGCACAAGGAGTGTCCCCAACTGCCGTCAGAAAAGGAACGTCCCCAAGTGCCGCCCCAATGACCACCATGGCAACGCCGCAGGTAGAGGACGGACAGCGAAAACGCCCCTAAGCGAGCAAGGTGACGTGAAATGAAAGGGCGCTGACCTTCTGGTCGCGCCCTTGAAATTGAACGTCAGATTGCCGCTTAGGGGCGTTTGCAGCGTCGAGCAGTTACGGCGTTTGGTAAAACGCCGTAACGAACTACCGCGCAACGAACTAGCTCAGCATTGCATCCATCATCTCGGAGTTGACGGAGTCGTCGGCAGACCACTCGCCGTCGTCGTTGCAGGTGTACTTGAAGATAACCGTGGTCTTCCTGGGCTCGGTGGCCTTGGTCACATCGACCATAACCTGACCGGCCATCTTGTACAGCTCGTCATCGGAAGGAACCGTGTCAAGCGCGGCGACCTTCTCCTGATACTGGGTGGAGAAGTCCTCGACGATCTTGTTCATAGACTTGCAGGTGATAGAGACCTCGGCGGTCGCGACACCCTTGTCCTCGTCGACCGTCACGTCGCCGATCTTGTAGTCAAAGCCCTCGAGATAGGTCTTGGCATACTCCTTGGGATCGATACCCAGCTGCTCGAACTCGTCGCCCGAAGCTTCCTCCAGACCAGAAAGGAAGTCGTCGCCACCGTTCTTGACCTCGTCAAACTGCGTCGTAAGATCCTCGGTGATGAGCTCCTCAACCGAAGGACCTCCACAGCCGGAAAGCACGACCACGCATGCAACCAAGACGGCCATGAGGGGCGCAAGCAGCAGCTTCTTTTTCATGTTGTTCCTCCCAATGAGCGGCACCGCGCTTCCCGGACGCGGCACACGTTGTAATAAGTAAGCCCATACTATCCACTTATGAACACCCTCGGCAACGCGAAGGCGCGGTCGGTTCGTTTTAGCGTCCGAACGGTTTGCAAGCCCGCCCAACGCGCAATAAAACGCTTCCCCACGGTGCAATAAAAAAGGTGGCCGGAAAACCCGACCACCCTTGCACATCCTTTGAACGCCGCAGTTTACTTGCGAACGACCTTAACGATGGCGTCACCGGCGGCGACGGCGGACTCTGCCTCAACGGTGAGCTCGACGTCGGCAAACTCGGCGGTGTTGGACACGGCCACCACGACGCAGTCCTTGTAACCGGCAGCGGCGATCTTGGCGCGGTCGATCTTGAGTATGGGCTGGCCGGCCTTCACAACGTCGTCGGCCTTGACGAAGCCCTCGAAGCCATCGCCGTTCATGTTGACGGTATCGACGCCAACGTGCACCAGAACCTCGATGCCGCTATCGGACTGCAGACCCACGGCGTGACCCATGGTGACGGTCACCTTACCGTCGCAGGGAGCGTAGACCAGATCGTCCTCGGGCCACACGGCACAGCCCTTGCCCAGAACCTCGCCACCAAAGACGGGATCGGGCACGTCGGCCATCTTGATGACCTTGCCCTTGACGGGCGAGCACAGCACGTCGGCGCCGGCAGAAGCAGAGATGGAGGCCGGAGCAGCGGCAGCCGCGGGCTCAGCCTTCTTCTTGAACATATCAAACAGACCCATACGTTTTCTCCTCTTGATTAAGCGCAACGTTGTGCGCATGCCTACGGTAATTATAGTGCCAAATGGTTCAAATGCTAAGGTGGGGACTCGAATCGCAAGCCCTTCTCGGTAGCCTTGATTATCAACTTCATCCGAACACCTCCCACATTCATCCGCACATGTGCGG
>CAUAAR010000002.1:0-123823 GCA_958427035.1 uncultured Collinsella sp. | reverse complement strand
GGGCGAGGCGAATGGCTGAGCGGTATCGATATGCGGGTTCAACGGTATCACATTGACCACATAGATTATTAACTTGCTTGACTTGTAAACCTAATCGTCCTGTCATCATATTCAACTTCGAAAAAAGGGGAATGGGGGCATCCAGATATATCGAGTATTACTGGAACCCCGGCGATGCGCGGAATGATTTGTGACGAATAGTCATGTCCATCAAGAAGGCTCGACGCTTCGGATAACTCGTCAATCGATATATCAATTCTTGGAGACATGTATTCCTACCATTTTTAAAGAAACAACGGCGGTAATCGCTATCGCGATTGCGCCAATAATACCGAGCGCCATCTATTTATACTTGATTTAAGGCGGAGTGGAATGTGGGCGCGCAAGGAGATGCGGAATCGATGAGAGCCTCAAAAAAATTACTGCAGTGTTATCATCTTTCATCCTCTCTATTCTTCCATTTCTGATTCTATGGGCGGCTTGGTCAGTCCTCCCCGATGCAATTCCCGCTCATTGGAGTGGGGGTGTGGTTGATCGATGGGGTAATAAGCTTGAATTGCTGGTTGTTCCGCTGTTTTCTCTGATTGGTTCTATTGCAATTTCTGTGTACCTTATTGTTTCCACGCGGCGAAGAGAGTTTGCGGATTTCTCTGTTCGAATGCGACGGGACTTTGTTGCGTGCTATATTTCTAGTCTTCTTTTATCGACAACCTGCTCAGTGATAATTGCCGTTTGGGTTCAGTTGATTCTTACGCAAAACACTGCGGTTGATGGGGGGCTTGGACTATCGATCCTGTATTCCCTTCCCGGGCTATATGTGATCTTGTGCGCTTTGCCGCCTTTTTATGCAAGCGGCGAGAGCAAAAAGGCGGAGCGCCTGATAACAGTTCTTATTGGCGGCGCGGAGATTGTTCTTTGTGGAATAGTGCTTGAAGGTTCGGCTGCCTCTTATGCGATGATTGGACTGATGATTCTGTTCTGTGCGTTTGAGATTGTGTCACAGGTAAGGGATAGCCGGTCCTTATGAGTTGAATTACGCGCGTGCGGATATAAAGGGTGGCATGTTAAGCTGGTCCTTTTCTCGTTCTGGGACATTTGCAGTAGGATGAGTGGGACTAGGCGCGCTGCGGTGTGATGGTGACGGTTGAGACTTGTATCGCTGCAAATCCGCTGATGCACATTTTGCTATTGGGCTTGAAGGTGGGACCGACAGGCCTTTGTTTGGGTTGTTCTGGTCGTCCAACGCGTGTTGCACGGCTTTATATTGTTACCCTCGTTCGGCGCTCCGTTGGAGCATTTCCGGGTTTGTCGGCATCATGACTTGGCCAAGTGACACGCTTGCCGAGACGGTTGTAACGCCGCGCCGGTTCCGTGTGCTCCTTCGTTGTTGGCCTGTCCAGCCGGGGGCGGATTCGGCCTCATGTTGTGGCGCACGGCCAACACCGAGATCGACTGCGACGTCCTATTCCAGTACTGCGACCTGCGCGAGGTCTACAAGCCGCTCGAGTACCTCAACGTCGCCCTCCAGTACGATGATATCCCGTGCGGGGAGATCGCGAGGGAGCCGGGCAGGTCGCCCTCGACGATGAGCGCAGAGATACCGTCGCGCCCACCCACGAAAAGAGGGTTCCCTCGCAGGCGCCGCATCCGCACGCCCCCGCAAAGAAACCCTCGCACTCGCATCTCTACCTGCGAACCCGCACGCGCCCTCGCGCACGCGCCGCGGCAGCCGCTAGTCGCGGTAGAACGAGCCCATGTAGCGGATGTACTCGTCCTCGGTGTGGTTGGCCTTCCAGTCGTGGACGGAGTCCTTGTTGCGCTGGCCGGCGATGACGGAGAGCTCCTTACCCAGCTTCTCAAAGGCCTCGTCGACGCACTCCTCGGGGGTGAGGGCGATCTTCATGACGGCCTCGCCCTGCGGGCCGCCGGGGAGGTTGGACAGCAGGCTGGGGGTTAGGGTGGTGCCGAGGGTGATGACCTCGACGTCGACACCGGTGCCCTCGCACTCGCAGGCCACGGCCTCGGTCATCTTGAGGATGAAGGCCTTGCCCGCGCCGTACTGGCCGTTCCAGGGGCTGGAGCTGATGCCGGTCATCGACGAGACGTTGATCACGGCGCCGCGGTCCTGGGCGGCAAAGATCCGCATGTAGTGGTGGAAGCACTTGAGGAAGGTCACGACGTTGACGTTGATCATGGCCTCGTGCTTCTCCCAGGGGGTGTCCTGGATCTTACCGAAGCTGTGCAGGCAGGCCACGTAGCTCATGAAGCCCATGTCCAGGCCCTCGGTCGCGGCGAAGACGGTCTCGGCAGCGCCGGGCTGGCTAAAGTCGGCGCGCACGACCTTGGTCTCCACGCCGTAGGTCTCGCGGATCTCGCCTGCGAGCACGTTCAGCTTCTCCTCGCGACGGCCGACCATGACGACGTTCATGCCGCCGGCGGCGATCTTCTCGCAGAACGCCTTGCCGACGCCCTCGGTCGCGCCCAGGATCAGGCCCCACTCACCGTACTTCTCCCTCAGGTTCATGCTGCATCCTCTCTCTCGATGCCCATGCGGGCACATCTCCTTTAGCGTGCGACCGCACAGCCGCACACGGTGCACTATTATGCGCTGAACAAGAGGGGAGCGTGTTCACGACTTTGCGAACGAGCCCGTAACAACGATGAACGGTGTCGGTCTATCACCGCGAAGAAACCCTTGCGGCATCGAGAGAGGAGGTGCTGGCAGGTGGAACCAAAAGGTGAACGCCGCCATCTCTAGCTCCACCTTATCGGGTTTCCCGTCGCAAGCGATGCTTCAAAGAGCTTGCGCAGCGAAACGTTGGCGAAGGTCCAGGACCACGCTTTGCTGCTGCCCACTGTGACTCGGCCCTCGGCTCTGCGTAGAACCCGAAGCCGCTTTTGCAGTCGATGCGATTGACCCCGTCGAGGTCGGTGAGGGTGTAGCTTTCGCCCTCTCCATCCTGGCTCGAGCGTCCCTTGCGCTCGAAAGCAAAGTGACTTGACGCGAAGAGCACCTCACCAGCGCCGTTATTTTTTGGCATCTTTGGGGGCTGATGTACACAAATGCGACTCCACGTGCCGACCAGCAACGTCCTCCACATGTCTGGACTCTCTATGCTTGCGCTGGATAGACATCGCAGGAACGGGTATAGTATCGAAAGTTTTGTCGTTAACCAGCGGGGGAGTCCTGTGGGAATCAAAAAGAAGATCAAAAAGGAGCTTATCGGCACTTCCGATTACCCGTCGAATAAGATCTTCACGATCTCCAATTTCATCACCTTTACGCGCCTGATCCTCACGCTCGTCTTTCTGTACCTGTTTGTGACGGATAACAACCGCATCGTCGCCATCGTGATTTATGCCATCGCCGCCTCCACCGACTGGATGGACGGGCAGATCGCCCGCATGACCAAGACGGTCTCGTGGCTCGGCAAGGTCATGGATCCCATCTGCGACCGCGCGCTGCTGTTTACGGGCGTCTTGGGCCTGGTGGTCCGTGGCGAGCTGCCTATCTGGGTCTGCGTACTCATCATCGGTCGCGACATCTACCTGGGCCTTGGCACGCTCATCGTGCGCCATTACCACCGTCGTCCCATCGATGTCGTGTTTCCCGGAAAGATTGCCACTGCGCTGCTCATGACCGGCTTCTCGCTCATGCTGCTCGGTTTCCCAGTTATTGACGGCCTGCATCTTTTACCTTCAACCCTTAAGGCCTTCCCGGGCCTCAACGGAAGCTCGGTGCCCCTCGGCATCTTCTTTGTGTACGGCGGCGTGATCTTCTCCATGCTCACGGCTGTTATCTACTCCATTAAGGGCGGAGCGGCCATTAAACAGGCTCTCACGCATCCCGAGGACGAGGACATCGACTTTCTGAACCCTGAAATCGAAGACTGATTCATTGGGGTATGATTACGTACGGTTCATTATTTGCGGCACGTCCGCGATAAGTTAGGGGTTGTCATGGACAACATGGTTAACAATATGCCTCAGAATGATAAGACTGCTGACGCTACCTGCGTATTCCGCGTGCCTTCAAGCGACGTCACCGTTCCCGACCTCATGGCCAACGTGCGCATCACCGCCCCCGTTCTGTCCATCGTCAAGGGTCCGCAGACTGGTGCCGCTTTTGAGCTCGAGGACGATGTGACCACCATCGGCCGCGATCCTGCAAACGGCATCTTCCTCAATGACATGACCGTTTCGCGCAGCCATGCGCGCATTATTCGCGAGGGCCTCGGCGCTCGCATCGAGGACTTGGGCTCGCTCAATGGCACCTGGGTCGACGGTGCCATCGTCAATGCAGCCCCGCTGCACGACGGCTCTTCCGTTCAGATCGGTACGTTCACGCTCATCTACCACGAGAGCACGCCGGAGCGCATCGAAACCGGTGAGTAGGTAATGGCCGAACGCAACTATCTGAGTATCGGCCAAGTCGTCAACCTTCTTCGAGGCGCATACCCCGATCTATCGAACTCAAAAATTAGATTTCTAGAAGATGAGGGGCTCATCACCCCTCATCGTACGCCTAAGGGGTATCGCCAGTACTCCAAGGAAGACGTTGACCGCCTCGAGGTCATCCTGCACCTGCAGAAGACCCGCTACATGCCGCTCAACGTCATTAAGCAGCGCTTGGAAAACGCAACGGACCTGTCCACTTTGGCTTACGAGGTGGGTCTTCTGTCCGATGTTCCGCTTAAGACGGAACCCAAGGAGACCAAGCAAAAGCTGCATCCCATCGAGACCATTCCCGATATGCTCGGCGTCGAGATCTCGTTTATCCGCTCCCTTGCCGAGAACGATCTTATCCGCATCATCAAGAGCCCACAGAACCGTGAGCTCGTCGATGGCCGAGACTTCCCGATTATCCGTTACTGCTCGGAGCTGTCGCGCTTCCACATTGAGCCGCGCAACCTGCGTCAGTACGTATCGTCGGCAAACCGCGAGTCTTCGATGTTTGAGCAGGTTCTCGTGAGCATGCTCGGCATGGATACGTCCGATGACGAGCGCGACGCCAAGCTCGAGCGCGCTTTTAAGAAGCTGCACGATCTCACCGAGGGTGTGCACACCGCGCTCCTTAAGAACCGTGTCTTTGAGTCGCTCAACGCCGTGGTTGAGGACGCTGACATCGATGCTCTCGATGAGGAGATCGCGCGTTCCGAATCCACCAAGGCTAAAAGCGATGCGACAAGCGTCCCCGCGGTTGCCGCGCACGACGAGTCGCTCGTGCAGCCGTCCAAAGTCGTCGTCCCCTCGCATAGCTCGTCTGCTAACACGGGCAAATAACCGCCGCCCACCCGGCAATCCATGAAAGGTCACGTCATGTACGACTTCGAATCTCATATCGTCGATATCCCCGACTATCCCGAGCCCGGAGTCGTCTTTAAGGACATCACGCCGCTCTTTGGCAATCCCGAGGCTCTGAAGGCCATGGTGGATGCCCTGGCCGTGCATTTTGCCGACATGGGCATTACAAAGGTCGTAGGACCCGAGGCCCGCGGCTTTATGGTCGGTGTGCCCGTAGCCGTCGCCCTGGGTGCCGGCTTTGTTCCCGCACGTAAGCCGGGTAAACTGCCGCGCAAAACGGTGAGCGAGAGCTACGAGCTCGAGTATGGAACGGATTCTATCGAGATCCACGCCGATGCTATCAGCTCTAAAGATACCGTGTTGATTCTGGACGACTTGGTCGCGACGGGCGGAACCGTCGAGGCAACAGGTAAACTGGTGCGAGATATGGGCGCAAAGCTTGTGGGCTACGGTTGTATCCTTGAGCTTGCGTTTCTCAACCCGCGCAAGAAGCTCACGCCTCCTAACGAGGACGTTGAGCTCTTTAGCCTGGTAACGGTGGACTAGCCGCTACCCTTAGATACCGGAAAGGAAGCTACATGCGCACAGCAAACACGCACAGAAACATGGCACGCTGCGCTGCTACGGCAACCCTCGCTTGTGTTTTGGGCCTGGGCCTCGTGGCTCCGGCCTACGCCGATACCGCATCCGACCTTGCCGCTGCTCGTACCAAGCTCGAGCAGATCGGCACGCAAACCCAGCAAATTCATGAAGAGCTCTCCTCACAGACGCAAGAGCTTGATCAGACTGCAGGCGAGATCACGCAAAAGCAGCAGGAGATTGCCGAGGGCCAGGCAAAGCTTTCGAGCTACGTTGCCGG
Source organism: uncultured Collinsella sp. (assembly GCA_958427035.1). GTDB lineage: Bacteria > Actinomycetota > Coriobacteriia > Coriobacteriales > Coriobacteriaceae > Collinsella. The sequence continues at coordinate 117,660 of CAUAAR010000002.1, read as the reverse complement.
TGAGTACAAGACCGGCGGTCTGAGTCTCCTTCAGGTTCTGACGGGCGTCGATGATCTGGGCGATATGCTCAACCGTCTGTTCTACTACGGAAAGGTTTCCGACAAGCAGGCCCAGACCATTCAGGATGTCAAGGACCTTAAGCAGCAGCTCACCGATAAGCAAGCCGAGCAGGAGAAGAACGTCGCCGCGACGCAGAAGAAGGTCGACGAGCTCAATGCCCAGCAGGCTGAGGCCCAGAGTGTCGTGAACTCCCTGGATTCACAGCTGCAGGCCGAGCTTGCTGCCGAGGCCGAGGCCAACGCCGCACTGCAGGCTGGCATAAATGCCAGCACTGCCGAAAAGGCCACGGTGAGCAACGACACCGCCGGTACGACCGAGAACACCAACAACGGTGGTGGCACGACCAACAATGGCGGCGACAACACCCCCGCGCCCGCTCCTGCCCCCACGCCGCAGCCCGTGACGCCCGCTCCGGCTCCGACGCCTTCCGCACCGAGCCAGTCCGTTGACGGTGGTACCGTTGTTTCGCGCGCGTACAGCAAGCTCGGTTATGCTTATTCTTGGGGCGGCATTGGACCGAACAGCTTTGACTGCTCCGGTTTTGTAAGCTACTGCCTCACCGGCCGTTATTGCCGCCTTGGCACCACGGGCACCTTTATGGGCTGGACCCGTGTGTCCGATCCCCAGCCTGGTGACGTCGTGGTTAACTCTTACCACACCGGCATCTACATTGGTAACGGCCAGATGATCCATGCTTCCGACTACAAGACTGGCGTTATCATCAGCTCCGTTGCCGCTGGCATGAACAACAATTACATTTTCGTTCGCTACTAAGTGTTGTAACTCAGTAAACGAAGGTGGACCTCGCATCCTTTGGGAGCGAGGTCCATTGTTTTATCTCGACCGCCCGTTTTGCGTATAAGCAACAATCTAGTTTTGAATACTAGATATGCACAGCATCTGTCCAAAAGATAGCTATAATTGTTGAGGAACAACTAGAAAGGACCCTCAATGAGCTGGGCACTTATCTCCGATTCGAGCTGCAATCTTCGCGATTGGCAACCAACCGCACCTCATACTACCTTTGCATTTGCACCCCTTAAAATCCGAGTGGGGGAGCGTGAATTTATCGATGACCTTTCGCTCGATGTTCACGAGCTTAATGTTGCCATCCAATCGGAAGCCAGCGCATCATCGAGCGCCTGTCCAAGCGTAGGGGAGTGGGCCGAACTCTTCAGGCTTGCCGACAAGACGATCTGCATGCCCATCTCCGAGGGCGTCTCGGGAAGCTACAATGCCGCTGCCACCGCACGTGACATGGTGCTTGCCGAAGAGCCCAACCGTCAGATTCATTTGGTTAACTCGCGCGCGGCTGGCGGTAAAATGGACCTGATCTTCCTGCTGTTCGACCGCCATCTTGCAAGCAATCCGGATAGCTCCTTTGAGGACGCCTGCGCCTACTTCGATAGCTTGGAGCAGAACAGCAAGATTCTCTTTAGCCTGTGTAATTACGAGAACCTTGCAAAGGCCGGACGCATTCCTAAGGCAGCCGGCGTTATTGCCAACAAGCTCAATATCCGCATTTTGGGCACAGCGAGTGAAGCGGGCAAAATCGAACTCGTTGGGCACACGCGTGGCGCGAAAAAGATGCTCGCCAAAATTGTCGACACCATGGAGGCAGAGGGCTTTACTGGCGGGGTAGTCGTCATCGATCACGTGGAAAACGAGGAGGGCGCCCAGGCGCTTGCCGACCGCATTGTCGAGCACTGGCCCGGAACCAAGACGATTATCATGCCCTGCAACGGCCTGGATTCCTATTACGCCGAGATGAACGGCCTCATCATCGGCTACGGCATGGGCGTCGCTTCGGGCAGATAATGTCCAACTAGACAAACGTACGGGCGGGATAAAGAGCCAGTGGCTTTTATCCCGCCCGTCTTATACCTCGGTTAGCTATTAAACCCATTGAACTTGAGGTAGCTCATCAGGTACGCCTTCGAAACGAAGGACGATACCGCACTGCGTACGAGCAGCGACTCGCGCGTAACCTGATGTGCAGTATCGGGCACGGGAGTCTGCTCGACGGAAAACGCCGCACGAATCGATGCCTCAAGTTGATCGACCACATAATCGAAAGCCGTCGGAGCGTCGTAGCTCAAGCGCTGAATATTAAAAAGCGCCTGAACCGCAGCGATGGGCAGCACCTGCTTAAAGATACAAATGGCGATGAGACGCGCAATCTGCTCACGGCCATACTGCTTTTTAACCGGAGCAGGAACGAGTCCGACTTTCACGTAGTTATTGATCATCGAAGGCGTGATAACGGGCTGCTCTACGCAAATCGAAAGCGGCTCCATCCACAGCGCCACATATTCAATAACCTGATCGCGATAGAGCGTTACGTTGGGCAGCTGATCATAGCGTGGCAGGCTCAACGCGTTGAGTTTACCCACCATATCGGACTGAATAAATGCATCCGGCAGCACCGTCGGCTGAATATCCTCCGGCTTAATGCTGACCGATGTATCGGACATCGGGATAACATGTTTGACGTGGTTCATTAGAGGCCTCCGTTCGTTTTCTATATTGTATTCTAGGTTATCTAGTTTTGCATACCACATACCCGCTAAGTAAAAGTGGTTGGACAGCACATTGACGCACCGTCCAACCACTTTGTTTAAAGATAGCAACCTTACATAAGATATATTATCGTACTTATCCGCGGAGAAACGCGTATGCGCTCGTTGCTGCTATGGCTCCGTCAGAAACGGCGGTCACAACCTGACGTAAGCGCTTGGAACGGATATCGCCAGCAGCAAATAGACCTGGCGTGCGGGTCGCCATAGATTCATCAGTTAGAATGCCGCCATCAGGCGCCAGATCGACTAGATGCTCAACAAGCTCGGTATGGGGTTGCGTGCCGGTAAAGACAAAAATGCCAAACGAGCCAGGCTCAAATGACTCGGTATGAATTTCCCCGGATGCATTGTCCTTAAAGGCAATCGTCGTTGGCATCGTTTCACCAGAAAGTTCAACAATACTAGTTTGGTACCTAACTGTAATATTGTCCTTTTCGAGTACTTTCTGAACAACACCATCAGGTGCACGGAACTGATCGCGACGCAAGACGATGGTCACGCTGCTGGCGATTTCTGACAAGAACAGGGCTTCCTCACAGGCAGCATTGCCGCCGCCAATGACAAAAACCTGCTTGCCACGGAAGAACATGCCGTCACACGTCGCGCAATATGAAACGCCACGACCGCGATAGGTATCCTCGCCAGCGAAACCTGCCGGACGCGGCGTGGCACCCATGCAAGCGATAACGCTCGAGGCAAGCGTATCGCCCATATCGTGATGCACCGTAAACAGCGCTGCACCGGCATCGTAATCGATACCCGTAACCATGCTCCATGTAACCTGCGCTCCCAGCCCCTCTGCATGTTGCTGAAAACGCTCGCCGAGTTCGGCGCCACTCAAGAGCGGAATGCCCGGATAGTTCTCGACTTCATTGGTCGTGGCGATCTGTCCACCCGACATGCCCTGCTCAATCACGGTCGTCGTCAGGTTGGCGCGCGCAGCGTAAATGGCGGCAGCATAGCCCGCGGGGCCTCCACCGACAATCGCAACATCAATCGGCTGATCGGTAGTCATGGAATATCCTCTCGTCGATACATTGACGTTCTTTGCGCTCATACCCAAATTTACGTGAACATGACACTCATGCACTACAATGTTAAATCGCGTAACAAAGCTGAAGGGGAGTTATCGATGGATCAAACGCAGACGGGCAATAGCGCTCCCCTGCCCATGCAAGCCACTCCCCAACCGGAGCAAATGACAGTTTTACCTGCACAAAAACCCCTAGTAACCATTGTGCACGCATCAGTTGGATCGGGTCACAAAGCCGCCGCCAACGCGATTGCACAAGCATTTGACCTTATCCGCGGCACCAAGGGAATCCCTGAGGATATTGAGATCGAAGTCCTGGATATCCTAGATTTTGGACGCATTAGGTTCGATGGTAATAAAACAGCAGCGTCGTTTACCGGCGCCACGCGTCCCATTTACGACCTGACCTGGCGATATACGCTTACAGGACATCTGCTCTGGGGCGGCGGCACAGCATGGTCACGAATTATGTTCCCCGCCTTCAACGAATACGTCCGGACCCGCAGGCCCATAGCCGTGGTCGCAACACACATTACGGCGGCCAACGTCGCTGTGGGCGCCCGTGTCATCACGGGTATCGATTACCCGGTCATCTGCGTACCAACAGACTATGAAGTCGAAGGCTTTTGGCCCCACAAGGACACCGACCTGTTCTGCGTGGCCAACGAGTTTATGGCCGAAACGCTGCGCCCGCGCAAAGTTCCCGAGTCAAAGATCCGCATAACGGGCATCCCCATCCGAGCCGGTTTCGATTCAGATTACAAACGAGAAGATGAACTCAGCAAGTTCAATCTCCCCATAGACAAAACCGTCGTATTGGTGATGGCCGGCGCCAGTTTGCCCCAACCATACGTGCGTTTCCGTGCCGCGATGGACCACACGCTCCCCTTCTTACGCAGCTTTGAGGACATGCACTTTGTCTTTTTACCGGGCAAGGATAAGGAATACGCCACCCGACTCAAGACGCTCTTCGACGCCATGAAGCTCGACAACGTGACGGTACTGGACTACGTAGATGACATGGCGGCCCTCATGCACGGCTGCGACCTGGCAATCCTCAAATCGGGCGGGCTCACCGTCACCGAGTGCCTGTGCGCGCATCTGCCGATGATCCTGCTGGGCAAATCATACGGTCAGGAAAAGGCCAACACCACGATGCTCACCGGCATGGGCGCCAGCATGCATGTCACCACCGCACGAGAACTCATCGTGACGCTTCGTCACCTGCACGACCACCCTGAGTCGCTCAAAGCGTTACTCATCAACGGCGAAGTCCTGCGCCGTCCACGCGCAGCCGAAGACATAGCCATCGCAACCATGGAGCTCGTAGGCAAACCCCAAAAGCGCAAACGAGCCTTCTGCCGCTTCTACTGGGGCGGAAAACCCGCGCATATCCGCTAGTCGAATGTCCGCCGCTCTGTCGGAGCCGCCCTTATATCATTCCATGCTCAAACATTCTCGCTTCGCTGCGAAACTGCGCGTGGAACGATATAAGGGCGGCTCCGACAGAGCAGCTACGTTTACTTACTAGCAGCTACTTCGGTATCCCCTCCATTAGAACCTGCAAAGGTAAAACAGGAAAATATAAATACAGTAAGCCGATGCGACAAAGGATCCAACCCTTTGTCGCATCGGCTTATCAAAAAGAATGATTAATATTTTCAAGCGAGTAACCGCCCGCCCGCCTCTCACACATATCGTTCCACGCGCAGTTTCGCAGCGAGCGAAGCGAAGCGAGAATGTTTGAGCATGGAATGATATGTGTGAGAGGCGGGCGGGAGGGATACGAGCGCCCCTAGGCGACGCCGGAGGAGCCGAAGCCTCCGTTGCCTCGGTCGGTTACGTCTAGTTCTTCTACTTCTACGAGGTTGACCGTGGGGACTTCTTGGATGACGAGTTGGGCTATGCGGTCGCCTTTATTGATTTGGATGTTGTTGGAGGGATCCAGGTTGATGAGGATAACCTTGAGTTCTCCTCGGTAGTGGGCGTCGATGAGGCCCGGCGTGTTGACTATAGACAGGCCCTGCTTGATGGCCAAGCCGCTACGGGGCTGGACGAAGCCGGCGTAGCCATCGGGCAGGGCGATGGCCAGCCCAGTAGAGACCAGACGGCGTTCGAAGGGCTTCAGGACGCAGTCCTCGTTGGAGCGCAGATCCAAGCCGGCATCGGTGGGATGGGCGTATTTGGGAAGCTCGACGGTGGGGTCGAGACGCTTTATGTTGACGGTAATGTTGGACATGGAATCACCTTAGCTTGTCGAGCTCTTGCAGAAACTCATCGACGTCTTTGAAATCGCGGTAGACCGAGGCAAAGCGGATGTACGCCACCTTGTCGATCTTGGCCAAGCGCTTGAGCACCATGTCACCCAACTCATGGGACGTGACGGCCGTCAGCGTACGAGAACGCAGCTCGACCTCGATATCGTCGATAATCTCATTGAGCTTCTTAGTGTCGATATCACGCTTGATGGTGGCGCGCATCAAACCGACGAGCAGCTTATTGCGATCGAACCGCTGCTTGGTTCCGTCCGACTTAATGACCTCGATTGGGTCTTCGCATCGCTCGAACGTTGTAAAGCGGTAATTACACGAGCAACATTCGCGACGGCGCTTAATGGTGTTATTTGACTCCTGCATACGAGAATCAACGACGCGGGTATGTGCCTTGCCGCATTTGGGACAGCGCATGGTACCTCCTCTTAAACGATAACAAGGGTACCATGCGCAGCGCGATAATGATTACGAACGAGTAGGAACCTTAAGATGCGCACCGGCGGCGAGCGAACCATGCTCCAGATGATTGACGTTACGGATCATGTCGGAAGTCTCTTGCGTGGAAAGGCCTTCGATTGGATATTCCTCGGCAAGCGACCAAAGAGAATCGCCAGGCTGAACGCGAATGGTCTCGTAGGTAACGTTAGAAACGGACTCGGCATACGCGGCGTGACGCGCGCTAAAGACCGACTTAGCGAGGACAAAGAAGAGCGTAAGCGCAACGGCGACGGCAACAATCGTCGAGACCTTCAGGGCAGCGGGAGTCGGCGCGGCAACAGCATACTGAGTGCGAGCAGACTTTACGGGCAAAGGCTGATAACCGGAACGTCCACCCTTGACAACAGTAAAAGCGGGCGCGGCAGGCGTCTCGAGCTTAAGGGCGAGGTTTCCCTGGACCATATTCGTTGCGTTCATCATGTTCTCCTCTCGCGTGTTTTGCTGAGAACAGTTTTATCAAGCCGCGCGGACAAAAATGTCTAGCGCGAGAACGAATGTTCGGTTATTATTATCTTCGAACAGTTGTTCCTGTCAAGCAAAATTCGAACATTTGTTTGACATGGGTAGAGAGGATGCCCTGATGGCTCGCAAAATTACCAAGCGTCAGCAGCAAATTTACGACTTCATCAAGGAATATCAGCAGGAGAAGGGTTATCCGCCCAGCGTGCGCGAGATGGCTTCTGCCGTGGGCCTTTCCTCCCCCAGCACAGTACACGCCCATCTATCTGCTCTGGAGGCGCGCGGGCTACTCAAGCGCGATGCCACCAAACCGCGCGCCCTGGAACTCTTTAACGAGGACGGCTCCTCGGTCTCAATTTCTAAATCTGACGAGCCCACCGCACCTCGCGGAACGGTCTCGCTACCGCTCGTTGGTCGCGTCGCGGCTGGGATTCCCATTCTGGCCGAGCAGAATATCGAAGACACTTTTACTATCCCGACCGAAATCGCCACTGATCAGGGTTCCTTTATTCTTGAGGTGCATGGGAGCTCAATGATCAATGTCGGCATCTTCAATGGCGATTACATCATCGTCCGTGAACAAAAGAGTGCCATGAACGGCGAAATTGTCGTGGCCATGATTGATGGTTCAGCGACCGTCAAGACGTTCTACAAGGAGCAGGGACGCGTACGCCTGCAGCCTGAGAATGACACCATGGAGCCTATCTATGCAACGAATCCCGTTATCCTGGGCAAAGTCGTCGGCTTGATGCGCCGGTTCTCGTAATGCAAAAACGCATCACCATCTTTGACACCGTCCGCGGGTTTACGATGATTTCAATGGCAGGTTTTCACGCTTGCTACGATCTCGCCTACCTGTACGGTTGGGATATGCCCTGGTTTACACAGACCGTCTTTCAAGACATCTGGCGTGCCAGCATCAGCTGGGTATTCTTGTTTATCGCGGGTTGGATGTGCACGCTCTCACGCAACAATATCAAACGTGCCGCCAAATACGCCTTAGCAGCACTCGTCGTCTGGTTGGCAACAACACTTGTCTCAGTAGACGATTCGGTTAATTTTGGCATCATCTACTGCATGGCCGCATGTACCGGCATCGTGGCGTTGACCGATCCCGTCCTTAAGAAGATACCGGCGAGATGGGGCATGTCCCTATGCCTTGTGTTGTTCGCCCTCACCTGGAGTATCCCCAAAACGATCTATCCTGTCCCCTACCTGGCGTGGCTGGGATTTCCGAGCCCTGGGTTTGTTTCAGGTGATTACTACCCCATCATCCCGTTTTTCTTTATGTATCTTGCAGGATACTTCGCCGCACACATAGCGCAGGGAATCGATAAGACCGTCCCAAGCTGGGCCTACGCCAATCCCATCCCGGCGCTCGCCAGCCTTGGACGTCACGCACTCCCCTTTTATCTACTGCATCAGCCCATCATTCTGGGCTTTTTGGAGCTCGTCTACTCGGTGCGATAACGCTTGAGCCGCGGCGCGATACGAGCCGGCAGCTTCGCAACAATACGAACGCCGCCCTCAAGATATTCCTCGTGCAAAAGGGTTCCCTGTTCATGCACCAGCGTGATGAGGGCGCCCTCGCGATACGGGATATCAGCGGAGAGCAACACATCGGTGGCAGCCGCCTCACGAGCAATACGGTCGACGAGATCGTCGAGTCCCTCGCCCGTCTGGGCCGAGAACAGCACGGCCTCGGGATAGCGACGACGGAAACTCAATCGATCAACGCTATCGAGAAGATCGATTTTATTGAACACCGTAAGCGTCAAACGCTCGCCGGCACCGATCTCGTCAAGAACGCGATCGACTGCCTCGAGCTGGCGCTCGTAGTCCTCGTCAGAGGCATCCACAACTTTAAGGATCAGATCGGCACCAAGAACCTCAGACAGCGTGGACTTAAAGGCATCAACGAGACCATGCGGTAGCTTTTGAATAAAGCCAACGGTATCGGTAATCGTCATGCCGCGACCGCCGGGCAGGCGATACGAACGCGTCGTCGGGTCGAGCGTAGCAAACAGCTTGTCCTGCGAAAGTACCGTAGAGCCGGTCAGGCGATTGAGCAACGTCGATTTACCGGCATTGGTATAACCGGCTAACGCGACGCGAAACGCCGGTGACTCAATGCGGCTCTTGGACTGGACATCGCGACGCTGCTCAACCTGCTTGAGCTCACGACGAAGCGCGACAATCTTATTGCGAATCAAGCGACGGTCAACCTCGAGCTGGCTTTCACCCTGGCCAAAGCGCGAACCGATGCCGCCGCGCGTCTGCTCCTTGGCAAGATGGCTCCACATGCCACGCAGACGAGGCAAAAGATATTGAAGCTGCGCCAGCTGTACCTGCAGGCGTCCCTCACGCGTCTGAGCATGCAGGCCAAAGATATCCAAGATCAGTGCTGTACGATCGATAATCTTTACCGGCTCGCCCACGGCTTTCTCCAAATAGGATTGCTGCGAGGGCGTCAGGTCGTCGTCAAAGATAACGACATCGGCATCCATGCGATGCACCAGGCCGCACAGCTCTTCAACCTTCCCGGAACCGATAAACGATTTTGGATACGGCTTAACCAGACGCTGTGACAAACGCGCCACGCACTGGGCGCCAGCCGTATGGGCCAGGCGCTCAAGCTCGTCAAGCGAACGATCGAGCGGCCATGCATTGTCGCGCCACTCAACACCAACTAATATGGCACGCTCGGGCTCGGGTGCCGTGGGAACAAGGGGGAAACGGGCCATTAGGCAGCCTCAATACGATGCAGGATGTCCTCAACGACCTCATCGATCGTAAACTCATCCATATCAAACCACACGATACGGTCATCGCGCTTAAACCACGAAAGCTGACGTTTGGCATAGCGACGCGAACGCATCTCGATGAGTTCGCGAGCCTCATCCATAGAAATCACGCCATTGAAAGCATCAATGATCTCTTTATAGCCGATTGCCTGCATCGACGTCAGGGCATCTCCCAGCCCCTGGTCCATAAGACCGCGAACCTCATCGACAAGACCCTGTTCAAACATCAGATCGACACGCAGGTTAATGCGCTCGTAGAGCACTTCGCGATTACGCGTCAGACCAAACCATAGAGCATGATAATGCTCGCGCGGAACACTAAACTGACTTTTTTGCTGTGCATAGGAGATACCATCATCATGCATCTCGAGCGCACGAATCACACGGCGCACGTTATGGGGATGAATAACAGCAGCCGATTCTGGGTCGCGCTCGGCAAGCAGCGCGTGCAGCGCTTCCTCGCCTATGCGCTCGGCAAGATCCTGATACCCCGCGCGACGATCGTCCTCAAGCTCGCCCGAGGGAAAGTCCATCTCATCGAGAGCGGCCTTGAGATACAGCCCCGTACCTCCGCAAAAAACCGGCAGGCAACCCGAACCAAGGAGACGTTCAACATGCGCGCGAGCGTCAGCCTGATAAAGCGCAGCAGAATATGCCACACCCGGCTCTACAATGTCGACGAGACGCAGCGGCGCCGTACACTCATCGGGCGTCATCTTTGCAGTACCGATGTCCATGCCGCGATAGATTTGCATCGCATCGCACGACAGCACTTCGGACGAAAGACGAGCGGCCAAACGGTCGGCAACATCACTCTTACCAACCGCCGTCGGACCGACGATCGCAACGGCGGAAAGACCTGCCCCGGAAGAAACCATTAGCGCGGCTCGCCCACAACGGAGCCGGACAAATACCAGGTCTTGGCAACGTCAACGTCAACATCAACGATCTTGCCAACAAGCTGATCGATGCTGTAGCCCTCGGGGATGGGCGCATGAACGGTCTGATTCTTAGGACTCTTGCCCAGCAGGACCGCGTCGTTCTTTTTACTCGTTCCCTCAATGAGCGCCGGAACCACAGCATGAAGCTCGCCCTGGTTATACTCGTGTGCCGTGGTCTCGATAACCTTAACCAAGCGGTTGAAACGCTCGAGAATAACCTCATGCGGCGTAGGATCGTCAATCTCGGCGGCCGGGGTACCGGCGCGCTTGGAATAGATGAAGGTATAGGCCTGAGCATAGCGGACCGTCTCGGCAAGTGAGAGCGTCTGCTCAAAGTCTTCTTCAGTCTCGCCCGGAAAGCCAACGATAATGTCAGTCGAGAGCGCGATATCGGGCATGCGATTGCGGATGCGATCGACCAGGCCCAGATAGTCCTCGCGTGTATAACGGCGATTCATCTCTTTGAGGATCCGTGTCGAACCTGACTGGACGGCCAGGTGCAGCTGCGGCATAACGGCAGGCGTCTCGGCCATGGCGTCGATGGTCTCGGGGAGAAGATCCTTGGGATGCGAAGACGTAAAGAAGATGCGCTCCACACCCGTATCGCCCACGGCACGCAGCAGATCGGCAAAACGCGGCTTGCCAAACAGATCGCGACCATATGAGTTAACGTTTTGGCCCAGCAGCGTAATCTCACGCACGCCCTGGCGCACCAAACCGGTCACCTCGTCGACAATCTCCTCGAAGGGGCGGCTCTTTTCGCGACCGCGCACGTACGGCACGATGCAATAGGTGCAGAAATTATTGCAGCCCGTCATGATGGGCACCCAGGCGTGATACTGGGTCTCGCGATGCCACGGCATGCTCATGGCATCCGTATCCTCATGCTCATTGGTGCGGATATGACGCTTGCCGTCAAGGAACGCCTCGGCAATGAGCTCGGCCACATGTGCGATAGAATGCGTGCCAAAGATGACATTGACGTTATCGACGTTGGTGAGCAGGCCCTCGCCATCACGCTGCGCAATGCAGCCGCCCACGGCAACCACACGCTTGCCCGAAGGCGAAGGCGGCAGGCTTTTGCAGGAATTGCACTGACCGTACAGGCGAGTATCGGCGGCCTCACGCACACAGCATGTCATGAAGACAACGATATCGGCATGCTCAAGATCGAGCGCCATGAGGCAACCATACGAATCGAGCAGACCGCTCACGCGCTCGGAGTCGTGCTGATTCATCTGGCAGCCAAAGGTGCGGATAAAGTAGGTTTTACCGGCAAGAATATCGCGTACGGAACGCTGATCCATGTGCATAAGTCCTAACGTTGGGGAGCGAAACGAGGCAAGCAGAAGCTATGCCACAGGCTTAACATCATCCATGACGACGTTATCCATAGCAGCTCGATTGATCTGGTGAACGTAGATAGAAAGGCGGATGGCCGTGCGCGACTCCCCGTTAATGAGGATGTCGGAGAACACGGGCGCGCAGGAAATATCAAAACCGGTTGGGATCAAAAAACCGCGCGCGATAGCCACGGCCTTAATGGCCTGGTTGACAGCACCGGCGCCGACACACTGGATGTTGACGGGTACACCATCCTTGACCATGCCGGCGATGGCGCCGGCAACGGACGCGGGCGATGATTTGCTTGATACCTTCAGGCAATCCATGAAGAAACTCCTGCGTTTAAAAGTACGTTTTAAATGCAATAACTGTATCGTACCGAGAGGACTCGGTAAAGGCACTATTCCTCTTTGGCAAGATCGAAGGTCACAGTGATTCGATCACGCGAAACACGAATCTTTGGGTCGCCGCAAAGGTTGAGATAGTACCTGGCGGCAAGGTCATTGAAGTCCCGCTCCACAGCACGCGAAAACTGTGCCATGTCATCCTTGGCAATACGTAGCCCGCGACGATCCTTCGCGAGATCGACAGGAGCCGGCGCATGCGAGGACGAATCACGCTCGCGCAGCAGACGCGCGGTCACACCGCGAACGGGCTTAATCTGCCCTGCCAAAATGCGATGTGCCGTGCGCTCGGACATCTCAAGACCCAAACCCGAGCAGATACGGATAAAGTCCTCGGCATCAGAGGCAAGGCCTAAACGATCGACAACCGGAAGCTCGCTCTCGTCATCAATAAACAGGAGACGAGACGTATCGAGCCGTCTTGACGCCTGAGCATAAAGGGTCGCGGCAATCTCAGACGGAGAACCAAGATAGACATCGCAACCACGCAGCTCCTCGAGCGCAAACTCACAGGCAGCGCGAATAATATTATGCGGGCCGCGAGCACAGACATAACGTCCGTCCTCATCCTTGACGGCCTGGGGCCAGCTGGACTGATCGGCACGCTCGCTGAGGCGGTCGGCTGCAACGCTCACCTTAAAGGCCGAGCCAAGGTCGACACCAGACGTGACCACACGGGCCTCATCGGTGTTCTGCTTGATCGAAAACAATGCCATGCCACGACCGTGAACGCCCCAACGGTCCATCTTCATGCTCTCGAGCTTGGAGGTAACGCGGGCATCGAAGATTCGCTCTTGCATATCCTGCGGAACGCCCGAACCGTTATCCAAAAAGACAAGCGTGCGGACGCCATCTTCCTTGGTCGTGGCGAGATAGACCTTGTCGGCGCCGGCATCGCGAGCATTACGGAGCATTTCGATGACGATATCCTCGACATGCTGAATGTCATGCTTTGCCTGGCGCCGCTCGGCCTCCGAAACGCGGAGGCGGACATACCCTTCGCCAAGGTTCTCCTCGACGCGAAGGTTGCCCTCCCCCGACATCGACGCGATAAATGAGATGAGCTCGTTCGCGTCGCTCATGTTATTTAGCGATATCGACAGCGCGGCTCTCGCGAATCACGACGACGCGCACCTGACCGGGATACTCCATCTCTTCCTCGATCTGATGGGCGATATCGTGAGCCAGGACCGTGGACTGGGCATCGGAGATCTTGTCCGGCTGAACCATGACGTGGACCTCGCGACCAGCCTGCATGGCATAGGTACGCTCGACGCCTTCATGGGAGTTGGCGATCTCCTCGAGCTTCTCGAGACGCTTGATATAGTTCTCGGCAGACTCGCGACGGGCACCGGGGCGAGAAGCAGAGACAGCATCAGCGGCCTGTACCAGGACATCGAGCACCGTGTTAGGGTCGACATCAGCATGGTGAGCCTCGATAGCATGAACGATAACGGGCTTCTCGCCATAACGGCGGGCAAGCTCGGCGCCGATGACGGCATGCGGGCCCTCGACGTCGTGGTCAATTGCCTTGCCCAGGTCGTGCAGCAGGCCGGCGCGCTTGGCGGTCACAACGTCCAGGCCAAGCTCGGAAGCCATCACGCCACACAGGTCAGAGACTTCGAGGGAGTGCTGAAGCACGTTCTGACCAAACGAAGTACGGTAGCGCAGGGCACCAAGGGTCTTAACGATCTCGGGGTGCAGGTCGTGAATACCGGTATCGAAGGCAGCCTGCTCGCCAGCCTCGCGCACGCGCTGCTGAACCAGGTCGGCCGCCTTGTGATACATCTCCTCGATGCGGGCGGGGTGAATGCGGCCGTCGGCGATGAGGTTCTCGAGGGCAACACGGGCGGTCTCACGACGGACCGGGTCGAAGCTCGAAAGAACGACAGTCTCGGGCGTGTCGTCGATCACGAGGTTGACGCCGGAAACCTGCTCGAAGGTCCGGATGTTGCGTCCCTCGCGGCCGATGATGCGACCCTTGAGGTCATCGGAAGGAATGTGCACGGAGGTAACGGTAACCTCGGCGGTGTGGTCGGCGGCGCAGCGTTGAATCGCCAGGGACAAGATCTCCTGAGCGGTCTTGTGGCACTCGGCGCGAACCTGCTGCTCGGACTCACGGATGATCGTGGCGGCCTCGTGGGTAACCTCGCCGCGAACCTTGTCGAGGAGCTCCTTGTGAGCGTCCTCGCGGGTCAGGTCGGCGATGCGCTCGAGCTCCGAAGTCTGCTTGGCGCAGAGCTCCTCAAGCTCGCGGGAGCGCTTCTCAACCTGGCCAGCCTGGCTGGACAGCTGATGCTCGCGCTTGTCGAGGGCATCGTTGCGGCGATCGAGGGACTCCTCGCGCTGCATCACGCGGTTCTCGAGCGTACGAATCTCACTCTTACGCTGCTTGTCCTCGGCCTCGGCAGCCTGCTTATTCTTGATAATCTCTTCCTTGGCCTCAAGCAGAGCCTCTTTTTTGAGGGTCTCGGCCTGACGCTTTGCATCACCGATTAGGGACTCAGCCTGTGCGTGTGCCGACTGGATCTTTTCGTCGGCCTCGTGAAGACTACCCTGCTTGGCGGTGCGCATGTAGGCAATGGCGGCGATGGCACCCAAAACGATGCCAACGAGCGCTGCGATGATAGGCATGCTCACTCCTTTTTATGGATTCGTTACACAACAAAGCGAACCGTCCTTGCGAACGGCTCGCGACATTTGAGTAATATGGGCGCAGCTTATGCGGGTCGGATACAGATAAACATATAAACAAACTCATCAAAGATGAGCACATATCACAAAGCAAATGACAGTGTTTATCGTACGTTGAACCGCAACAACTGTCAAATAAATGGACCCAGTACGGCGGCTAAAACGCGGCGAACGGCAGGTACGCAAAACACATGTGTACTAAACTGCACATTCCTCACGTTCGGCATCGAGACGCGCCTTAACGGCATCGGCGGCGATGCGGTACGAAAATCCCTTGCCCATCAAAAACCGGACGAGCTTTTCGAATCCACGTGTCTCGGGAATACGACGCTTTGCGAGCAAAGCCGACGCGCGAGCCAAGTCGTCCTCCACGGCAAAATAATCCTCGGGATAGCCGGGGATATCATCGAGTACGACATGGCGGCGCTTGAGCTCGGTCTCAATCTTGCGCTGTCCCCAGCCGCGTCGTTTGCGTTCCTCGATAAAATACGAGCAAAAGCGGTTCTCATCTAAAAAGCGATACTCAGTGGCACGCTGGACGGCGAAATCAATCGCGGCCGCGCGAAACCCATAGCAAGCCAGCTTGTCACGGACCTCACCGGTGGCATGGTCGCGGCGCGACAGCATCTCAGTCACCATGGTAAGCGCGCATTTACGCTCAATGAGCTGCACTGCCTCGCAAAACTCATCCCAATCGCAGGGAAGATCGGGGCGATTTTTAAGGAACAGGCGCGCGACACGAACAGGAATCCAGATGGATCGTTCAAAACCGCCCTCGAGCTCACAGTCGATATGTGCACAAGGCTTTTTTGATGCATACCCACTTGAGAACGAGGAGGCCGCCTTCTTATCGGGAAAGACGACCGTGGCCTCGGTCACCGTATACGACATGAGGGCATCCGCTATTCGTCGTCATCATCGAGCATCGCGGAGCCGTCGATGGCGTAAAGCTCATCGAACTCCTCAGTTTCGGGCTGATCGGTCAGCTCGACCTCGGACGGAGCATCGTCATCGAATTCAAGGCCGCAGGCGAGACGAACCTTATGCTCGATCTCGTCAGCACAATCGGGGTGTTCGCGCAGGAAGGCCTTGGCGGCCTCGCGACCATTGCCGAGCTTGTCCTCACCGTAAGCAAACCAAGAGCCCATCTTTTTGCAGATACCGCACTCGACGGCCATGTCCAGAATCGAGCCCTCCTTAGAGATGCCCGTGCCGTACATGATGTCGAACTCGGCCGAGCGGAACGGAGCGGCCACCTTGTTCTTAACGACCTTGGCACGCACGCGATTGCCGATGACCTCGTCCTTGAGCTTAATGCTGTCGATGCGACGAATATCGATGCGCACCGACGAGAAGAACTTGAGGGCGCGGCCGCCCGTCGTAGTCTCGGGGTTACCGAACATGACGCCGATCTTCTCGCGCAGCTGGTTAATGAAGATGCAGGTCGTTTTAGATTTGGCGAGCGAGCCGGCGAGCTTACGGAGCGCCTGGCTCATCAGACGGGCCTGAAGGCCAACCGTAGTGTCGCCGATCTCGCCCTCGATCTCGGCACGCGGAGTCAAAGCGGCGACAGAGTCGACGACGATGGCGTCGATGGCGCCAGAACGCACGAGCATGTCGACGATCTCGAGCGCCTGCTCACCCGTATCGGGCTGGGAAATGAGGACCTCATCGATGTCCACGCCGATACGCGCGGCATACGTGGGATCGAGCGCGTGCTCGGCATCGATAAATGCCACGACGCCGCCCATAGCCTGGGCCTCTGCCAAAATCTCGAGCGAAAGCGTTGTCTTACCGGAGGACTCGGGACCGTAAATCTCGACGATACGGCCGCGCGGCACACCACCGATGCCCAAAGCGGCATCGAGGGCCAGGGCGCCCGTGGGAATGGCCTCGACCTCGAGCTCGGGACCACCGTCGCCGTACCTCATGATGGAACCTTGGCCGAATTTCTTCTCGATCTCGGCCTTGGTGGTGGCGATCATCTCATCGCGCTCTTTACCCGTCGTGCGAGCATGAACGGTACGTACGGGACCTGAATTCTTGGCCATGAATAGCCCTCCTCTTAACAACCTGCATCGATAATAAACGAACGGCTGTTCGTGGTCAACCGTTCAGATAAATCATATGCAGCCGACCTTTCCAAAGCCCAACCAAACGCCGACCAAACACTGACCAAAAACTTGACCGCAGGCGAACCAAGCAAGGCATGACGAGCAAGATTACGCCAACTACCTGCACAAAGAGCAAATTCACAAGAGGTCCCTATCTCCACAATTAAGGGGCCCGTAGGCCCCTTAAAACACGTCTATTCCATAGAATGGAGCACGCAGACAATGCGACCCAGCGCCTCCGCGACCGCATGGGCGCGAACACACGAACGATCGCCCTCATAGTGACAACGAATGGAGTCCACGATCGGCACACCCCCATCGGACGAGCGATACGCCCAGCCAATATAAAAAGTGCCAGCCGGATCGTCCTCGGTGCCTCCGCCGGGGCCGGCATAGCCCGTCGCGCTCACGGCAATATCGCTCTGGTACAGCTCCAGCGAACCGGTAGCCATCTCGCGCGCCGTCTGATACGACACAGCGGTATAGCGGTCGAGCGTCTCCTGCTCAACGCCGAGCACGCGATGCTTAATCTCGTCGCAGTACGTCACCGCACCGCCGCGCAGCACCGCCGAGGCACCGGGAATATCGGCAATCGTCGAGGCGATCATGCCCGCTGTCAAAGACTCAGCCGTCGAAACCGTCGCTCCACGAACGCTTGCACGCTCGACAATATCGCGTGCAAGATCTTCGTTGTGCGCGGCAATTTGCTCAAATGATTCCGTCATGCCTACCAGGACCTAGACCGAAAAGACGATCTTACGGCAGTTCCAGAAGTACTGAGCGCCCGAGATAACGGTCAGGATAACGGCCACGGCGTACAGGAAGCGTGACACCGAGTAGATACCGAGCGTCAGCGCCACCGGGCCAAGGTGCAAGCCGGCCATCGCAAAGACGCACAGATAGCCGCAGATGGAGACCATCGTGGTCGCCGTCTTGTACTTGCCGAGCTTATCGGCGGCAACGACCACACCGGCCGCACTCGCGACCATGCGCAGGGCGCTCACCAGCAGCTCGCGGAACAGGATGATGAACACGGACCACACGGTAACGGCACCAAAGTCCAAGAACAGCAGCAGGGCCGAGAACACGAGTAACTTATCGGCGATGGGATCCAGGAACTTACCGAAGTCGGTGATCTCGTTGCGTGAACGAGCAAGGTAGCCATCAACCTTATCGGTGCACGACAGGATGACGTACAGAATAAAGGCGGCGGCGGCGAGCGGTCCGTCGAAGGTGCTCCAATCCGTACCGGCAACGCTTGTGTGAGACAGCGCCGACACGATCATGAACACCGGAATAAAGACGATGCGCACGCACGTCACGATGTTGGCGGGCGTCCAAACACTCGTCAGTTCCTTATTGCTCTCGTTAGCCACGACGCTCTCCTACTCCACAACATGACCGATAAGCTCGTAGCAGAAGCTATCGGTAAACTCGACCGTCAGAATATCGCCCACAGATGCCTCACTGGCATCCAGATGCACCGCACCATCGGAATCGGGCGCCTGGAACCAGGCATGTCCGATGAGCTCGGCACCGTCTTCGGTCTCCTCGATGCCGTCGACAATCACCTGGGCGCGCTCGCCCACATGGGCCGCCGTGGCGGCAAAACCGAGCGACTCGGCCAGATCCATGGCCTCCTGGGCGCGCTCGAGCTTAACCTCTTCGTCAACCTGACCTTCCATCTTGGCGGCCAGGCTGCCCTCCTCGCGCGAGTAGGCAAAGACGCTCGTGTAATCAAAGCCGACGGTGTCCATAAAGTCGATAAGATCGCGGAACTCGTCGTCGGTCTCGGTCGGGAAGCCGACCATGGCAGTGGAGCGGATCACGATACCGGGGATGCGCCCGCGCAGGTCGCGGAACAGGTCCTCGAGCTCCTGGCGCGAACCGGAGCGGCGCATGGCCTTGAGGATGCGCGCGTCGCAGTGCTGCACAGGGATATCGATATAGGGCAGCACCTCGGGAGTATCGCGAATGGTCTCGATAAGCTCGTCGGTCATGCCCTCGGGCTGCAGGTAGAGCACGCGGACCCACACGTTATGAGGACGCACCGCCCCAGCAACGGCCTGCAGCAGCTGCGCCAGATTGCGCGGCGAGCCCTCGGCGAGGTCCTCGTCGGCAAAGTCGGTACCCCAGATGCCCGTGTCCTGACCGATCAGTACGATCTCGCGCACACCGCCGGCGACCAGGTCGCGCACCTCGGAGATAATGCTCTCGGCATTGCGCGAGTGATAACGACCGCGGATATAAGGGATCATGCAGAAGCTACAGAAGCGGTTGCAGCCATCAGAGATCTTGACGTAGGCGACAGCGCCCTCGATGGTGCGCTTGACCTGCGGAATATAGGCGGCAATCTCGCGCTCCACGCCCAGCACATCATCGATGACCGCCACGATGCCGTCTTCCTCGTCGGCCTTCACAAAGGCCGCGACCTCGGGCAGCTCGTCGGGCAGGTCGTCGCCGTAGCGTGACGGCACGCAGCCGCACATGACGATCGGGCAGGAACGAACGCCGTCCTGCACCTCATTGGCAAGCTCGAGTGTGGTCTCGATGCTCTCGGACGTTGCGGAGGCAAGGAACGAGCACGTATTGACAATGGCAATATCGGCATCCTGCGGATCGAATGCCTCCTCGTAGCCCGCGGCGGTCAGCAGCGAACGCATACGGTCGGTATCGACCTCGTTCTTGGCGCACCCGAGGGTGATATAGAGTACGGAGCCCAACGGAGTATCCATGTTGGAGAGCGGTCCTTTCGAATGAATTAACGGTAGTTGGTGAACTGCAGCGGCTGACCGTAGTCCTGGTCGCGCAGGAACTGGATCACGGTCTGCAGCGCATCCTTGGAAGCAGAGGAAACACGCAGTTTGTCGGCCTCAATCGTCACCTTGACCTTGAGCTTCTGATCCTTGATGTCCTTGTTAATCTTCTTGGCAGTCGTCTGGTCGATACCCTCGACGATGTGACCGAGCACGCGCACGGTACCGCCCGTTGCAGCCTGAGGCGCATCCCAGGACACGGCCTTAAGATCGATACCGCGCTTGATGAGCTTGGAGCTCAGGACATCGATGATCTGCTTGGAGACAAAGTCGGCCGGGGCGTTGATCGTAAAGAGCTTGTCGCCCTTCGAAAGCTCGATGGTGGCGCCGGAGTCCTTGAGGTCATAGCGCTGGGAAATCTCGCGCGTGGTCTGCTGGAAGGCATTGTCGACCTCCTGCATATTGACCTCGGACACGACGTCGAAGCTGGAATCTTTAGCCATGGTTAATCCTTTCGCTTACGAGCGGACTAGTAGCTGTCGTAAGAATAGTCGTCTGAATAGGGCGTAGTCTGCCCGTCGGTGGCGGCATCAGCGCCGTCCGTGGACTGGGCATCGGTTCCATCAGTTCCGTCGGTACTTTCGGTGCCATCGGTACCGTCAGCGCTCTCGCCGTCCTCGGCGTCGGTCGTCTCCTTCTTGGGAACGGTGATCGTCACGCGTGCCACGCCCGACGTCTTAGTGTCGTAGCGGACCTTTTCGCCGTTCTTGGTAACGGTGACATCGGAAGGCTTGGACGTGGTGATCTCGATCGAGGACTCGGGCGTGTATTCCTGCTCAAAGGGGCCGGTCGCCTGGGCGCCATAGACCGACTTGCCATCAACCTTGACCTCAATCCAAGCAGTCTTGCCCTTGGCAACGGAGATCTTGACCTTTGTGACCTCGTTCTCTTCCTTCTTGGCCGCTGTCTTGGTGGCGTCTGAATCGGTCGACTCGTCCGTCGTCTCATCGGTGTCCTCATCGACGGATTCGGTCTTCTTGGAAGACTTCTTTGTCGTTGTCTTGGTGGCAACGGGTGTCTCGGGCGTCGACTCGGGAGCCGAGGAGCCGCAGCCACGCAGGAGCACCACGATGAGCACGATCAGCAGCAGCGCCACGGCACCGATACCGGCGTAAACGATACGAGGATCGAGACCGTTGTTCTGGGGAGCACGCCCGCCGCCGCGTCCACGATTGGAACCACCGCGTCCAGTACCTTGGGGCATACGACCGCGGTTATTGTCGGAACGTCCGCGATAGCTACCCTGGCGCTGCATATTGCGCTGGCCTGAACGGGGGGCGAGCTCGCCGCGACCTTGGTAGTTGCGCTGGCCCGAACGAGGCGCCGAGGAGCGCTGGCTAAAGGTCTGCGACTGAGAGCGAAGGCGAGGCGTCACCTGCGTAGTATCGGCGTCTGCATAGCAGCCGCGCGGACGAACGGAAGAAGCGCCACGGTACCCGCGATCGGAATAACCACCATCGCCGTAGCCGGCACGAGGGTCACGTGCGACACCGCGGGCAGCGGGGAGTGCGCGCTCCTCGGGCGCCGGCGTGCTGCGAAAGCGATCGCGCTGGGAACGAATCTCCTCGCTCGAACCCGTCTCGGTAACATAGCCAGCCTGCTGAGGGCGCTGGCCATAACGCGTCGAACGCCCACCCTGAACCATCAGGAAGCGGCCGTTGTCGACCGAGGAACGCGAATTGACGTAGCCGGCGGCGTCCTGAAAACGACCGCCCTGCTGCGACGTCTCGCGCTCATATGCCATCAGGTCGTCAAAATAAGCGTTGACGACCTCCCGCGGATTGAGGCCCAAAAAGCGCGCATAGCTCGAAATCATGCCCTGCGCATAGCCGCGCGGAGGCATCGATGCAAAATTGCCATTCTCGAAAAACTCGATGATCTGCGGCCTGATTTTGATGGTGTTGGCGACCTGCTGAATGGAAAGGCCCATTCGGCGACGCTGCTCGAGCAGCATGTCACCAAAGCGTGCAGCCATCAGAATCCTCCAAACTCACGATCTTCACGTGCCATCTCGGCGTCGACGGATTCCAGCGCGGCAAGGCCTTCTTCATCCAGCAGGACCTCGCGCGGCTTGGAACCGTCGGGCGGACCGACGACACCCTTTTCTTCCAGCATGTCCATAATACGCCCGGCGCGCGCATAGCCAACCTTCAGGCGGCGTTGCAGGCCAGATGTGGAGCCCAGCTGCGATTCCACCACAATATGAGCGGCTTCCCAGATAAGCGGATCGTCGTCCTGAGGCTCGGCAACGCCGGTGCGCACGATGCCGCCGCCACCTGCCATGGACATGGAGGCAGGTGCCACAGCCGACAGGATCTCCTCGTGGTAGTCGGGTTCGCTTTGCGACTTGACGAACTCGACAATTTCGTTGATCTCGTCATCCGAAACAAAGCAGCCCTGGATACGGCGGGGCTTGCCCCAGTCGACCTTAGAGAACAGCATGTCACCCAAGCCGGTGAGCTTTTCGGCACCCATCTGGTCAATGATGACGCGGGAGTCGATGCCCGTTGCGACGTTGAAGGCGATACGATTGGTAATGTTTGCCTTGATGAGACCCGTCACCACGTTAGAGCTCGGACGCTGAGTCGCCACGATAAGGTGGATACCGGCGGCACGGCCCAGCTGGGCGATACGCACAATCGACGCCTCGACGTCCTTGCCGGCAACCATCATCAGGTCAGAAAGCTCGTCGATGATGATGACCAGGTAGGGCATCTTTTGCGGCGGGTTATCGTAATGCTCAAACTCGCCGGCGGCCTGCTTTTCGTTATAGGTCGAGATCTTGCGCACGTTCAGGCGCTCGAAGACCTTCAGGCGGCGCTCCATCTCGGACACCGCCCACTGCAAGGCACTCGCGGCCTGCTTGGGCTCGGTCACTACGGGCACGTACAGATGCGGCAGGCCGTTATAGCCTGCGAGCTCGACGCGCTTGGGGTCGACCATGATCAGGCGAACGTCCTCGGGGAGCGCGCGCATGAGCAGGGTCGTGATGATGGAGTTGATCATGACCGACTTACCGGAACCCGTGGTACCGGCGATCAGCAGGTGGGGCATCTTGGCGAGGTCGGCGACGACCGGCGTGCCCTCTGCGTCGCGGCCGATGGCAAGCTCGAGCGGACCGCCCTTAACATAGGGCAGCACGTCGCCTAAGTTGACGTTCTGACGCTTGCGATTGGGAATCTCGATACCCACGAGCGAGGTGCCGGGAATCGGGGCAAAGATACGCACGGACTGAGCAGCAAGCGACAGCGCGATGTCATCCTCAAGGCTCGAAATCTTGCTCACGCGCTCGCCCTCGCCGGGCTGCAGCTTAAAGGTCGTCACCGTGGGACCGGCAATCCAGCCGACCACGCGAGCGCTACGGCCAAACTCGAGCAGCGTGGACTGCAACGACTCGGCGGTCTGTTCCAGCTCCTTGTCCGAAGACGCGGCAGAAGCGGACTGAGGGTTTGCATGCAGGATTTCGAGCGGCGGAAGCTTAAGGCCTTCCTCTTCTTCGCCCTCGTTATCCGTGGGGGCATTGACCGCTCCCCCATCGCTCGAAGTAGACGCCTCGGCTGCGCCCGCGACAGCCGTATCGGCAACCTTGGGGTGCTTGAGGAAATCAGGAATTTGAGGGGCGGCCGAGACGGGATTCACGGCAAACGGCGGCTCGGACTCGTCGACCTTGTCCGGATCGTCTTCCATCGAAAGCTGGCCGGTCACCTGGCCGCGTCTGGCATGGCGGCGCGGCAGCAAGGTCGTCTTGGCGGTCTCGATCGGAGACTCGTCGTCCTCGTCATCACCCTCGGTAAGCTCAATCTCGCTCTCGGACCAAGACGGGTCGGGCTCACTCGTATTGAGTTTGGGAGCCTTCTTGCCCTTCTTGGCATGACGGCGCGGCAGCAGCGTCGTCTTAGCGCGCTCGGCCTCCACGACATCGGACACGTCGACAAACGGATCCTCGTCGTCATCGTCATCGTCCAAAACCGGGTCTGCATCGTTGCCCATGACCGTGGTCACGGCCATATCGGAGCCCTTTTGACGAAGAATGCTCAGGTGCGGACGGGCAACGCCGGGCACCGACAGGGCTTCGTCGTCACCCCACGGACTCGCGTTGACGTCGGCACGACGGCGCTCGGCAAAATCGGCCGCACGGTCGCGTGCAGAGCGCAAAACGCCGCCCACCGAAAAGCCAATGATGACAAAGCCAACGACGGCCAGACCCAACAGGACGACCATCGCGATAGGCTTACCCAGGGCATTCTGCAGCGCGCTCGCAATAAACGCACCGATGTAGCCACCCGAGGCGGACAGGTTTTGCGGCGTGAACATAAGGTCGCACGAGTCACTCGTACCCGGCACCATCAGCGAAAGAATAGAGACGACGGCGATAAAGACCACGGCGCCGCCCGCGACAGAGCGCACGTTGAGCGGCGAGTCCTCGCCTAAAAAGAGCGTGGCGGCAAACAGCAAAATGACGATCGGCAGCACGTAGGCGCCCAGACCAAAGCCCAGGTGGTAGAAACCGGCAACCGCAGCCGTAACGGGTGCGGTCGCCGGCGAAAACACGGCAATGAAGGACGCAATCGCCAAAACGGCAATGACCACGCCGGCGATATCGCGGTTGGCCGAAGGCTCGACCAGGGGCTCGAAATCGTCGAACTCGGCCTCGTGGCCCTTATTGGCACGAAGATGGGAACCGGCACCCTTAGCAGATGCCGGTTGGATGTTGGCTTTGTTGCCTTTGGCGTTTTGTGCAGATCCGCGCGCCAAACTAAACCTCCATGACGACCGGGATGATCATCGGACGAGTGCGCGTACGGCTCCAGATAAAATTAGAGAGCGAGTCGCGCACGGCCTTGCGAATGGCATCGGAACCGCTGCTCGTAAAGCTGAACTTGCCCTTCTCAATCGTCTTCATGATGGAAGCCGACGCGTCCTCGGAGAACTGGTCGTCGATGGCAAAGGAGACGCCGCGGCCCGAGAACTCGATGGCCTCGATCTTCTTGTGCTTGAGCGAAACGATAGCGACGGCCGTGACCATACCGTCGTTGGCAAGCTTCTGACGATCGCGCAGAACGATAGGGTCGGTATCGCCGATGCGCAGTCCGTCGACGTAGACGACGCCAGACTCGACGGGCGTACCGCGCTTGACGATACCGCCACGCATCTCGAGCGTATCTCCGTTGTCGAGGATAAAGATATGATCTTCCTTGAGGCCCATCTTGCGTGCAAGTTGAGCATGGGCGCGCAGATGCACGGCCTCGCCGTGAACCGGCATAAAGTAGGTGGGCTTGGCCATTGCCATCAGGAGCTTAAGCTCCTCC
This sequence comes from uncultured Collinsella sp., assembly GCA_958427035.1. Classification (GTDB taxonomy): domain Bacteria; phylum Actinomycetota; class Coriobacteriia; order Coriobacteriales; family Coriobacteriaceae; genus Collinsella. Next base: position 92,331 of record CAUAAR010000002.1, on the reverse strand, counting down.
TGGCTACCGTGACCCGAGACGTGAACGAGGGCGCGGTTCTTATCCCACACGTCGCAGCCAAGCTTGGCGAGGCTGTTGACGACCTGCTGAACGGCCTTCTCGTTACCAGGGACCGGCGTTGCCGAGAGGATGACGGTATCACCCTCGTGGATGGAGAGCGTCTTGTGCTCGCCGTTGGCCATGCGCGAAAGGGCCGACAGGGGCTCGCCCTGCGAACCGGTGCACATGACGACAATCTTGTCGTCGGGCAGGTTGTCAATATCGAAGGCATCGATGATATCGGCATCATCAATGTTGAGATAACCGAGCTCGCGCGCCACGCGGGTGTTGGTGAGCATGGAACGACCGGTCACGACGACCTTGCGGCCGCACTTGCGGGCGGCGTCGCAGATCTGCTGCAGTCGATGGATGTGGCTCGAGAACGACGCGACGAACACGCGGCCCGGAGCATTCTTGATGGCATGCAGCAGATTGGGACCAACCTCGGCCTCGGACTTGGTAAAGCCGGGGACCGTGGCGTTGGTGGAGTCGGACAGCAGCAGGTCGATGCCCTGCTTAGCAAAGCGGCTGATAGCGGCATAGTCGGGCGTGACACCGTCGATGGGCGTCTGGTCGAGCTTAAAGTCGCCGGTGTGCATAACGGTACCCTGGTTGGTGCGGATGAACACGCCCAGAGCGCCCGGGATGGAGTGCGTCATCGAGAAGAAATCGAGCGAGATGCCACCCAAATTGACATGGCTGCCGCCCTTGACCTCACGGAACTTGGGTGCACGAATGCGGAACTCGGAGAGCTTACCCTCGATAAAGCCGAGCGTCAGCTTGCTCGAGAAGATGGGCACCTTGTTGTTGAGGTCCTGCAGCAGATACGGAAGCGAACCGGTGTGGTCCTCGTGGCCGTGAGTGACGATGATGCCGCGGAGCTTCTCCTCGTTCTCCAGAACGTAGGTGTAATCCGGGAGCACCAGATCGATACCGGGCTGCGAGTCGTCGGGGAACATGAGGCCAGCGTCGACGAGCACCATGTCGTCGCCGCACTCGAAGACCGTCATGTTCTTGCCGATGCCATCAAGGCCGCCGAGCGGGATGATCTTCAAGGGAGATGATTTTTTAGCTGCCATAGGTGAGTGTTGTTTCCTTTCTTCGAAACGGGTCTGGAACAACCGACGGGGCGCTTCTGGCAAACCGACCGCCGGGAACGTACAAACATGCATCACAGAGTCGATGCAGTAACCACAGTATGATACCCATTTGAACAACAACAGACCACCCATGCATCAAAGCCCCATCTGAACCGGTCTATCCCGCCGGTCTGGTCTCTGCGGGCCCCGCCGGGAATAGCAAAAGGGCGACCCCTGTCCGGAGTCGCCCTTGTTGAGCTGCTTATATGCGGCTGTTACTCGGCGTCGTGGTGACGGCGGGGCTTGCGGCCTCCGTTGTCGCCGGGACGGCGCGGACGGTCGCTGCGCTCGGAGCGCTCACGACGCGGACGCTCACGGCGCTGGAAGTGCTCGCCGTCGCCCTCGGAGGCACCCTCGGCGCGAGCCGGGGCCTCGGGCTTGTCAAGGCGATCGAGCGAAATCTTGCCGCGATCGTCGACCTCGATAACGACGACCTTGACCTCGTCGCCCACGTTGAGGACATCCTCGACCTTCTCCACGCGGCCCTTGGCGACGCGGGAGATGTGCAGCAGGCCGTCCTTACCGGGCAGCAGGTTCACGAAGGCGCCGAACGGCTGGATGGAGACCACGCGACCGGTGTACTCCTCGCCCGGCTCGGGAACCTTGATGATAAGCTTGATGCGCTCGACAGCCTGATCGACAGACTCGCCGGTGCCGCCGACAAAGACGGTGCCGTCCTCCTGGATGTCGACCGAAGCGCCGGTCTCGTCCTGGATGCCGCGGATGACCTTGCCGCCGGAACCGATGACGTCGCGGATCTTATCGGTCGGAACCTGGATGGAGACGATACGCGGGGCGGTGCTGCGCGTGGTATGACGCGGCTCGGGGATCACATCGAGCATCTTCTGCAGGATGAAGGCGCGACCCTCCTTGGCCTGCTGCAGGGCGCGGGCCAGGATGTCGAAGGTGAGGCCGGTGGCCTTGTTGTCCATCTGCAGAGCGGTGATGCCCTCGGTGGTGCCGGTGACCTTAAAGTCCATGTCGCCCAGGAAGTCCTCGAGACCCTGGATGTCGGACAGGACCACGGTCTTGCCCTCCTCCTGGATCAGGCCCATAGCGATACCGGAGACCGGGCGCTTAATGGGCACGCCGCCGTCCATAAGGGCGAGCGTGGAGCCACAGGTCGAAGCCATCGAAGAGGAGCCATTGGACTCCATGACCTCGGAGACGACGCGGATGGCGTAGGGGAACTCGTTCTCGTCGGGAAGCACCGGAAGCAGGGCGCGCTCGGCCAGGTTGCCGTGACCGATCTCGCGGCGCTTGGGGCTGCCCATGCGGCCGGTCTCGCCGGTGCAGAACGGCGGGAAGTTGTAGTGGTGCATATAGCGCTTGCCCTCGGTGGGCTCGATGGTATCCAGACGCTGGCCCTCGTTGAGCATACCGAGCGACAGGACGGAGAGCACCTGGGTCTGACCACGCTGGAACAGGCCGGAGCCGTGAACGAGCGGCAGATAGTTGTCCTTCACCATAATGGGACGAATCTCGTCGGCGGCACGACCGTCGACGCGCTCGCCGGTCTCGACGACCATGGTGCGCATGGCCTTCTTCTCGAGTTTCTTGAGCGCCACGGGGATCTCGCGCTCCCAGGCGGCCTGCTCCTCGTCGGTAAACTCGGCGCGGATGGACTCCTTCAGAGCCTCGACCTTACCGATGCGGGAAAGCTTGTCGGCGTCGCGCAGGGCAGCGGCCATCTCGTCGTAGTGGGCGAAGATGCGCTCCTGGACCTCCTCGACGGGCTGGTCGAGCGGGTACTCCTTCTTAACGATAGCGCCGTTGGCCTGCTCCCACTCGGCGACGAACTCGTCTTGGGCCTGGCAGAAGGCAGCGAGGGCCTCCTGGCCAAACTTCATGGCGGCGAGCATGTCGTCCTCGGAGATCTCCTCGGCGCCGGCCTCGACCATCGAGATGAAGTCGGCAGAGCCGCCCAGCTCCAGGTCCAGGTCGGAGTTCTCGCGCTCCTCATAGGTGGGGTTGACGATAAACTCGCCGGTCTCCACGTTGCGGCCGATGCGCACGCAGGCAAGCGGGCCCTCGAAAGGCACGCCGCCGAGCGTCATGGCCAGAGAAGCACCCATGACGTTGATGACGTCGAAGGGGTTGACCTGGTCGGCGACGAGCGAGGTAGCGACGATGTGCACCTCGTTGCGGAAGCCGTCCGGGAAGCTCGGGCGAATCGGGCGGTCGATCATACGGGCCGTGAGCGTGGCCTTCTCGCTGGGACGGCCCTCACGCTTGAGGTAGCCACCCGGGATGCGGCCGGCGGCGTACATCTTCTCGTTGAAGTCGACGGTCAGCGGGAAGAAGTCGTAGTTCTTGCGCTCCTTGGAGACGACCACGGTGTCGAGCATCGTGGTGTCGCCCTGCTTGACCAGGCAAGCGCCGGTGGCCTGCTTGGCAAGCTCGCCCGACTCAAAGGTGTAGGTCTTGCCGTACAGCTCAAAGGTCTTGGATACGAGTGTCATTGTTCTCCTTTACCCCACAGGCCCCTTGCCTGCGGGCTTCTCATGTGACGCGGGCCCCCTGCCCCCGCCACGCTTCAGAGCGTGATTGTTCGCGCCCTTACACAAAAAGAGCGCCCCGCTGCGCAGGACGCTCTTAGCATGTACAAATCCTTACTGGATGTTGTCGCGGATGCCCAGAGCCTTGATGAGCTCACGGTACTCGACGATGTCGTTCTTCTTGATGTAGGAGAGAAGACGACGACGACGGCCGACGAGCATGAGCAGACCACGACGGGTGTGGAAGTCCTTCTGGTGGGACTTCATGTGCTCGGTCAGCTCCTTGATGCGCTCGCTCAGGATGGCGACCTGAACCTTGGGGTTGCCGGTGTCGACCGGGGTGTTACCGAACTGGGCAGTCAGCTCCGCCTTGCGCTCTTTGGAAACAGTCATTGTTTCACCTTTCGTTTTACGTCGCCCGCGGGCGACTCAATTCGCCTCAGACTGGGAAGCCGCCGGTGGAGCGAGCAACCAAGGTCGAGGTACCAACAGGTCGGTATGTTACCACAAGCAGCCTGTGCCTGCGCATCATCACCGACCCAACATGAATTCCATCGCACGGAGCCGCTGATCGGTATGCGTGGCGGCCCAAACATGCGAAAGCCCCAGCAAAAAAGCAGCCGTATGCGGATCGATCCGCTCGCCCATAAGGGTATCGAACGTCATAGACATGAGGGCGCGAAGCCATGCAACCTCGCCGGTTGAGACCAACTCGGCGCCCGGAACGCTCGACGCGCATGACCCACACAAGAGGCCGCCCGCCTGGGGCGAAAAATACGACAGCATAGGGTCTCCGCACAGCACGCAAGCCGAGAAATCGGGTCGGTAACCAACGTGCGACAGCAGTTTAAAGACAAAGGCCGCCACGAGCAGGTCCATATGTGCCGAGTCGAGCCCGCTGCCGACAAGCGTGAGCGCCCGCTGCGTAATGGCAAAGGTAAATGGATCCTCGGCATCCTCGAACGAGCACACGCGCGCAACCTCGGCAATCGCGCTGGCGGCACAGGTCGTCTCGTAGTCAGGAGCAGCACCGAGCGGCGCCTCCATAAGCTCCGCCTGAGAAACCACGTCGAGCGACCGTCCATGCGCGAGCAGCATATCGACGGTACAGAAAAGCTCGCAGCGTGCGGCCAGGCGCCCACCGGGCTTGCGGGCGCCCTTAGCCACGGCACGCACCTGCCGCCCCCGTTCGTCGAGCATCGTCAAGATCAGGTCGGTTTCCTTGAGCTTAGTCTTGTCGAGAACGAGCACCTTTGTGCGATATGTGCGAGAGCCTGCCATGAACGCCGAGGCTTAATCTTCGGCGTTATAGCCAAAACGGCGAATCTGCGCCTCGTCATCGCGCCAGCCGGCCTTGACCTTCACGTCGAGCTCCAAAAAGACCTGAGTACCAAAGATGCGCTCAAGGTCACGACGGGCGTCGATACCGATATGCTTGATCATCTCGCCGCCCTTGCCGATGATGATGCCCTTCTGCCCCTCGCGCTCGACGTAAATCGTGGCGTGCACGCGCAGGACCTTCTTAGTCTGCTCGAGCGCGTCACAGATGACGCCCACGGAGTGAGGGATCTCGTCGCGGGTGCGACGCAGAACCTTCTCACGCACAAACTCGGCCACGAGGGTCTCGTCGGACGCGTCGGTGCCCATGTCCTCGGGGAACCAGCGCGGGCCTTCGGGCAAGAAGTGAGCGACGGTCTCGATAAACGCATCGACGTTGAAGTTCTTGACCGACGACGTCACGATCTCGTCATCATATTCCATGAGCTCGTGAGCTGCCTTAAGCTGCTCCATGACCTGTGCGGGGTCGGCCTCATCGGCCTTGGTGAGTACCAGGACCTTCTTGGAACGAGCGTTCTTGACGCGCTCGGCAACCCAGGCGTCTCCCCTGCCAATGGGTTTGGTAGCATCGATCAGAAACGCGACGACGTCTACGTCATTGAGCTCAAACAGGGCGCTCTTATTAAGCTCAGAGCCCAGGCCGTCCTTGGGCTTGTGGATACCCGGCGTATCAACGAAGACCAGCTGGTAACCGGGGCGGTTGACCACGGCACGCATACGGCGGCGGGTCGTCTGGGCCACCGGAGAAGTGATGGCGACCTTCTTGCCGTAGCAGGCGTTGAGCAGCGTGGACTTGCCGGCGTTGGGGCGACCGACCAGGGCCACAAAGCCGCTGCGGAAACCGGGTTCTACGTCGCCAAAGCCCGCGAGGCTCTCGCCCTCGACGCACAGGGCATCGAGCTCCTCGTCGCTCATACCCTCAAACGGGTCGAACTCCTCGACCTCGTCAAACGAATCGGCAACTTCAGCCTCGTCCAGGACCTCGTCATGCAAAACTTCATCGGTAGGCTGCATATTGTCGGACATGGGAATCCCTTTCTAAATAAAGTCGAGCGCGTGGGCAAAGACAAGCAGGCCCACGATCGCGGCGGTAATGGAAAGAACGTATACAGAGGCAGCAGCAATATCCTTCGCGCGCTTGGCCAGCGGATGCAGCTCCTGGGTCGCCAGGTCGACAATCGCCTCCATGGCGGTATTGCACAGCTCGCCGTGAATCACCAGGCCGCAGCAGATGATGACCGTAGCCCACTCGGCAATATCGAGCCCCACGATGCAGCCGGCAATAACGGTGCACACGCCCGCCACGAGCATGACCTTGATATTGCGCTCGGTCTTGACGGCGGTGACGAAGCCCTCCATAGCGTATGAGAACGACTTTAAAAAGGACGGATGTTCCTTGTTCGATCCGGGAATCATAGACGGCTCCTAGTCGTGGGCATGATTGGTTATGGGGCCGACATGGACCAGCTTGGGGTCCTCGCCGCGCTCAAGCGCCAGGTCGCGCAGGATGGCATCCTCGCGTGCCTCCATGACCTCGGCCTCGTCGTCCTCGATATGGTCATACCCCAGCAGGTGCAGCATGCCATGCACGAGCATCAGGCGACACTCGTCGGCAGGACTATTGCCAAAGCCAGGGGCCTGACGGGCAATAACCTGCGGAGCCAGGATAATATCACCGAGCTCGAGCGTCTCGTCGGCGGGAATGTCCTCGTCAAAGGCCGAGTCGCATTCAAACGAGAGGACATCGGTGGTGCGGTCGATACCGCGCCACTCGTGGTTGAGCTCGTGCATCTCGTCCTCATCGACATACGAAAGGGAAATCTCGACCTCACGCTCAACACCCTCGGCGGCAAGCACAACTGAGCAGATGTGTTCCACCTCATGGGCATCGAGCAGCGTATCGAGCTCGGCATCGTTGCTGATCAATACACTCAACGGGACTCCTTTCGATCGTGTGCGCGCTGCCCACGCGCATCATCGTATGCATCATAGGCCTCAACGATACGGCCCACCAGGGCATGGCGCACCACATCGGCGCGCTCGAGGTGCGAAAATGCGACATCGTCGACACGGCCCAAAATCTGCTCAACGTCGGCAAGACCGCCGCGACGACCAACCAGGTCACGCTGGCTCAGGTCGCCGGTAATCACGAACTTGGAATTAAAGCCCAGACGCGTCAAGAACATCTTCATCTGCTCGGGCGTTGTGTTTTGTGCCTCATCGAGCACCACAAAGGCATCACTCAACGTTCGACCGCGCATGTAGGCGAGCGGCGCGATCTCGATCACGCCACGCTCCATAAGCTCATCGATGCGTTCGCGATCCATCATGTCAAAGAGGGCATCATAGAGCGGGCGCATATACGGGTCGATCTTTTCCTCGAGGGTGCCGGGCAAAAAGCCCAGGTTCTCCCCCGCCTCGACAACCGGGCGCGTCAGGATCAGACGGCCCACCTCATGGCGCTTGAGCGCGGCGACGGCGAGCGCCATGGCCAGATAGGTTTTACCGGTACCGGCGGGGCCGAGGCCAAACGTGACGGTAGAAGAGCGGATGGCATCCACATAGCGCTTTTGACCGAGAGTCTTGGGGCGGATGACGCGACCGCGATACGATAGCAGCACGTCATCGCGAAGCGACGAGGCATCATGCTCGCCGTCGCGCAGAACGGCCAAACAGCGCGAGACATCATCGGCAGAAAGCGTGCGCCCGGCAGCAGCCTCACGAAAGGCATGTTCGAAAAAACGCGCGACCAGCTCGACCTCGTCCGGATCGCCGCTCACGGCAACCCTGTCACCGCGGGCAACCACATGGGCGCGCACCAAGTTCTCAAGCGCACGAAGGACGCCGTCGCCGGCACCCAAAACGCGCGAGGGGTCGATACCCTCAGGAACGGTAAGTCTAATCTTCGAGGCTTCCATGAACCTCCCTGCGTGCATGGACCAAGCCGGAATCATCGACTCCGATGATAGCAACATCGAGCAGGCACGGGGCTGTGAGTCCACAGGTATCATCGAGACGGGCATGATGGAACGAGCCGAGCGTCAAATTGTCGCCATACTCGAGCACCGCACGCTCGACCGTGCCCACGCGGCGGCGGGCATCGGCGATCGCAAGCTCCTGTGCGGCGGCGCGCATGCGACGGCTGCGTTCGGCCATGACCTCAGGGGGTACCTGGTCGGGCATGTCGGCGGCGAGGGTGCCGGGGCGCTTGCTATAGCGGAACACGTGCATGCGCGAAAAGCCCACGCGACGGCACAGCGCCAGCGACTCCTCGAACTCCTCGTCCGTCTCGCATGGAAAACCGACGATAACGTCGCACGAAAGTGCAGCCTGTGGCAGGTTGGCGCGAATCATGCGCACCGTATCCTCAAAGGCCTCGGCGCTATAGGGACGACCCATGCGATGCAGCGTCGCCGTGCAGCCAGACTGCACGGGCAGGTGCAAAAAAGGCGCGATACGCTTCGGATAGCGAGCCATCACCTTGAGCAGGCGCTCGGAAATATCCATGGGTTCCACCGAGGAGATGCGCACGTGGGCGATCTCGGTGCGCTCCATGATGGCCTGAAGCAGCTCATCGATCTCGACATGTTCATCGGTCGCGCTCTTGCCGTCATAGGCACCCAGATTCACGCCGGTCAGCACGACCTCGGGCACGCCGGCCTCCTGAGCTTCACGCACCTGTTCGAGCACGGACTCGACGGGCACGGAACGCTCGGGGCCGCGGGCCTTCCACACGATGCAATAGGTACAGCGGTGGTTGCAGCCATCCTGGATCTTCACGCCCAGCCGCGAACGACCGAGCGCATCGACCACGTCGCCATCGCTGCAGGCGGGAACGCTATCGGATTCGACACCCAGCACCTCGCAGACGCGCTCGGCGACGTCAATCTTGGACGGCTCGGCGATCACGCGATCGGAGAGCTCCAGCAGCTCCTCGGGATGTAAATTGACCACGCAACCGGTCACGAGCACATAGGGCTCGTTAGGATGGGCCAGCGCATGACGGACGGCCTTACGGGTCTTGGCCTCGGCCTCGCCCGTAACGGCACAGGTGTTAATGACGATCAGATCGGCATCCTGGGGATCCACAATAGCAAAGCCCAGGCGCATAAGATCGGCAGTGATACGGTCAGACTCAACCCGGTTGACACGGCAGCCGAGGTTGACGACGGAAATATGGGGTGCGAGCACGCGGGCTCCTTAATCGAGGATATCGTCGAGGGCACTCTTGATACGGTCGGTCACCGACTTCTTACCAGAAGCGACGTCATCGCCCATCTCATCGGCAAAAGCACGGAGCAGCTCGCGCTGCTTATTGGAGAGATTGGTGGGAACGACCACGCGCAGTTGCACGACCAGGCGGCCACGCGAACCGCCACCGCCAATGCGCGGCATGCCGTAATTATTGACGCTCACGGTGTCGCCGTACTGGGCGCCGGCGGGAACCGTCACCTTAACGACCTCGTCGGGCATAATGCCCTCGACCTCGATCTCGCAGCCGAGCGCAGCCTGCGCAATCGAGATATCGCTCACCAGGTACAGGTCGTCACCGTTGCGCTTAAAGCGCTCATGGTCGGCAACACGCACGTTGACAATCAGGTCGCCCGAGGGCTCGCCGCGAAGGCCGGCCTCGCCAAAGCCGCTCACGCGCAGCTGGCGACCGGTCAAAACGCCGGCGGGAATATCGATGTCGATCTTTTCGTGTGAAGGCGTGCGGCCCTGACCGTCGCAGGTCTCGCAGGGATGGTCGATAACCGTACCCTCGCCATGGCAGTCGGGGCAAGGCGAGGAAGACTGAACCTGGCCCAGGAACGAACGCTGAACCGTCGTGACATAGCCCGTACCGTGGCAGCGGCCGCACTGCTTTTCCTGTGCGCCCTCTGCCCTACCGGTGCCATTACAGTCCTCGCAAGGAGCAAGGCGGTCATAACTGATCGTCTTTTTGCAGCCGAGCGCCGCCTCCTCAAGGGTCACCGAAAGCGAGATGGCCATGTCACGTCCGCGACGACGCTCACGACGGCTGCGGGCGCCACCGCCGGCACCGCCGCCAAAGAACGACGAGAACAAGTCGTCCATGCCCATGCCACCAAAGATATCGTTGATATCGACGTAACCCGAACCACCAGGGCCGTCAGCAGTGCCGTAACGGTCGTAGTTAGCACGCTTCTGCTCATCGGAAAGAACGGAATAGGCCTCGTTGAGCTCCTTGAACTTGGCCTCGGCCTCGGGGTCGTCCGAAACATCCGGATGTACGGTACGGGCCTTCTTTAGAAACGCACGCTTAATCGTCCGCGCGTCGGCATCCTTGTCGACGCCAAGCACCTCGTAGTAATCCCTATTTTCCGACACGACCGAATCCTTCCGACTTTCATTATTGTCACAGTGCGTCCTATACCCAAGCTGGGCCGACCGCAAACAGAGGGTTTGATGTTATTGCATTGCGTAGGGCGAAAGCATGGCACGTTGCGAGCAGCTCGCGAACCAAACCGACACGAGCGCGAACATGAAGCCGTTGGCAAAACCGTTGGCAAACTGCATCGCACCGCGCTTCCACCACAGCAGACTACGATGAAGCACACCGTCCGAAAGCACCATAAACAGGCCCATGGTAAACGGAATAAAGCACATCACGGCAAAGGCCGAGAACACGCCCGAAATGGCCGACAGCACCAAAAACGGCGCCACGATGCCCATCAGGTAAAAACCGGTACGAGCTTTGCCTTCCAAGCGCTCGGCTTCAACATGGGCGCGGCCGACCAGGTCGCCGCCCGCGGCACCGTTGGTGCCAGCATGCCCCATGCCGCTAATGCGGACCTCGTCGCCATCGTGCGTGCCGGCAGGAAACTCAATTGTCTGCTCGGAGGTCACACGGGTCCGCCCGCTGCCGCCGCAATCGGGGCAGGGGTCGGCGACGACCTTACCGGAACCGCCGCACTCGGGGCAGACTGACTGAAACGTGCCCGCACCAAACAGGAAGGACAGGTCGACGTCGATGTGGCCGCGGCCGCCGCAGCTCGGGCAGGTATGGGCATGCTCGGAGGAGACAGAACCCGAGCCGCCGCAATGTCCGCATGTATCGAAACGCGTGTAGCGGACGGTCTTGCGGGCACCGCCCTTGGCCTCCTTGGCGTCAAGTTTGATATCGACGACCACATTGGCGCCGTTCTCGGGATTGTAGGCAGCCTGGCCGCGACGCTGCTGGCCCCAGGCGCCACCAAAGGGAAAGCCGCCCTCAAAGGGATTGCCATAGCCTGTGTTGCCGGCGTAGCCGCCACCATAGGGCGAAGCCGTAGGAGCACCGGCAAAGGGATTGCCCGAGCGCATGGCGTCGTAGCGCGCACGTTTTTGCTCATCCGAAAGCACGGCGTAGGCCTCGGAAACCTCTTTAAACTTTTCCTCGGCATCCGGCTCTTTGTTGACGTCCGGATGGAGCTTGCGGGCCTTTTGCTGAAAGGCCTTTTGAATATCACGCGAGGTGGCGTCCTTGGAGACACCCAGAATCTCGTAATAATCTTTTTCGTTCATCGTCGCCATGCGCGGCAACCTCCTGCTCACAGCAGCGTATATATTCCGGTAATTCTACCCGAGCGGCCTAAGCTAGATCCCAAAACAGCTCGAACAGAACATTTCCATCGAGCCAGCCCAAGTGTGTCGGCGCCAGACGAGCTCGAACATAGCCCGCGACGACATCTGCCGAAGTGAAAGGTCCCTCATGGACCCCGAGCGTCTCGGGCACCCAAGTGGCAAGACCCAATTCGAGCGCGCGATCGCAGGCAGCTGCCAGCTCATCGGCCGGGATGACACGAGCCGCGCGAACCAAAAGGTCGGACGCGACACCGCGCGTCATGCGACAAGCAAGCATCAGGTCTTCGGCCGCAGCCTCGCGCTGCGACAGATATTCGGCCTCGAACGCCGTCGCGACATCGTCACGTTGCACCAGACGCACGCGGTACGAATCGCCTCGAGAAGACACGCCGGGGAACAAACCTACAAGACGATCGAAATCCTCGGCGTCGAGCATGCCCGCGGCGGAACGACCCAGGCCCAGGTAGCCCCGTCCGGTCCAGTAGGCAATGTTATGGGCGCACTCATGGCCGTCGAGCGCATAGCTTGCCACCTCATAGGGATGATAGCCGGCCGCACCCAGACGCTCACGCGCCACATCCATGCACGAAGCTTGAAAATCCTCGTCGGGCTCGAGCGACTCATCGCGGCACGCCATGCGATAAAGGGGCGTCCCCTCCTCAAGCGTGAGCGGGTAGACCGACACATGATGCGGAGCCGCCGCCAGCACGCCATCGAGCGTGCGCTTCCAACTCACTGCGGTCTGCCCGGGAAGTCCGCACATAAGGTCGCACGACACGTCAAGCCCAGCGTTCTTGACCGTCGCGATGGCAGCGAGCGCCCGATCGGCATCGTGAATACGGCCGATGGCAGTAAGTTCGGTGTTATCGAGCGTTTGCACGCCCAGAGAGACGCGTGTGACACCAACCTTGACAAGTGCAGTGGCAAGCTCGCCGGTCAGCGACTCGGGATTGGCCTCGCAGGTAAACTCAACGGGGGCGCACCACGCACGAATACGCCGCGCCAGCTCCACCAGGCGCTCCCCCGCCAGCGACGGCGTACCGCCGCCAACATAGACGGTGCGGATCTGGTCGAGGGCCCCAGCCTTGCCAAAAGCATCGAGGCGCGCGTACAACTGCTCAAAATAGGAATCGAGCGCAGCGCTCAGGTCGCACGGAGCAAAACTGCTCGAGTCAAAGTCGCAATAGCGGCATTTTTGAGCGCAAAACGGCACGTGCACGTACAGCGCGGTAACGGCCACCCTTAAGCCTCCAGCGGATGAGGGGGCACCAATTCGCCGGCGGCAAGGGCAGCCTCGCAGGCCACCACATCGCGCTCGATCTCATCGACCAGCGCCATGAACTCCTCATACGTGGAGCAGCGCACCACATGGGCACGCCAAGCGGCGGCATGGGGCATGCCTTTTAAGTACCAGCTTGCGTACGTACGGGCACGCGACATGAGCGGCAGGAGCTCATGTGTCAGCGTTAGGTGCTCACGCAGGGCGTCTAAGCGCTCGACGGAGCTGCGCGCCGGCACCGGCGTGCCATCGAGCGCAAGGGCGCGAGCATCACCGAACACCCACGGATTGCCGTAGATGCCGCGCGCGATAAACACCGCGCTGGCACCCGAGCTGCGCAGATGCTCCGCGGCATCCTCGGCGCAGAACACATCGCCCGAACCGATCACGGGAATCTCGACGGCGTCGGCCACCTCATCGACGACCGACCAATCGGCCTGCCCTGTGTAGAGCTGCGTGGCGCAACGACCATGCACCGCCACCGCGGCGGCACCGGCGCCTTCGAGCATCTGGGCAAACGTCGCGGCATTACGGTCCTCGGCGTAAAAGCCCTTGCGGATCTTTACGGTCACGGGCACGTGCGCCGCGCCCACCGTGGCCTCGACGATCTTCTCGGCCAAATCGGGCGTGCGCATAAGGGCAGAGCCCTCGCCCTTGGTGACAACCTTGCGGGCAGGACAGGCCATGTTGATATCGATGAGCGACAGGCGATCGCCCACACGCTCCTCGACGGCGGCGACGGCACTCGCAAACTGATCGGGCTTGGAACCAAAGAGCTGCACGCAAATCTGCTGCTCCTCGTCGGCCGGCAACACCAGGCGCCACGTCTTGTTGCTGGCATAGGCAAGGCCTGCAACGCTCACCATCTCGCTGTAGGCAAGGTTGGCACCGCGGCGGCGGCACATGATGCGATAGGCGGGGTCGGTCACGCCCGCCATAGGAGCCATAAGGAACGGCTGCTCGGCATAAGCACCCAGCAGCCGCTTGCTGTATTCAGAAAGCGCCATAGACCTACTCGTCCACCTTGAGGATCGCCATAAAGGCCTCCTGCGGGACCTCGACTGAGCCGATGGCCTTCATGCGCTTCTTGCCCTCTTTCTGCTTCTCGAGCAGTTTGCGCTTACGCGAGATATCGCCGCCGTAGCACTTTGCAAGAACGTCCTTGCGACGCGCTTTGACGGTGGAACGGGCAATGATCTTGTTGCCGATAGCACCCTGGATGGGCACCTCGAACAGCTGACGAGGAATAATCTCCTTGAGCTTGTCGCATAGGCCGCGGGCAAGACCGTAGGCCTTGTCCTTGTGGACGATAAACGACAGCGCGTCCACCTCGTCGCCCGAAAGCAAGATATCGAGCTTGACGAGCTCGGAGGGACGATACTCGTTGAACTCGTAGTCGAGCGAGGCATAGCCCTTGGTACGGCTCTTGAGCTGGTCAAAGAAGTCCAAGATGAGCTCGGCGAGCGGCATATCAAAGCGCATCTCGACCGACTTGCTCGTGAGATGAATCATGTCGGTAGTAATGCCGCGGTGCTCGATAGCGAGCTGCATGACGGCACCCGTATACTCGGGCGGGCAGATAATCTTGGCCTTGAGGTAGGGCTCCTCGATGCGCTCGATGCGCGTAGCCTCGGGCAGATCCTGCGGGCTGCGGACATCAATCATCTCGCCGTCAGTCTTGTAGACGTGATAGTCCACCGAGGGGCTCGTAGCAATGAGGTCAAGATTGAACTCACGCTCCAGGCGCTCCTTGACGACCTCCATATGCAGCAGGCCCAAGAAGCCCACGCGGAAACCAAAGCCGAGCGCCACCGAGGTCTCGGGCTCCCACACCAACGACGGGTCGTTGACGTGCAGCTTATCGAGCGCGTCACGCAGGTTCTCATAGTCCTTGTTATCGATCGGGAACAGGCCCGTATAAACCATGGGCTTGGCCTCGCGGTAGCCGGGAAGCGGCTCGGGGCAGGGATTCGACGCCCACGTGAGGGTATCGCCCACGCGAACGGCCTCGGGGTCCTTCAGGCCCGTGACCACGTATCCGACCTCGCCGACCGTGAGCGCGTCGACCGGGGTCTCGGCGGGACGCTTGACGCCCACGCCATCGACCAAAAAGTCGCCCTTTGCCTGCATCATGCGCAGGGTATCGCCCTTTTTGATGGAACCGTCAAAGACGCGGACCGTGGCGACGACGCCACGATACTCGTCGAAGTATGAATCCAGAATGAGTGCCTTGAGCGGCGCGTTCGCATCGCCCTTGGGCGGAGAGATCAAAAAGACAATGGACTCCAGCAGATCGTGGATGCCCTCGCCGGTCTTGCCCGAGACACACACGGCATCATCGGCAGGGATCGCCAGGTCATCCTCGATCTCGGTCTTAACCTCGTCGGGATGAGCCGAGGGCAGGTCGATCTTGTTGATGGCCGGCACAATGTCCAGATTGGCGTTCATGGCGAGCGTCGCGTTAGAGACGGTCTGCGCCTCAACGCCCTGCGTGGCGTCGACAACGAGCACCGCGCCCTCACAGGCTGCCAGCGAGCGCGAAACCTCATAGGTAAAGTCCACGTGGCCCGGCGTATCGATCAGGTTGAACTGATACGTCTCGCCATCGTCGGCGTCATAGGAAACGCGAACAGCATTGGACTTGATCGTGATGCCGCGCTCGCGCTCGATATCCATGGTGTCGAGCAGCTGCGACTCCATGTCGCGTTCGTCGACGGTATGGGTGAGCTCGAGGATGCGATCGCTGATCGTGGACTTGCCATGGTCGATGTGCGCAACGATTGAGAAGTTGCGGATGTGGGAAATGTCAATTGAAGTATTCATGCGGACTATCTTACCCGAGCGGTACAAAAAATGGAGCCTGTTCCATAAAACAGGCTCCATTTATGCGCGTAATCTGTGTGGTGTGAAATTTACAACTTAGGCGTTGATGCTGTTCACGAGCTTGGCAAGACCGGACTTGCGGTTGGAAGCCTGGTTCTTGTGGATAACATGCTTGGCGGCAGCCATGTCGAGACGCTTGGTGACGGTCTTGAGGGCAGCCTGGGCCTTCTCGGCGTCGCCCTCGGCGACGGCGGACTGGACGTGCTTGGTCAGCGTCTTGAGCTCGGACTTGACAGCCTTGTTACGCATGCGAGCTGCCTCATTGGTGCGGATACGCTTCTTCTGAGACTTGATGTTTGCCACTTCTGGAGTTCCTTTCGAGTTCCTTGCAAAAAATGTATGACACCTCTGAGACACGGTGAGGTCATGCAAGCGCCTACTATAGCACGCTCCCCCTCAAAGGGATAGAACGAATTTGTCAAATAGGCAGGTATCATCACGATTTTCTCAAGATGTTCGTAATCCAGAGCAAAAGCGCGGTCTCAGAATCGGCCGAACCCTTGAGCGCGAGCTCTACATCGACCGCCCCCTCGAGCGCTGCGACGAGCTCTGCCATCGAAAAGCGACGTGCCCAGGTCAGGTGATTCTTGACCTGCCAGGACTGGAGCTTGAGCGTTGCGGCCAGCTCACGACCCTGTCCGCGCGCATCGAGCGCCTTGGCGACGATAAGCTCGCGGATGCGGCCGCACAGCAACGTGTAAGTCCACACGTAGCTCTTGGCGGGCAATAGATTGAAAAACTCAAGCGAGCGTCGCATGTCACGGGCCGAGACCGCATTGAGAAAGTCCCAGGGCTGGACCTCGGCCGTACGTACAATCCAGCGCTCCACATCGGCAAGCTCAATTTGGGGCGCCTCGACCATCTGGGCAAGCTTAACCAAGTCGTTATCGAGCATGCGAGTGTTTTCACCCGAACGCGAGACGAGCTCCTCGGCGGCCGCCGTCGAGATCGACTTGCCGTGCTGCGTCGCCATCTGCTGCACGCGACGCGGCAGCTCCCAGCGCTTGGTGCCGGAGCAATCGATCACGGCCTTCTTGTCGATTTTGGCGATCGCCTTATACAGGCGCGTGTTCTTGGCAAGCGAGTCGGCGATGATGAGGCAGACCGTTGTGGGGCTGGGACTCGCCAGATACTCAACGAGCGGCTCCGAGACCGCCTTGGCGAGCTTTGAGCAGCCATCAAGGATTACCAGGCGAAACTCGCTGCCCATCGGAAAGGTGTTAAGCGATCCGATAATGGACTCGATATCGGGGTCCTTGGTCATGTCGCGCTCGTCGATGTTGAACTCGACCATGCCCGTCTTTTCCAGACGCGCTTTCATACGCGAGACGGCGTGATCGCGCTTGACTCCGTCGGTACCGACGATCAGATATGCCGGCAGCAGACCGATTTCGGACATTGCGCTCCCCTCCCGCAGGCCTTCGTATTCGTTCCGTGCCATTCTAGCCCAGGGGCCCACCACACGCCAACGACGTCGTCACGGTCGCTGGCATCGCATCGCAAAGCCATTCGCAGTTGGCGTGACGGTAATGTCGCCGTGTTCGATGGTGCACGCGAACACGCCGCCCGCTTCCTTAACGGCATCGATGCAGGCATCGGACGGATGGCCGTATCGATTCCCCTCGCCCGCGCTCGCGAGGGAAAGCTCGGGCTTCAGGACGTCCAGCAACTCACCATCGGCTGAAACCTTAGAGCCGTGATGCCCAAGTTTAAGTACATCGATATCTCCCACCTCCTGCACGAATTCCCGTTCTTGATCGAGCTCGGCATCACCGGTGAGGAGCACACGCAGGCCCTTGCCTTCCTGAACATAAGAGAGCAGCAGGACAAGCGAGTCCTCATTTCCCTCGCCATCCACGGACTCGAATGGCCACATCACGCGGGCGCAAAATGAGCCGATGTCGACCGTATCCCCACGGCGCACCTGCCGATACTCCACGCCAGGTCGGTTCAATACCTCGGCAGGAGCATCCTCCAGCGCATCCGCCGCCACGGCAATCGTTCCGACCGAAAACTGCTCGAGCACGGCAGGCAGACCACCCCAGTGGTCCTCATCCCAATGCGTCACAAAGACAGCATCGATATGGTGCACGTTATTGCGAACCAACGCCGCTACCACGCGCTCGTCGAGCCCGCAGTCGACGAGTGCTACTGCGTCGCCCTGGCGGATAAGAATCGCATCCGCCTGGCCCACATCGAGCACCGTCACCGAAGGCGGAGCGAATCGATCCCAGTAGACGTACGGAATCGCAGTCAAGAGCACCAGGCATGCAAGCCCCACCGCCATAGAACGTGCGCGGGGACGCGGCCACCAGACCAGCAGAACCGCCAGCAAACACGGCACTAGGTAAATCCACATGCTATCGGGCGGCACACTCACAGATGCACCAGGCACGGCGGCAAACAGCTGCTCGAAGAACAGTGCGCAACGGGCGGCAACCATGGGCACAACGAGCGCCCAAATCCGCAACGGTTCCACGAGCGAAAAGGGAACCAGCACGATCGACACAGCAAGCAGTACGCTCACCACCGGACCGATGACTGCATTTGCCAGCGGAGCAATGAGCGAGAACGTACCGAAGGCAGGAATGGTAATGGGAAGTGTCGCCAGTTGCGAGCACAGCGTGACGGAAAGCATGCTGGCGACGCCCGATGGCACACCCAGCTCACCCAAAGCGTAGGTCGCATAGGGACAAAAGCACAAAATGGCAAAGACGCTGGCACATGAAAGCTGAAAGCCCATCTCGAACAGCACCGTCGGCCGCAGCAGCACAAAGATGGACATGGTTGCGAAGAGTGCCGAAGCGCCGTGCCGGCGACGCCCCGCGCCGTTTACGACAAGCGTCGCGAACACCATGCAGCACGCGCGCACGGCCGAGGGAGACGCGCCAGTAAAGGCAGCGTAGCCAACAAGCGTTATCGCCAATATCGCCCGCTGAAGACCACGTGAGCACCGAGTTTTTTGCAATAAACCCTCGATTACAAACCCCACGATAGCCAAATGGCTGCCCGAGACGGCGATAAGATGCGCCGTTCCCGTTACCGAAAACCAGTCGCCCGCCGGCTTGGCGCGCAGCTCGGCCGAACGACCGCAGACGACACCGGCTATGAGCGCACGCGCCGGGTCGGTCGTAGGCGCGATGGACGCTAGCAGCCCATTTCGCAGCCGAAGCAGCGGCCCCGGAGAGCCCTCATCGACCGGCACAATCCGAACGGCTTGAACCTTGCGCACCTCGCCTCGGAGCACACGCGATCGTCCATAAGCATCGTTCTCAAAACGTGAAACGCGACCGATAACACGCACGTGCGCCCCGGCCTTGAGCTCGCGGTCACACGATAGGCGAACCGTTGCCAAGTTCTTACCGTCCGCGCGTGCCTCGCAGGTATAGGAATACACGTCCTCGTTTATGGATGGATCTCCCTGCACGACAAACTCGAGGCTGCTTGCCGCCCGACCGTCGAGCGCCTTCGAGGCGCTTAGCGCGCCCGCAGCCCACCACGCCGAGACGACCGCTCCCGCCACGAGACCAACGGACGCGGCATACAGCCACCGCCTCCAAGGAGCAAGCGGTGCACAAAATTGAGCCAGCACAACGAATACCGCCGCCGCAACGGGAATGGCCCATAGCAGCCCGACCGCCGGCGCCTGCTCCCTCAGCAGCACATCAGCGGCCACGTTGAGCACCAAGGCGCAGCTCATGCACACGCCGGCACACAGAGCCATCGTCCACGGCATCAAGGGCCGCGGAGGCATCACATGCTCGCGCTCTGTCGCACTCATACGCAGATGCAATCTTTGATTTTGGCAAGCTTCTTCTCGCCGATTCCCGACACACGCATCAGATCGTCAACCGAGGCAAAAGCACCGTTCTTTGTACGCTCATCGATAATCGACTGGGCCATGGAGGGGCCGATGCCCGAGAGCGTCTGCAGCTCTGCCGAGCTTGCCGTATTGATGTTTACTAGGCCTGTTGCGCCACTCACACCCGATGATGCGGAAGCCCCACCATCAACACCGGCTTCCGCAATGGACGCCTGCTGTTCCCCTACCGTTGGAACGTGAATTTTTTGTCCATCAGTGACCTTAGACGCCCGATTGAGCCCCGTAACGTCTGCCTCGGGCGCCAGCCCGCCGGCGGCATCAATCGCCTGAGCCACCCGCGCGCCGTCCTTGAGGCGATATACGCCGGGCGACACAACGGCGCCATCGACATCGACATAGACCTCTGCCGCGGCAGAAGCCTTTGTCGAAGAGCCTTCGGATGCCTTTCCGCTCGAGGCATCGCCGGATCCCGGCTTCACCAACGAGCCTGAACCGTCAGTGCGCTCAAACGACACGCCGCCGGCACCGCCGCCAAGGTTCGCCATCGCCAAGCCGCTCGCCATCGCAATGACGACCAATATCGCCATCACCACTGCCTTATGACCGAACAGCTTGTCCGCCCAGTGGTCCATCTTTTTGACCCGTTCGTGTTGTTCGCGCTGCGCCATAGCAAAACCTCCCAACACCATCGTGTCAGGAAAGGAGTCCCGCAACAGCCACGCCCCAAAACCGGTTTTAGCGGTCAAACCAAAAGCTGACCAAAACCTTGCACAAATCTGTCCATTTATTCAGGCACACGTCAGCAAATGAACACTTAGCCGCAAAATGCCCAGATAGCAAAAGACCGACGATGCAAGCGCATCGTCGGTCTATGCACAAATTTACTCGTGATCTTGGTAAATCTCACGCGGAGAAAGCTCCGAATGTTTGCGTTTTAAGGTCTTAGGGGCCTTATACGTGTTGCTCTCAAAATCGATGTACTCGGTCTGCTTGAGCAGGCGCTCAATCATCTCCTCGTGATCGAACAACTCCCAGGCCTCATGCACGGCATCGAGTTTAGCGTGCGTCTCGGGACGGCGCGGCATAAACAGCGTGCAGCAGTCGGGAGCGGCCTCAGTCGAGATATCAAACGTACCGATCTCCTCGGCGCGCGCGATGATCTCCTGCTTGTCAGAACCGATGAGAGGGCGGAACACGGGGATCTTCACGGCCTCGTTAACGGCCATGATATTCTCAAGCGTTTGGGAGGCAACCTGTCCAAGCGATTCGCCCGTCACGATGGCCTTGGCGCCCTCGATGTGTGCAATGCGCTCGGCAACCGAATACATAATGCGGCGATACATGATCACGCGCAGGTTGCTGGGACAGGTGACCGAAATCTCACGCTGGCAGTCGCCAAACGGCACCACGTACAGGCGGCCGATCTGGACACCCGGCTCAAGCGCACGGATGATGTCCTGCACCAAATACTCGCTCGTGTCGGGCGTCTGCGGACGACCGGAGAAATGTACCGGCACGCACACCGCGCCGCGACGCGCGAGCATCCAGGTCGCTACCGGAGAATCGATGCCCGACGACAGCAGCGTCACGACCTTGCCGGCAGATCCCACCGGCAGACCGCCCACGCCGCGCTCGGAGCGCGCGTACACATAAACGCTACCCTGGACCACCAGTACGTGCACCATCGCATCGGGGTCGTGCATTTGAACCTTTTTATCGGCGAAGGCCTCACACAACACCTCGCCCACCTGACGGTTGATGTCAATCGAGGTGAGCTCATAGTCGGTATTGGAGCGCTTGGCGTGCACCTTAAACGAATCGAAGGAACCAAACTCGCGAAGCGCCTTCACGGCGGCGGCACAGTACTCCTGAGGGTCGCGATTGGTGTGATACGCCAAAGACACGCGAGCAACGCCGGGAACGGTGCGAATGACACGCGCCGCCTCGTCGGCCTGATGCTCGTTAAAGGTCACGAGGATATAACCGGAAATTCGAGACACGGCATTCACGGAAAAGGCGGCCAAGGCCGCCTTGATGTTATCCATGAGGATATGCTCAAAATGTGCGCGGTTCTTACCCTTCAGTCCAACCTCGTGATAGTGGACCAGGCAGACGCGAGCCGCCATTTAGGCTTCAGCAACCTTGTGGCCGAGCGCCTTCTCGTAACGGGCCTCGTCGTAAGAGATGTCGCCGTCGACAATCTCGTCCATAGCCATCGAGATGGTGTCGGCACCGGAAAGCCCGATGGTGATGTCATCGACATCCTGGACGGCAAGCACGCGGTTGTGCTGGCCACGCAGCATGCTATTGATGTCGCAGGCGCGCTTGGAGGCAAGCGAAGCGAGCAGGAAGCGGTTGTGATCGGTCTTCTCCAGAAGATCGTCAATGCAAGGCTTTACAACGGACACGGACCTCAGATCCTTTCATGCATATCGAGAACGCGAACGAGCTCATCGGTCGCGCGGTCGAGATCGTCATTTACCACGACGTCGTCGTAGCGGTCGGCAAGGGCAAGCTCATCGGCGGCGTTTGCCATACGCAGCTCAATCGTCTCGGGCGTCTCGGTACCGCGACCGACTAGACGCTCGCGGAGCACCTCAAGCGAAGGCGGCTTGATAAAGATCAGCACGGCCTCGGGGAAACGCTCCTTCACCTGCAGGGCGCCCTGGACATCGATCTCCAAAATCAGAGATGCGCCAGAGGCGAGCTTGGATGTGACCTCGCTCACCAACGTGCCGTAGCAGTTACCGTGGACCTCGGCCCACTCAACAAACTCACCGTTTGCCACGCGGCGGTCGAACTCCTCGCGCGTCAGAAAAAAGTAGTTGACGCCGTCGACCTCACCTTTGCGTGGTGCTCGCGTGGTAGCCGAAACCGTCAGGCCCAAGTTCGAGCGGCGCTCGCGCACACGAGTGACGAGCGTACCCTTCCCTGCGCCTGACGGTCCAGAAATCACAAAGAGCTTGGAATCCTGAGCGCTCACTTATTTGGTCAGCTGCTCGAGGAGCTGCTCGCGCTGACGGACGCCGAGGCCCTGGACGCGACGGGTAGCGGAGATACCGAGCTCCTCCATGATCTTGGCGGCCTTGGCCTTGCCATAACCAGGGAGAGACTCGATGAGAGTGGAAACCTTCATGCGGGAAGCGATGGGATCATCGGAGTTGAGCACGGACTCGAGGGACTTCTCGCCCTTCTTGATCTGCTCGCGAAGCTCAGCGCGAGCGTGACGTGCGGCAGCAGCCTTCTCAAGAGCCTGCTTGCGCTGCTCATCGGTAAGCTGAGGGAGTGCCATTCGTACCTCCAAATAGTTGGGTTATATCTGATTCAATAATTGGCATTTTAGCACGTAGAACGTACAAAATGCCCAATCGCGGCTCCATAGGTTAGACGATACCCGCAAAAAGTGCAATATACTGCGCCCAAAGTTAAGCCCCTGACCTGCGATTCCACACAAAGGATGGGAAAGTTTACGCAGGCACAGGGGCTATTTTGTGCTAATGAAACCCAAAAGTGGTGACTTAGGGGAATCTTTTACGCGACGTTTTCGACCAGCTCAGCGACGATGGCGTCAAAGGCGGCAACCGGATCGTCGGCACCGGTGATGGGACGGCCCACCACAATGTGGCTTGCGCCACGCTCGATAGCCTGGGAAGGCGTCGCCACGCGGGACTGGTCACCAAGGGCGGCACCCACCGGACGCACACCCGGAGTCACGATCAGAGCATCGGGACCCAGCAGTTCACGCATGTCGTGAGCCTCCATCGGCGAGCACACGATGCCATCGATGCCGTTGGCCTGAGCGAGCTTTGCCAGGCGGGCGGCCTCCTCGGCCACGGGCGACTCGACGCCGATCTCGCTCAAGGCATCCTGATTCATGCTCGTGAGCACGGTGATGGCGACGAGCTTGGCGCGGTCCTCGCGCGCCTCCTCGGCACCCTCGCGGCAGGCAGCGAGCATGGCGCCCGAACCCAAGCCGTGAACCGAGAGCAGGTCGGCACCGGCAAGCGAGGCCGAACGGGCGGCACCGCGAACCTGATGCGGAATATCATGGAACTTAAGGTCAAGGAAGACCTTAAAGCCCAGGTCCTTAAAGGTCTTGACGATCTCGGGGCCCTCAGCGTAATAGAGCGTCATACCAACCTTAAGCCAGGCGGCATGGCCCGAAAGCTCGTGGGCGAGCTCAAGCGCACGCTCGCGGTCGCAGTCGAGAGCGACGATTACGCGGTCGCGGGCATCGGTCTCTAGCATTCGAAAGCACCTACCAGTTCGTTGATGTCCTTCACGCCTTGGGACTCAGCCCAGGCCTCGAGCTCGTGCGCGATCTTGAGCGAAGCGCACGGATCGACGAAGTTGGCCATGCCGACCGACACGCAGGTGGCGCCGGCCAGGATAAACTCGGCCGCATCCTCGCCGGTCATGACACCGCCGACGCCGTTGATGGGGATATCGACGGCCTGGGCAACCTCCCAGACCATGCGCACGGCGATGTGGTGGCACAGCGGGCCCGAAAGGCCGCCCTTGGGCTTGGCCACGCGGGACTTGCGGGTATGGACGTCGATGGCCATGCCCTGAATGGAGTTGATGACCGAAAGGCCGTCGGCGCCGGCAGCCTCGAGGGCCTTGGCAATCTCGGCGACGTTGACCGGCGCCATCTTCACGAACAGCGGCTTATCGGTCACCTTGCGGCAGGCAGCCATAACGGATGAGGCGCCCTCGGGCGTAGAGCCCATGGCGGCACCGCCGGCGGCGATATTAGGGCAGCTCACGTTGATCTCGTAGCCGGCAGCCCAGGGGCACAGCTCGACATACATCTCGAGCGCGCGGACAAACTCGTCAACGGAGTGGCCGGCAACCTGACAGATGACCTGGCAGCCGTCCTTGGACAGCTGTTCGAGCCACGGACCGGACTCGCGGGCAAAGGCGGCCACGCCGGGGTTCTGAAGGCCCACGGAGTTGATCATACCGCCGGGGATCTCGGCCATGCGGGGCGCGGGGTTGCCGGGCCAGGGCTCGGCAGCGCAACCCTTGGTGGTGATGGCGCCCAGCTGGGAAACATCAAAGAAGTTCTGGAACTGCCAACCGTAACCAAAAGTACCGGCTGCGGTGTTGATGGGGTTCTGCATCTTGACGCCGCCGAAATCGACGGCCATGTTCACGGTACCCACTAGAAGACCACCACCTTGGAAGCATCGAACACGGGGCCGCACATGCAAGCACCCTTCATACCGTCGACCGTCTCGACATTGCAGGTGTTGCAGGCGCCAAAGCCACAGCTCATCATGCGCTCAAGCGACACCTCGCAGTACGCACCGGCCTCGGCGGCAGCGGCGGCGACTTTCTTCATCATGACAGCGGGGCCGCAGCTGGCCACATAGTCGTAGCCGCCCTCGCCGAGCAGCTCGGCTGCCGGGTCGGTGCAAAAACCGTGCGTGCCCAGCGTGCCATCATCGGTGCAAACGTTGACCGTGGCGCCCAGCGCGCGGAACTCATCGACACCCACGGCCTTGGACGCGGTGCCAAAGCCCAGGCACACGTCGACGGCCACACCCTGCTCGGCAAGCTTGTCGGCAAGGCACAGCACGGGCGGAACACCGATGCCACCGGCGACGAGCAGGGCCTTCCTGGTGCCCTCGGGTACCATCCAGCCACGGCCACCGGGGCCCAGCAGGTTAGAGGTGGAGCCAGGGCCCATCTGGGACAAACGACGGGTATCGTCGCCCACGACGGCGTACCACAGCTCGACGGTGCCGGCCTCGGCGTCGGCGCGGTAGTAGCTCAGGGGCACGCGAAGCAGCGAGGACGCATCGCCGGGTACGGCGATGTTCACAAACTGACCGGGCTTGAGCGCACTTGCAAGCTTGGGGGCCGAGATGACGAGCGAGAAGATGCCGTCGGCAATCTCCCGGTTCGAGACGACCTCGAAGTCGTGCATGCGTGCAGTGGAAGGTGTGGGCATAGACGCTCCAATCCCCCATGCGGTTGCATGGTCCAAACTAATAGAAAGCGCGGCACCGCAAGGGCGCCGCGCACAAAAGCGATAAGGCTATGCTAGCAGATGCAGCCGTCGGCAAGCGTCTGCTTACCGCCGACGAACACATCGGTGGCACGGCCGGTGAGCGTGCGGCCGGCAAAACCGGAGTTCTCGGCGCGCGACTCGTAACCGTCCTCGCCAACCGTCCAGGTTGCGGAGGGGTCGAACACGGTCAGGTCGGCAACGGAGCCCGCCTTGACCTGAACCTGGTCGAGACCCAGGATCTCACGCGGCTTGATGGCCATGAGCTCGACCATGCGGCCCATGCTCATCTTGCCCGTGTTGACCAGCTCGGTGAGTACGAGCGACAGCGAGGTCTCGAGGCCGATCATACCAAAGGGCGCAAGCTCGAACTCACGGGCCTTCTCCCACGGGGTGTGAGGAGCGTGATCGGTGACGATAACATCGACGGTGCCGTCGATGACGCCCTGACGGATGGCCTCGGCATCCTCCTCGGTACGCAGCGGCGGATTGACCTTAAGCGAGGTGTTGTAGGTCTCGTCAAGGTCGTTCTCGGTCAGGAACATGTGGTGCGGGGTGGCCTCGCAGGTAACCTGAACGCCAGCGGCCTTACCGGCACGCACGATCTCCAAGCCATGAGCGGTGGAGATGTGCTGGATGTGCAGCTTGGCACCGGTCAGCTTGGCGATCTCGATGTCGCGGGCGATCTGGAGCTCCTCGCCGGCAGCCGGCCAGCCCTCGAGAGCCAGACGGGTCGAAACCTTGCCCTCGTTGATCTGGCCGTGGCCGACCAGGTCCTCGTCCTGGCAGTGGCTCATAAAGACCTTGCCGAACATCTTGCCGTAGTCCATGCAACGACGGAGCATGCCCGCACCCTGCACGCCGCGACCGTCGTCGGTGAAGGCGACGGCGCCGTGGGCGACCATATCGCCCATCTCGGACATGGCCTCACCCTTAAGACCGCGGGTCATGGCGCCCGACGGATAGACGCGGCAGTGGCCGACCTCGGCAGCACGGGACTTGACGAACTCCACGACAGTGCCGTTATCGGTGACGGGATCGGTGTTGGGCATGGAGCACACGCCGGTAAAGCCGCCCTTGGCAGCTGCGCGGGTACCGCTCTCGATGTCCTCTTTGACCTCGTAGCCGGGCTCGCGAAGGTGAACGTGCATATCCACCAGGCCGGGGACGAGGTACTTGCCGGAAAGGTCGCGGACCTCGGCTCCCTCGACGGCGAGATTCTCGCCGACCTCGGCGATCTTGTCGCCGTCAATCAGGACGTCAACGACACCGTCAAGCTCGACGGACGGGTCGACGACGTGGGCATTCTTAAGAAGCAAGGCCATTATCGGCACCTCCAAGCAGCAGATACAGGATAGCCATACGCACGCAGATACCGGCGTAGACCTGCTCCAGGATGACGGAGCGTTGCGGGTGGTCGGCCATATAGGAGTCGAACTCGACGCCGCGGTTGATGGGGCCCGGGTGGCAGATGATCGCATCGGGCTTCATGAGCTTCTCGCGGTCCTTGGTCAGGCCGAAGAGCTTGTGGTACTCACGAATGGTCGGGAACGGGGCACCCTCGAGACGCTCCTGCTGCACGCGCAGCATGTAGACGACGTCCAGCTCGGGCAGGACGGAATCGAGGTCGCTCGTCACGTGGTCGCAGCCCAGGACCTCGGGCGACGGCGGCAGCAGCGTGCCGGGGGCGACGGCGTAGGTCTCGCAGCCCATGATCTTCAACGCGGGGATCAGCGAGCCGCAAACGCGGGAGTGGGCGATATCGCCGACGACGGCGACCTTCAGACCGTGGAAGTCACCCTTGTGCTCCCAGATGGTGTACAGGTCGAGCAGGGCCTGCGTAGGATGGTTGTGCTTGCCGTCACCGGCGCAGATGACGCTTGCGGGCGAGTTCTGTGTGACGATGTAGGGAGCGCCAGCGTGCTTGTCGCGCACGACAATGCAGTCGATCTTATAGGCGTTGAGGGTCTCGACGGTGTCGACAAGGCTCTCGCCCTTGACCGTGGAGGTCGAGGAGCCGCCAAAGTTGAGGCTGTCGGCCGAAAGACGCTTCTCGGCGAGCTCGAAGGAGCTGCGGGTGCGCGTCGAGGGCTCGTTGAACATGTTGACGATGGTCTTGCCCTTGAGCGTGGGGACCTTCTTGATCGCACGCTCGTTGACCTCGGAGAACGCCTTGGCGGTCTCGAGGATGAGCTTGATGTCCTCTTCGGAGTACTCGGTAATGTCGATCAGGTGCTTATGGTTGAACGCCACGGTACTACTCACCTCCCAGCGGCGCAGAACCCACGTGGGAGCCCGGCGCGACGTCGTTGATCTCGACGGCGGTGTGGCCGTCGACTTCCTTCATATATAGATGCACGTTCTCCTCATGCGACGAGGGAACGTTCTTGCCGACAAAGTCCGGCGAGATGGGGAGCTCGCGGTGGCCGCGGTCAACGAGGACTGCCAACTCAATGCGGCTCGGACGGCCCAGGTCCATGACGGCGTCGAGAGCGGCGCGGATGGTACGGCCCGTATACAGGATGTCGTCCACCAGCACGACGCGCTTGCCGTCGACGCTAAAGGGAATGTTGGTGGCGTGGATCGCGGGAGCGAAATTGGTCGCATAGTCATCGCGGTAGAAGCTGATGTCGAGGCTGCCGAGCGGAACTTCGACGCCCTCGATCTCCTTGATCTCGTCGGCGAGCTTCTTAGCCAGAAGGTCGCCGCGCGTGACGATGCCGACCAGAGCGAGGTCTTCACAGCCCTCGTTGCGCTCGAGAATCTCGTGCGCGATGCGGGTCATCGCTCGATTGACGGCGGTCTCGTCCATGATGACCGCCTTGGGGGAAGTCGTGCCCATCGATCTCCTTCCTCACATGTCTTGACTGCTGACACAGTCAAAAAAATAGATGCCCGACCGCTTAAAGCGGACCAGACACCCACAGGAAGGGCTGCTCTTTGGCAGCTATGTAATTCCATGTGGGTATCTCGTACCCCTTTAATGGTCAAGGGATAGTGTAGCCAACCTCGAGCTTAATTGCGAGCATAAATACAGAGCAATCCGTAAACGGAGCCCAAAGCCCAATAAACCTATATATATTTGTGGGACGAGCTTGAAAACGCACGCACGAGCTGGCATAATCCCCTCTGCTGCACGCAAATCGGATCTACGTCCAGGGCCGTGGCGTGGGCACTATCGCCAAAAGAGGAATATCTCTGTGTAGATTGCGCACAGGGAGCGACTTCTGTGCTATAGTTCAGGCTTGTTTGTTAACGCGACATGTTCGTTTGTCGCCCAAGGAGGGTCAGTTATGTCCAAAGTTTGCGAAGTTTGCGGTAAGCACCCCGTTGCCGGTCGCTCCATCAGCCACTCTCACCGCGTCACCAACCGTAAGTTCCGCCCCAACATCCAGCGCGTCTACGTCGTCGTCGATGGTCACCGTCGCAAGATGAACGTTTGCTCCACCTGCCTCAAGTCCGGCAAGGTTGCGCGCTCCTAAATAAGGTCTTACCAACAAGTACCTCGGACTCTCCGGGTCAAAGACCTCGCGTTCATATAGAACTTACCAAAGGCGTCCTCCCCTACGGAGGGCGCCTTTTTGCACTCATTGGGGACAGGCTTACATGAGTGCTTTCACGCATTGGGGACAGACGTGACGTACACATGCGGCGCCATGATCAGGTCCTGCCCAGCCTCACGCAGCCTCCCTCCAGCCCACAGTGGCCTTGGTCACACTTGTAGCGCCAATGCCGGTGATACGGGCAATTTGCTTGACCGTGAGATGTGCCCGCCTGAGCCTCAGCAGACAGGCATCGCGATCGGGGCGTGGCAGGGCCTTGAGCAGCGCAGGATCTATGCTCGGCAGGACTTCGTGCGCAATGGAAAGGGCCTCCTCATCGGGGATCCGCCGGCGTGGAAGAACCTCCACTGACCAAGTGCGCCCGGCAACTTCCTCGAGATGCTCGCAATAGCAACGGGAGCCTCCGACGATATCGAGCATAGGAGCCGCGTCACAGATGTCAAAGGGATCATAGCCCAGCTGATATGCCTTGTAGCTTGACCAGCGGTACGCCTCGAGCGAGTCGAGCGCACCTTTCACGGGATTGAGATGGATATAATCGAGCAGCTGTACCGCCTGCGTGTCCGACTCGACCGCGACCCGTGAATAGCGATTGTCAAACAGATGGCCTGTTCTCCCCGTTTTCCCATTGAAATACTTGGCATACGCCGTCAGCGCACACTGCATTGCCTTTGAAAGATTGTCAAATGGGTCATCAACCATCAAATGGAAGTGATTGTCCATAAGGCACCAAGCCAACACCGCCACTTTATGGTGCGCGAACCTGTCCGAGATGTCCGATAAGAAACGATATCGGTCAGAGTCATCTTCAAAAATAATCTGTTTAGAGTTACCACGGTCAAAGACGTGGTAATAACCGGTGAGCGAAACGGCGCGGGCACATCGAGGCATAATCTCTCCTTTCAAAAACTGAACAGGCAACACCTAAAAGGAGAGAAGGAACGCGAAATGCTGAGCCTGTGACCTATTTATATCCAATGAGCGACAAACAGGTCCAGAACGACAAAATGGCAAAACGATGTCTGTCCCAAATGAGTGAAAGCACTCATGTAAGTCTGTCCCCAATGAGCGGGGCGATGCAGCATTAGTTGAAACGGTTCATTTAGTTGAAGCGTTTTAGTGTGCCTTTTACGGGAATCTTACCGTTCGCCGAATAATTTCTTGCTATCATGCAAGGCGTAGGGTAAATCTCCGATCGCAAGGAGACACAAATGGTGAAAAAGTCACCGGAAAACACTACTCCCGCCATCGTGGACAACGTGGAGGCGCTTGAGGCCAAACTCAAATCTATGCGTGAGGCCCAGGCTAAATTCGCTGAGTACACTCAGGAGCAGGTAGACAAGATCTTCTACGAGGCTGCTATGGCCGCCAACAAGGCTCGTATTCCTTTGGCCAAGCTCGCCATCGAGGAGACCGGCCGTGGCGTTCTCGAGGACAAGGTCATCAAGAACCACTACGCCGCTGAGTACATCTACAACGCTTACAAGAACACCAAGACCTGCGGTGTCATCGAGCGCGACGACGCTTACGGCATCACCAAGGTCGCCGAGCCGATCGGTATCGTTGGCGCTGTCATCCCGACCACCAACCCGACCTCCACGGCCATCTTCAAGACGCTCATCTGCCTGAAGACCCGTAACGCCATCATCATCTCCCCGCACCCGGCAGCCGCCAAGTGCACCATCGCCGCCGCCAAGCTCGTTCTCGACGCAGCTGTCAAGGCCGGTGCTCCTGAGGGCATCATCGGCTGGGTCGACAAGCCGTCCATCGAGCTGACCAACATGGTCATGCGCGACGTCGACATCATTCTCGCCACCGGTGGCCCGGGTATGGTCAAGGCCGCCTACTCCTCGGGCAAGCCCGCCCTGGGCGTTGGCGCCGGTAACACCCCGGTCATCATCGACGATACCGCGGACATCAAGCTCGCCGTCAACTCCATCATCCACTCCAAGACGTTCGACAACGGCATGATCTGCGCTTCCGAGCAGTCCGTCACCGTCATCGACACCATCTATGACCAGGTCAAGGCCGAGTTCCAGAAGCGCGGCTGCTACTTCGTCAAGCAGGGTGCCGAGATGGAGGCCCTGCGTGCCGCCATGTTCAAGAACGGCGCTCTCGATCACCGCATCCCCGGCATGGCTGCCGCCAAGATCGCCGAGCTCGCCGGCATCGAGGTTCCCGCCAAGACCAAGATCCTGATCGCCGAGGTCACCTCCACCGATCCCGAGAAGGAAGAGTTCTCCCACGAGAAGCTCTCCCCGGTCCTCGCTATGTATCACGCCAAGGACTTCCAGGAGGCCGTTGACAAGGCAGAGCACCTCGTCCTCGCAGGTGGCCCGGGCCACACCGCCTCTCTCTACGTGCACCCGGCACAGAGCGAGAAGATCGCTAAGTTCCAGCACGTCATGAAGGCCTGCCGCATCGTCATCAACACCCCGTCCTCGCACGGCGGCATCGGTGACCTCTACAACTTCGGCATGAAGCCGTCTCTAACCCTGGGCTGCGGCTCCTGGGGTGGCAACTCCGTCTCCGAGAACGTTGGGGTGAAGCACTTGATCAACGTCAAGACCGTGGCAGAGCGCCGCGAGAACATGCTGTGGTTCCGCGCACCCGAGAAGGTCTACTTCAAGAAGGGCTGCACGCCCGTCGCACTCGACGAGCTCGGCACCGTAATGGGCAAGAAGCGCGCCTTCATCGTTACCGACCAGTTCCTCTTCAAGAATGGCAACACGCGTGCCATCGAGGCCAAGCTCGATGAGATGGGCATCGCTCACGACTGCTTCTACGACGTTGAGCCCGATCCCTCCCTGCAGTGCGCACGTCGCGGCGCCAAGCAGATGACGCTCTTCGAGCCGGATGTCATCATCGCCGTCGGCGGCGGTTCCGCAATGGACGCCGGCAAGATCATGTGGATGATGTACGAGCACCCCGAGGCGAACTTCGAGGACATGGCCATGGACTTCATGGACATCCGCAAGCGTATCTTCACCTTCCCCGAGATGGGCAAGAAGGCTTACTTCGTCGCCGTCCCGACCTCTTCGGGCACTGGCTCCGAGTGCACGCCGTTCGCCATCATCACCGACAAGGAGACCGGCATCAAGTGGCCGCTCGCCGACTACGCGCTGCTCCCCAACATGGCTATCGTCGACGCCGACAACTGCATGACCGCCCCGAAGGGCCTCACCGCTGCCTCTGGCATCGACGTCATGACCCACGCCATCGAGTCCTACGTCTCCATCATGGCTTCCGACTACACCAAGGGCCTCTCCGAGCGCGCCGCCAAGCTCGTCTTTGAGAACCTGCCCTCCAGCTTCACGAACGGCGCTAAGGACCCGCATGCCCGCGAGGAGATGCACAACGCATCCTGCATGGCCGGTATGGCATTCGGTAACGCCTTCTTGGGCCTCAACCACTCCATGGCCCACAAGCTCGGCGCTTTCCACCATCTGCCCCACGGCCTCGCAAACGCAGTCATCCTGACCCGCGTCATGCGTTACAACGCCGCCGAGGCTCCTGTCAAGATGGGAACCTTCTCTCAGTATCCTTACCCCAACGCGCTGCACAACTATGCCGAGATGGCTCGTTACTGCGGCATCGACGGCAAGGACGACCGTGAGGTCTTCGAGAACTTCATCGCCAAGCTCACCGAGCTCTGCGACTTCATCGGTGTCAAGCACACCATCGCTGAGTACGGCGTTGACGAGCAGTACTTCCTCGACACCCTCGACGAGATGACCGAGCAGGCATTCAACGACCAGTGCACCGGCGCTAACCCGCGCTACCCGCTCATGAGCGAGATCAAGGAGCTCTACCTGGACGCCTACTACGGCCGCGAGCCCCAGGACTACGCCGTCTGCTAGTTTTAGCACGGTTTTTAACGGCGGGGGTGCACGGGTGTTTCACACACCCCCGCCGTCGCTTCTATCGCATCGTTGAAAGGATGCAACCATGCTGCTACCCGATTCCAAGACCGAGCTCGTCCGCCGTGGCAACAAGGTCGTTTACGACCTGGGCGACAAGATCGTCAAGGTCTTTAACGAGACCAAGCCTGTCTCTGACGTGTTCAACGAGGCTTTGAATCTTGCCCGCATCAATGAGTGCGGCATCCGCAGCCCCAAGGCTCTCGAGGTTTCTCAGCTCGAGAACGCCAACGGCTGGGCGCTCGTGACCGAGAAGGTTCCGGGCACCACCCTTGCCGACAAGATGACTGCCGAGCCCCAGCGCTTTGGTGAGTACCTCGAGATGTTCGTCGACCTCCAGATCGAGATCCACGGCTACACCTCCCCGCTGCTCAACCGTCAGCGCGACAAGTTCGCCCGCATGATCGACAGCCTCGATCAGCTCAATGCCACCACGCGCTACAACCTTCAGGAGCGTCTGGACGGCATGACCAAGGAGTTCAAGGTCTGCCACGGCGACTTCAACCCCTCCAACGTCATCGTCGGCGACGACGGACAGCTGTACGTCTGCGACTGGGCACACGCCACCCAAGGCTCCCCTGCTGCCGACGTTGCCACCACCTACCTGCTCTTTGCCCTCAACAGCAAGGATCAGGCCGAGGCCTACCTGGAGCTCTACTGCGACCGCGCCGACATGCCCATGCAGGTCGTGCGTCAGTGGACGAGCATCGTCGCCGCTTCCGAGCTCGCTCGTAAGCGCAACGTAAACGATGAGTTCCTGAAGAACTGGATCGACGTCGTCGATTATCAGTAATATCTGAGCGATTCATTTCGCATCGGAGGCACAAAGGAAAAACCCCGCAGCTCGCATGGGCTGTGGGGTTTTTCCTTTTAGCGATTGAGCACGCCGACAAGATAAAAGGACGGCCCAGCATCTCCCCTATCTGGAGAAATGCGGAACCGTCCCGTATATCGAACTACAAGCGAAATCGCCGATTAACGGCGCGCAGCCTTCACAAGCTCGGCGACCTTGGCGACGACCTCGTCGATCGCCACGTCCTCGCGCTCGCCCGTGGCACGGTCCTTGAGCTCCACAGTACCATTCTTGAGGCCACGCTTACCCAGAACGACCTGATACGGGAAGCCCATAAGGTCGTTGTCGGCAAACTTAAAGCCGGGACGCTCATCGCGGTCGTCGACGACGACCTCGATACCCTCGGCACACAGGCCATCAACGATCTGCTCGCAGACGGTAGCGCACTCCTCCTTCTTGGGATCGAGCGGAATCACCGCGACCTCGTACGGAGCAACGGAGACCGGCCAGACGATGCCGTGCTCGTCGTTGTGCTGCTCCACGACGGCAGCAAGCGAGCGGGACACACCGACGCCGTAGCAACCCATGATGAGCGGCTTCTCCTTGCCGTCCTCATCCATAAAGGTGGCACCCATGGCCTCGGAATACTTGGTGCCCAGCTGGAAGACCTGAGAGACCTCGATGCCGCGGGCAGCGGAGAGCGGCTTGCCGCAGTGCGGGCAGGGATCGCCGGCAACGACGGTGACCAGATCGGCCCACTCATCGACGGTAAAGTCGCGCTCGGGGCAGGCAGCGGTAAAGTGATAATCGACCTCGTTGGCACCGCAGGCCCACTGCTTGGAATCGCGCAGGCTCTCGTCGCACACCAGACGAATGCCATCGGGCAGGTTAACCGGTCCGATAAAGCCCTTGTGCAGACCGTTCGCCTGAAGCTCCTCGTCGGTCATCATGCGATAGCCCTTGCCAAAGACATGCTCGGCCTTGCAGTCATTGAGCTCATGATCGCCCGGAACAATGGCCACGACTGGCTTGCCCTCGGCATCGATGAGAGCCAAGGACTTGCGCGTGCCGTTCTCGGGGAAGCCGAAGAACTTAGCAACAGCCTCAATGGTGCCCATGCCCGGAGTCTCAACCTTGGTGAGCGTACCGTCACCAGGACCCTCGGTCACGACGACCTTGGTGCTTGCCGCCTCGTCATCGGCAGCAAAGCCGCAATCGTCGCAGTAGACGAGCGAAGCCTCGCCGGCGTCGGCCAAAGCCATGTACTCGACGGAGGTATCGCCACCGATCTCACCGGAGTCGGCAACAACGGGCAGGGCCTTGATATAGCAGCGCTCGCAGATGTTAGCGTAGGCCTGCTTCATCTTGTCATACTCCTCCTGCAGGCTCTCCTGCGTGGCGGAGAAGCTGTAGGCGTCCTTCATGATGAACTCGCGACCGCGCATCAGGCCAAAGCGGGGGCGGAACTCGTCGCGGAACTTATCCTGGATGTGGTAGAGGTTAACGGGTAGCTGCTTGTAGGAGCGCAGCTCATTGCGCACCAGGGCCGTGACGGTCTCCTCGTGCGTGGGGCCCAGGACGAACTCGCGACCGTGACGGTCGTCAAAGCGCACAAGCTCCTTGCCATAGGCGTCGATGCGGCCGGACTCACGCCACAACTCGGCATCGACCATGATAGGCATCATAAGCTCCTGGGCGCCGGCGGCGTCCATCTCGTCGCGCACGATGTTCTCGATCTTGCGAATCGAGCGCCAAGCAAGCGGCAGGTAGGAATATAGACCGGCGGCCTCCTTGCGGATCATGCCGGCACGGAGCAGCAGACGGTGGCTGGCGAGCTCAGCGTCCGCCGGATCCTCTTTAAGCGTCGGCGCATAAAGCTTAGACATATACATTGCTCGGGTCATTTATTTCTCCTCAATAAGCTTGTCGACCTCGGCCATAAGCGCGTCGACAATTTGGTCCTCAGCTACTTTACCAATGATCTGGCCATGCGAAAAGAGCAAGGCCTGACCACGTCCGCAAGCAACGCCCAGATCGGCATCAGAAGCCTCGCCGGGGCCATTAACGGCACATCCCATCACAGCGATCGAAAGCGGCGCGGAGTAGTTCTTAAGCCGCTCGGTAACCTCCTCGGCAATGGGAATAAGGTTAACCTGGCAGCGGGCGCATGTGGGGCACGAGACAATCTCGGGGCCACGGCGACGCAGGCCCAACGACTGCAGAATACCCCAGGCAACCGGCGGCTCCTCAACCGGATCGGCTGTGAGCGACACACGCATGGTGTCGCCAATGCCTTCGGAAAGCAAGATACCCAAGCCTACAGAGCTCTTGATGGTGCCCTGGAGCTTGGTCCCCGCCTCCGTCACGCCCAGGTGAAGCGGAACGTGGGGAATCTCACGCGACAGGGCTCGATAGGTATCGAGCGTCGTTTGCACGCTATGGGCCTTGGCCGAAAGCACAATGTTCGTAAAGCCGCGGTCCTCAAAGTGCTTGACGAAGCGCTCGCTCGACATCACGAGCTTTTCGGGCTGCGTGAGGTCTTCGCGCTCGGCGATATCCTGCTCAAGCGAGCCCGCGTTCACGCCAATGCGAATCGCGCACCCAGCGGCGCCCGCGGCATCGATCACGGCATCGACCTTGGCCCAATCGCCAATGTTGCCGGGATTGATGCGGAGCTTGGCGGCACCGGCCTCCACAGCGCCAATGGCCAGCTTGTGGTTAAAGTGGATATCGGCAACGATTGGCACCGGAGACTCGGCACAGATGGTGCGGAAACCCTCAAGCGCGGCCTCAGTGGGCACGCTCACACGCACGATATCGCAGCCAGCCTGCGCCAACGCGCACACTTGCGCAAGCGTTGCCTGGGCATCAGCGGTATCGGTGCAGGTCATGGATTGGACCACCACCGGCGCGCCGCCACCGATCTGCACACCGCCCACATGCACGGGGCGCGTCAACTCGCGAGGCAAAGGATGGGATAAAGACAATCCAAACACTCCCCTACAGAATAAATCGAAGGATGTCGGAACGAAGCATATAGACAAACAGCAGCGCAAAGAGCGCGATGCCCACATAGCTCACAATCGTCTGGACCTTGAGCGGAAGCTCGCGGTCCACAATCTTTTGAATGATCTCGATGACCAGCTTACCGCCATCGAGTGGTGGGATGGGCAGCAGGTTCATAAAGCCAAGCGAGAACGAAATGAGGGCGGCAAACGAAAGGAACGTGGCAGGGCCGGCAGCAGCAGCCTGTGAGGACATAACGCTAATGCCCACGATCGAAGAAGACTGATCGAGAATCTCCATCGTATGCTGCGGCTGGAGCAGGCGCATCACGCCCTCCGCTGTCTGCACGACATAGGAGAACGAAAGGCGAGCCGACGTGATGGGGTCTAAACGGACCACTTGCGTAGAGGCATACACACCTAGGCGCTCGTCCTCTTTGAGCGCAACCGAGGTCGAATGCTGCTTGCCGTCGCGCTCATACTCAATGGCGATATCGTCCTTACCGGCGGCCTTGCCGATGGCATCGTAAACGTCCATCCAGGTAGAGCACGATACTCCGTCAACCGAAAGGATCGCGTCGCCGCCCTCAATACCCGCGTTGGCGGCAATAGACCCCTCGTCAACCTGACCGATCACGTTGGTATCCATCGGCACGGTGACACCCGCAATAGAGTAGATGCTCATAAGCAGCAAAAAGCCCGTCAGGATATTGACGAGAATGCCCGCGAGCAGCATAAAGGCGCGCTTGAGAAAACCCTGGCCAAGATAGGTGTGCGAACGCTCTTGTGCAAGGAACTCGGCCTCGCCGCACGGCAGCTCCCACACATCGCCCTCGGAAGTTGAATGTTCGCGATCGAAACGGCGGCCGTCAAAGGTGGTGTAACCCGCCGCATCTCGCGGCAGCGTCTGATACTTGGTGGGATAGTAGCTCGGCGAAGGCTTCTCCCCTTCCTCATGCCAAGGCGCGATAGAGCCCCAACCCAAGAGCAAGGCGCATGCCTCGAGCACAACCTCCTCGGATAGCTCGAGCTCGGCGGCAAGGTCGGCCACGGTCACGCGACCATGACGATAGATAGCCGCGAGCACGCGATCGGCGCAGGAGACGTCGGTCGGATCCATACCGCAGATGGCAGCGTAGCCACCCAGCAGCAGCGGGGTCACGCCAAACTTGGTTCCAATGCGACGTGACGTGTAATGGATGTCAAAGCGACACGGTAGGCCCAAAAAGAACTCGGTCACACGGACGCCGCAGGCACGCGCCGCCAAAAAGTGGCCGCCCTCGTGCAAAAACACGAGGACGGAAAGCATCAGCAGGCCCCAAAAGACCGATGAGAGAACGCTCAGAACAGTATCCATAAAACGAAAAAGCAATCCTTATGGGTTAGGAACGGGTTGCGGCGAGCACCTGCGCAGCCTTTTCACGCGCCCATGCATCGATGTCGCGAAGCTGCTCAAACGAATCGACCGCCTGCATATCGTGGGAATCCATGCAGGATTCCACAATGCGATCGATATCGGTAAAGCTGCAGCCATCGTGCAGGAAGGCATCGACGGCGACCTCGTTGGCGGCATTGAGCACGCACGGCATCGTGCCACCCGTCTTGCCGGCACGTTCGGCCAGTGCCAGACAGCGGAAGGTATCCATGTCGGCAGCATCAAACGTGAGCTGCCCCAGCTCGCGGAAATCGATACGAGGCGCCGGGGTATCCCAACGCTCGGGATACGAGAACGCGAACTGGATGGGAATACGCATGTCGGAAGCACCGAGATGCGCCATCACGGAGCCGTCGGCGAACTCGACCATAGAGTGAATCTTGGACTGACGCTGCACGACCACGTTAATGAAATCGAGGCCGCAGTTAAACAGATGCATGGCCTCAATGCGCTCCAGGCCCTTGTTCATGAGGGTGGCGGAGTCGATGGTGATCTTGGCGCCCATGGCCCACGTGGGATGTGCGAGGGCATCGGCACGCGTCACGCGATTGAGCTCGTCGCGCGTGCGGCCAAAGAACGGACCGCCCGAGCAGGTGAGCCAAATACAATGAGCCTCGCGCGGGTCCTCCCCCAGATAGCACTGGTAGATGGCGGAGTGCTCAGAGTCGACTGGAATAAGCTGGCCCGGTTGCGCCAACGGCATAAGCAAGTCGCCACCGACGACGAGGGACTCCTTGTTGGCAAGGGCAAGGCGCTTATTAGAGGTCAAGGCCGCATGGCTCGCCTCGAGACCGGCGGCGCCCACAATAGCAACGAGCACGCAGTCGACATCGTCGCGACGCGCGAGCTCGCAAACCGCCTGCGCGCCAACGCCGAGCTTCGTTCCCTCGGGCAACTCCTGCAGCACGGCGTCATCGCCGTGAGCGACATCGGCCACGGCAACCGCCGGAACCGAGAACTCGCGGGCAGCGGCAACGAGCTCGGAGGTGCTGGAATTAACGGACAGCGCCGTCACCTGCAGGCGATCAGCATGCTGACGGCACACATCGAGTGCCTGGGTGCCGATAGAGCCCGTACAACCCAGGATGGCAACACGGAGGCGTCCATCGGGGCCATACGTCGTCTGGAATGACATTACAGCACGCCTCCGATCATCAAAAGCAGCTGAGCGGTAATGCAACCAAAGATAAGCGAGTCGCTACGGTCGAGCATGCCGCCGTGGCCCGGGATAAGGTTACCGGAATCCTTAACGCCCACACCGCGCTTGATGCGCGACTCGATAAGGTCGCCGATAACGCCCAAAATGGACACGACCACGCCGCACAGCAGCGCATAGGGCAGGCTGAGCTTGTAGAAGTGCGTCGCCCACAGGATGAGCCAAATCAAAACCGAGCCCAGGATGCCGCCGACAAACCCCTCCCAGCTCTTTTTGGGAGAGATCTTGGGAACCATCTTGTGTTTACCGATACGGCTGCCCACGATGTAGGCAAACGAATCGGAGACCCAAAGGGACGCGCAAACGCCCACCGAAAGCAGGGCGCCGGCAAAACCGGGCACGGCATCGCGCAGCAGCACGATAGCCGACAGCATAAAGCCAGTGTAGATGGGACCCATGAGCGTCACGGCCACATCAGAGATGCGGGTACGCGGCGACCAGACATACCAAATGCCCACAGCGAGCATCAGGGCAAAAAGCAGGGCATTCAGCAACATCGAATCGCCCAACGCCGACAGCGGAAAGAGTACGGCGGCAGCGATACCCATGCGCTCGTTAGCCATCTTGCCATCGAGCCTCGTCATACGGAAAAACTCATAGCAGCACAGACCGCTCATGACAGAAACAAAGATGGCAGTGGGCACGATACCCAAAACCAGGCACAGGATAAAGACAACGGCGTAGACGATACCAGCGGCGGCACGGGTAATAAAGCCCGCCAGCCACGAACCGGTGCCGTTCTTCGCTGCAGGCGCTCCCGCAGTGGCAGCTTTACGCGCAGGCGTCTTGGGAGCAGATGCCTTGGGACGATCGGACACGATTAAGCCTCCTCGGTCTTGCTCAGTCCACCAAACCTACGGTCACGGCCCTGATAGGCCAAAATGGCGTCGACAAGGCCCCAACGATCAAAGTCAGGCCAATAGGTATCGGTGACATAGAACTCGGAATAAGCCACCTGCCACAGCAGATAGTTCGAAAGGCGCAGCTCACCAGAGGTGCGAATCACAAGCTCAGGATCGGGAAGACCGGCGGTATAGAGGTGGGAAGCCACCATGTCGTCATCAATTACGGCAGGATCGATCTTACCGGCGGCAACGTCGAGTGCGATTTGACGGACAGCGCGGGTAATCTCGGCACGCGCGCCGTAGTTGACGGCAAGCGCCAGCGTCATACCGGTGTGATCGGCGCACTCGGCAAGACCGCGTTCAAAAACGTCGCGGGTCTTCTTGGGCAGCGCGGAAATGTCACCCAAAAAGACAACGCGCACATTTTCGCGCTTCAGAAGCGGCAGCTCGTCGATGAACGTCTTGGCAAACAGATGCATCAAGACGTTGACCTCATGCTGCGGACGGTTCCAGTTTTCGGTAGAAAACGCATAGGCCGAAAGCACGTCGACGCCCAGACGCACGCAGGCAGTAATAATCTCGCGAAGGGAGACGATACCCGCCTTGTGGCCCTCGGTGCGCGCAAGACCGCGCGATGTGGCCCAACGACCGTTGCCGTCCATGATGCACGAGATATGGTGCGGAATGTTATTGAGGTCAAGGTCGGAAAAACCGACGCCCGCAGGGGCGTCGGCAAAGTACTCGACCAGTTTATGCTCGTCGTATTGCACCTTAGATCTCCATGACCTCGGCTTCTTTTTCCTTCAGAAGCTCCTCGACCTTGGCGACATACTCATCGGTGTGCTTCTGGACCTTGGCCTGCTCGCGACGGACATCGTCCTCGGTGAGCTCCTCATCGCGCTCGAGCTTGTTGTTGAAGTCGCGACGGATGTTACGGATAGACACCTTGGCCTGCTCGGCGTACTCGCGGCACTCCTTGACGAGCTCGCGACGGCGCTCCTCGGTGGGAGCCGGGAACGGCAGACGAACGACGGTGCCATCGGAGTTGGGGGTAATACCCAGATCGGAAGCGCCGATGGCCTTGACGATAGCGTTGATGAGTGCCTTGTCCCACGGCTCGATGAGCAGCATGTGGGCCTCGGGGGTCTTGACGGCGGCAACCTGCGTGACCGGCGTGGGAACACCGTAATAATCGACGGTGATGTCGGACAGAATGTTGGCATTGGCGCGGCCGGTACGAACCTTGGAGAAGTTATGCTTGAGGGACTCGAGCGACTTGTCCATATGGGCGGTGATGTTCTCTGCCATGCTTAATCCTCCTGATAGACGAGCGTGCCGACGGGCTCACCCGAAAGCGCGCGCTTGACGGTGTCCTCGCCATCGATGTTGAGGACCAAAATCGGCATACGGTTATCCTGGCACAGAGCCGTAGCCGTGGAATCCATTACCTGCAGGCCGCGGACGAGCACCTCGTGATAGGTAATCTTGTCAAAACGGACGGCATCGGCGCACTTCACGGGATCCTTGTCGTAGATGCCGTCAACCTTGGTGGCTTTAATCAGAATCTCGGCGCCGATCTCGCACGCACGAAGAGCCGCGGCGGTGTCGGTCGTAAAGTACGGATTGCCCGAACCGGCGGCAAAGATAACGACGTTGCCCTTGGAAAGGTGGTTGATGGCGCGACGACGAATATAGGGCTCGCAGATCTCGTTCATCTGGATAGCGCTCATAACGCGGCAGGGAACATCGTTGTGCTCGAAGGCATCCTGCAGGGCGAGCGCGTTCATAACGGTTGCCAGCATGCCCATGTAGTCGGCCTGAGCACGCTCCATGCCACCGGCAGCGCCGGCCATGCCGCGGAAAATATTGCCGCCGCCGACAACGACGCCGACCTCATGGCCAACGGCGAGCAGCTCCTTGACCTGCTTGGCAAGATGGTCGGTAACCTTGGGGTCGATGCCATATTGGCCGTCGCCCATCAGTGCTTCGCCGGAAAGCTTAAGAAGCACGCGTTTAT
Organism: uncultured Collinsella sp.; assembly: GCA_958427035.1. GTDB lineage: Bacteria > Actinomycetota > Coriobacteriia > Coriobacteriales > Coriobacteriaceae > Collinsella. The sequence continues at coordinate 49,940 of CAUAAR010000002.1, read as the reverse complement.
ATCGGATGTCGGACAAAGCGATCCTCCTTTAGATTGAACTCTCAACATTCTATCAAAGGCTCTAAGAAGAGCCATGAAAAAGCAGGCTGTGAGTAAAACCCACAGCCTGCTCATTACCAGCTACAAGAGCTTATTTACTCGCCACGGACCAGACGGTCAAAGGCAACGACGGTAATGGTGTCGCCGAGCTCCTTGGATACCTGCTCAGCGTACTTCTTGATGGTGAGGGAGCTGTCCTTGATGAACTCCTGCTCGGTGAGCACGGACTGCTTGTAGAACTTCTCCAGACGGCCGACAGCCATCTTCTCCTGGATAGCCTCGGGCTTACCGGACTCGGCAGCCTGAGCCATGTAGATCTGCTTCTCGTGCTCGACGGTCTCGGCCGGAACCTGATCGCGGGTAGCGCAGATCGGGGCGACGGCGGCAACCTGAAGGGCAACGTCGTGAGCGAAGGTCTTGAAGGATTCAGCCTGAGCGGTCTCAGCCTTCTCGAAGGCGAACTCGACGAGGACGCCGATCTTACCACCCATGTGGATGTAAGAAGCGAGCGCGCCGTTCTCAGCCTTGCGAGCAGCGAAGCGGGAGATCTTCATGTTCTCACCCATGATGTGAATCATCTCGGTGAGCTCGGAGGAAACGGTCTCCTCGCCCATCGGCTTCTCGAGCAGAGCGTCGACGTCAGCAGGCTCGGTGGTAGCGACAACCTCAGCGACCTTGGAAGCAAAGCCGGTGAACTTGGCGTTGGAGCCAACGAAGTCGGTCTCGCAGGAGAGCTCGAGCAGAGCGCCGGTCTTGCCATCCTCGGAGACGAACGCGGCGACAGCGCCCTCGTTGGTCTCACGGCCAGCCTTCTTGGCAGCCTTGGCAAGGCCGTTCTTACGCAGAACGTCGACAGCGGCGTCCATGTCGCCGTCAGCCTCGACGAGAGCCTTCTTGCACTCCATCATCGGGGAGTCGGTCATCTCGCGGAGCTGCTTGACCATAGCGGCGGTAATCTGGGCCATTGTGGTTCCTTTCAAAGAGATGAAAAAGAATTAACTAAGACTGATTTACTCGGCCTTGGGCTCAGCGGCCATCTCGGCCTCGGAGACCTGCTCCTTGCCGGAGCCAGCGAGGCAGGCGTCAGCCATGAGCTCGCACATAAGGGTGACAGCGGAGATAGCGTCATCGTTGCAGGGGATGCCGTACTCGACCTCGTCGGGATCGGAGTTGGTGTCGATCAGAGCGACGACGGGGATGTTCAGGCGCTGGGCCTCCTTGATGGCGTTCTCCTCGCGCTTGGTGTCGATGACGAAGAGAGCCTGGGGCAGACCCTTCATGTCGCGGGCGCCACCGAGGTTGGTCTGGAGCTTGGTGAGCTCCTTGCCGAGCACAGCCTGCTCCTTCTTGGGGAGCACTGCCATGCGGCCGTCCTCGACCATGGCCTCGAGCTCCTCCATGCGGTTGATGCGGGAGCGGATGGTAACGAAGTTGGTCAGCATACCGCCGAGCCAACGCTGGTTGATGTAAGGCATGTTGGCGCGCTCAGCAGCGTTCTTGACGGCCTCCTGAGCCTGCTTCTTGGTGCCGACGAACAGCACGTTGCCACCCTTGGCGACGTTCTTAACGAAGGTGTAGGCCTGGTCGGCGTCGAGGATAGTCTGCTTGAGGTCGAGGATGTAGATGCCGTTGCGCTCACCGAAGATGAACGGCTTCATCTTGGGGTTCCAGCGACGGGTCTGGTGACCGAAGTGGCAGCCGGCCTCGAGCAGGGTGCGGATATTAATCTTGGTAGCCATGTTAAACCTCCTGTGGTTTGCCTCCGCGCGGGGTCATCCTCCAAAACCAACCCAGACATGTGCTACCAAAGCCCGGGCACCACGGTATGAAGTAGCCGCGCGTGCGTGATAAAAACATGTTGCCGTGAAGCAACCCGATGAATGATAGCAGGAATGCATCTTCCTGCCAACCCGCAATCAAAACCACACACCTGAGTGCAGCGCGGAACGTCCCAGCAACTATTCGCCGCGGGGATGGGCTTGAGCCACGGCCCGCTTAAGCCGATCGGGCGTGAGATGCGTGTAGATCTGCGTCGTGGACAGACTCGCATGACCCAGCAGCTCTTGAACCGAGCGCAGGTCCGCACCGCCCTCAAGCAAGTCGGTCGCAAAAGTATGGCGCATCGCATGCGGGGCGATGTCGGCCGGAATGCCGGCGAGCGTCGCCAGCGTATGGAACCGCCGCCGGAGCATGGCGGCGCTCATGCGATTGCCGCGCGCCGATATAAGCAGCGGATGCGGCCCGGTAGCGGGGTCCCGGCGCTTTGCCTGAGCGAGCAACTCCGGCCTCCCCTCCTCGATATAGAGACGCGTCACCTCGAGCGCACGACGATACAGGGGGACGATACGCTCCTTGCTCCCCTTGCCCCAAAGTCGCAGCGTTCGCTCGGACCAACCAATAGACTCCACGTTGAGCGCCGCGAGCTCCGAGATTCGCGCGCCAGAGGCATAGAGCAACTCAAGCATCGCCGCATCGCGCAGTCCCGCGGGCGTCGAGGTATCAGGCGTCTTGAGCAGCGCCTCAACCTGCTGGGTCGTAAGGACACCCGGCAGGTCACGCGGCAGCCTGGGCGACGCGATCGCCGAGACCGCATCGCCCTCGACAATCCCCTCGGCAGCCATCCAGCGATAGAGAGATCGAATAGCCGACAGGTGCGCCGCAAGCGTTCGGGGAGCCACCTGCTCACGCGAAAGCTCGGCAAGATAGCGACGAATGGTGCGCACGTCGGCAGCGAAAGCATCGATATCCTCGCGCTCGCACCAGGCAGCGAAGCGCTCCAGCCTCGAGCCATAGGCCGTCACCGTGTTGGGAGAAAGCCCCTCGACGCGTGCGATATAGGCGATAAACGAGTCGACGGTGTCGTACAGGTCAAAGGCTATGACCGGTCGCCTCCAAACAAGTCGGAACGCGTGGCCAAGTAGGCATCGAGGGCCTCGAGCGCACGGTCCGCATAGGCCTGGTAGCGGTCGCGCTTGCTGCGGCGCTTACCATCCTCGAGTGGCGGCACCAGGCCAAAGTTGACATGCATGGGCTGATAGCCCACGGTGGCAGGATCGGTCGCATAGCCCACGAGCGCACCCAGGGCGCCCACACGCGGCAACTCGACGCCCGCGGCACCGATAGCCTCGGCATAGGTGTTGAGCGCCGCGAGCAGACCTGTCGCCACGGCTTCCATGTACCCCTCGGTGCCGGTGATCTGACCGGCCAGGCGCACACCGGTACCGGGCACGGCAAAGGTGCCATCGAGCACATGCGGGGCGTCGACAAAGGTATTGCGGTGCATGACACCGTAGCGGAAGAACTCAGCGTTCTCCAGGCCCGGCACCATATGGAAGACTCGCTTCTGCTCGCCAAAGGTCAAGTTGGTCTGGAAGCCCACCAGGTTATAGGCGGTCTTCTCCTTGTTCTCGGCACGCAGCTGAATCGCCGCCCAGGGGCGACGTCCGGTACGCGGGTCGGTGAGGCCGACGGGCTTCATGGCGCCAAAGCGAATGGCGTCCTTGCCGGTGCGCGCAACTTCCTCGGCAGGCTGGCAAGCCTGGAACAGATCGCCGCCCTCAAAGTCTTTGAGCACCACGCGGTCGGCCGTGGTAAGCGCCTCGATAAAGGCCTCGTACTCCTCCTTATTGAGCGGAGCGTTGAGATAGTCGCCGCCCCCCTGCTCCTCGTAGCGCGACTGCGAGAACAGCACGTCCATATCGAGCGTGGAGGCATCGACGATCGGCGCCGCCGCATCAAAGAATGCCAGGGCATCGCCACCGACGAGCTTCATGACCTCTTCGCTCAGCGCCGGTGAACACAGCGGGCCCGCGGCAATGACCACGTGACCCTCGGGAATCTGCGTGACCTCGCCGTGCACGACCTCGATATTGGGACGAGCGGCAACCTCGGCCTCGACAAGCTCGGAAAACTTGACGCGGTCGACCGCCAGGGCACCGCCGGCGGGAACAGCCGCGCGATGGGCGCAATCGAGCAGGACTGAACCCATGCGCTCAAGCTCGGCCTTCAGCAAACCAGCCGCGGAATCCGGACGGGTCGACTTAAACGAATTGGAGCAGACGAGCTCTGCCAGATGATCGGTATGGTGGGCCGGGGAGCTCACCTGGGGGCGCATCTCGCACAGCTTTACGGCAAACCCGCGGTCTGCAAGCTGGATCGCGCACTCCGAACCCGCCAGACCGCCACCGATAACCGTCACCTGATCGAACTGCATCTGCAAACACCTTTCTAATTGACACGTTTTCCATTGTGACCGAAGGGTGTCTGGGCGTGAAGGGCAAACTTGGAGGGCGCATACCTTCCATCCATCATGCGCTCGATAAGGCCCTCGAGTTCAAGCGAACCCAAGAGTTTGAGTACGCCGACAGCATCGAGCGAGACGAGCGCCGCAATGTCGTCGACCTTGAGTGGAGAGGCGATGAGCGCATGCATCACGGTCTGCTGCGTTGGATCCAGGTCGGCAATGCCGGGAGCATCGGGGCGCGAGTAGCGCAGGGTGCCGTAGATGCGTGAGATAGCCATCTCGATAGATTCCTCGTCGATGATGCAGCAGGCACCGTTCGCAATGAGGTAATTCGTGCCACGCGACTCGGGCGATAGGATCGACCCCGGCACGGCAAGAAGTTCGCGCCCCAAATCCATAGCAGCCTCGGCTGTGGAAAACGTCCCAGAAGGCATACCCGCCTCGGATACAAAGAGGGCTTGCGACAGGGCCGCGATTACGCGATTGCGGCGCGGAAAGGCGAACTTGCGCGGACCCATGCCCCACGGAGAGATCGACACGACCGCGCCACCCGTATCAAGCGTGCGCGTAATCAGCCCCGCGCTCGAACGCGGGTAGACCACGTCGGCGCCCGTCCCCAGCACCACAACGTGTTTGCCGCCGGCGTTGACCGCAGCCCAACCCGAGGCCTGGTCACAACCGACCGCACCGCCCGAAACTACCGTCACTCCCGCCTCAACCGCCACCTTCGCCGCAAGCTCTGCCACGGCAAGACCATACGGCGAGGCCTTTCGCGCACCGATGATGGAGAGCGCGGGCGTCGAAAGCGCCTCGGGGTTGCCGCGCACATAGAGCGTCTGAGGTACATCAGAAAGCTCCAAAACGGTCTCGGGATACAACGCGTCACCTGGATGCAGCTCGAAGGTCCCCTCAGCCATCATTGGTCCCTCCTTCCCTGGTACATCGCCGCCTCGAGCACGTGGTCCTGCGTCACCTGCTCGCTCTCGGCGACATCTGCGATCGTGCGCGCAATGCGAACAAGGCGCACGATGCCACGCCCTGTGAGATGCGTGCGCTTCGACAGGCCGAGCACACACTTCTCCGCCGCATCATCGAGCTCAAAGGTCGAAACGACGCCGTCAATGGACCGTGTCTCGTCATCCTCGGCCTCGGCATCCGCATCGTCCATGCGGGATTCGCGCCAAGCGCGAAAGGCGCGACCGCGCACAACGTAGTCACGTAACTCGGCCGACGACATGCCCTCCGCACCCTCGATAATCACTTGAGGGTCGGGACGGGTCACATCGATCATCATGTCGATACGGTCGGCCAAAGGACCGCGCAGTTTAGACCGATAGCGCTCGACCATCGCCGCCGAGCAGCGACACGGCACCTCGCGATCGCCCAAAAAGCCGCAGGGGCAGGGATTGCTCGCAGCCAGCAGCTGAAAGCGCGACGGGAAGGTAAAAGCCCCGTCGACGCGTACGATCCTCACGTAGCCGCGCTCGATGGGCTGACGCAGCGTCTGCAGCACGCCAGTGGGAAACTCGGCAAGCTCGTCCAAAAAGAGCACGCCGCCATGAGCAAGGCTGATTTCACCCGGGTGCACCGGGCGCCCGCCGCCGATAAGGCCTGCGGTCGAAATACTGTGATGGGGACTGCGGAAGGGGCGGTGCCCCGCCAACAAGCCATCAATGTTCTCACCCAAAACCGAATGGATGCACAGTACCTCCTGCTGATCCTCAACGGAAAGCTCGGGCAGGATGCCGGTCATACGGCGTGCGAGCATCGTCTTGCCCGATCCCGGAGACCCGATCATGAGCAAGCCGAGTTCTCCTGCCGCCGCAAGCGCCATGCCGCGTTTAGCGACTTCCTGCCCCAGCACGTCTGCATAGTCGAGCTCGGGCTCAAAGGTCGCCTCGACACCCTCGGAATCCAAGTAGTGCCGTGCGGCATCGCCCATGCCGTGAGCAAGCTGAGACAGATGGTCGATAAAGCCGCAATCCACGCCCGCGAGTGGCACATGCTGGTCGGACCTGCCGGCGATAAAAGACAGCCCCATGTCGCGAGCCAATAGCTGAAACGCCACCTCGCCCTTGACAGGAAGCACCGTACCGTCCAAGCCAAGCTCACCAGCGATAAGACAACGATCGAGGTTGTCGCGGGGAATCTGACCATCGGCCGCTAGAACCGCGATGGCGATGGGCAGATCAAAGCCGCTACCGGTCTTGCGAATATCGCCGGGCGCCAGGTTGACCGTAATGCCCGAGCGCGGGATCTCGAACCCGGCGGAGCGCATCGCGCAGCGAATACGACCGCGCGACTCCATCACCTCCATACTCGGGATGCCGAGCATCTGGATGCCCGGAACGCCGCCGGCAAGCGAGACCTCGACCGTGACGGGAATCGCCTCGACGCCGCGGATGCAGGCCGCGTGAACGGCAAACGTCTCGAACGCCATCACGACACCTGCCAATCGAACGCGTTGTACTGGTGCTCGATCTCGGCGATATGCCCGCCGCGAATGGTGACACCCACGGCATCGAAGCGAATCGCCTTGAGCGGATAATGCTCCATGAGATAGCAACTTGCGATGCGGCGGTAGCGACGTTGCTTTTGGGCGTCCACGGCCTCCTCGGGAAAGACCCGCGTGCTGCAATCCAGCGCAACGCGTCTGGTCTTAACCTCGGCCATCACCACGACATCGTCGAGCTCATCGAGCAGCACCAGGTCGGCCTCGCCCTCGGTGCAACGATAACCCTGCTCCAACAAGGTGTAGCCGCGCTCGTTAAAGTAGTCGATGGTGATCAGCTCGCCCAGCATGCCCAGCTCGCGGGGACTGAGTCCCTTGATAAACTCGGGCGTCATCGCCCCGCAGTCGAGCTCGCCGTTTTCCCAACGCTCCTTGAGCTGCTGCGTCTTGCTCTTTTTGCTTGCGGCACTCATGGGGTCTCCTTTCCCGCACACTGCATTGCCCCGATGATGAGGGCACCTTTCATGCGGGTAAGTACCGGAAGCAAACCAAAAGCTGACCAAATGCCGACAAAAAACGGGCCGTACGCAGCAATGCTGCTGCATACGGCCCGCTACCAGCAGGTTTATAAAACCACAGAGGCCCCTGTCTCCACAATTGGCCTAGAAAAGGCGCTCAGTCTGCAGAAAGTTTCCGCAAAAGCTCACGCGGTGCAGCGGACAAAGTCCATGTTTGCGAATGGCCTCGATGTGCTCGGGGCTCGCATAGCCCTTCGACTCGGCCAGATGGTACTCGGGGTACTCGGCGTCGTACTCGACCATCATCTCGTCACGCGTGACCTTGGCCATGATGGACGCTGCGGCGATGCAGGCGATCTTGGCATCGCCTTTCACCACATCGCGCTCGTTAGGAACAGCGCCCAAGGGGTTGCCATCCATGAGGACGCAGTCGGGTTCAAGTCCCGTATCGGCCACGGCGCCCGCAACGGCGGTACGGATAGCACGGGCCATGCCCATCTCATCGATATCCTTAGGCGCGATATGGCAAAAACCAATCGCCGTCGCCACCTCGGCAATCTTCACTGAGAGCAACTCGCGGCGCGCCGGCGTGAGCTTTTTGGAATCGTTGATGCCCCAGACGCGCGGCTCCATGGGAAGGCACACGGCACACACGGTTAAGGGACCCGCTACCGAGCCGCGGCCCACCTCGTCGACACCAACGACCACCCCATCGCCGCCAAGCTCATGCATAAGCTCGTACATGTCATTGACGCGCTCGCGCTCGGCAAGTTCCTTAGCATGGCGTTTGAGGGCGCGTTCACAAGCCTTGATCACCTGCTGGCGCGGGTCCTCGCGATAATGCTCCACGAGGGCGGGGATCTCCTCAAACGTTGCGCTCGCTAGCTCTCCGGCAACCTGCGATGCCGAAACCGAGCTCGTCATATTGGCCATACCAGGCCCTCCTTGCATGCAAATCAGATAAAAAGAAGGGCCACCCGAAGGTGACCCTTGTGTCCAAACGAGTGGACAGACGCTGCGATCTTCTTAGCGCTTCTCGGGGATGCGAGCAGCCTTGCCCACCTTGTCGCGGAGGTAGTACAGCTTGGCGCGACGGACGCGACCATGACGAACGACCTCGAGCTTGGCGATCTTGGGGCTGTGAAGCGGGAAGGTACGCTCGACACCGACACCGAAGGACATCTTGCGGACGGTGAAGGTCTCGCGGGCACCGGCGCCGGCCATGCGGATGACGTCGCCCTGGAAGACCTGGATGCGCTCGCGGTTGCCTTCCTTAATGCGGTAGTGAACCTTGACGTTGTCGGCGACGCGAACCTGAGGAATGTCCTCGCGGATCTGCTGACGCTCGATTGCGCGGATGTAATCCATGTGCAATTCCTTACTCTTCTAGAGGTGCCGTACCACTCTGGCCGGCACGTAGTTGAACAAACGTATTCGAGTATACACGCGCGGGTTTCTGCTGCAAGAACAATTTTTTACGCAGACAAAAAGACAAAACCCGCACATGATAACCGTCCGCCTCACGAATGAGACGGACGGCATGAGGGGGGCTACGTTAGGCGTCTGAACCCAAAACGTTACGCGGAGCGCTTCGCCTCGAGCTTGGCCTGGGCGGCAGCCAGGCGTGCGAGGGGCACGCGGTAGGGCGAGCAGGACACGTAGTCCACGTCGGCCACATTAAACAGGCCCTTGATGGACTTGGGGTCGCCGCCGTGCTCGCCACACACGCCAAAGTGCATGTCGGGGTTGGTGGCGCGACCCTTCTCCACGGCCATGCGCACGAGCTCCAGCACCGCCGCGTCGATGGTCTCGAAGGGGTTGTCCTTCAGAATTTTCTTATGCATGTACAGCGGGATGAACTTGGCCTCGGCATCGTCACGGGAGAAGCCGAAGGTGGTCTGGGTCAGGTCGTTGGTGCCAAAGCAGAAGAAGTCTGCGTGATGGGCAATCTCGTCAGCGACCATGCAGGCGCGCGGCAGCTCGAGCATCGTGCCCACGGGAATATTGAGCTCGACACCCTCTTCGTCGGAAACCTCGGCGATTACGCGCTCGATGACCTCGCGAGTCTGGACATGCTCAGCCGTGATGGAAACGAGCGGAACCATGATCTCGGGATGCGGGTCGACGCCCTCCTTGATAAGGCGGGCAGCGGCCGTGGCGACGGCGCGAACCTGCATGAGCGGCAGATCGCTAAAGACGACGGACAGGCGAACGCCGCGCAGGCCGAGCATGGGGTTCGACTCGACCATGCCGTCGATACGACGCAGGCGGGCGCGCAGGGCTGCAAGCTCTTCCTCGCTGGCGCCGGCGGCTTCCTTCTTGGTGATGGCGACCTCGAGCTCGCGAGGATTATCCAGGAACTCATGAAGCGGCGGATCGAGCAGGCGGACGACCACATCGCGACCGGACATGGTCTTGAACATCGCCAGGAAGTCCTCGGTCTGAACCTTGAGCAGGTCGGCCAGGGCCTGCTGCTTCACGGCCTCATCGTCAGACAGGATAAAGCTCTGGATGATGTTCTTACGGTCGCCTAGGAACATGTGCTCGGTGCGGCACAGGCCGATGGCCTCGGCGCCAAACTCGAGCGCAAGCTCGGCATCCTCGGGATTGTCGGCGTTGACGCGCACGTGGTTGGCGTGACCGTCGGTCTCGTCCAGGCGAATCTCGTCGGCCCAGGACAGGATGGTGTCCAGATCGCCGGTAAGCTCGGCGGAGACCAGGTCGACGGCGCCGTCGACGACGATGCCCTGGGTGCCGTCGATGGAAATGACATCGCCCTCGCGCAGCACGCGGTCGATGCCCTCGATACGCACGACCTTCTCGGCGGCGTCGATGTGGAAGCGCTCAACGCCGCAGACACAGGGCGTACCCATGCCGCGGGCGATAACGGCGGCATGGCTCGTCTTGCCACCGTGGCTGGTCAGGATGCCCTCGGCGGCGACCATGGCCTTCAGGTCGTCGGGGTTGGTCTCCCAACGAACCAGAATGACCTTGTGACCCTCGGCGGAACGCGCGACAGCGTCGTCGCTCGAGAACACGACCTCGCCCACGGCGGCACCGGGGCTGGCATTAAGACCGCTGGCGAGAGCCTCGTACTTCTTGGAGGCGTCGAACTGCGGGTGAAGGAGCTGGTCGAGTTGCGCGGGATCGATGCGGCTCACGGCCTCTTCGCGGGTGATCAGGCCTTCCTCGACCATTTCGATGGCGATGCGCAGGGCGGCGGTGGCGGTGCGCTTGCCCACGCGGGTCTGGAGCATCCAGAGCTTGCCCTGCTCGATGGTAAACTCGATATCGCACATATCGCGGTAATGATCCTCGAGCGTCAGGAACACGCGCTCGAGCTCCTCACCTGCGGACTCGAGGCCCGGGGTGGTCTTGAGGTCGGCGATGGGCTCGGTGTTGCGGATACCGGCGACGACGTCCTCGCCCTGGGCATTAACCAAAAAGTCACCGTAGAACTCCTTGGTGCCGTCGGCCGGATTACGCGTAAAGGCGACGCCTGTCGCAGAGGTCTCGCCCTTGTTGCCAAAGGCCATGGCCTGCACGTTGACGGCGGTGCCGAGCTCGTCGGAGATGCCGTGCTGTTTGCGATAGATGCAGGCGCGCTCGTTCATCCAGCTGCCAAAGACGGCCTGGATGGCAAGGCGCAGCTGGAGCTCCGGATCGTGTGGGAAGACGGGCTTGCCATCGGCGACCTCGAGCTCGGGATACAGGGCGGCATCGACGTTCTCGGAGAAGATGCCCTTAAAGGTCTCGACGAGTTCCTGCAGGTCCTCGGCCGAAAGCTCGGAATCGACGCGAACGCCGGCGACCAGGCGGGCCTGGGTCAGGGCGTTCTCGAACAGGTCGGCATCGACACCCATGACGACGTTGGAGAACATCTGGATAAAGCGACGATAGCTATCCCAGGCAAAACGCGGGTTCTGCGTCTGCGCGATGAGGCCCTGGACGGAATCGTCATTGAGGCCCAAGTTGAGGACCGTGTCCATCATACCGGGCATGGAGAACGGAGCGCCCGAACGAACCGACACGAGCAGCGGATCGGAGGCGTCGCCGAGCTTCTTGCCGCAGCGGGCCTCGAGGTCCGCCTCGGCGGCAACGATCTCATCGAGTGCGCCCTCGGGCCACACGTTGCCGGCACCGGAGTACTCGACGCAAGTCTGGCAGGTAATGGTAAAGCCACCGGGAACCGGCAGGCCGATACGGCTCATCTCGGCAAGGTTAGCGCCTTTGCCGCCAAGCACGAAGTTCATGGACTTGTCGCCCTCGGTGACACAGGTGCCCTGGGCGTCGGTTCCAAAACGGTAAACCCTCTTGCAATCGCTCACGATACTTCCCCTTCCATGCGCTTACGCGCACGACCGTGGTAACGAATCGACCCGCCAGATGCGGGCCGTGAGGGAACTATACGGCGGGTTTTGAGCGGGCTTAAGCAGAGGATGCGCGGTTTGGTAAACGTGCTAAAACTGGCGGTAAACGGTAGGTAAAGGTGGTTACCTTATGAAGAGACCACTTCAATAAACTTGCAGGTCAAATGCAAGTAATTTGCTAAATCGCTTTACCATTATCGTGCATTATTTTTAGTTAGTCTTTTTAGACGGGGCTTTTTAGCTACCCCAATAAGCTAGCTTTGTTGGGCTCGACGGGCGGCGCGGCGGGCGCGGGCTTCTTGGATTTCCTCCAAGTGGCTGATGATCTCGGAGGCGCTCTCCTCGATGGCCTTGCCGTCGGTACGTACCACAAAGCAGCCTAGGCGCTTCATGAGCGCACGGGCTTCCTCGAGCTCGCTGTGCACGCTCTCGGGCTCGGCATAGGAGCCGGCAACGGCACGAGCGTAGTCATCGCCCAAGCGGCTATCGCGAATTTCAGAAATCACATCGACGGTCGAAATCAGGCCGAACAGGCGCATCGGGTCAACCTCGTAAATCGACTTCGGCGGCTCCATGCCATGGGCCAACGGAACATTGGCAACCTTGTAGCCCTGATAAGCCAGATACATCGACAGCGGCGTCTTGGACGTGCGCGATACGCCCAGCAGCACGATATCGGCACCCGACAAATCGTCGCAACCGCGCCCGTCATCGTGCTCAACGAAATATTCCATGGCCTCGATACGATGGAAATAGCGGTCATCGGTCCTGTGAATCACGCCCGCGACGCCTTTGGGCGGCACACCGATGAGCGACGATAGCACGGCGAGCGTCGGACCGATCAGGTCGACCGAACGGATATGCAGCATGCCCAGGTAATCGAGCACGCGGGCGCGAAGCGCCGGATCGACAATGGTGTGAAACACGGCAATATCGCGATGGTCGGCATCGACGCGCGGGCCCACAAACGACTCCACCTGCTCCACCGAGGTCACCTTGGGCAGGCGCAACAAACGAAAAGCCCCTTCATCAAATTGCCCGGACGCCGCAAGCACCACCTCACAAGCGGTATCGCCGAGCGAGTCGGAGATAACGATAACGGTGGGACGAGCGGTGACCGGGCAATCCATGCGGGGCTCCTTTTGCGCTTATGCGCAAGCTGGCTTACTTTTTGCGGGCAAGCTCACCGATGTTGGCGATGCCGGAGAAAACGGCCTCGAAGCGGTTGAGCAGCTTAAGGCGATTATCGCGGAGCTGCTCGTCCTTGTCCATGACCATAACCTCGTCGAAGAAACGGTCGATGGGCGCGCGCAGGGCGGCGAGGGCAGCAAATGCGGCCGGGTAATCCTCGGCAGCGAGGGCGGCATCTGCAGCGGTCTGAGCGGCCTCGGAGGCATCGGCAAGCGCGAGCTCGACCTCGCCCATCAGGCTGCGGTCGTACTCCACGCCCAGCTCGGGCTTGGAGATATGCGCAGCGCGAGCATAGGCGGTCGCAAGGTTGTCGAACGTCTCGGCGTCGTTCTTGCGGGCCTCGTCGAGGGCGGCGCAGCGGGCGAAGAAGACGGACGGGGCGATGATGTGCACCGCAGAGACGGCGGCAACGGTATCGGCCGGGATCTTTTCGTCGCGGGCCATGCTCACCAGGCGGCCATGGAAGAAGTCACGAATCTGCTGGGCGACCTCGGCGGCGTCGAACTCAATGCCCTGCTCACTGTAGAGCTCGAGGGCGAAGTCGATGAGCGACGTGGGGTCGATCGGCAGGCGGTCGCGCAGGATGTTGATGATGCCGATAGCGGCACGACGCAGCGCGTAGGGGTCGGAGGAGCCGGTCGGGGGCTCGCCGATGGCAAAGATACCGGCGATGGTATCGAGCTTGTCGGCGCAAGCCACGATGCAGCCAGCGGTGCCCTCAGGCAGCTCGTCACCGGCAAAGCGGGGACGATAGTGATCGCGGATAGCATGAGCGACCTCGTCGTTCTCCCCCATCGCGGTCGCGTAATAACCGCCCATCACGCCCTGCTGGCTCGTGAACTCGACAACGGCGTTAGACACCAGGTCGGCCTTGCACAGGTGCGCGGCGCGAGCGGCATCGGCGGCAAGGTGGGCGCCCAGATGAGCCTCGCGGGCGATAGCGAGCGCGAGCTGCTCGATGCGCTCGGACTTGGCGAGCACGCTACCGAGCTTCTCCTGGAAGGCAACCTTGGCCAGACGCTCACGGAACTCGTCGAGGGAGATCTTCAAGTCCTCCTCGTAGAAGAACTTGGCATCGTCCAGACGGGCACGCACAACGCGCTCGTTGCCGTCGATCACGCGCTCGGCGTTCTCGGGCTTGCTGTTGGAAACGACCACGAACTCACGCGTGAGCTTGCCCTCGCCGTCATAGATCGGGAAGTAGCGCTGGTTGGTGAGCATGGACTCGCAGATGATCTCGTGCGGGACCTTGAGGAACTCCTCATCGAAGGTACCAACGAGCACCGTCGGCCACTCGCAGAGGTTAATGACCTCCTCAAAGACCTTCTTGGGCGTGTCGACATGACAGCCGGGGCGAGCGGCCTCGACTTCGGCGATACCGGCAAGGATGGCCTCGCGACGACGCTCGGCAGAAAGCACGCCGGCGTCCTCGAGCACCTGCTCGTAGACGGCGGGGCTGGCGACCACATGGTCACCGGGGCCAAGCACGCGATGACCGCGCGTGGTGTTGCCGCTCGTCACGTCGGCAAACGACACGGGCACAACGTCCTCGCCCAGAAGGCAGCAGATCCAGCGGACCGGACGGACAAAGGTCGCATGCTCGTGACCCCAGCGCTGAGAGCGGTAGTTGGGCCACTGCAGGCCAGCGATAGTCTTCTCGCACAGGGCCGTCAGGATCGGGGTGGCCGGGGCGGAAGGGATGTTCTTCTCGGCAAAGACGTACTCACGGCCGTCGGTGTCCTCGCGACGGACCAGATCCTCGGCAGCCACACCGCACTTGCGGGCGAAGCCCTGGGCGGCCTTGGTGGCGTTACCGTCGGCATCGAAGGCGATGTTGGCCGCGGGGCCGCGCTTGACCTCGTGAACCTCGTCGGTCGCGGTGGCGACGTCGGCAACGAGCGCAGCCAGGCGGCGCGGGCTCGAAATCACACGGACCTCGCCGTGGGCCAGACCGGCCTCGTCGAGACCCTTGGCGATCATGGTGCCAAGCTGCTTGACGGCATTGTTCAGCGGTGCGGAGGGCATTTCTTCCGTACCGATCTCAAACAGGAAATCCTTAGCGTCTGCCATGGCTTACGCCACCTCGCCTTCCTGATCGGCATTCTCGTTGACTCCGGCGACCTCGGCCATGTAGGCCTCGCAGCACGCCTTGGCGACGGCGCGGACGCGCAGGATGTAGTTGGCACGCTCGACCGCGGACAGGGCGCCGCGAGCATCGAGCAGGTTGAAAGCGTGGCTGCACTTCATGACGCAGTCATATGCCGGCAGCGGCAGCTTGCGCTCCAGACAGGAGTGGCACTCGGCCTCGTAGTCGTCAAACTTCTGACGCATCATCTCGACGTTGGCGACCTCAAAGTTATAGGCACTGAACTCGCGCTCGTTCTCGAGGAACACGTCGCCATAGGTCATGGGCGTGCCGTCGGGCAGGTAGCTCCACACCAGGTCGTAGACCGAGTTAACGCCCTGGGCGTACATGGCGATACGCTCCAGGCCATAGGTGATCTCGACGGGCACGGGGTCAACCTCGATGCCGCCCACCTGCTGGAAGTACGTAAACTGCGTGACCTCCATGCCATTGAGCCAGACCTCCCAGCCAAGACCCCAGGCGCCGAGCGTCGGGCTCTCCCAGTCGTCCTCGACAAAGCGGACGTCATGGTCGTTGGGGTCCAGACCGATAGCGGCAAGAGACCCCAGGTAGAGCTCCTGGGCGTTAACCGGAGAAGGCTTGATGAGCACCTGGAACTGATAGTAGTGCTGCATGCGGTTGGGGTTCTCGCCGTAGCGGCCGTCGGCGGGACGGCGGCAGGGCTGCGCATAGCAGGTGCGCCACTCGGCGGGACCGAGCGAGCGCAGCGTGGTCGCGGTATGGAAGGTACCGGCACCGACCTCGGAGTCATAGGGCTGCATAATGACGCAGCCCTGCTCGCCCCAGTACTGCTGGAGGCGCAGGATGATGTCTTGGAAGGAAAGCGATGAAGCGTTCATGCCTCTAATATCCCCTCGTCGAAACGATTACACGGTTAGGTACTGTACTATAGCGGTTTTTAGTCGATAGCGCCCAGACGGTTGAGCGGCCAGTAACGCACGAGCGCCACGGCGATCAAATCCGAACGGTCGACCGGGCCAAAGTAGCGTGAGTCGGCTGAGTTCTCGCGGTTGTCGCCCATCACCCACACGCAGTCGTCGGGGACAGTGTAGGGATAGCTCACCTGGGCGGCGGGCGCCTGGACCGAAAGCGGCCAGCTCATGCCGGTCGTGTAGTCCTCGTCGAGCGCCTGGCCGTCAACGACCACCTTGCCGTCCTGCAGGTCGACCGTCTGGCCGGCCGTGGCAATAACGCGCTTGACAAGAACATCATGCTCGGAGGTGCCATCAGGGTTGTGAAACACAACGATATCGCCCTGCTTGACGGGCTGACCGAGCTCGAGGCTCACCTTTTGCGCCAGGATCTGGTCGCCAATCTCGATTGTGTCCTCCATAGAGCCGGTGGGCACCACAAAGGGCTCGACCACAAAGGTGCGGATCAGGAAGGTGGCCACAAGCGCGATCGCGATGACCGCGATCCACTCAAAAGCGCCCCTCAACGCGGAATGTTGCGTAGGAACCATACTCACTCCTCGCTCTGCGAATACGAAGCGTCAAGGATCTCCTGCGCATATGCACGCTCCTGGGGCGTGAGCCGCGCAGTCTCGATCAGGTCGGGACGCCAGCGGCAGGTGCGCTCGATGGCGTTCTTGCGGCGCCAAGCGTCGACCTTGGCGTGATCGCCACTCACGAGCACCGGCGGCACGCCCTCGCCGTTGAACTCGGCGGGACGGGTGTACTGCGCGTACTCGAGCAGGCCTCCGTCCTCGGCGGTCGAGAACGACTCGTCCACATTGCTCATCTCATCGCCCAGGGCGCCGGGAATCAGGCGTACGACGGCATCGGCAACGACCATAGCGGGAAGTTCGCCACCCGTAAGCACATAGTCGCCGATCGACAGACGCTCGTCGGCATACGCATACGCACGCTCGTCGACGCCCTCGTAGCGGCTGCACACAAACAGCAGGCGCTCACTTTTGAGCAGGCGCTCGGCCACATGCTGCGTAAAGGGCTCGCCACAGGGGGTAAAGAACACCACAGTGGGCTTGGGACCCTCTGCGCTAATGG
Source organism: uncultured Collinsella sp. (assembly GCA_958427035.1). Classification (GTDB taxonomy): domain Bacteria; phylum Actinomycetota; class Coriobacteriia; order Coriobacteriales; family Coriobacteriaceae; genus Collinsella. The sequence goes on along the minus strand of CAUAAR010000002.1, from coordinate 32,975 downwards.
CCTCGATGGCCTCTGCGATAGGCTCGACCTTCATGAGCATGCCCTGCCCGCCGCCGTACGGCTCGTCATCGACGGTACGATGGCGGTCGTGCGTCCAGTCGCGCAGGTTATACGCCTTAAAATCAAAAAGGCCGGCCTTGCGGGCGCGGCCCAAAATCGACGTGGACATGACGGGCTCAAACATCTCGGGAAAGACCGAAAGGGTCTCAATCAGCATGTTGTCCTCCCTACTTGTCCATATCAATCAGGCCGTCCATCACGTGGACGGAAATTGTTCCTGCATCGGGAAGATCGAGCACGACCTGCTCGATCACGGGAATCAGTACCTCGCCGTACCGATCACCCTCGACAACCCAAACATCGTTAGCGGGCGTCGACACGATCTCGACGATCGTGCCAAGCGAACCGAAGCGCTCGTCGACCACCTCGCGACCCATCAGGTCGGTATAGGCAGCGTCGAGCGAATCGAGCTCAAAATCGTCACGATTTGCCAGCACGTAGCATCCCGTGATGCCCTCGGCGGCCGTCAAGTCGTCAATGCCCTCAAACGAGACCAGATCGCCATCGCCCGTATCGGTGACGGACACGACCGTGCAAAAGCGGTCGCGCTTGAGCGCCGGCGGCGTCAGGGCGACGCGCATACCAAGCTCTAATACAGAAGGAAGCCCCCGCAGCGGCTGCGCGAGGACCTCCCCCTTCCTTCCGTGCGGCTTAACCACACGGGCGATGTTTTTGTACTGGGACCTCAAGGTCCTAGCCCAGAACCTCTACCTCGACAGCAGTGTCGAGGCGAGCGGCCAGTGCACGGGCGAGCGTGCGAATGGCCTTGATGGTACGGCCACGACGGCCGATGACCTTAGCGACGTCATCCTCGGCGACCGAAACCTCAATCGTAGAGGCGTCGTCACCATCGATGACCTCAAGGCTTACGGAATCCGGGTCGTCGACGATCTGAACAACGAGATATTCGACGAGATCGGCGATGCGATCTGAGAGCATTGCCTCACCCTCGAGCTGTGCAGCGTCAACCTCAGGCACGATTTACTCCTCGGCGCCCTCAGCGGCCTCAGCGGCAGCCTTAGCGGCCTCGGCCTCTTTGGCAAGCTGCTTCTTGGACTTCTTGACGACGGTCTCGGTCTTCTCGCCCTCGTTGGCGGCCTTGACCAGAGCGGCGACGGCGTCGGTGAGCTGAGCGCCCTTGGACTGCCAGTCGGCGATCTTCTCGAGGTCGAGGTTGATGGTCTTGGGGGCGGTCATCGGGTTGTAGCGGCCAACCTCCTCGATGATACGACCGTCACGCGGGGCGCGGGAATCGGCGACGACGACACGGTAGTACGGACGCTTCTTAGCGCCGTGACGAGCAAGGCGAATCTTGACTGCCAAAGGAAACTCCTCCAACCAAGCAGCTTTAGGCTGCAACTACAAACAAACAGTTGAACATAATACGCCATCGACGCGGGCAGGTGAAGTCCGTGAGACTAACTTCTTCGGTGTAGTCGAGGGCAAATCCATATCTTAGACAAGAATTCGGGATTTGCAAGCACATACACGCACCCCACATGAGCTGCGCGGTATACTCATGACATGGAAAGACGCGAACATACATACGGTTATGAGGATGCCATGGGCGTCACGCCGCCTCCCTGGACGGGTCCGGCGGTGGGCCTGATGGACCTCGATGCGTTTTTTGCGAGCGTGGAAATGCTCGATCATCCCGAATGGCGCGGAAAGCCGCTCATCGTGGGCGGAGACGCCGATTCGCGTGGCGTCGTGTCCACGTGTTCGTATGAGGCACGTCGCTTTGGCGTGCACTCTGCCATGGCCTCGGCCGAGGCGCGGCGCTTGTGCCCGCAAGCCATTTGGACACACGGGCACTTTGACCGATACCGCGAGGTGAGCGCGCAGGTCATGGCGATTCTCGCCGACGAGACCCCGCGTGTTGAGCGCGTATCCATCGACGAAGCCTTTATCGATATCACACCGGGTCGCTTTGCGCCCGAAGACCCGCTGCTGGTTGCGCGGCGTATAAGCGACCGCGTGGCAGGGCTGGGAGTGACCTGTTCCATTGGCGTGGGCTGCAACAAGACGGTCGCAAAGATCGCAAGCGAGCGGGATAAGCCGTTTGGGCTGACCATCGTGCGCCCCGGAACCGAGCAGCGCTTTTTGGCCGCGCTGCCGGTATCTGCCATGAGCGGCATCGGGCGCTCGGCCGAGGAGCGACTGCGCCGCATACGCATCTACACCCTCGGCGAGCTATCACGTGCACCGGAATCCACCTTGGCCTCTATTTTTGGCGTCAACGGCGAACGCATGCGCCAGCGTGCGCTGGGACTCGAAATCTCCGAAGTCACGAGCCTCGATGAAGAGCGCGAGGTCAAGTCGGTCAGCAATGAACGCACCTTTGCTAAAGATTTAACTGAGCGTGGGGATATTGAGGCGGCGATTGCGCTGTTGGGAGAGTCAGTGGGACGCCGCCTGCGCCGTCAGGGGCTGACGGGTGCCACGGTAACGCTCAAGCTTAAGTATTCGTATGGCAGCGGGCGTACGGCACAGCGCCGGCTGCCTCATCCGACCGACGATGAGAACATCTTCGTGGCGGTTGCACTCAAACTGCTCGACAACATCTGGCAGGATGGCATGCATGTTCGCTTAGCGGGCATCGGCATGAGCGACTTCGACCACCAAGGCGGCATCCAGACAGACCTGTTCTGCGAGATCGATGACCGCGGAGCCCAATCCAGCGACCGCCGCGACCTCTCCGTCGCCATCGACGCCGTCCGAGACAAATTCGGCGACACCGCCCTTTCCTTCGGCCGCCAATCCCGCTTCAACGATTAACCGCCTTTGGGCAAAAAGAAAGCCGGGCAGGTGCGGAAAACCGCACCTGCCCGGCGATATGCGTGAGGGTAGCTAAACCCCGTCTCAAATGAGCTACTAGAGGAGGTTGAGGGGGAGCTGGGGAGCGTCACCCCAGAGCTTTTCGAGACGGTAGAAGTCGCGCGCCTCGGGAGTGAAGACGTGGACGACAACCGAACCATAGTCCATGAGCATCCAGGTCTTCTGCTCGCGACCCTCGATGGAGAACGGGTGCTCGCCGCAAGCCTCGGCGACCTTCTCCTCGATCTCATCGACGATAGAATCGACCTGGCGGTTGTTGGTACCGGTGGCAAGCACAAAGTAGTCGCATACGTCGGAAAGCTCGGTCAGGTCGAGCACCTGAACGTCCTCGCCCTTCTTGTCGTAGGCGGCCTGCGCGGCGGCGCGGGCGACATCCTCGGCGGCGACACCGCTCGCGGACAGCGAGGCGGCAGTGCGGTCGGACGTGGCGGCGAAGCTCTTGTGCTCCACACCTTCAAGAATCTGCTCGTCGGTCATGGTCTCGTCGGCCATGGAATACCTCTTTCTAGACAGCCCGAGCTAGCGCAGCTGGGCGTAATGGTTGTAAATCGTAATAGCCGTGGGATAAAGATAGCGCCCGGACTGGATCACATAGACCAGACCCTGCGCAAAACAGGAGAAGAACAACTCATCGAGCGTCAACTCCCCCACCATCTTGCGCAGCGCATGCGCATAGTCGCCGTGGCGGTTGGGCTCGATGGCATCGGCCACAAAGACCACCATATCGAGCGGCGTCATGTCGCAGGCACCCACGGTGTGACGGTCGACAGCCTGGAAAACGGCCGGCGACAGCTCGGGAAAAAGCCGCGGAAGCTCATAGGCGGCAACAGGGCCATGCAAAAGCGGCGTCGCGGCGGAAGGAGAGCCGGCAATCTTAATGCCGTAATGCAGAGCGCGCGTGACCAGCTCGTCGTCGGAGAGCACTTTGTCCCAGTCATGGATCAGGCCGGCGGCAGCGGCATCAAAGCGGTCAACGCCGTAGACCTCGGCCAGATGAAGTGCGGTCTCGGCAACACCCAGCGAATGCACATAGCGCTTACGCTTATCCTTCATGCGAACATCGAGCAGCTCTTGAATGCGCTTGAGCAGCGCGCGCTCATCGCCCTCAAACTGATCCTCTACCGACAACGTAGACCCCCATCACTCAAAATCTTCTTGGCCCAAATCGGCATATAGCCTGCGTTTGCGAATGTAGCCGAGCACGGACTCGCTCGTAAGATAGCGCACGCTCATGCCGCGGGCAACTCGCTTACGAATGTTCGTCGAGCTGATCGCCAGCGCCGGAATCTGAATATAGCGCACGTCGAACGTCAGCCCCGACTCTTTGATTCGGGCACGCGCCGTATCGATATCAAAACCCGGTCGCGTCGCCGCAATAAAGGTAGCAAGCTCAGCGATTCGTTCGGCATCATGCCAGGTCACAATATCGATAATCGCGTCGGCGCCCGTAATAAAGTAGAGCTTTACCTGCGGCGGGTAAAAGTCGCGAAGGGCATGAAGCGTATCGGCCGTATAGGTTACGCCCGGACGGTCGATCTCGAAACGGCTCGCCAAAAAAGCCGGGTTCGCGGCGGTGGCGAGGACCGTCATGGCATAACGGTCCTCGGCAGGCGTCACCGGCTTGTCAAGCTTAAAGGCAGGAGAGCCCGCCGGCATAAAGAGCACGGCATCCAAGTCGAGGGACTCACGCGCCTGCTCGGCGGTCACCAGATGCCCGTAATGGATGGGATCAAAGGTGCCACCCATAATGCCGAGCCTAAACTCCTGCCCGTCCTCTAGAGGAAGCTCGGGCAGACCGATTCCACCGCGCAGCGACATGGCTTACTCGCCCTCCGAGGTCTCGGCATCGCCCGCGGCATCCGCCGCATCGACAACCTCGACGCCCTCATCCGCAGCATCGGCCACGTCAATGGCTTCAACGACAACGTCCTCGCCAGCATCCTCGAGCTCCTCGTACTCCGAGAAGTCCTCGGCGCCCTCAAAGTCAAAGGCGCGCTGGCAAATGCGGACCTCGTCGCCCGCACGGCAACCGGCCTTCTCGAGCGCGTCGTCAACACCCATGCGCGCAAACTTATGCTGCAGGTAAATGACGGCTTCCTCGTTTTCCCAGTCGGTCTGAATGACCATGCGCTCGATGGCACGACCGACCACGCGGAAGGCACCGGGATCTTCCTGGACAATGCGGAAACGCTTCTCGCGCTGCAGACGGCGGCGCTCCCACTCCTCGTCGCGCAGATCGACCGGCTCATCAGCAACCGCCAGCTCGGCGCGAAGCTTAGCCACCTGCTCGCCCACGGCAAGCATCAGCGTGTTGAGGCCGGCGCCCGTAACAGCAGACACGGCAAAGAACATATGGCCATCGTCGAGCGCCGCACGCTTAAGGTCGGCAATCTTGTCAGCCGTGCCCGGCGCATCGCACTTGTTAGCGACGACGATCTGCGGACGCTCCGAAAGCTCGGCGCCATACTGCTCGAGCTCACGGTTAATGATGTGGTAATCCTCGACCGGATCGCGATCCTCAAAACCACCCGTCATGTCGACGACGTGCATGATCAGGGCCGTACGCTCAATGTGACGCAGGAACTGGTGACCCAGGCCCTTGCCCTCGCTCGCGCCCTCGATAAGACCGGGGACGTCGGCAACGACGTAAGAATATTCGCCGGCACGCACCATGCCGAGGTTCGGCACGAGCGTTGTAAACGGATAGTCGGCGATCTTGGGACGGGCGGCACTCATGCGCGCGATGAGCGATGACTTACCCACCGAGGGGAAGCCCACGAGCGCGGCATCGGCCATAAGCTTCATCTCGAGCTCGATCCAGTGTTCCTCGGCCGGCTCGCCCAGCTGAGCGAACGCGGGCGCGCGGCGCACCGACGTCACAAAGTGCGTGTTGCCAAGGCCGCCGGCACCGCCGGGCGCCACGACAACGCGCTCGCCATCGTGAACGAGGTCGGCAATATCGAACATCGGGGTCTGCGTCTCGGGGTCGAGCTCGCGCACCACGGTACCCATAGGGACCTTGAGAATCAGGTCCTCGCCGCTCTTACCGTTACGACGGGCACCCTGCCCGTGTGTGCCGCGCTCGGCGCGGAAGTGATGCTTAAAGCGGTAATCGATCAGCGAAGACAGCTGAGCATCGGCCCGGATGACGACATTGCCGCCACGACCGCCGTCGCCGCCATCGGGGCCGCCCTTGGGGACAAATGCCTCGCGCCTAAACGACATGCATCCGGCTCCGCCGTCGCCGCCGCACACGTTAATGCGGCTGATATCGGTGAACTGTGACAACAGAATCGCCTCCTACAAAAAGAGGGAGACCCTTGAATCCTAAAACTCAAGTGCCTCCCACATATGTGCTCTATGAAGGGTGAATTACGCGTTCGCGAGCGGGCGTACGCTGACCCTGTGCTTGATACCCTTGTGGAACTCAACGGTACCGTCGACCAGCGCGAACAGCGTGTCGTCCTTACCACGACCAACGTTCTCACCCGGGTGGATGTGCGTGCCGTGCTGACGGACGAGAATCGTGCCCGTGGTTACCGTCTGGCCGGCATAGCGCTTCGTGCCAAGGCGCTGACCGCGGGAGTCACGGCCATTACGGGAGGAACCGAGTCCTTTTTTGTGTGCCATTGTGTATACCTACTCTTTCGTTACGAGTGTAATCTACTCGGCGACGGAAGCCTCGGCAACAGCCTCAGCCTCTGCCTTGACAGCCTTCTTGGCGCGGGAGGTAGCCTGGACCTTCACGATCTTCAGCTTGGTGAGCTGCTGACGGTGACCCTTCAGACGACGATAGCGCTTACGCTTGTGGAACTTGAAGACCAGCTGCTTCTCGCCCTTGAACTGCTCAACGATCTGAGCGGTAACCTTGGCCTTGGCCAGCTTGTCGGGATCGGTGACGATCTTCTTACCATCGTTGAGGAAGATAACCGGCAGGGTGACCTTGTCGCCCTCATTGCCCTCGATCTTCTCGACGGTGATGACATCGTCGGTGGCGACCTTGTACTGCTTGCCGCCCGTGTTAACGATTGCGTACATGTTTACTTGCCCTTCATGCATCAGTTAGTGCAACAGCCGAATATAGTAGCAGGCGAAAATAACCCCGTCAACGAGTATGTGGAGCAAATCCACAAGTTCGCACAGGTATGGGGCTGACGAGTCGGCCCTCGTCGTCCTCGCATGCTTGATTCTGACGCTCGACATCGTAGGAGCAGATGGTCACGAGGTCTTGCATACCGGTGGAAACAATAGGTGCATCCACGCCCGGGGTCAAGCCCTGCAACAAAACATCAGCAGCGGAAAGCAAAATTTCCGGACGCATGGAGCCCTCGTTGTCGGCATGGGTGTCGAGCATGAGCACCAAATGGTCCGGGCGCTCCCCCGCCGTGAGCTCATAGCCCACGAGCGTGTGATCCAAATCCAAGCGCTTGCTCTTTTTTCCGCGCGCGTAGTCGATGCCATGGTCCGCGCGCAGCGTGTCGATCGCACGACGCACCTCGTCGGCGCTTACGGGCGCCTCGGGATCCAAGTGCAGGTCGATGCGATACGACAGGCGCGTGAGCTGCGCCGTCAACGCCGGCGAGCGCACGTCGATGTACGCCGCCTCGATGGGCGCCAGATCGGCCGGAGACGCCGCAGACAGGCGCCCAAACGCCTCGTCGAGCGCCACGAACTCGGTCATAAACAGGTCATACCACTCGCAGGTCGACGACGTACCCACCGGTAGCGCCGAAGAGAAGCCCACGCGCATGTGCGGAGAGAAGCCCTGCGTGACGGCATAGGGAAGTCCCGCACGGCGCACGATGCGCTCAATGGTATGGATCACTTCGAGATGGCCCAGGTACTTAAGGCGATCGCGCTTGCCATAGCGAACACGAAGTCTAAAGAGCGAGGGGTTGTCGGTCAGGCGCTCACTCATGCGCGATCACCCATCAATACATTCTTGGCGTGGAGCGTAGGGCAGATCCCGCAGCCGGTGCATGACGTGCGGGTGCAGTCGGGAGTCGTGACGCCCTCGAGCGAGCGACGGTACTCGCGCTCGAGGAAGCCGCGCGTGCAGCCGGGGCTCACGTGCTCCCACGGCAGGCGCCAGTCCAACTCGTAGGGCAGGTGCACGAGCTCATTGAGGTCGATGCCGTTTTTGGCAGCAGCTTCCTTCCAGTTATCGAGCGAGAAATGCTCTACCCAGGCGTCAAAGCGAGAGCCCGAGCGCCAAGCGTCGATGATGACGGGCGTCATGTCACGACCGGCGCGGGACAGCGCAGCCTCGATGAGCGAGGTCTCGGCATCGTGGTAATGAACGCGGACGGCACGGTTGCGAACGCTCGTGATGAGCAGCTTCTGGCGACGCTTGACGTCGTCGTAGTCGAGCTGCGGGCACCACTGGAACGGCGTGGCAGCCTTGGGGATAAAGACCGAAACCGAGATCGACACCGAGATCGAGCCGCGACGAGCCTTGGGCACCACGGAACGACCGAGCTCCAGCACGTGATCGGCCAGATTGGCGATGGCCACGATGTCCTCGTCGCGCTCGCCGGGAAGGCCCATCATAAAGTAGAGCTTCATGCGGTTCCAACCGGCCTCGAAGGCCGCCTTGGCCGCACGGTCCAGGTCCTCCTCGGTCACGTTCTTGTTAATGATGTCGCGCATGCGCTGGCTGCCGGCCTCGGGCGCGAACGTCAGTCCGCCCTTCTTTTCGCCGGCGACCGACTCGGCCATATCCACGCCAAACGAATCCAGGCGCTGCGACGGAATAGACACGCGAATGCCCGTATCTTCCAGACGGCGGTTCAGGCGACCGAGTACATCGCGGATGCAGGAGTGATCGGTGGTCGAAAGCGAGGTCAGCGACACCTCGTCATAGCCGGTCTTTTCCAGACCCTGAATCACCGACGAGACGATCTGGTCGGCCGAGCGCTCGCGCACCGGGCGATACGTCATACCGGCCTGACAAAAACGACAGCCGCGGGCGCAGCCGCGCAGGATCTCGATAGACAGGCGGTCGTGAACCAGCTGTGCATAGGGCACGCACGACTGCGACAGCGGATTCGTGGCGCCGAAATCCTCGACGACGCGCTTGTAGACCACGGTCGGTGCATCCTTGCCCTCACGCGGCACGGTGTAGCCATGCGGCGAGCAGGGCTCGTCGTGACGAACCTCATAGAGCGACGGCACGTAGTTGCCGGCAATGGATGCAAGCTGCTCGACAATCTGCACGCGCGGGACCCCTTCGTCACGCAGGCGGCGATGCAGCTGGCAGGTCTCGAGCAGCGATTCCTCGCCCTCACCGATGAGGATGGCATCGAAGAAGGCCGCGTACGGCTCGGGGTTGTACACCGAGGGGCCGCCGGCGATGATAATGGGGTCGTCCTCGGTGCGGTCAGCCGCTAACAGCGGAATACCAGCGAGGTCGAGTGCCTCGAGGAAGTTCGTCACCGCCATCTCGTGCGGCACATGCAGACCGACGATATCAAACGAAGCGACCGGCGCTGCACCCTCGAGCGACAGCAGCGGAATACCCGCCTCGCGCATGGCATCACCCATATCGGGCCACGGCACATAGCCACGCTCGCAGGAGATGCCCTCGGCCTGGTTAAGGATGTTGTAGAGGATGGCGATGCCCTGGTTGGGCAGACCAACCTCGTACACATCCGGGTAGATCAGGCAGCAACGGTAGTCGGCATCGGCCTTGGAAAGCGTGCCCCACTCGTGATCGATATAGCGACTCGGCTTCTCGACCTTGGCGAGCAACGGCTCAATTAAATGAAAACAATCTTGGTACGGAACGCGCAACGGAAAACCCCTAAGCAGCGAGATCGGATGCGTCTTGGTAGGACGCCATAGGACGGGTAGCGCCCGCGACCGTGGTCACCAGATTGCGAACGCGGGAGAACGTGGCAGTGACCACCTCGTTGGCACGGCTGTAGTCGACATCGCGCTCGTAGAGCGAAACGAGCGCACGGCCCATGCCATAGGTGCCCGCGGCAGCAGTGAGCGCCTTGACGGCAAACCCAATATGCGGCGTCTGCTTGACGAGCGCGCGGGTGACCGCGCGGATCACCAAGCCGCCGGCAAGCACGCCCGCGACCTCGTAGCCGCGCTCGGGCTTAATGCCGCGTCCAAAGACGGCAGCGAGCTCAAAGAGCATGCCCACCTGCGCCAGCGCCATAACGGGATAATCGGCGCCCGGCAAAAACACCAGCGCACCGGTCGCCATATTGGTGAGCGCGCACGAGGTGATGATACGATTGGCCGCCGCGATGCGCATGAAGGCAAAGTTCGCCGCAAAGGCCGTTTCCTTGTCGGTGCGATCGAGAATCCAGCGGGCAAGCGTCTCGAGCAGATACGTCTTATCGGTTGCCGCCACCACGCCGAGCATGGGCGTGGACTCCTCGATAAACGGCACCTCCACAGCAGACTCGGCAAGCACGCACACGGGCGCACCGGCGATCACGAGCTCCTGCACGGCACTCTCCAAGCGGTCGGAACCACACGAGAGCACCAGTACCACATCGGTATCGGTCTTTGGAGCAATTCGCTCCTCCCCCAGACGCTCGACGCGCACAATGCCCGAGGTCGTCTGCGGCACAAAGGCGTCACGCACCGTCTCGGCCAGAAAGCGCGAGGCGGACGAATCCAGATAGACCGAGACGCGCACCGGCGTATCGGAATCCTTCTTAACGGACGCGCCCATCTTAAAAGCGCGGGTCAGCTTATCTACGGGAATTTTCATAGCAAACCCCTCCAGCGGTTACGCGGCGCCCGAACGATGCCGCCATATGGATTGTACGATACCCACCGTCAGCAGTTGGATCATCATCGAAGACGAACCAAAGCTAATAAACGGTAGCGGAATACCGGTAATCGGCATCATGCCGATGCACATGCCGATGTTCTCAAAGGTCTGGAATGCCCACATGCCGACGATACCTACGCACGACAGACGCAGGAACAGCGACTCACACTTAAAGGCGACGCGAATCGTCGAAAAGATCAGCAGCACGTAGAGGCACAGGAGAAAAAAGGAACCGCAAAAACCAAAGGTCTCGGACAGGAAGGCGAAGACGAAGTCGGTGTGGAACTCAGGCAGAAAGCCGCCGGCCGACTGCGTCGCATGGCCCAAACCCTTACCAAAGAAGCCGCCCGAGCCAACGGCGATAAGCGACTGCTGCAGGTTGTAGGCATCGTCCGAATCGGCATTATCGGGGTCGATAAAGACCGTCAGACGGTTCATCTGATACTGCTTGATGAGCACATCGTGGCCGAGCAACGAATCAAAGACCGAATCGAGCGCCAGGACGAGGGCCACCAGGCCCACGAGCAGGGCCAGAGTCGACAGCACCCATTCGCGGCGTGCACCGCTCATACAAATGACGATGGCGCCCGAAACAAGCACGACCAGGCCCGAGCCCAGGTCGCCCATGGCAACGACGGCCAAAAACGGAATGGACAGCATGCCGCAGAGCTTGACGTAGTCGCGAACGGTATCGATGCGACCGTTATACTGCGAGCCAAGCGTAGCAATAAAGAAGATGGTGATGAGCTTGGCAAGCTCAACCGGCTGGAATGTCAAGCCGATACCGGGAATCTTGATCCAGCCCGTCATGCCCAGACCGCCTGTATAGGACAGACCCGGAATCTTGGGCGAGAGGATCACGATCAGGTCGATGACGAGCAACGCCGTCGAGAAATTGGAAATACCGCGCAGGTCGGTACGCCAGACCAGCACCGCCAGCACCGTACCGATTCCAATTCCCAGCAGATGGCGTGAGAACGAAGCGTCGGCCTTAAACTGCGAAGCCGACCAGATAATGATGGCACCGTAGGCGACGAGAGCCACAGTAGCCACGAGCACACCGATATGCACCTTTTGGCGAAACGTGCCGCGCGAGGCCGAAAGTTGCTTGTTGACACGGTCCAGGCTGCTGCGAGAGCCGGTCTTGGTTGAACGGAACAGATCCGCCGGAGAAAAATCCATCGCAACCTCCTATCGAACCGAAGAATCGCCCGAGGCCGAAGAGGTATCGGGCTCGCCATAAATCACGCCGAGCACGTCGCGCACGACATGCATCGCGGTATCTGAGCCACCGCCGCCCTGCTCCAGGACGGTAGCGATGACATACTTGGGGTCATCGGCCGGTGCATAGGCGCAGAACCACGCGTATTCGTCCTCGCCGCTTTTCTCGCCCGTGCCCGACTTGCCGTATACCTGCGGCGTCAGGGTGCCAAAGTGCGCCGCCAGGGACGTCGATGCCGTGTAAATCACGTCGTGCATGCCGTTGCGAACTAGAGCCAAATCCGAATCGCTGTTGATCTTGGCCTCCAGGCGCTTCTTCTTGCCCTTGCCGTTGTACTTATAGGCATCGCCGTCGCCATCGCGCGACACGGCAGACAAAAACACATGAGGCACGTACTGTTTGCCGCCGTTGGCAAGACCCATATAGGCACACGCCATCTGCAGGGGCGTCACCAGGATGTCACCCTGGCCGATGGCAATGTTGGTCATATCGCCGGCATTCCACTTGCGGTCCTCGGCAGAGGCGTCGGTGAAGTACGACTCTTTCCACTCGGCATCGGGAATACGGCCCGCGCCCTCACTCGGCAGATCGATACCGCAGGTTTTGCCTAGACCCCAGCGACGAAAGACCTCCTGCAGGCCCTCGGGATGTTGCTCGTCATAAAAGAACGCCTTGCCCATGTCGTAGAAGACAGGGTCGCACGAGTTGGCAATACCCGACTGCAGCGTCATGGTGCCGTGGCCAGACGTCAGCCAGCAGCGCTTGCCCCAAGCCTTGCCCAGGCCCGTCCAATAGCCCGTGCAGTTGGTTGTCTGCGTTGAAGTGTAGGTTCCAAACTCAAGACCGGCCAGTGCCGAGAGCGGCTTGATGGTCGAAGCCGACATGTACTGTCCGCTAATGGCGCGGTTGAGCAGCGGGTGCGAACCCTTGTCATCATTGAGCTCGGTCCACACGTCATTTGAGACGCCGCCGATAAAGACGGACGGATCGAACTTGGGCTCGCTCGCCATGCCCAGGATCTCGCCATTGTTGGGATCGAGACACACCACAGCGCCGTTGCCGGCATTGCTGTAGCCAGTGGTCTTGGCAAGTTCGATAGCGCTCGCCAGCGCCGTCTCACAGGCCTGTTGGATCTTAAGGTCGAGCGTGAGCTTAATGTCGGAGCCGGCCTTCGCGGGCACGGCGCCGGCCTGACCGGTCACATTGCCCGAGGCATCGACCTTGACGGTCTGCTCGCCACGAATACCCTGTAGCAGGTTTTCGTAGTAGCTCTCAACGCCCGCCTGGCCCACGATATCGCCCGACTGGTACGTAATCTTGCCAGCAGAAGCATCATCATCGCCAGAGGTTTTCTTATTCTGGGCCTCGAGCTGCTCGGAGGTAATGGTGCCGGTATAGCCCAAGATATGGCATGCCGTCTCGCCGTATGGATACTGGCGCTCGGTACGCTCGGCAATCTTGACGCCCGGGAACTCGCCGGCATGCTCCTGAATATAGGCAACCGTGGAGCGACGGACGTCCGTCGCGATGGTATGCAGGCTCTGAGCGCCCTCTGTATTGTCCTGAATATTACGAAGGACCGCCACGTAAGGCATTCCAAGCACGTTGGCAAGATGGCGAACCAGAACCTCATCCTCGGCAAGGTCGCGGTAGGCCACGACAGCAAGTGAGGGACGGTTCTGGACAAGCGCCACGCCATTGCGGTCGAGGATGCGACCGCGCACAGCGGGTGTTGTAACGGTGCGAGTCTGATTACTATTGGCCTGCTTCTCGTAATAGTCCGATGAGACCATCTGCATGCCCCACAGCTTGACGGCAAGCGCCGCAAACATCGCGCCCACACCCGTGGTGAGGATGGAAAAGCGGCCCTTAAAGGCGGTCGCCGCGGTATTGCCCTCGCCCTCGGTGGCGCGCGGGGCCGTTCCATGCTGCGTATCGTAGGTAAAACGGGAATCGCCACGACGCATGACGACCAGCGCGACCACGATGGCCACAACCAGCACGATACCGGCGATAATAACCGTCATCTGGGAAGACATCTACGGGCCTCCCCTATTTGAGCTTGCGGGTCTTGGGCTTAAAGCGCATACCCGTCTGGCGTCCGCCACGTGCGGAGAATCCATAGCCGGACTGCGGCACGACGCCGGACATCAAAAACGGAATGGCAACCAGACCCGTCAGGATCGAGGACGGCAGCGCATGGCCGAAGATCGCCACGACAAAGCTCGTCTCCAAACCCATAAACAGCAAGATGATGCTGTAGATCACATTAATGACGAGCGCGAAGGCGCCCACAGTGACGCCGCGCGCACTTGGGGTACCGCCCGTCTGACCGACGGCGCTGTGCACCAGGGCAAAAGAACCCACGGTCAGCAGGAGCGACATAATGCCCACCGGCACGGCAGCGGACAGGTCATAAAACAAGCCGCTGCAAAAACCGCACACGACGGCACGGGTCGGGTCGCCCGAGAACACACTCAGGCACACCAAGATAATCATGAAGTTGACGCGACCACCCGCAATGGAGATCTGCGGTGCCAGGCCTGCCTGCAGCAGCACGCACACGATGGCGGCGATCACAAACGTGCGGGAGCTCATCCCCTGCTCGTGTAGATCCATGGACATGCCCCCTATTCGTTCGAGCCAGAATCGGTCGTCTCGGACGTGTCGGAACTGTCATCCGAGCTCTCGTCCTTCGTCTTGGTTGCAGCATCGCGCGACGTTCCCTGCGGCGTGCTGTTGGCCGTGCTCACGTCCTCATCCGAGGCCGACTGTTCATCGGTCAGCGAGGTAATGACCAGCACTTCCTCGTTGTTCTCGGCCGTGGTCTGAGCGCGCACCACAATGGTGTAGTACACGTCGTTTGCCGATTTCTCAACCGACGAGACGGTGCCGAGCGGTAGACCCTTGGGGAACACACCGCCGATGCCCGAGGTCACGATGATGTCGCCAACCTTAACGTCGGAGTCGACGCTCACGTACTCAAGACGCAGCGTGCCGTCAGCCTGACCCTGCAGCATGCCCTGGGCGCGCGTGTCCTGTACCATGGCGGACACACCCGAGTTCTCGTCGCCAATCAGGCGCACGGTGGACGTCTTGGCCGAGACTTCGATGATCTGGCCGATAACACCGGCAGAACTCGTCACGGGCATGTTGATGGTAAGGCCGTCGGCAGAGCCCTTGTCGATGGTAACGGTCGAGGTCCAGGCATCGCCGGAAGCACCAACGATACGAGCAGCGGTCGATTTGAGGTTATAGGTCGACTGCAGGCCGACCAGCCCCTCCAGACGCTCGGCGGTCTTTTGAGACTCGGAGAGCTCGGCAACCTTAGAGGTCAGTTCCTCGTTTTGCTTCTTAAGCTCGTCGAGCGTGTCCTGCGACGCCGTAAGGTTAGAGAACACGTTGCCGATGGCATTGAAGGGAGCCGCCACAGCCGAACCCACAAAGCGCACCGGCGAGGTAATCGTCGTTACGCCCGAACGCACGGCATGAATCGGCCCAGCCTCGCCCTCACGAATATAAAACGTGAGCAGCAACACCGAAATCAGGCTGAAAACAATCAACGGGCGCATACCCGTTGATTGTCGCTTGGTATTCAGATTTGTGGAGAAACCCGAAGATCGTGCCAAATGGAATCCACCTTTTGGAAATTAAGCATTGGTCTGGACGAAGCCGCCATCAAACGCATTGGCCTCGAGCACGCGGGCACAGCCGTTAACAACGTTATCGAGCGCCGTGGGGCTGACGTTGACCGAAACGCCGGTCTCATCGCGCAGGCGCACGTCGAGACCGCGCAGCAGCGCGCCGCCACCGGTCAGCAAAATGCCGTAGTACATAAGGTCCGAGGCAAGATCGGGAGGCGTAGCGTCGAGCGCGTCCTTGACGGCCTTGGCCATCTCGTCGAGCGGCTTGTTGAGTGCGCGACGAATCTCCTCGCTCTCGATGCGCACGGTCTTGGGCAGACCGGTGATCACGTCGCGGCCGTTGACCTCGACGTCGAGCTCGTCCTTGAGCGGCACGGCGGAGCCGACCTTGATCTTGATGTCCTCTGCCGTACGCTCGCCGATGGCCAAGTTGTAGGCATCGCGAACGTGCGTGAGGATGGCCTGATCGAACTCGTCGCCGGCAATACGGATGGACTGCGAGACGACGATGCCGCCCATAGCGATAACGGCAACCTCGGTGGTACCGCCACCGATGTCGATGACCATGGAGCCGGTAGGCTCCTCGACGGGCAGGTCGGCGCCGATAGCGGCGGCCATAGGCTCTTCGATCAGATAGGCCTGGCGAGCGCCGGCCTGGATCGTGGCCTCAAAGACGGCACGCTTCTCGACCGACGTGACACCGGAGGGAACGCAGACGACAACGCGCGGACGCGGGGTCCACGGATAGCGCTTCTCGGACGCCTTGTCGATAAAGTAGCGAAGCATAGCCTCTGTAACATCGAAGTCGGCGATGACGCCGTCCTTCAGGGGACGAACGGCCACGATGTTGCCGGGCGTACGGCCGAGCATGCGCTTTGCCTCGATACCGACCGCCAGGATGCGCTCGTCGTTCTTGTCGATGGCGACTACAGAGGGCTCGCGAATGACGATGCCCTTGCCGCGCACGGAGACAAGCGTATTGGCGGTGCCGAGGTCGATGGCAAGATCGCCCGCATAGCTACCGAAGAACATATCCATCAAAGAAAACAACGCAACTCCTGATGTGTTGGATGATTGCTGGAAAACTACTAGCTCATCATACTAGCGCAAGCCCGGCACCTCACTTGCGGTGAAGCGCCGGGCAAAGCTAAATCCCATAAGGTCACTACTGGTTGTCAGCAGCCGAGAAATCCATATCGAGCGAGGAAACGGCCCAGCCGATATGGTTGTCGGAGCGCACGAATTTGACGGTGTACTCCTGCTCGCCGCCCTTGGACAGCGATGCCTTCACCTTAGCGGTCGTCTCGGTCATGGACTGATCCATGCCTTCGACGGACACAGTGGCACCCTGCGGAATCGAGGAGATGATCATCGACTTAGCGTCCTCGGACAGGCTCGAGGCCAGGCAAGACTCGGCCTTTGCCGTGTCACCGTCGCCGGCAGCCTGGAACAGATCGGAAACGACAGACTCCTGGGACGGGAAACCAAAGCCGCGCGTGTAGGCAAAGCCCAGACCGCCCACGGCGATCAAAATGAGCAGAAGCAGCACGATGAAGACTTTGAGACCCGTGTGGCGGTGGCGACGACGGACCTTGGCCTGCTTACGATCCTGACGGTCCTGCTGGACCATCTCGGACTCGGACAGCGTAAAGAAGCCGGTGTCCGAGGGATCGGGCATAAACTGACCGGTCGCGCCCGTAGGATCGAGCGGATCGACGGCAGGAGCGTCCATCGCGGGCGCCGGAGCCGTGGCCATAGCCGTCTGGGCAGACAGCGCGGCAAGCGAATCGTGCACGCGGGCAAGCTCATCGGCCTGCTCGGAGGTGAGCTGGTAGATACCATCGGCAGTAGCGGCGTTAAAGGCGTCGAGTGCGTCGGAGGGACGGCCGGCGGCAGAAAGCGCCTGACCCATGCCGGCGTTGAGCGCACGCGTGTCGTCGCGGGGGCCGGCAAAGTCGATAGCCGTACGGTAGGTCTCCACGGCATCCGCCGGACGGCCGAGCTTAATGAAGCAACGACCGAGCTCGCCGAGTGCGGCGGCAGGAGCCGGATTGGCGCCGTCGATGGCAGCCTGACGGAAAGCAGTACCCGCGTTGGCATAGTCGCCCGACTGGAACAGCGCGTTACCCAGGCCCAGATAGGCCTTGAACGGCGTGGCATAAGAAGCGTCCTGCGTAGCGGCAGAGAACGCCTGAGCGGCCGTCGTGTAGTCGCCCACGGCGGCGAGTGCCTTGCCGCGGTTGGTGAGCAGCGCGCCGCGCTTGCCATAGGTGCCGTCGTTGAGGGCGGCGGCATAGGCCTCGGCGGCCTCGGCATACATGCCCAGGTGCATCAAGGCGTTGCCACGAAGGTGATCGGCCTCGCCCATAATCTCATCGGGAGTTTTTGCCGCCCCAAGCATCTGGGCTGCAGCGGAAAAATCACCCGCGCGGTAAGCGGCACGGCCCTGTTGGATCAGCTGGCTATTCAAGGAAATCCCCTTTACTCGTGAACGATCTCGACATGGACGATCTCGTCGCCGGCACGCAGCTGCGAAATCACATCGAGACCCTCGACCGTGGTACCAAAGACGGTGTAACCGGAATCGAGGTTATGCTGGGCACCCAAGCAGAAGTAGAACTGCGAACCCGCGGAATCGGGATCCATGGAGCGTGCCATGGCAAGGGCGCCATCGACATGGCTGTTGCGCGGATTGGTGGCAAACTCGCCCTTGATGCAGTAGCCGGGGCCACCGGTACCGGGCATGCCGTCGGGGCCCTCAAGACCGGCAGCGACGTCGGCGCCGGACATATCGCGGGTATTGGGGTCGCCGCCCTGAATGACAAAGCCGGGCACATAGCGATGGAACTTAAGGCCATCATAGAAACCCATCGTGGAAAGCTCGCAGAAGTTCGCGACATGAATGGGAGCGCCCTCGCCGTCAAACTTGACCTTGATGGTACCCTTCGACGTCTCGATAACGGCGCACTCGTCGCCGGCAAGCTGATACTCAGGCGTGTAGAGCTCTTTCTTAAAACCAAACATGTGGTTCCTTCCTCGTGCGTTTAAAGCATATCTGTACGAATTGTAGCAATAAGCATGCGTTTACATCAATTGCGCACGTAGGTTATGCCGACTATGGCGAACTAATTTTAGGAACGCTGCTGCGGCTTCCAGGAACCCACATTGGCGTCGTACTGGTTCAGCGCGCTGTTGCCACTCTGCGCGATGGGCGCCAGGATCTCGCTTTGGTGGGAACTCATCGACTCGCCATCGGGAATGGCCAGCGAGATGTCCCAGCTCTGGCAAATCACGTCGACGCGCTCATACATCCACTCGGCAAGCTGCTTTAAGTGAGCGATGTCGTCCGCATAGACCGTATCGTCCTGATACTTAAGGTTGTTGAGCTCATCTTGCGTCTTTTTGATCTGGTCGCGCAGGGCGTAGGCACTCTGCGACAGCTCCTGACGGGTGGACAGCGGCGTTCGAAGATAGCCGTTGTTAAAAGAATCGATGACCTCGCCGATCTGGTCCTCGTCACCGTAGGACACGATGGTCTGATACAGACCGTCGAGCCTGGTATAGAGCTGATCATCGGTGAGCACGGTTTCTTCCTGGACCACCTCGGCAGAATCGTCCTGCTTGGTATCGTCCTCAGTCGCCTCACCCTTTTGGCGCGTAGGGAAGGTCGTCTGCGCGGCCTGGCCAAACTGGTCATAGAAGCCGGGCATAACACCCATGGGATCGGTCGTCACGAACCAATAGGCACCACCGCACACAAAGGCAAGGACCGCGATGATAATGAGCGGCTTGGGGATATGACGCTTGTGCTTGTGATAGGCGTCCTCGTCGGGATGCACCTTGCGCTTGGGTTTTTGAGCATCGTCATGCAGAGAAACGGGCGTGGGAATATCGACCTTGGGGATACCGAAATCCTTATCGAAAGCCGGCAACACGCAGGTCTCGTTGGGGTCGGCGGCGTCCGAAAGAACCGCGGCTGCCGAGGCGGGCGCATGCGGCACCTCGGTATCGATCTGCTCTTGCGTTAGGCGCGGAAAGCCCGCCGTGCGACCCGCAGCCAGATCGGATGCGGCAGCGTCCTCGGAGAGGATACCCGGAGCGGGGCGTCCGCATTTGGGGCACGTACGATCATGCGGAGAAAGACGGGCACCGCAGCCCTCACAGAACACGAACTCGGTGTGCTCGGGACCATCGCCCGGACCCACATAGGCGTTACAGTAGGGGCAGAACGAGGCGCCGTCCTCGATAGTCTTAAGGCAATGCGGGCAGATCACGGCATCCTCTTTTCGAAGCAATTCAAACAATCGAGGTTAGAGCATAACATCGCCACGGCCCCACAGGAGCAAGGCACCAATTCAACATCGCCAGGGCGCGTAGTTACTTCTTCTTTTTGCTTGGCATCGAAACTTTGATGCCTTGGGCGGACTTGGTCACGCGAGAGCGCTTGGCTCCGGTACTCTTCTTTTTCTTGGGCTGGGCCTGGGCCACTCCCTCGAGTGCGCGGGCCTCGGCCTCGCGAGCGGTGCGATCTTCGCGGCGCTGCGCCATGTCGGCGGCGAAGCGCTTGGCAAAACGCTCGGCCGTCGAACCCGTCGAGCCCACCTTGCCGCCACCGCGACCCAGGTGGACGCGCACACCGCGGCCAAAACCAGTTGCAGCATGACGACGACGCGGCTTGAGCGAATCCATCATCGTGGCGAGCTTAAAGAACACCGAGCAGGTAAAGACCACGATGACAGCCAAGATAACCATCTGGCCCATCGACAGGTTGGCAATAGACAGCAGCTCCGGGAATCCGATAACGCCCACCAAGATGCCGGCGACTACAAACACAAAGAGCACCACACGTAAGGGCGTGAGAGGCTGCGAGATGCGCCAGATCAGGCTGACGCTCGCCGCGCACGACGTAAGCAGGCACATCGTAGACAGCGTAAGCTGGCTAAAGCCAAACACGCGCGCCACAAAGATATCGAGCGCCGCAGCCAAAATGACCGCAATCGACGCCGGTAGTGCACGCTTGAGTACGTTCGTCAGGAACGATCCCTTCACGCGAGCATTGTTGGGCTCCAGGCCCAACACAAAGCCCGGCGCGCCGATGCAGAAGAAGTTGATGAGCGTCATCTGGATGGGCTCGAAGGGGTACGGCGGCAGCGCGATGCACAGCGCCGCCAGGCCCATCGAGAACAGCGTCTTGGTCAGGAACAGCGAGGCCGAACGCTGCAGGTTGTTGATGGAGCGACGGCCCTCGGCCACCACGGCGGGCATCGAGGCAAAGTCGTTGTCGACAAGTTCGATCTCGGCCACGTTACGCGCGGCATCGGAGCCGGCTGCCATGGCCACGGAGCAGTCGGCCTCCTTAAGCGCCAGCACGTCGTTGACGCCGTCGCCCGTCATGGCCACGGTGTGCTCGCGGCGCTTGAGCGCCTGCACGAGCTCGCGCTTCTGCTGCGGGGTCACACGACCAAAGACATGGTAGCGGTCCACTGCGGCATCGAGCTTGGCCGGCGTATCGAGCGTCGTGGCGTCTACATAGGCGTCCGCCCCCGGCACGCCCACCACGCGCGCGATCGACGACACCGTACGCGGGTCGTCGCCACTGATCACGTTGAGGGTCACGCCCTGCTCGTTAAAGTAGCCAATAGTCTCGGCCGCCGAGGTACGAATCTCGTCGCGGATGGTTACAAAGCCCACGGGCTCGGCCTCGCCCACCATATCGCCATCGGGCGTAAAGCCGTCCACGCGCGCCACCACGAGCACGCGGCAGGTATCGGCAAGCTCGGCGACACGGTTCTCGACCTGCGAAAACACACGATCAGAGAGCACAAACTGCGCCGCACCCATCACATAGGAGCCCTGCGCAAACGACGCGCCACTCCACTTTTTGGAGGACGAGAACGGAATGACCGACAGCGGCTCAGACACCTCGACCGGACGGTCGGCGTAATAGTTGAGCAGCGCCTGGCAGGTCTCGTTGGCATCGGCCGAAGTCGCACGCGCCACGTTAGCCAGCGCAAAATCGAGCACCGTGGTATCGACGGGAACAGCCGCCGCGTCCGAGCCGGCGCCTAGGCTCACGCCCTCAACCGGCAGCGGATACGTGCCCTCGACCTCCATGCGGCCCGACGTGATGGTGCCCGTCTTGTCCAGGCACAGCACGTCGACGCGAGCGAGCGTCTCGATGCAGTAGAGCTGCTGTGCCAGCACCTTGCGGCGAGCCAGGCGCACCGTGGCGATGGCGAGCACCGACGAGGTCAGAAGCACCAGGCCTTGCGGGATCATGCCCAGCAGGGCGCCCACCGTGGACAGCAGCGCCGACGAAGGCACATGACCAGCCAACAGCTCGGAGAAGCACCACGAAAGTGCGCTATCGCCCGGGGTTCCCGCGGCATCCCACAGCTCGCTCACACTCGAGGCAAACAACGCCAAACCGAGCGGGATCATGATGATGCTCGCAAAGCGCACGATGGCGTTAAGCGCGTTCATGATCTCGGAATTGACCTTTTTGACGTATTTGGCCTCGTTATTAATTTTGGCCACGTAGTTGTCGGCGCCGACATGGATCACGCGGGCGCGCAGCAGGCCCGAGTCGATAAAGCTGCCGCTCATGAGCTCGGAACCGGGCTGTTTCTTAATAAGGTCGCTCTCGCCCGTCAGCAGGCTCTCGTTCACGAGCGCCTCGCCCGAAACCACCACGGCGTCAGCGGGAATCTGGTCGCCGCGCCCCAGGCGGATGATGTCGTCGAGCACGATCTGGTCCAGGTCGAGCTCCACCTCGGCGCCGTCGCGCACCGCGATAGCCTTCTTGGAGGTCAGCAGCGTGAGCTTATCGACCATCTTCTTGGAACGCATGGACTGAATGACGCCAATGGCGGTATTGAGGAACACCACGAACAGGAACGTCAGATTCTTAAACGAACCGGTCAAAATAACCAGGAACGCCAAGATCACGTTGATCAAATTGAACAGCGTGCAGAGGTTCTCGATGATGAGCTCTTTGACCGACTTGGTCTTGAACTCCATGCTGCGGTTGATCTTACCGGCGGCGATGCGCTCCTCGACCTCGGCGGTCGAGAGTCCGCGCTCGATATCCGTTGCTGCCATACCACGTCCCATCACGTCGCGTCGGTATAAGAAAAACCGCCCGGACCATGCGAGGCTCGGACGGTCTTACGTTCGATGGTGCCCCATGTTGGATTCGAACCAACGGCCTTCTGCTCCGGAGGCAGACGCTCTAATCCCCTGAGCTAATAGGGCCAACGTTTGGCATTATACCCAAGTGCACCACGGGCTATCAAAATAAAAGAAAAAGCTTTGCAATTACGTGGGAGACGCGGTGCAACGGCCCACTTTAGAAGGCAAAAGCGAGTCAGATAGTATAAACTTTCATGCACCATATATACACGGCTCGCAATGCGGGCCGTTTTTGCAAAAGTTATCCATCGAGGTGAGAGGCACACCATGATTGCAATTCTAAAGCAGAGCGCCAGCGACGAGGCCGTCAGCCATATCGTCAGCTGGATTGAGAAAAAAGGCCTGAAGACCGACGTCTCGCGCGGCGAGAACGAGACGATTATCGGCCTGGTGGGCGATACGACCAAGATCGACCCGTTCCTGCTCGAGTCCATGGATGTCGTCGAGCGCGTGCAGCGCGTCTCCGAGCCGTTCAAGCGCGCAAATCGCAAGTTCCACCCCGAGGACTCCGTCATCGACTGCGGCCACGGCGTCAAGATCGGCGGCGGCCAGTTCCAGGTCATCGCCGGTCCCTGCTCCGTCGAGGGCGAGAACCTCATCCGCATCGCACGCCGCGTGAAGGCCGCCGGTGCCACGATGCTGCGCGGCGGTGCCTACAAGCCCCGCACCTCCCCCTACGCCTACCAGGGCATGGGCCCCGCCGGCCTCGACCTGCTGTGCGAGGCGTCTGCCGAGCTCGACATGCCGATCGTCACCGAGATCATGGACCCACGCGACGTGCAGGTCTTCCTGGACAAGAAGATCGACGTCATGCAGATCGGCGCCCGCAACGCCCAGAACTTCCCCCTGCTCAAGGAGGTCGGCAAGACCCAGACTCCGATCTTGCTTAAGCGCGGCATGTCCGGCACGATCGATGAGTTGCTCATGGCCGCCGAGTACATCATGAGCGAGGGCAACGACAACGTCATCCTGTGCGAGCGCGGCATCCGCACCTTCGAGACCCGCACCCGCAATACCTTCGACCTCAACGCCGTGCCGGTGCTGCACCACCTTTCGCACCTGCCCGTCGTCGCCGACCCCAGCCACGCCACCGGCTACACCCGCTATGTTGAGCCCATGGCGCTCGCCGCGACCGCCTGCGGTGCCAACGGCCTGGAAATCGAGGTCCACGACGAGCCGAGCCGCGCCTGGTCCGACGGCGCCCAGGCCCTCACCCCCGATCAGTTCGACGACACCATGCGCCGCATCCGCGCCACCCGCGAGGTTGTCTGCCAAGAGACCATGGAGTAGCCCATGGGTACGGTGAGAAACGCGCGCGTTAACCAGGGCGGCCCCAAGTGCGCCGGCATCGTGGGCCTTGGCCTCATCGGCGGCAGTTTTGCCCGCGGCTATGCGCAGGCGGGCGTCCGCGTGCTGGCCTGGGACCCCGATGACGATGTCATGACAGCCGCCAGCATGGGCACTGTCGCCGGAGAGCTCAACGACAAGACACTCGGCGAATGCGACATCATCGTCCTGGCTTGCTACCCCGAGGCCTGCATCGAGTGGCTCGAGGCGCACGCCCAAGCGCTCGCCGACGCCACCGACACCGAGGCCATCATGGGTCCCGTGGTGATCGACACCGTGGGCGTCAAGGGCATCGTGTGCGAACGTGCCTTTGAGCTTGCCCGCGAGCACGGCTTTTACTTTGTGGGCGCGCACCCCATGGCGGGCACGCAGTACTCGGGCTACGCACACTCCCGCGCCGACCTGTTCCAGGGCGCCCCGCTCGTGCTCGTGCCGCCCGCGGTGGACGACGCACTTAAGCTGGAGCTTTTGGGCCAGGTACGCGAGATGGTGCGCCCCTTGGGCTTTGGCAAGTTCAGCGTGACCAGCGCAGC
The DNA here is from genome assembly GCA_958427035.1 of uncultured Collinsella sp. Lineage (GTDB taxonomy): Bacteria > Actinomycetota > Coriobacteriia > Coriobacteriales > Coriobacteriaceae > Collinsella. The sequence goes on along the minus strand of CAUAAR010000002.1, from coordinate 8,345 downwards.
CGAGCACGACCGCGTCATCGCCTTCACGAGCCAGCTTGCGCACGTGGTATCCAACGCCTATGTTAAGAGCCCGACCGCTCAGGTCCACCACGGCTTTTCGGCCGGCAGCTACCGCGACCTCACCCGCGTGGCGCACCTCAACCCGCAGATGTGGTCCGAGCTCATGATCGACGACGCCGACGCGCTTGCCTTCGAGATTGACCATCTGATCGAGGCACTCGGAGCCTACAGCCGAGCGCTCAAAGACCACGACCAGCGCTATCTGGAGAACCTCCTTGCCGAGGGCGACCGTATCAAGCGCGCGCTCGACGACGAGGCCTCCCACTAAACCACCTATCACGCCAGGTCGAAAGGACCGAAGCTTATGGCGATTACCATCGATATCGACACTGCACGCCCCTACCAGGTGCATGTTGGCACGTTTTTGCTGGAGCAGGCGGGACCGCTCGTGCGCGCCACTGCTGGCGGCACCAAGGCCGTCATCGTGACGGACACCAACGTGGGCCCGCTCTACCAGATGCCCGTTAAGCAGAGCCTGGAGGCGTCAGGCTACGAGGTGAGCATCTGCACCTTCGAGGCCGGCGAGGCCCATAAGCGCGCCGAAACCTATGTTGCCATTTTGGAGTTTGTAGCCGAGCACGAGCTTTCGCGCTCTGACGTGATCGTGGCACTCGGCGGCGGTGTCGTGGGCGACGTGGCGGGCTTTGTGGCCGCCACCTACATGCGCGGCTGCAAGTTTGTGCAGATCCCGACGAGCCTGCTCGCCATGGTGGATTCGTCGGTGGGCGGCAAGACCGCCATCGACCTGGCTGCAGGCAAGAACTTGGCCGGTGCCTTTTGGCAGCCGAGCGTGGTTATCGCCGACGTGGGGTGCCTGGCCACCCTCACGCCCGAGCAGTTCGCCGACGGCTGCGGCGAGGTTGTGAAACACGCCGTGATCGCCGACCCGGAGCTTTTCGCCGAACTGGAGAAGACCCCGCTTACGCTTGAGCTACTCAACCGCGATGTGGCCCGCGTAGCGCTCATCATCGCCCGCAATATCGACATCAAGCGCGCCGTGGTCGTCGCCGACGAGCGCGAAACCAACCAGCGCAAGCTCCTCAACTTTGGACACAGCGCCGGACACGCCGTCGAGGCCTGCGAGCACTTTGAACTCGGACACGGCAACTGCGTGTCGATCGGCATGGGCATCATCACGCGCGCCGCGGCCCTGCACGGCGTTTGCGATGCTGCACTGCCCGGCCGTATTGAGGAGCTCTGCGCCCGCCACGGCCTCAAGACCCGCTGCGACCTCAATGCCGATGCCGTCTTTGCCGAGGCGCTCCACGACAAGAAGCGCGCGGGCGACACCATCGACCTGGTGATTCCGCACGGCATTGGCCGCTGCAGCATCGACCGTACGCCGCTTTCCACTTTCCACGAACTCATTGCCGAGGGCCTCGGCCAGAAGGGAGACGCATCCGCATGCTAGCCCGCATCACCCCGTCCCCGCTTAAGGGCACCGTTCCCGCCATCGCGTCCAAGTCGATGGCGCATCGCCTGATCATCTGCGCCGCGCTTGCCAACGGCGAGACGCACGTTACCTGCAACACCACCTGCGCCGACATCGAGGCTACGGTGCGTTGCCTTACGGCACTGGGCGCTCGCATCGAGACCGTCGAGGATGGCTTCCAGGTCCATCCCACTATGAAGAGTATTGAGTTTGGCCTGCTCAAGGCACTTGCCGGCGGAACGCTCGACTGCGGCGAAAGCGGCTCCACGCTCCGCTTTATGTTGCCCGTCGCCTGCGCGCTGGGCGCAGAAGCAACTTTTGTGGGTCAGGGACGCTTGGGCGCCCGCCCGCTGTCCCCGCTCTCGGACGAGATTATCGCCGCCGGCTGCGACCTGCAGGGTCTGGGCGGCTTTCCGCTCAAGACGAGCGGCCGCATGCGCCCGGGCACCTTTGTGCTGCCGGGCAATGTGAGCTCGCAGTACATCTCCGGCCTGCTGCTGGCAGCCCCGCTACTGGCCAAGCCCTCCTGCGTGCAGGTGACCGGCCTCATTGAGAGCCGCCCCTACATCAACCTGACGATCCAGGCCATGAAGGCCTTTGGCGTCGAGGTCAACGTCGAACGTATTCCGGCCAAGGACGGCCAGCCCGAAGTCACGAACTTCCGCGTGAGCAGCGGCTCGTACCGCACGCCCGGCAGCGTAGCCGTCGAGGGCGACTGGTCCAACGCCGCCTTTTGGCTGTGCGCCGGCGCCATCGGCACCGACCCCATCACCGTCGAGGGCGTGTCGCTGAGCTCCGCACAGGGCGACCGCAACGTGCTTGCCGCGCTTTCGCGCTTTGGCGCCCGCATCGTGCGCTCCACCAACGCCGCCACCGTGCAGTCCGACAAGCTCGCCGGCTTTGAGATGAGCGCCCACGACATTCCCGACCTGGTGCCCGTTATCTCGGCCGTGGCCTCGCTGGCACAGGGCCGCACCTTTATCCGCGATTGCGCCCGTCTGCGTATCAAGGAATCCGACCGCCTGGCCACCACCACCCGCGAGCTCACCGCACTGGGTGCACAGGTACGCATTGCCGGTGACGACCTCATCATCAAGGGTGTCGACGCCTTTGCTGGCGGCGAGGTCGACTCGCACAACGATCACCGCATCGCCATGATGGCTGCCATCGCTGCGAGCCGCGCCGCTGGAGAGGTCGTGATCCACGGCGCCGAGGCCGTCAACAAGTCCTATCCCGATTTCTTCGACCACTACCGCCTGCTGGGCGGCAAGGTCACACTCGAGGAGGAATAGCATGTCCTCGACCTTTGGCAACGTCTTGCACTTAAGCATCTTCGGCCAATCGCACTCCCCCGCTATCGGCTGCTCGCTCGATGGCATCCCGGCGGGCATCGCCGTGGACCAGGAGGAGCTGCAGGCCTTCCTCGACCGTCGCGCCCCCGGTCGCGACGAGACCGCGACCAAACGCCGCGAGGCCGACGCCGCCCACATCATCGCCGGTGTTGTCGATGGACATACCACCGGCGCGCCCATTGCAGCGATTATCGAGAACACCAACACGCGCTCCAAGGATTACTCCGAGCTGCGCCGCAAGCCCCGCCCTGGGCACGCAGACTTTCCGGCGCGTGTGAAGTACCACAACATGCACGACGTCGCCGGCGGCGGGCACTTCTCCGGCCGTCTGACGGCCCCTCTATGCATCGCCGGCGGGATCGCGCTGCAGGCGCTCGAGGTCCGCGGCATTCAGGTCATGGCGCACGTCGCGCAGATCGGCGGCATCTCCGACCTGCCGATGGACGATATGGTCTATCGTGAGGCCGACCGCAAGGCGATCCTTACGAACGATCTGCCGTGCATTGACGCCGCCGCAGCCGGCCGCATGCGCGAGGAGATTCTGGCCGCGCGCGACGAACTCGACAGCATCGGCGGCATCGTGGAGTGCGGCATTTACGGGCTTCCCGCGGGCATCGGTGACCCCATGTTCGACGGCATCGAGAACCGCATCGCGCAAATCGCGTTTGGCATTCCCGCCGTAAAGGGCGTGGAGTTTGGCATGGGCTTTGCCGTGGCCGCCATGCGCGGCAGCGAGAACAACGACCCGTATCGCATCGACGCCGAGACCGGCGGGATTGCGGTCGAGTCCAACAATGCCGGCGGCATCCTGGGCGGCATCTCCACCGGCGCGCCCGTCATGTGGCGCATGGCCGTAAAGCCGACGCCCTCCATTGGCCGCGAGCAGCAGACGGTGGACATGGACGCTATGGAAAATGCCGAGCTCTCGGTGCACGGCCGTCACGACCCCTGCATCGTCCCGCGCGCCGTCCCCGTTGCCGAAGCAGCCGCTGCCCTCGCGATTTGGGACGCCCTCCTAGAGGACGCCGCCCAGCTCTAAAAATCTCTGGGGTCCAACTCCGGCCCCCACGCCCACCCAGTGATTTTTCTGGGACGGGGATTAAAAAGTCATTAGTTACACAATGATTTTTTAATCCCCGTCCCAGAAAAATCACCGACACGTGAAAGGGGTCCCTATGGACCTTGCTGACATCCGCCAGGCCATCGATGGTATCGACACCACGCTCCTCAACAGCTTTGTCGAGCGTATGGACATTGCCACCGAGGTCGCCAAATCAAAGATCGAGATGGGCAAGGCCGTCTTTGACCCCACCCGCGAGCGCTCAAAACTCAACAACCTCGCCAGCCGCGCGCCCGAGCGCTACGAGGCGCAGACCATCACCCTGTTCCGTCTCCTCATGAGCATGAGCAAAGCCGAGCAGCAGCGCTACATCAACGAGCTCAAGGGCATCACCGTCTCGCAAAAGGCCCACGCCACGGCTGCAGCCTCCGACACGCCCTTCCCTCAAACGGCCACCGTTGCCTGCCAGGGCGTGGAAGGTGCCTATAGCCAGATAGCCGCGTGCAAGCTCTTCGACGTGCCCGACATCGCGTTTTTCGAGACCTTCGAAGGCGTTATGCGCGCTGTGCGCGACGGCTTCTGCGAGTTTGGCGTGTTGCCCATCGAAAACTCAACTGCCGGATCGGTCAACGCCGTCTACGACCTGCTCGCCCAGTTCGATTTCCACATCGTGCGCTCGCTGCGCCTCAAGATCGACCACAATCTGCTCGTCAAACCCGGCACCAAGCTCGCGGACATACGCGAGGTCTACAGCCACGGCCAGGCCATTGCCCAATGCGCCGGCTTTATCGAGCGCCACGGCCTGCATGCAACAAAGCACCCCAACACGGCCATGTCGGCCGAGATGGTCGCCAACTCCGAGCGCACCGATGTCGCCGCTATCGCCTCACGCAGCTGTGCCGCGCTATATGGACTCGAAGTACTGGAGCCCAACATTCAAGACTCGGACAACAACTACACGCGCTTTGTCGTCATCAGTCGCGAACCGCGCGTCTACCCCGGCGCCAACCGCACCTCGCTCATGATCACCACGGCCAACGAGCCGGGCGCGCTCTATCGCGTACTCGAGCGCTTCTACGCGCTCAATATCAACCTCATCAAGCTCGAGAGCCGCCCCATCCCCGGGCACGACTTTGAGTTTATGTTCTACTTTGATCTGGACTGCCCCTTTGGCAGCAAGGCCCTCGACGACCTGCTCGACTCGATCGACGACGTATGCGAGAGTTTCACCTACTTTGGCAGCTACACGGAGGTGCTCTAGATGACCGATACCGCCGCAACCCGCCCCTACGGCGTCTTGGGCCGCGTGCTGGGCCACAGCTACACCCCAACCATCTACAAGGAGCTCGCAGGGCTCGAGTACGTGCGCTTTGAGCGCGAGTCCGAGGATCTTGAGACTTTTATGACGGGCGACGAGTGGGAAGGCACCAACGTGACCATCCCCTACAAGCGTGCCGTCATGGAATACCTGGATGAGCTGAGCCCCCTGGCCGAGCGCATGGGCAACGTCAACACCATCACACGCCTACCTGACGGCCGCCTGCGCGGCGACAACACAGACTACTTTGGCTTCCAATGCCTGGTCGAGGAGCTTGGCGTTGAGGTTGCCGGCAAGAAGGTCCTTGTGCTCGGTGCCACCGGTGGCGCGGGTACTACGGCGAGCATGGTGCTCGACGACCTGGGCGCCATCGTCGTACCCGTGGGTCGCACGAGCGAGGTCAATTACGACAACATCGCGCAGCAATCCGATGCGGCACTGCTCGTCAACTGCACACCTGCCGGCATGTTCCCCCGCTGCCCCGACGCCCCCTGCACGCTCGAAGGACTCGATGCACTCGAGGGCGTCATCGACATTGTCTACAACCCCGCCCGCACGGGTCTGATGCTCGAGGCCGAACGCCGCGGCATCCCCTGCATCGGCGGCCTGCTGATGCTCGTGGCCCAAGCGGCACAGGCCGTCGAGCGCTATACCGGCCAAACCACCCCGCGCGAGCGCATCCTGGACGTAACGGAGCGTCTGTCCCGCCGTAAGCAAAACATTGCCCTGATCGGCATGCCGGGTTCGGGCAAGACCCGCGTGGGTGAGCAGATTGCCCTGCGCACGGGACGAGAGCACATCGACCTGGACCGCGCCCTCGAGGAGCGCCTCGGCATGCCCTGCGCCGACTATATCGTCGAACGCGGCGAGGCGACCTTCCGCGAGCAGGAGACGGCGGCGCTGGCCGACATCTCCAAGCGCAGCGGCCTGGTACTCTCCACCGGCGGCGGCGTGGTCACGCGGGACGAGAACTATCCGCTGCTGCACCAGAACAGCCAGATCGTGATGCTCAACCGCAAGCTCGACGAGCTCGCCCACAAAGGCCGCCCCATCACCGCGCGCGACGGCATCGACAAGCTGGCCAAGCAGCGTATGCCGCGCTACCGCGCCTGGGCCGACTACATCATCGACTCACGCGACTGCGCCGCCAACACCGCCCATGCGCTCCTCGACACCCTCCCACCCGCTCTCTAACCAAAACCACCACAAAGGGGACAGGCACCTTTGTGGTGGTTTTTCAACCGCAAAGGAAGCAACCATGAAAGCACTCGTCATTAACGGCCCCAACCTCAACATGCTCGGCATTCGCGAGCCAGGCATCTACGGCAGCGACAACTACGATCGCTTAGTGCAGATCTGCCAGGAGGCAGGTGCCGCGCAGGGCTTCGACGAGGTCGAGGTCTTCCAGTCCAACCACGAGGGCAGCATCGTCGACAAGATCCAGGAGGCCTACGGCAAGGTCGACGGCATCGTCATCAACCCGGCTGCCTACACGCATACGAGCGTGGCGATCCTCGACGCCCTCAAGGCCGTTGCCATCCCTGCCGTCGAGGTGCACATCAGCGCCGTAGAGACGCGCGAAGACTTCCGCCAGGTGAGCTATGCACGTCTAGCCTGCTTCGCCACCATCACCGGCGAGGGCCTGAAGGGCTACGCACATGCGCTAGAGCTGTTGAAAGAGCATCTGCTACACTAATCCCTGGGACAAAGACATCAGATATGTTTGTCCCTAAACTAAAGTAACTGTCCAATCGACATACAAAGGAGCATATCCATGTCCCAGTACGATTACCTCGTCGTCGGTGCCGGCCTTTCGGGCGCCGTCTTCGCCAATGCCGCCAAGCGCGCCGGCAAGTCGGTCCTGGTCATCGACCGCCGCGACCACATCGCCGGCAACGTCTACACCGAGGACGTCGAGGGCATCCAAGTCCACCGCTACGGCGCGCACATCTTCCACACCTCCATGAAGGACGTCTGGGGCTACGTCAACCGCTTCGCCGAGTTCAACAACTACGTCAACTCGCCGGTAGCCAACTTCCACGGCAACATGTACAACATGCCCTTCAACATGAACACCTTCGCCAAGATGTGGCCGGGCGTCGTCACGCCGGCAGATGCCAAGGCCAAGATTGCCGAGCAGGTGGCCGCCGAGAACATCGGAGAGCCGACAAACCTCGAGGAGCAGGCGCTGTCGCTCGTCGGCCGCGACATCTTCGAGACGCTCGTGAAGGGCTACACCGAGAAGCAGTGGGGCCGCGACTGCAAGGACCTGCCCGCGAGCATCATAAAGCGCCTCCCCTGCCGCTTCACCTACGATAACAACTACTTCAACGACCGCTACCAGGGCATCCCCATGGGCGGCTACACCAAGATGGTCGCCAACATGCTCGAGGGCGTCGAGGTGCGCTGCGGCGTGGAGTACAAGGAGCTGGCCGCCGCCGAGCCCGATATCGCCGCCAGGACGATCTACTGCGGCCCCATCGACTCGTTCTACGACTTTAAGCTGGGCACACTCGAGTACCGCAGCCTGCGCTTCGAGACCGAGACACTCGACGAGCAGGACCACCAGGGCGTGGCCGTGGTCAACTACACCGAGCGCGAGGTCCCCTATACCCGCATCATCGAGCACAAGCACTTCGAGTTCGGCACGCAGGAGAAGACCGTCATCACGCGCGAGTACCCGGCGGATTGGAAGCCCGGCGACGAGCCCTACTACCCCATCAACGACGCCAAGAACGAGGCCCTCTACAAGCAGTACGAGGAGCTGGCGGCGCAGGAGGGCGACGTGGTCTTCGCCGGTCGCCTGGGCGGCTACAAGTACTACGACATGGACAAGGCCATCGCCGCCGCCTTCGAGCTCGTCCGCAACGAGCTGGGCGTGGAGCCGACAGAGGCGTAGGGAGCTCAACGACTCGAGACCGACAACCAAATTCGCAAGAAGCAATAAGCCCGGTGCAGCGATGTGAACTGCCTCCCATTTCTTGGACATGAGAAATGGGAGGCTTTCTTTATGCGCGTTGATTTGAGGGTGAAGCATGATGTCGAGGCCAGGAAGGCGGCCATAGGGCTCTTCGAGCTCGGGCACGGGTATAAATCTGCCGCGATTGCCCTTTCGCTTCCCGC
>CAUAAR010000001.1:0-198546 GCA_958427035.1 uncultured Collinsella sp. | reverse complement strand
CCGCACATGTGCGGATGAATGTGGGAGGTGTTCGGATGAAGTTGATAATCAAGGAGGCTATTTGCCGCAAAGATGCGCCGCGTGTAATTTGCCCGAGGCGTGAGCCGATGGCGTATCATTATCTCTTGCTTGTTTGCACTGCTCAGGGAGGGGCCGCGCATGGCGCAGGAACACGATCTGTTTGATGACATTATCGAGATCAGCAAGGGTTTCGACTTTCTTAAAAATCCGCTTGGCGGCGTGACCGATGCACTCGATCCGTCGGCGCCGCAGTGGAATCCTGCCGACTACAAGGAACGCCCGCGCGGCAATACCATTCCGTGCCTGACCTGCAAAAACGAAAAGAGCGGCTGCACCGCGTGCATGGACGTGTGCCCGGTCAACGCTATCGAGGTCGAGGAAGACGCCATCGAGATCCTCGACTCCTGCCGCAAGTGCGGTCTGTGCGCCGCTGCCTGCCCGACCGAGGCGATCATCTCGCCGCGCCTGGCGCCTAAAAACCTGTATGACGATATCGTCTCTGCTGCTACGAGCCACGAGACCGCCTACGTTACCTGTACGCGTGCCCTTAAGCGCATGCCGCGCGAGAACGAGGTCGTCGTCGCCTGCGTGGGCGATATTACGGCAGAGACTTGGTTTTCGGTACTGGCCGACTATCCCAACGTGAGTGTGTATCTGCCGTTGGGCGTGTGCGATAAATGCCGCAACACCGGCGGTGAGGACATTCTGGGCGAGGCGATTGCGAAGGCCGAGGAGTGGTCCGGCACGGGTATGGGCCTGGAGGTCGACCCCAAGAGCCTCAAGTGCCATAAGCTTCGCGAGTACGAGCGCAAGGAGTACATGGAAAAGATTGCCCGTACCACGGGCCTGACGGTGACCAAGCTCAATCCGGCGACGGCGGCACTGGCCTCGGTGACGCAAAAGCTCAAAGCCCATCGCCATCAGATTACCCAGCTGGAGCGCACGCTCAACACCATGTGCGGCACCACGACGACCAAGCGTCGCCGTTCGCTCACGCACGGGCGGCAGCTGGTGCTCTCGACACTGCAGAACCATCCCGAGCTTGCCCAGAACATGCAGGTGAGCACGCCGGAGTGCGATTTTGACAAGTGCACGTCGTGCGGCGAGTGCGTCAACGTGTGCCCCACGTTTGCCTGTGATCTGGTGGGAAGCGGTCGCTTTGCGCTGGAGTCCACGTATTGCTTGGGCTGCGGTGCCTGCGTCAAGGTGTGCCCCGAGCATGCGCTCAAGTTGGTTGAGCATGACGCGTCCAATCTGGTCGTCGTCGATCCCGAAGCCGAGGAAAAGGCTGCCCAGAAGGCCAAGGCTCACGAAGAAGCTGAGAAGGTCAAGGCCGAGGCAAAGGCCAAGCTGGACAAGATGCTCGACCAGGTGGAGAAGCTCGCGGACTAGCTAAAAGAGCGTACATGATGGCCGGTGGGACAGGTGCTGCCCCGCCGGCCAAAAAAGTTGCGGTGGAATGGTTCCTGTTTTGCCCTTAAGCTGGCCATTCTAGGAACTATTCCACCGCAACTAATAGATGGTTAGCTCATACTGCTCTGATGGGTCTCGCTGCCGTTATTGCGGCGGGTGACCGTTTCGTGGAGTAAAAAGAAGCTGGGAACCTGCTTTGTCTCGGTGTATTCCATAAGGATACCGTCGGCGTTGTAGGTCTGCCCGCGTACAACGGCGAGTGCGTTAAAGTCGTCGAGATCGAGCACGCGTGCATCCTCGGGCGTGGGATGCTCAATCGTTACATCGCGTTTGCCCGTGGCAATCTTAATGCCAAGGTCTTCTTCGAGGTAACGATAGATCGAGTCGTTGACAATCTCGGGTGTCAGCCCCGGTACCTGTGAGCTTAGGTAATAGGAGTCGTCGGAGCACACGGCCCGTCCGTCTGCATAACGGATGCGTTTGGCGCGTGTGAGCTCACAGCCTTCAGGAAACCCGGTAATCTTGGAGAGCGCCTTGTTGCAAACGAGGAGCTCAAAGACAGTGGTAACCGTTTTGAGCTCAAAGCCTCGGCTGGCTGCGATTTCCTTAAAGGTCTCGAGTCCGCCGCCACCACGATTCGTCTCGTCACTGATGTTGCGAATGACGCGCATGCCTTTGCCTTGCTGGGGGAGCACGTAACCATCTGCCGCAAGCATCGAGATGGCGCGACGGACCGTCATGCGCGAACAGTCAAACAGCTGCGTGAGCTCAGTCTCCGAAGGCAGATAACTCTGATAGGCGTATGTGCCGTCGTCAATCGACTGCTTCACGTTGTCATAAATAGTTTGGAAGATGGCTCGCGCCACGACGGTCTCCTAGAGCTGAGTGCGCGAGCGGTGGATGAGGACCGCTCGCGCAGGTGTCGATCGATTTACTTGCTGGGGTCGATTATATATTTACCCATGGCACGCAGAGCTGGGTCTGACAGGATGGCGCCGAGTTCGTCGAGGGAAGCCACCTTGGCGACCATCGAGGATACGTCGAGCCTGCCAGAGTCGATGAGCTCGAGCGCGCGACGCTGCGTATAAGGGTTAATGTAGGACGAAGTAAGCACAAGCTCCTTCTGGAAGACCTCGAAGGGCTTGACGGTGATTGTCTCATCGGGCTTGGTGAGGCCGAACATCATGACCGTAGCCTTGTGGCCGGCGATCTGGATGGCCTGCTCGATGGTGACGGGCTTGCCAACACACTCGATAACGACATCGACGTTGCCGACGCCCTCCTGCTTCAGGCGGGCCGGGACGTCCTCGTGGATGGAATCAATTGCCAGGTCGGCGCCGAGTTTGAGCGCAACCTCGCGCTTGCCTTCGACAGGCTCGAGCAAGACAACCTTGGTGGCGCCGGCGTTTTTAGCAAGCTGCATCATGAGCAGACCGATCATGCCACCGCCGATAACGACAACTGTGCTGCCGGGCTTGATGTTGCACATATCGATGCCGTGCAGGCAGCAGGCGACGGGCTCGGTCATGGCGCCCTGCTCGAAGCTGGTGTGATCGCCCAACTTGTAGACTTGCTGCATATCGACGGAGCAGTACTCGGCAAAGCCGCCGTTAACGGTGGTGCCGTAACCGGTCATATGCTCGCAGTAGTGGTTGATTCCGTCGCGGCAGGGTTCGCAGCAGCCGCAGGGATGGTTTGGGTCGATGCACACGCGATCGCCCGGTTTAAAGCCAGCGACGTCGCTGCCCACGGCCTCGACAACGCCCGCAAACTCATGACCAAGGATCGTGGGCGGGGTAACGTCGGCTGCACCCTTGTCGCCTTCATAGATATGAACGTCGGTACCGCAGACGCCGCAAGCTTTGACGTTGATCAGAACGTCGCGCCTGCCCACGGCCGGCTTTGCCGATTCCTCGACTCTGAGGTCGTGCTTTCCATAGAAGACCGCGCTTTTCATGGTGACTCCTTAACGTGGCGGTGAATGTTGTAATGAAGTATAGGTATGTCTATAGATATAGACAAGCACATCTAGACAAGTAGAAAAAAATTTTAAAATGCAGCCATAAGGTATGTCAGATTTAGCAGGCAAAATACTGGACTCATACCGTTTACGGCCAATAATCGACCGCTGACCGAACATAGAAACCGTATTAACTTGTCTAGATAAGTGATATGATAAAAATAGAAGCGCAAGAAGTCAGGGAAGCGGGCCCACCCGTCCTATTGCACGAGGTACACGCAAACGGCGCGTCTACGGTCTCGAGTGAAGCCAAAACCGCAGTCGCTCCGAATGAAGAGAGGGGGATTCCCCGTCATGATGCAAAAGATACAACGTTTCGGCGGTGCAATGTACACGCCTGCAATTCTTTTCGCATTTTCCGGAATCGTCGTCGGCCTGGGTACGTTGTTTACCACCGAGGCGATCTTTGGCGAGATGGCCACAGCGGGTCATCTTTGGTTTGATTGCTGGAATGTGCTGCTCCAGGGTGGTTGGACGCTCTTTAACCAGATGCCGTTGCTGTTTTGCGTAGCGTTGCCAATCTCGCTCGCGAACAAGCAGAACGCTCGCTGCTGCATGGAGGCTTTGGCCATCTACCTTACCTTCAACTACTTTGTTAGCACAATCTTGGGGCAGTGGGGCCCTGTCTTTGGGGTCGACTACTCTGTCGAGGCGGGCAGCGGTACTGGTCTTGCCACTATCGCAAGCATCAAAACGCTTGATATGGGCATCATGGGCGCGCTCATTATCTCTGGTATCGCCACGATGCTGCATAATAAGTTCTTCGACACCGAGCTCCCCGAGTGGTTGGGCGTGTTCTCGGGTTCCGTGTTCATCTATATGATCGGTTTCTTCGTTATGGTTCCGGTCGCTCTTATCGCCTGCCTGGTGTGGCCGCATGTTCAGGCTGCTATCTCTGCCTTCCAGGGATTCATCCTTTCCGCCGGTACGTTTGGCGTGGGTGTCTTTGCTTTCTTCGAGCGCGTGCTGATCCCTACAGGCCTGCACCACTTTATCTATACGCCGTTCTATTACGACAACGCGGCGGTCAACGGCGGCATCTTTGCTGCTTGGGCCAACATCCTGCCCTAACTGGCTGCCGATCCGAGCATTGCTCTTAAGGATGCCGCACCCTGGGCTGCCTATACCTGCCCTGGTTGGACTAAGGTCTTCGGCTCGCTTGGCGTCGCCATTGCGTTTTATATGACCGCCAAACCCGAGCGCAAGCAGCGCGTCAAGGCTCTGCTCATTCCCGTCACCCTTACCGCTATGCTTTGCGGTATTACCGAGCCGCTTGACTTCACCTTCCTGTTCATCGCGCCCGGCCTGTTCGTCGTCCACTGCGTGCTCGGAGCGCTTGGCTGCATGGCTCAAAACCTCCTTGGCGTCGTGGGTATCTTCGACGGCGGCATCATCTCGATGCTCTCGTGGGACTGGCTGCCCCTTTGGGCCGCACACGGTCTGCAGTACGCCATCTCCATCCTTGTCGGTCTGTGCTTTACCGCTCTTTGGGTTGTGGTCTTCCGTTTCCTGATCGTCAAGTTCGACTTTAAGACCCCCGGTCGCGAGGATGACGATGTTGAGGTCGAGCTCAAGTCCAAGGCCGACTACAAGCAAAAGCAGGGCGGTGCTGCTGCTGGCAAATCGGCCGCCCAGAGTAAAGATGATGAGCGCTTGGTGCTTGCCGAGAACATCCTCGATCTGCTCGGTGGCACGGATAACATCATCGATGTAACGAACTGCGCTACCCGTCTGCGCGTTAACGTCAAGGACAAGAGCGTCGTTGCACCCGAGGCTTCCTTCAAGGCGATCGGTACGCATGGCTTGGTGGTCCAAGGTCAGTCAATCCAGGTCATCGTCGGCCTTAGCGTCCCGCAGGTTCGCGAGAAGTTCGAGAGTCTTCTGAAGTTCGAGACTCTTCTGTAAACCATCGTCCATCGAAACAATCGGCCTTGCAGAGCCGGTATGCACCGCAAGGCCGATTCTAGAGATAAAAAACTCCACTTCTAAGTAACAATTCCAAACCGTGCAGGCCGCGTACGGGGATGGATTGAGCAAGCGGCCAGAATGAGGAGGACATCATGTCCAAGAAAAACTATGCCGTGACCATTGCCGGCGGTGGCTCTACCTTCACCCCGGGCATCGCTCTGATGCTGCTTGAGGAGCGCGACCGCTTTCCGGTCAACAAGGTGACCTTCTACGATAACAACGCCGAGCGCCAGGAGACCGTGGCCAAGGCCTGCGAGATCTACTTCCACGAGAACGCCCCCGAGGTTGAGTTTAGCTACACCACCGACCCCGAGACCGCATTCACCGGGACCGATTTCGTCCTTGCTCACATCCGCGTCGGCCTGTACGCCATGCGTGAGCTCGACGAGAAGATTCCTCTCAAGTACGGCTGCGTTGGCCAAGAGACCTGCGGTGCCGGCGGTATCGCCTACGGCATGCGCTCCATCGGTGGTGTCATCGAGATCCTCGACTACATGGAGAAGTACAGCCCCAACGCCTGGATGCTCAACTACTCCAACCCCGCGGCCATCGTCGCCGAGGCCTGCCGCGTGCTGCGCCCCAACAGCCGCATCATCAACATCTGCGACATGCCGATCGACCTCATGGATAAGATGAGCCGTATGTGCGGCATCAAGGATCGTCGCGAGCTGCAGTATAGCTACTACGGCCTCAATCACTTTGGTTGGTGGAGCAAAATCTACGACAAGGATGGCAACGACCTCATGCCGCAGATTAAGGAGCACATGGCTAAGAACGGCTACCTGGACGGCATCGAGCACGAGGCCGGTAAGGAGCAGCATGTCGAGGAGAGCTGGATTCACACCTTCGGCAAGGCCAAGGATGTCTATGCTGTCGATCCCGAGACGATTCCCAATACCTACCTCAAGTATTACCTGTACCCGGACTATGTCGTCGAGACGTCTGACCCCAACTACACTCGCGCCAATGAGGTTATGGACGGCCGCGAGAAGAAGGTCTTTGGCGCTTGCCGCGACATCATCGCCAAGGGTACTGCCAAGGACGGCGGCTTTGAGCCGGATGTACATGCCAACTACATCGTCGACCTTGCCTGCGCACTGGCCGAGAACACGCTCGAGCGCTTCCTGCTGATCGTCCCCAACGATGGCGCTGTGCCCAACTTCGACCCGACGGCCATGGTCGAGGTGCCTTGCATCGTCGGTTCCAACGGCTTTGAGAAGATCTGCCAGGGCCCGATTCCGCAGTTCCAGAAGGGCCTGATGGAGCAGCAGGTTTCCGTTGAGAAGCTCGTTGTCCAGGCTTGGGTCGAGGGCAGCTACCAGAAGCTCTGGCAGGCACTCACGCTCTCCAAGACCATTCCTTCGGCGAGCGTTGCTAAGCAGATCCTGGACGAGCTCATCGAGGCCAACAAGGATTTCTGGCCCGAGCTTAAGTAAGGACTACTGTTTCGAACCCTCACGCATCTCTGCTTCATTTGCGCCGTCGTGGCGTCCGGATTCGCCCGGATGCTGCGGCGGCGCTATACTTATGCAGTTTGAAGTACCTGTACCAAAAGGAGCTGTCGTGTCCCTTTCCATCGGTATCGTGGGCCTGCCCAACGTGGGCAAGTCGACGCTGTTCACCGCGCTTACCAAAAAGACCGGCCTTGCCGCCAACTACCCGTTTGCCACGATCGACCCCAACGTGGGTATCGTCGATGTGCCCGATAGCCGCCTGCAAAAGCTCGCCGACATCGTCAACCCGGGTCGCATTGTGCCGGCGACGGTCGAGTTTGTCGACATCGCGGGCCTGGTGAAGGGTGCCAACGAGGGCGAGGGCCTGGGCAATCAGTTCTTGGCAAACATCCGCGAGACCGATGCCATCTGCGAGGTCGTGCGTTACTTTAAGGACCCCAACGTCATGCGTGAGGTGGGCCGCACGGGCGAGTTCGTCGACCCCGCCGGCGATGCCGACACCATCATGACCGAGCTCATCCTGGCCGATATGGGAACGCTCGAGAAACAGCTGCCCAAGCTCGAGAAGGAGGCCAAGCGCGACAAGGAGCTCATGCCCAAGTTCGAGGTCGCTAAGCGCCTGCTTGCCTGGCTCAACGAGGGCAAGCGCGCCGCATCCATGGAGATGACCGACGAGGAGCGTGCTGCCGCCAAGGGCCTGTTCCTGCTCACTATGAAGCCCATCCTGTATGTGGCCAACGTGGACGAGGATATGCTCAACGACGATCTGGCGCCCATCGATGGTGTTAAGCCGCTGCCCATCTGCGCCAAGATCGAGGCCGAGCTTTCCGAGCTCGATCCCGAGGACGCTGCCGACTACCTGGAGAGCCTGGGCCTGGAGCAGCCCGGTCTGGACGTGCTCGCGCAGGCCGCCTACAAGCTGCTTGGCCTGCAGTCGTTCTTTACGGCCGGCGAGATGGAGGTCAAGGCCTGGACGGTTCGTCAGGGCGCGACCGCCCCGCAGGCCGCCGGCGTCATCCACACCGATTTTGAACGCGGCTTTATTAAGGCCGAGGTTATTGGCTACGACGACTACATCGAGCTCGGCGGCGAGCAGGGCGCCAAGGCCGCCGGCAAGCTGCGTATTGAGGGCAAGGACTATGTCATGGCCGATGGCGACGTCGTGCACTTCCGCTTTAACGTGTAAGGACGACGCATATGTTTAAATATGGCAAAAAAGCTGGCTACATGGGTATTGCGCTGCTCGTGCTTGCGGTGATTCCGCTGGTGGTCGCAGCGTTTGTGATCCCCAACATTGGTCCCGAGGTGGCAACGAAGTTTAACGCAGCCGGCGAGGTGACGCGCTGGGGCAAGAGCTACGAGTTGCTGGCACTGCCGGTGCTCAACCTGCTGCTGAGCGTGGCGACGTACTTTACGGCAGGACGCCAGGCAAAGAACAACGAGGACTCCGCTGTGATGGCACGCCTTGCGTGCGAGCGCTACCTGCGTAACGGCTGCATCACGGGCGTGTTCCTCAATGTAATCAACGTCTACTTTATGTATTCGGCGATTACTGGAACGGGCTTTGGCTTTGGTTTCTAGCTTGTCCTTTTAAGCAACGAGCCTGCACATATATTCAATGGCTGCTGCGAGGCCGCCGCTCGATCGTGGTTTAAAGACCATGTCGGCGGCGGTCTCGTTTTCGTATCCGGCGCCACGAAGGGCGAGTGCGATATCGGCTTCTAAAAGGAGCGGCAGGCCGCGTTGGCTGGTTGCGATTACGGCAGCCTGATTGAGCGGGCAGCTGTGCGTTTGGCATTGAACAGCAAGTTCACCTTGCGCCGGGCAAGGGACCAGAACGGCGGCGACGCGACTTGATAGCAATGCAAATGCTGTGCGCTCATCGGGCGAAAGGCATTCAGCTTCAACGACGACGAGCTTGGGCGGCGCGCTGTTTGTGCGAAGCGTGGCTCGGTACATGTGGACCGAAGAACCCGACATAGAAAACTCCTGTGTATTCGGCAAAACGTAAACTATAGTTTACGTTTATGTTCGGCTCCATTTCAAACTCGGCTGCATGGACGAACGTGCGAAACAGATTCTTGGCAGGCGGGTCGAAGAGACGCGCAGGGACCTTGGTATCTCCAAGGTTGATTTTTGTGTGGCGACAGGAATCAGCCGACCCTACCTCGACCGAATCGAAGATGGGACGGCAAATTTCACGCTCAAGGTTCTATTTAAGATCGCACCCGCACTCGGCATGACGGTGTCAGAGCTTCTCGAGGGTATCGGATAGGGCGTTCCCCCGCTGTATTTGTCGCTCTTTGGGCGGGTCCTCCTGGTTGCGATGTGCAAAATCGCGAGTATTCAGCACCAGTTTGGCCGTAGATGGTAGCTCGAGCGGCTGGCTTTGCCTTTTTGACAGTAGATAATCCACATGCTAAATAAAAATGAGGAATAAATATTTACTAGACGGACCCTTCGTCCTAAAAGTTCGTCTAACAATCGGCCGATTCTATGCCTCCGGAGGAGAAATTGCAGAATACTCCGATTTTTGCACGGCCCGAGGGGGACCACCTGTCGTTTAAGGCTGCGATAAGTGGAGCTGCCTTAGGGATTACGTCATCGGGATGCGATCGTGGTTGACTTGGCTGTAGAACAGGCGCTGAATCTCTGCCGCATCGCGTGACTGGCCGAGCGCCCACATGGTCTTGGCCACGAGCGTCTCGGTGGTCATGTCGTCGCCGCGCAAAATACCCGGATGATCGGCGTAAGCTCGGCCGACCTCATAAACACCCAGGTCGAGGCCCTCCTCGGGGACCTGCGTGGTCATAACGACGGTGCGACCCGAATCGACCCAGCGGAAAATTGCCTCTTGGAACGACTCGCCCGACTCGCCAAACTCGGGAATACCGCCAATGCCAAAGGTCTCCAGAATCACGGCGTCGTAGCTATTGGCAAGGGCGTCGAGGATGCCCGGGTTTACGCCGGGCGTAAGCTTGAGTACAAATACGCGCGGGTCGATGCTGTCGTAGAAACGCACCGGGTTTTCGCCCAGATGAGTGCCGTGGAGCCCGTTGCGCACGATACGGTCGTTGCGGATGTAGGCAATGGGCGGGTAGTTGACGCTAATGAACGCGTTAAAGCTCATGGTGCGCTGCTTGCGGGCGCGCGTGCCGGCAATGGCGACGCCGCCAAACACAATCGACACATCGTGCGAATGCTCATCGAGCGCATAGAGCAGGCTCTGGTACAGATTGAGCTTGGCATCGGTAAAGGGGTTGCCCATGGGCTTTTGCGAGCCGGTGAGCACGATGGGCTTGGGGCTGTCCTGAATCAGGTAGGAAAGCGCCGCCGCGGTGTAGCTCATGGTGTCGGTGCCGTGTAGAATCACGAAGCCGTCGTGGTCGGCATAACCCTCGACGATGACATCGCGGATCTGCATCCAGTCACTGGGGCGCATATTGGTGCTGTCGATGTTCATGGGCTGCACCACGTCGAGCTCGCAGAGGCCCGAGATCTCGGGGACGCTCTGGGCGAGCTCCTCGCCGGTCAGGGCGGGGGAGAGGCCGTTGCCGTCCTCGGTCGATGCGATGGTGCCGCCCGTGGCGATGAGAAGGATGCGCTTCATGCTGGTATTCCTATCGTATTTGCCGCCGCAGAGGCGGAGTCGTTCGGCAGTATTGTGGCACAGGGCGTCCAATGTTCAAACGTATTACATCATCTGTAACGTTTGGTAACACTTCAATTGCTGGCAAATAGGGGCCCGGGTCGTGCGTTTGCCGTGCGCTGATGGCTGCGAGGGACGAAAAACCCCATATAACGTGTACACTATGAAAGTTATTCTCGTTTATTCGCGCGGGTGGGCACCGGCTCCCCGCCAACAAGAGGGGGAACCATGGATCAAAAGGCTTCCGCAAAGGTCCTCGTACTCGACTTTGGTGCGCAGTACGGTCAGCTCATTGCCCGTCGCGTCCGCGACCTCAACGTGTATTCCGAGATCGTCCCCTGCGACATCTCGGCCGACGAGATTCGCGAGATGAACGCCTCTGCGCTCATCCTTTCCGGCGGCCCGGCTTCCGTGTATGCCGAGGACGCTCCGTCCATCGATCCCGCCATCTTTGACCTGGGCCTTCCCGTCCTGGGCTTTTGCTACGGCCATCAGATCACGGCTGTGACGCTCGGCGGCAAGGTCGGCCACTCCGAGGTGGGCGAGTACGGCCGCGCCACCATCACGCGCACGGCAGGCGCCAAGCTCTTTAACTCCACGCCCATGGAGCAGACCGTGTGGATGAGCCATCGCGACGCCGTGTCCGAGGTGCCCGAGGGCTTTACCATTACCGCCAGCACCGACGTGTGCCCGGTTGCCGCCATGGAGTGCGTCGAGCGCAAAATCTTCACCACGCAGTTCCACCCCGAGGTCAAGCACTCCGAGTACGGCCAGCAGCTGCTGAGCAACTTCCTGTTTGAGATCTGCGGCCTGGAGCCCAACTGGAGCATGGACAACCTGGTCGAGACCATGACGGCCGAGTTCCGCGAGAAGGTCGGCAACGACCGCGTGATTCTGGCCCTGTCCGGTGGCGTCGACTCCTCCGTCGTGGCCGCCCTGGGCGCCCGTGCCGTGGGCAAGCAGATGACCTGCGTGTTCGTCAACCACGGTCTGCTGCGCAAGGGTGAGCCCGAGCAGGTGGAGGAGGTCTTCACCAAGCAGTTTGACGTCGACTTTATCCACGTCCACGCCGAGGACCGTTATGCCGAGCTTCTGGCCGGCGTGACCGAGCCCGAGGAGAAGCGCCGCATCATCGGTACGCAGTTCTGGAAAGAGTTCTTCGCGGTTGCTCAGCAGCTCGAGACCGATGGCAAGCCGGTCAAGTACCTGGCTCAGGGCACCATCTACCCCGACATCATCGAGTCCGGCGCTCGCAAGACGGGCGGCAAGACGGCCACCATCAAGAGCCACCACAACCTGATCCCGTTCCCCGAGGGCGTGCACTTCGACCTTATCGAGCCGCTCGACCACTTCTTTAAGGACGAGGTCCGCGCGCTTGGTCTGGCGCTGGGCCTGCCGGGTCACATCGTGTTCCGTCAGCCCTTCCCGGGCCCGGGTCTTGCCATCCGTATCATCGGCGCGGTCGACAAGGAGAAGCTCGAGATCCTCAAGAACGCCGACGCTATCGTGCGCGAGGAGCTCGACGCCTACAACCAGCGTCTGTTTGAGCAGACCGGCGAGCGCAACTCCGAGCACAGCTGCTGGCAGTATTTTGCGGTTCTGCCCGACATCAAGTCCGTCGGCGTTATGGGTGACGAGCGCACCTACCAGCGCCCGATCATCCTGCGTGCCGTCGAGTCCAGCGATGCCATGACCGCCGACTGGGCCAAACTGCCTTACGACGTCCTGGCCCGCATCTCCGGCCGCATCGTTGCTGAGGTCCCCGGCGCCAACCGCGTGTGCTACGACATCACGTCTAAGCCGCCCGCGACGATCGAGTGGGAGTAGGCTGACAGGGTTCTGACCTGCACTTTTGAGTGCCGCACTGTGCTCCTGAGTTTCGTTTCGTACGAGAGTTACGGCAAAACCACCAGCGACATTGGTGAGTAAACTCGATTATCGAGCCTCCGTTCCCATGTTGGAACGGAGGCTTTTTCTTTGCCTTTTTACTCTCTTTCACCTGCGATTTCGCGATTTACTCCCCGTGTTTCAAGATGGAAGCGTTTGGTTGCGAGCCACGCCGCTGTGAGGGCCTGAGTCGTCAGGCCCCGCACAGGGGGACCGCGATGGTGGCCACCGCGCCGCCCGAGGGGCTGTTGGCGAGCGAGACGGAGCCCCCGTGGGCACTCGCGGCCTCGGAGGCGGCGTGGAGGCCGAGCCCGTAGTGGCGGCCTCCGTCGCGCGAGGAGCGGGAGGAGTCGTCTGTGAAGAGGCGCTCGCAGCCGCGTTCGAGGGCGGCGGGAGAGAAGCCCGGTCCGTCATCGGCTACCTCGATGACGAGGTGTCCGTCCGCGACGTCGCAGGAGACCGCCACGCGCGAGCGCGCGTGCTCGGCGGCGTTGACCACAAGGTTCGCGGCGGCTCGCGCCAGGGCGGTTCGGTCGAGCGGGGCCTCGGGCGCGCCCGCGACAGCAGGGCCCGTGGCCGCGTCGAGCGTCACGCCTCGCGCCCGGGCGATCTGGGCGGCCTCGGCGAGGACCTGCTCGCAGAGCTCGGCCGGCCGCATGGGGGCCCTCTCAGCCCCGCCGGACCCGCGCGAGGCCTCGATGAGCAGGCGCACGTAGCCGTCGAGCCTTTCGACACTGCCGGCTATGTCGCGCGCGGCGGCCGCGAGGTCGGCGTCTTTCTCGTCTTCCAGCTCCTCCGCCACGAAGTCGGCGTTGGCGCGCAGCACGGTGAGCGGCGTCTTGAGGTCGTGGGCGAGCGACGCCACCTGCTCGCGCTGCCCCCGCTCCGCGGCCCAGCGGGCCTCGAGCGACTCGGCGAGGGAGGCCCGCATGGCGTCCATCGCGGCGAGGACGTCGTTCACCTCGCGCACGTTGGTGCTGCCGACCGCGAAGTCGAGCTCCCCCGCGCCGACGCGCTCCGCCGCCTCCGCGAGCGGCGCCATCTTGCGCGAGATCACGCGGCTCGCGCGGCGTGCCACGAGCGCGAGCGCGAGCGCGCTTCCCGCAGCGGCGCCGACGAGCATGAGGTTCTGCGGGTTGGGAAGCAGGCCGGCGAGGTCGCGCGAGACCCACTGCGGCAGGTACTCGCTGACGAGTGCGCAGGCCCCGCCGCCCTTGAGCGGGAACGCGGCGTAGGTGAGGCCCGAGCCCCCGCCCTCAATCTCCACTGTGCCCGGATCCGCGGCGAGTGCCGCACGGGCCATTTCCGTTGCGTCCTCGAGCCGCGTGCCCTCGAGGTCTGTCATCAGCACGTATCCGTCCTTATTCAGGATGAGGTAGCGGTACGCCGTCGGCACGTCCTGCTGCCCGCAGACGCCGTCGCGTGCCAGGCCCTCCGCGACCTCGCGCGTATTGGCCGGCCCCCAGCTTGCCTCGTAGACGAAGCCCGCGTTGATCGCCGCGGAGAGCGCCATGAACGAGGCGAGCCACGCCGTGGCAACCGCCGCGAACGCGTAGGCGAAGTAGCGCGCGATGACGAAGGAGAGCGGCATGCCCCCGCGACCTCGCGCCCCGGTCCTCAGAGCTGCCACTTGTACCCCATCCCCCAGACGGTCGCGATCGGATCGGCGCCGGCCTCGGAGAGTTTCCTCCGGGCGCGGCTGACCTGCATGGATATGGCCGCGTCGTCGGCGTCGCTCTCCCAGCCGAGCACCGCCTCGCGGATCTGCGCGCGGCTCATGACCTGTCCGGGGTGGCGGGCGAGGTACTCGCAGATGGCGTACTCGGTGGGCGTGAGCGGCACGGCCTCGCCACCCACGGCGAGGCCGCGCGCCCCGAGGTCGATCCGCACCTCCCCGAAGGAGAGGGCGTGCGAGCGCGGCCGGCGCTCACGGCGTAGATGGGCCGCGACCTTGGCGCGCAGCTCCGCGGCCCCGAAGGGCTTGCGGACGTAGTCGTCGGCGCCCAGGCCGTAGCCGGCCACGGCGTCCTCCTCGGCCACGCGCGCGGTCAGGAAGATGATGGGCCCGTCGAAGTCCGGGCGGATCTGCCGCACGAGCTCGAAGCCGTCGAGCCCCGGCATCATGACGTCGCAGAGCACGAGGTCGAAGCGCGAGAGGTCCATCTCCAGGACCGCCGTCGGGTCCGCTGCCTTGACGACCTCATGGCCGTCGCGGCCGAGGACGCGCGCGAGCGCGTCGAGGATCGCCCGTTCATCATCCACTGCCAGTATCCTCGCCATGTTCGACCTCCTGAAACTCCCGTCGGCATTGTACTTGCGCCGCGCTCAGCGGTCCAGAGCCCCGCGCGCAGCCGCGGGCGCGGGCGCCCACATGGCGATCTCAGGGTTGGGCAGCACGCGGTCGGCGATCGAGCGCAGCGCCGACCCCCAGCCAGCGACGAGCAGGGCATTCCCGCCCAGGACGAGCGCTGCGGAGAGGAGGGCGAGCACGGCGGCGAGCGGCTTCCTACGCATCTGCCCTCCCGTCCTCGAAGCGGCAGAACCAGGCGATAAGGACGGCGGCGGTTGCCAGGGTGAGCACGAGGCCAGCGAGCGCAGTCGTGAGGAGAGGGCCCGCCGCGCGTGCGGCGTCGATGAAGGCCTCTACCCCGAGCGACCCCAGGCGCGCGGGCCAGGCGAGCGGCACCCAGCTCAGGGGCGTCGCCAGGGCACCGGTGAGCTCGCCGGTCATGAGGCCGTGTGCAAGTCCGCCCACTGAGAAGAACGCGAGGAGCACCCCCGCCGCGCCGGCGCCGATGGTGGCGTTGCGGCCGAAGCGCAGAGCCACGCCGAGCCCCAGCGCGTAGAGGGGCAGGCTGCCCAGCACGATGCCCGCCCAAGTGGCCGCAAGTGGAGCGGGCCCGAGCGGCAGGCGCCCGGCAACGGCGAGCACGGCCCCGAACACGCCGAGCGCCACGGCCAGCGCGCCCGCGCCGAGCGCCGCAAGGGCGAGCAGCTTCGCCGCGGCGGCGCGCCCGCGCGAGGGGACCGCCGTGAGGTTGGCGAGGCGCCCGGCAGCGCGCTCCTCGTCCACGGCGAGCCCGCAGACGATGGCGGACATGAGCGGCATGAGGGCGCCGAGGAACTGGGCGTAGGCGTCTGCGCCCAGCGCCGGGTCCCATCGGGCTATGGAGAAGTACTCGCCGCAGGCAAGACCGGCTGCCAGGCCGCAGACGAGGTGCACTGCCGTGAGCGGGGAGCGCGCCAGGCGCAGGGCCTCGGAGAGCAGGGCCCGCGGGAGAGTCATGCGCGGCGTCGGGTCGGAGAGTCGTGTCATGGCCATCACCTCTCCTCGGAGCGTGCGAACCAGGCCGCCCCCGCCGCCGTGAGCGCGGCGAACGCGAGCGCGCAGACCGCAAGGCCCGCCAGCGTGAGCATGCCGTCCGCCGCGAGCGCCCCGCCGAGCGCCATGTCCGCCGCGAGTGGCTCGCCGCTCGGCAGCACGGGGATGAAGCTCGTGGGGATGACCATGCTCGCCGACGGCGGAAAGAGCTGCGGCAGCGGTACCAGCGACCAGGCGAAACCACCAACGAGCTGCGCGGCGAGCGGGCAGAAGATGCCCGCGAGCATGCCGAGCCGCGCGGTGAGGAAGAGCCCTGCGGGGATCATCCACGCCGCGGTCACCGTGTTGGCGAGCGCGCAGAGGAACATCGTGAGCGTGCCCGCGGCCGTGAGGCCCTGCGAGGAGAACGCCGAGCCCGCGAGGTAGATGCCGAAGACCACGAGGTTCGAGAGCGTGCAGAGCGCGAGGCACCAGAGCGCCTTGGCCCACCAGGCGCGCCTAAGCGGGAAGCCCAGGCCCAGAAGCCCCCGCATCCGCGTGCGCGCGTCCGCCCGCGCGACGCAAGCCACCACGAGCGAGAGAGCCACGGGCAGGAAGAGCGCGTACCAGTAGTTCCACGCGCTGAAGATCTGCACGCCCCGGTAGGGCATCGCGCCGAGCAGCGGCATCGGCAGCGCCATGAGCACGGCCAGGCGAACCGGCGCCGCGTGGCGCGACTTCAGGGCCTCGGCGCGCAGGCCCGCGAGCAGGCCGCCTTTCTCGCCCGTCATGCCGCCACCTCCCCGCGCGCTCGTCGCCCCTCCCGGCAGACGCTCATGAAGAGTCCCTCGAGGTCCTGCCCGGGCCGAAGCGCATCCTCGTAGGCGAGGCGCCCCCCGCAGATGATGCCGATGGTGTCCGCCATCTGCTGCACCTCGGAGAGGATGTGGCTCGAGACGATCACCGTCGTGCCCGCCGCCGCGAAGCCGCGGATCTGGTCGCGCAGCTCCTCGATGCCGATGGGGTCGAGGCCGTTGGTGGGCTCGTCGAGCACGAGCAGGCGTGGCCGGGCGATCAGCGCCAGCGCGAGCCCCAGGCGCTGCCGCATGCCCATCGAGAAGCGCCCGGCGCGCTTCTTCCCGGTGTCCGCGAGGTCCACGGCGGCGAGCACCTCATCTATGCGGCTCTCGGGAAGGCCCAGCAGCGTGGTGCGCACGCGCAGGTTCTCGCGCGCGGTGAGGTTGGGGTAGAGCGGCGCCTCCTCGATGAGGCTGCCGATTGCGTAGAGGTCCTCGCGGCGCCAGGCGTGCCCGGCAAAGAGGATCTCCCCGGCCGTCGGCCGCAGCATCCCGCAGATCATCTTGAGCGTTGTCGACTTGCCGGCACCGTTGGGGCCGAGCAGCCCGTACACCTCGCCCTCGCGGATATGAAGGCTCACGTCGGCCACGGCGTCCTGCGCCTGGTCGCCGCGGCCGAAGCGCTTGGTGAGCCCGCGCGTCTCGAGCATGTAACCCATGGGTTCGTCCTTTCTCTTCCGGGCGCGCGGGCCGAGTCGCCGTGCCCGCGCGCCTTGCCTTTCGGGTTCACCATCCATGGTGGGGCGCGTTTCTAACGAAGCCGTAACGGCCGTTGGGCTCTTTTGGCGCCAGCCCTTCTCGACCCGTACGCCACTCATGGTATGTTTATCGCGATAACAAGGACGGAGGTGCCCGTGGCACGCAATAAGTACCCGGAGGAGACGGTCGAGAAGATTCTCGACGTTGCCGAGCGGCTCCTCGTGGAGCGTGGCTACGAGCACACCACGATGATCTGAAGAGCAATACGCTAAACCGAAAAAGGTAATCGAAGCCGCGCCTGTGGACTTATCGAGGGTCGAGATTCCCGCCCCATCCATCGGCACCTAGCAGAAGGTCGTCGACATCCTCGACCGTTTCGACACCCTAACGAAATCGCTTGCCGACGGTATCCCTGCCGAGATCGAGGCACGCCGGGCGCAGTACGGGTACTACCGCGACCGCCTACTCGACTTCCCGCGCAAGGCAGGTGCCACGCGCAGCATACTCTGGATCTTGGGCATCGGCTCGATGTCGGCGTAGATGTTGAGCGTGACCATGGTGTTTCCCTCCATGCCGAGAGGCCGTATAAGCCGCCGTGGCGGGCGAATCATGCCCTCCCAAAAAACATGCGTAAGATCGAGCGGAGGCTGAGCACGCCGAATCGGAGCAATGGCACCCGAAAAGTGCTGGAAAACTCACCGATTTCGCGGGGCGCTGATGGCGCGAAGGCGGATATTGGGAAGATGACAGGGCGGATTTGTCGCGTCGAGTTGGCCGTCTGCAATCTGAATCGTTCGGCGGTTTGCTTTGTTATGGCCGATGCCGCACGAAACGTACCGAAATGTGTGCGCATAGGTGCGGCCCGCCTCTATACCTTGGCTTTCGGTTGCCAACTGATTTGCGGTCAGCCCGAAATAAGGCGACGATCGGGATCCTCTAACTCGGATTTTCCGCTCGGTTCCTAAGGCGCTTAGAGCCGGCTCGTAAGGGCGAAAACAAAGCCACCCGCGACGATTCTTTCAGTCATCGCTCTTGTGCATCCCTCATGACCCGCGGAAATGCAAGACGTTAAAGCCACTGGCTACGATTCACTTCGCCAAACGGGCGCCAAAGAGGAAAATCAGCCGTTTTATCATCCATCTCGGACGTTTCAGGGCCTCAAAACCAACCCGTTTTGTCCCCGGGACGAAAATGAAACTGCGGGCTCGCGGTTTCGAAATAGTTTGCGAATTTGTCCCAGGGCTTGTCCCAAACGCTTACGCGAGGACACGCGGAGGGATTCGGCGGCAAGATGGACAAAACCGACAACCAAACTAGACCCAATCGGAATGGCGCCACGACAAACGAGCGCGAAAGAGTGGGAATAGGAAATTCCTTAGTTATGGGGGTATAAATTTGATTTACTTTAGGATAAACCCCCATGACTATATGAATTGACCTGCTGACTCCAATGAAGATTGGAGGGTAACTGCTAGGGGTGACGGTCCAGCGAGTGTTATTTTGCGAGCTATGCGCATCGAAAGTGACCTTCCGTGGTATAAATTACTTGCCGGAAGCCGCGGCTTTCAGAGTACGGCTTACGTGTACGTTTAGCCTCCGTGGGCGACGGGGTGCCGCAAGGCGTAGAATATCGCCCACCTGTAGGGGCCTGCAGCGATGCGGGCCCCGCTTCGTATGAAGGGGGCGTAACCGATGAAGATCGTATCCATCTCCCAGGACTTCTTCGACCTCGTCGAGGGCGACCGCGAGCTCATGCTTAAGCACAATCGCCCCTGCATCGTGGTGGTGAGGCTGCGTTTCCGCGGGAAGCGCAGGGACTTCGCCGTGCCGCTGCGTTCCAACATCGCCCCTAACGTGCCCAAAGACCAGTACTTTGCGTTGCCACCCCGCCCCACGACGCGCCCCGGCTGCCGCCACGGCATCCACTACATCAAGATGTTCCCCATAACCAAGGCCTACCAGCGCCGCTTCAGGACCGAGGGCTCGGCCTACTACGAGACGCTCCAGCGCATCATCGACGGCAACACCAAGCGCATTGTCTCCGAGTGCCAGGCATACCTCGACCGCTACGAGCGCGAGGGAAGGCCCTGCTTCGCCGTCGACATCGACCGCATCGTGGGGCTGCTGGAGGGCGAGAAGTAGGGCACCTCGGCTCAGTCTCGAGCCATGCGGAGTCGCTCCGCATTTTTGAACGCCGCGTGTGCGTCCCAAATACTTGAGAAACAAGCTGTGAAGTGCGGTGGCGCGCCCGTGCCCGTGCATGGCCGTCACCATAAGCGTCTACGCGGCGTCGGCTTCAAGTGGAACTGGCGCCGCTGCTGTATATGGTTTGCCTTGCTGCAAATAGCGATCAATGCCCGCGATGTTTCTGCTTGCGCTTCAACTTTCGCTGCTCGAAGCGCGTCTCCGCCTCATCCGCGCGACGCTGACTTCTTGCTTGAGCCGACTCCCGCTTCATCGCTTCCCGCTGTGCCGCGAGCGCCTGTTGTGCCTTGGTGCTCACCGCGGGCCGCTTAAGTGCTTTCGCCGCCTCGCGAGCGCGCCGCTTGGGGTTCTTCGCGGGCTTGCTTGTTTCAGTGGCCTTGTCGCCGAAGAACGAGAGCTTCTCCCATTCGCTTGTAACGAATCGCAGAATCTCCTCATCGGACGGCTCCGCGCCGAAGACGATGCGGGCGACGCCATACCTTCCGCCCTCGACGTGCTCCGCCAGCCCGACCCAGAATTGACCGTCGTGATATACGGTCAGGGTGGACGACACGCTGATCTGCATGGTTGGTTCCTCCTTTATGTAGACGACCATGCAGAGAAGGGACAACCAAGGAGGCAGGTTACTGATGCGGACTAGCGCACGCCCACGACTACCCGACGGGGACTGTGTTTTCATCTCTGGTGGTTGGATTGTAGCACGTGCGAATGCGCCCGGCATCGCTGCTGACATGGCGCTACTGGGATTCGCTCCTCGATGCATCCTTGTGCACATTGCCTTCTCGGTTTCGAAACTTTAGAAATAATCGAGTTTCGAAACAGAGAAGGAGTGGATTATGGCTTGGGTAGACCGCAATACGTACCGACTCCACCGTGTTGGAGAGACTGGCCGAGTACATGATGGACAACTCCGGCAACCTCAACTCGCCCAACAACATCGCCAACGTCCTCGACGCCAACAGGGTCCCCACCAACCACGTCACCGTCGGGCGCTATATCTCGTACCTCCGCGACGCTTTCGTCTTCTATGAGGCGAAGCGCTATGACATCAAGGGGAAGAAGTGCCTGAGCACGCAGACGAAGCATTACGTATGCGACTCGGGAATGCGCTATGCGGTTCTGGGAACGCGCGATATGGACTGGGGCCGCATGTACGAGAACGCGGTCTTCCTGGAGCTGATGAGGCGAGGCTACGAGACCTACGTCGGGAAGCTGTACCAAAAGGAGGTTGACTTCGTTGCGAAGAGGGGGTCGGAGATTGTCTACATCCAGGTAAGTGACGACATCAGCTCCGAATCGACGCTCGAGAGGGAGCTCGCGCCGCTGCTGTCCGTCAGGGATGCGTTCCCGAAGGTTCTCATCGCCCGCACGAGGCATGAACCCTATACCCGGGAGGGTGTCCTCGTGCTGGACCTTGCGAGGTGGCTGCTCGGCGAGCAGGAGTTCTGAGCACCATACGGGGATATCGCTCGATAGGGCACGCAGGGCCGTTCGCGCCCGCACGGGAAACGCCGTCGCCGTATGGGCGGCCAGTCGCATCCGATTAGTCTTTTGCTAAACAGACCTTTCGAGTACGCACGAAGCGATCGCGCCAACAGCGAAGCCCCAACCTGCTCGCCAACTCATGGGCAAGCCACCTGAGACTACTTATTCTGCCCGGAGATGGCGAAGCCCTGTGACCTGCGGTTTTGCGAACGGCTCACAAGCCGCCCGCGTTGATTCGCTTGCGGTTGCAGCTGGCGGCTTGCACGCTAAAGGGCGGTTGAGTTTCAAAACGGGCGTTTTCGGTGCAATTGAGTTTGCGAAGACCATCCGCAGTGCCCCATGGGGCAAAAACGAAAACTCAACGTCCTGAGTTTAAGGTGAGTTTTTGAAGTTGTCCCAGCTTTTGTCTCCGGGGCCGACGAAACGCGACATGGTGTCACCTGGCGGCACTCGGCTCGAGACGGCACCGAAAACTGGGCGCAACTGGAATCACGAGACGGCAGAATCAACGCCATCGAGTGGGAGTAATTTTAGGCTCGCAACACTCTTTCACGGTCTACCCCAAAATACAACGTTTCCGCAGGTCAGAAGTGGTTTGTCGAGTTTTTCGGCACACCACTCTTCCACAGAAAACAGCGCTCCTTTCGGGGTTTTCTTCCATGGAAACCCGTGAGGGGCGCTTCTGTATTTGTACGGAAATTGACGAAAGGAACCACGACGAACGAAGCCAAGATGACCGAACTCACCCAAGCCGAGGAAATGGCGTTCTTCCGGGCGGACCTCTGCCTGTACTCGCCGGAGAGCTACACGCTCGAAGAGAAGAAGGAAATCTGCAACGACATGTTTAAGACGAACAGGGCGATCCAAGACGCGATGCGCGCCGACTTCGAGCAGCTGCCGCCCAATGCCCGCGCCAAGGTCTTGGACATGCTCTGCGCCTCCGGCGTCGAGTCTCCCCAGTGGTGGTGGGCGAAGGAGACCCGCTCTACCGGGAGTTCGAGCCGCTGCTGTAACCCGAGCCCATACAGCAAGCAAGGAGGCCGCCTATCGCGAAGAAAGGCGGCCTCCCGCATGTTATTCGCCCTTGGCCGAGCGCTTGCCACGCTCGAACGCCTTGAACACAGGCACCAGCGGCAGGAACAGCGTCATCATCGCCAAACAGGCCACGTCACCGAGGAGCCAGCCGACCTGGTCGGCCAAGAACTTCAGCCGCCGCCTCATGACAGCATCTCGTTCACGCGCCTCTGCACGGCCGAGTACCTGTCGCCCAGGCGCAGCTTCCGCTCGTCGTCGCTGCCAAACTCGCCGGCGATCACGCGCCGCGCCATGGCGTCCACGTCGTAGGAGCCGCCGGAGGAGCCGCCGAACAGGATCCGGTTGACCTCCGCCTGCACCTCGTCGTAGCGGTCGCTCAGCGCCGCCTTGCGCGCATCGCCATTGCCGAAAACTCCAGCGATGACCCTCGCCGCAAGTTCTGACACGTCGCCGGATGGCGCACCAGAGCCGGATTCGTCCGGCGCTGCGGCCCCGTCGGCCTTGCCGTTGTAGTGGAACACGCCGTCCCAGCCGCCACGGTAGTAGTCCTGGATACGCGACTCGCGCCCCGTCTGGTCGCCGGGCGCGCCGTCGATGCCGCCGGTCTCCGAGCCGGTGAAGTGGTCGATCTTGCCGCCTCCCAGCGCCATCGCCGTATGGTTCTCCTAGCCGAGGTAGATGTCGCCACGCTGGGCGTTTGCGGTCACGGCCTGCCACGAGAAGAGCCCGGAGCCCACGAACATCTTGCGTATGCTGCCGGTCCAGTTGTAGCGCGTGATGAGCCCGTCGTACTTCGTGCCCGCGAGTGCGAGCTCCCAGGCCTCGCACACGGCGCTTGAGCAGTCGCGGTCGCCCTTGGCGACCATGATCGTGCCCGCGTCGGTTTTCACGCTGCAGTGCCCAGACGTGCCATGCCACTCAGGCTGAGAGTACACGTGCTCGGCGCAGTTGCAGAGGTGCTCCATAATCTGCGCCGCCACGTTCGCCTTGCTGATCGCCACTTCCTTCACCTCCCCGTTGCCAGCGGAGGCGCCGGCAACCGCGCAGAGCCTCCGCCAGTCGTCCTTGGTGCCGTAGAAGAGGTCGAGGTCAAGGTACCCGCCGTAGCCGGGTATGCGCCCGGTTCCCGTGTACTGGAAGATCAGCGGCGAGTCCCACGCGCCGAAGTCCCAGCAGTCGGTCCACGGCTCACTGAGGAATCCTGTCTCCTCGTAGTTCGGGTACTGCGCAACCCAGAGCAGGTACGCCTTGGCCACGCTGGACCAGTCGTACGCGAAGCATACGCTCTTGCTCGTGTAGATGCCCGGCGTCACTCCGGTCCTGTCCCTCACGGATCGAACCACTTTTTCGCTCAGGATGGCCCCGGGTTCAGCGCGTCCGCCTCCCAGTCCAGGAACGGGATCGCCTTGCCGATGTACGGCTTGAAGGCGTTTATGAAGTGGTCGGCCTCGGCCGTGCCCTCGTACCCACGGTCGCGCGAGTAGTGCGTAGTGGTAGCAGCCGAGCAGCTTGCCGGCCGCCAGCGTCTCGTCGGCATGCCGGCGGAAGCACTCGTTCGAGTAGCCCGCCCTTCCGGTAGCCTTCACGATCACGAAGTCGCAGCTCTCCATGGCGGAGACGACCAGGTCCTCCCGCCAGGAGCTGATGTCGATGTCGTTAAGCCCCACGTGCCTCACCCCTCGGGATCTCCGGCTTGTCGCCGTCGCCGCCGAGCGCGGCCATGATGGGAGACAAGACCGCCATCACCAGCGCCACCACGAGTCCGCGCATGCTCGGGTCGAGCACGCACCGGCCCATGATCAAATCCAGCTTGGCGATTACCACGCCCAGGGCTCCCTGCACGATCGTGCGTGCCAGGCGCCAGTACCAATCGTTGCTTGCCAGGAACTCGTTCATGTCGGCCCACCTTTCCCTTCAAGGACTCGATGTCGTGCTCCGCGACAGCCATGTCCTGCTCGGGCCGGTAGGTACGCTCCAAGACCTGGTTGTGCTTCTCGACCTTTGCCGTGAGGGCGTCCAGCTTGACCTCCATGACGGCCTGGCTCTTAGAGTTGGAGAAGATCACGCCGACCAGCGTGACCACCACCGTGATGCACGCGACGATGATTGATTCCATAAAGAATTGCCTCCCGAGGTCTCGACTTTTCGTCCCCCGGGAGGCGGTGTCCGCCCGTGTCACAAGCTGTCCAAGAGGCCTGCTTGTCTGCCATGAGCTGATGACAGTCGAACTCGAAACGGGGATAATGGGCGTGTCTAATCACGAGAAGGAGTGCGCACGTGTCATTGATTTTCTGCCCCGAATGTCATGCGAGAATATCGTCCAGTGCGGTTACGTGCCCGCACTGCGGCTTTGTCGCCCAGAGCGAGGAGACGGGCATCGTCCCGATCAGTTCGCTGCCGCCAGCGAAGATCACCCCACGTGTGACGGTCCTTGGGGCTACGGTGTTCGACAATGGGATGAACCTCATTCCATCAAAGACCAACGAATCCCTCGTGAAGTTCCTCGCGGATGCCGATACTATGGCAAAGTTCGCGCCAGCCATCTATGACATTATCAAGAAGCTCTCCGCTCGCGGCGAAACGAAGTACATTGCTGATTTCAGCGCCGCCGCAGAAGAGCTCATGAAGAGCGGCGAGCTCGTCTTTTCGGTCGAGAAGAAGACCGGTGACCTGCTCCCTCAGCTCAGGAGCGTCAAGACGGGCCGGATATACGAGAAGGCCAGGATCAAAGTCGAGCAGATTCCCCAGGACATGACCCAGTCGGTCGTGGACGTCCAAATGCAGGTGATGATGGCGAACATCATGGACGCCATCGGGGCCGTGGCAGCCAACGTCGATGCCCTGCGCATCGAAAACCAGGCGGACCGCATCGCGCTTGCTGAGAGCGCATGGCAGCAGCTCCAGCAGGCAATGCTCATTGAGGACTCGCGTCTGCGCGAAATCAAGATCCTCGACATCGCCTCTGCAGCCACGCAGGCCAGGTGCACGCTGCAGGGCAACTTCCAGGCAGAGCTCGCGCTCGCGATGGGCAAGCAGGGCAAGACAAAGGATTGGGGCAAGGCCGCCAACACGGCGATGGTAGACCTCACGGTGATTGCCCTCATGGCAAAGACGGAGTACGCCGCATACCGCGTTCTCGAAGAACCGCAAGCGGCCAATGCTGCACTGGGCCAGTTCAAGCAGTTCATTCTGGACAATAAGCTCGAAGATGCGCAGACGCTGCGATTGCTCAACTCTTACAGCAAGGGCAATAGAGAAGACATCGTCAGAGGCTTTGTCAAGATTTCAGGTTCTGTGGCTGGTCTGCAAATCGAGGGCCGCGACGATCCGACAGGGCTCCTTGAGGCCGGGTTTGCCGAAACCGAGGGTCAAGACTCAGAAGAACAAGCCGACGAAGGCCAGGAGTAAAGATGGCTCGCAAGTGCATCGTATGCAAGAAAGAACTCCCAGAGGGCTCAAAGCTGCCCGTATGTGAGTACCACAAGGGTGTTGCTGCCGAGAATGCAGAGAAGGCCGTTGCAGGCGTCGCTGCGGTTGTCGTGATGGTGGGAGTGACCGCAAGAGACACGGTAGGGCCCGTCTTGAAAGAAAAGGCCCTACCGGTTGCGGCAAAAGCAGTCAAACATATTATCAGGCATTAAGCCGCCGTCATGTACCCCTGCGCTCCCGCAGTGTCGATACGCAGGTACGAGTACGCCGTCTTGTTGCTCGCCCAAACCGTGCCGTTCCCGCCGCCGAGTGATGTGGAGCAGGAGTAGAAGCACTGAGAGCCCGTTATGCCGCCCGAAGGCAGCGCCCAGGTCACGTCCGCGTAGATCGTCGTCAGGTGCGAGCACCCCGAGAACGTGCAGAACAGGTCCGTGAGCGTCGACGGGTCGAAGCCCCGGTAGTCGATCGTGGTGAACGCGCAGGAGCTGAACGTGTAGCGCATGGAGCGCACGCTCGATAGGTTGCCCAACCTGTTCCTACCGATTGGAGCCGTCTCGTGTCTTATGGGCTGCTTCATTCGCCGCACCCCGCCAACCATGTGCGGGAGTTCCTCGATGCGGTGTCTGCCACGTTGGAGGCAAAGCATCGATAGGCAATCGCGAGCAGATGCGCTTATGCCTATGGGAACAACGGGAACTGGCTTCTGAACTCGCGTTTTGATGCTGCCGAGTACTGCCTGATGCTGTTTCGGCATCGCCATGGAGCAAAGCCACCAGCGAAATAACGGGAATAACGGCCTCCGAACCCTCTGGTTCGGAGGCCTTTTCCTTGCTGTGCTGCCCAAAACGACTCCTTGCCATAGCCCCTTGAGATCGGGCAGCACTATCGAGCGTGGGCGTTATCGTAGGTATCTTTGATTTCTTCAGGCAAATTGTCGGGAATCAGCGTCTTCACTCTATCCTCGTTGCCATCTTGGATTGCCTGCTCGTAGTACCAGCATTTGAACTTCAACATATCCAGCGCACGGTTCATGTTTGCGATCTCCGACTCCATGTGGGCCTTCCGCTCCTCGAACATGGCCTTGCGCTTGGGATATGTCGATGGGCCCTCCGCACACCATTCCATGAACAGCCGGATGTCCTTGATCTCCATCCCAGCCTTCTTCAGGCATTCGATGACCCGAAGCGCCTCGAGCTCCGTATCGCCGAATCGGCGAATGCCGGACGTCCGCTCCAATTCCGGAAACAATCCCTGTTTGTCGTAATACCGCAGCGTGGAAACGGGCAGACCGAACATCTCCGCTACCTGTCCGATTGTGTACATGGTCCCTCCGGACGAATCTCGAATTTACTCCTTGACCTAAAGTTAGGTTTAGGTATTACCTTTATTTTCGTTAATATATATAAGGAGTGCAAGGGGTATTCCGTAATGAGCAAAACGGTTTTGATAATCTCTTCAAGCCCTCGAAAGAATGGCAATTCCGAGACGTTGGCGGATGCTTTCGCCAAAGGCGCACGGGAAGCGGGTCACAGCGTGGAGACCGTGTGCTTGCGCGAAAGACAGTTCGGCTTCTGCAAGGGGTGCCTTGCCTGCCTAAAGCTGGGGCGCTGCGTCATCCAGGACGACGCCGTGGAAATTGCCGCCAAGATGCACGATGCGGATGTGCTGGTGTTTGCAACGCCCGTCTACTACTACAGCGTCTGCGGCCAGCTCAAGACCATGCTGGACCGTGCCAACCCGCTTTTCGGCTCCGATTATGCATTCACCGAGGCGTATCTATTGGCAACGGCGGCGGAGAGTGGACGCTCGACCTTCGACGGCGCGAAAAAGGCCGTGCAGGGATGGGTTGACTGCTTCCCCCGCTGCACGCTTGCCGGAACGGTTTTTGCCGGCGGCGTGAACGGTGTGGGCGATATCGCAGGGCATCCCGCTCTGGAGCAGGCGCGACGAATGGGCATGGGAGTCTAGGCGC
Source organism: uncultured Collinsella sp. (assembly GCA_958427035.1). Lineage (GTDB taxonomy): Bacteria > Actinomycetota > Coriobacteriia > Coriobacteriales > Coriobacteriaceae > Collinsella. Next base: position 171,151 of record CAUAAR010000001.1, on the reverse strand, counting down.
GGCTTAGCTGTGCGGAAGCAGTTTTGTACTCAAAACCATCGACAGGAGGAATCAAACATGACGGTTAAGCAGACAGCGGGCAGGGATGCCCTGGGGGACTTCGCTCCCAAATTCGCTCAGCTCAATGACGATGTGCTGTTCGGCGAGGTGTGGAGCCGAGAAGACGGGCTTTCCCTTCGAGACCGCAGCGTGGTGACGGTGGTTGCCCTTATGGCACAGGGGCTGACGGACTCTTCGTTCCGATATCATCTGATGTCCGCAAAGAACAACGGGGTGACCAGGGCTGAGATTGCGGAAATCCTTACGCATGCGGCGTTTTATGCGGGATGGCCCAAGGCGTGGGCGGCCTTTCGCATGGCGAAGGAGGTCTGGGCGGACGAGGACGACGGCGCCGACGCAAAGGCCCGACACCAAAACGAGATGGCCTTTCCCATCGGTGCCCCCAACGACGCATTTGCGAAGTACTTTATTGGGCAAAGCTACCTCGCGCCCCTTTCCACCGAGCAGGTCGGCGTCTACAACGTGACGTTCGAGCCCGGCTGCCGCAACAACTGGCACATCCATCACGCCAAAAGCGGTGGCGGACAGATCCTCGTCTGCGTGGCTGGCCGAGGGCTTTACCGGGAATGGGGCAAACCGGCACAGGACCTGTGCCCTGGCGATGTAGTAAATATTCCCGCGGGCGTAAAGCACTGGCACGGTGCGGCGCCCGACAGCTGGTTCTCCCATCTCGCGGTGGAGGTTCCGGGCGAGGAGGCCTGCAACGAGTGGTTGGAGCCCGTGGTCGACGAGCAATACCTTAAAGCGACCGACAAGGAGGCTTAGGCATGGAGCAGTTGAAACTGACGCAGGAATGGGACAAGGTGTTCCCCAAAAGTGACAAGGTTGAGCACAGCAAGGCGACTTTTCACAACCGATACGGCATCACGCTGGCGGCCGACGTCTACGTGCCAAAGAACGTGGAGGGCAAGCTGCCTGCCATCGCCGTCAGCGGTCCGTTTGGCGCGGTGAAGGAGCAAACGTCCGGCCTTTATGCGCAGAAAATGGCGGAGCTGGGCTTTTTCGCGATTGCCTTCGACCCGTCCTATACCGGCGAGAGCGGCGGTGCGCCCCGCTATGTGGCATCGCCGGACATCAACACCGAGGATTTCTGCGCAGCGGTGGATTTCCTCTCTGTGCAGAATAGCGTTGACCCGGAGCGCATCGGTATCATCGGCATCTGCGGTTGGGGCGGCATGGCAATCAATGCCGCAGCCATCGACACCCGTATCAAAGCTACCGCGGCTATGACCATGTACGATATGACCCGCGTGACCGCAAACGGCTACTTTGACGCCGAGGATTCCGAGCAGGCGCGCTTCGAAAAGCGGAAAGCGCTGAACGCGCAGCGCACCGAGGACTATAAAAATGACAGCTACGCGCTGGCGGGCGGCGTGGTCGATCAGCTGCCCGATGACGCGCCGCAGTTTGTGGCGGACTATTACGCCTACTACAAGACTCCGCGAGGCTACCATCCCCGCAGCCTGGGCTCCAATGGCGGTTGGAATGTGACGTCTTCGCTGTCGTTTTTGAATATGCCGATCTTGCAGTACGCCGGCGAGATCCGCTCCGCCGTGCTGCTGGTGCATGGCGAGAAGGCGCACTCCCGCTATTTCAGCGAAACCGCGTACAGCAAGCTGACGGGGGACAACAAGGAATTGCTCATTATCCCCGGTGCCAGTCACACCGACCTCTACGATCAGATGGACGTCATTCCGTTTGGAAAGCTGAAAGCGTTCTTTGAGGAGTATTTGAAATAAGACGCACCTTGCTTTTTACTTATTAACGGTCATGCATTTAGCGAGGACGGTTTGCGGCAAGACGCCTCGCCGCGCTACTAGTCGTCGGCCCGCGCCGCCGAGAGCAAGGCACCCAAGTCTGCCCGGATCGCCTCCACCTTGTTTCCGAGCTGCAACGGGGCCGAGTCGCCCGAGATGTTTACGCTCAGCAGGTGCGCATCCGGCAGCTTTGCGGTCATGCTCCAGAACGGGAGCGTGATGATGCCGGGGGTCATCTCGCCCACGCCGAGCTCCAGCAACAGCACGCGGCCAGCTCCGCGCTCGCGCATGAAACGCTCGTATCGTTCGAGACTCTCGCGCCATACCGTGCCCAGCAAAAACATGTCGTCTCGCACCCACGGCACAAGCTGCCAGCCGCAGTGCGGGCATCGGGGGACATCCTCGCTGCGGATCTCGAAGCCCGCACTGCCCACGTGGTTGTAATGATTGGCGTGAAGGCGGCCGTTGGAAAGAAACTCATTTCCGTGGGGAAGAAACTTCTCGGTGAGTAAAGCTCATCGGAGCGGGGATAGAGCTTTGTCTGCGGGGTACGAAATGCTGGCTAGTGGTTGCGACGCCTTGTTGCGGAAATGCCAACTGCCGCGACTACACCACCGGCAACATTCAGGGCTGCCGCTATCGCGCTGTTGTCGCCCGTCGCGGGTAGGGTGGTCCTGGCTGGTTTAACCGCCGCTACTGCCTTAGTGGAAACGGGATTTGCCGCGGGCTTTTCTGCCTTGGGCTGCGGTGTGGGCTCGGGCTTGGTTTCCGGTTCTGGTTTGACCTCTGGGCTCGGTTTAACACTTGGATCGGGTTTGGAACCGCTCGTATCGGTTGCAATCAAGTGCACGTCGCTGTCGAAGACGTAGCGGATGTAGTAATCGTGCCGCGTCTCGTGCGTAATCCCCTGCCCGCTGTCGAAGTCGCGGTCAACGTGTGTGCCGAGGCGGGTTGAGCTGGTGAGGTTCAGTCTGTAAGGGATTTGGTCGTCGGCGTAGCCGCCTGTAAAGACAGCGGTTGCTCTAACGTGATTGTCGATCATGGTCAGGGCAATAGAGACGCTGGCCTCTTTGGGGTTCTCGGTTTTTATAAGGCCTTCGGTATCGGTGTCGATCTTGAAGAGATGGACGGTGTCGTTAAGCCCGTAGATGAAGTCCTCGGGTTTGTCGGGGAAATCGTATACAAACGCCTCATTCTGGACCAACATGAAGGCAGGAGGGAGCTCCAGGTCATAGTTATGGTCGACAACGGTGGTAGCTGTGAGGCTGCCTTCTGCGTTGGCTTCGTTGCAGGTAATGGGTGCTGCGACATCGGTTTCGGGCATTTCTGTCGCCAGTGCTGCGCAGGGTAGCAAAAGCAGTCCTGCCACAAGAATGCTTACTCCGAAGGCGGCGATTCTGGCGTCTGCATGACGCTTGACGTCGCGGATAGACAGGCCAGTCCGTTTGTTATGGGTCTGCGGTGCAACATACTGTTCATACATAAGACGCTCCTTGTTCGTAGGCCGGTTTCGCGGATCTATATTGCGCCTGGCCGATGCGGCTAGGCTCTTTCACGCGAACGCTTATGCGAGCAGGGAGAAAGCTCAAGCTAATTTTCTCACAGTCGATACTTTGCGAGCAACGATTTGCTGTTCAATTCTCGGAGAGAGAATCAAGGTGGGCGAGGAGTTATCAGGCAATGAGATTGTGTCTAGAGAACACGAACGAGAGATGCGATCTACAGACGACTGAATAGCTCCATCCGTTTTGGTTACAACGAAATGTATGCCGCGCGCCTGCGGCATGAAGAAGGGAGATTCTTATGAATATCGTTGTATTGAGCGGTAGCCCGCGCAAGGGCGCCAATACCGACACCATGGTCGAGGCGTTTGCTGAGACCGCGCGTGAGGGTGGCCATACGGTCGAGGTCATCCGCGTTGCCAGTAAGAAAATCGCTGGTTGTCTGGGGTGTCAGTATTGCTTCGCCCACGAGGGCACTTGCGTGCAGAAGGATGACATGGCCAACGTGATCGAGTCGCTGAAAGACGCCGACATGGTTGTCTTCGCTTCGCCTATCTACTGGTTTGATATCACTGCGCAGGAGAAGGCCGCCATCGATCGCCTATACGCCTTCGGTGCTACGGGCTTCCCGTTCACCAAGACGGCCCTTTTACTCGATAGTCACAGTGAGGGCGTCTATGACGCGGCGATCGCCATGTACAAGTCAACCTGCGCGTACTGCAAGTGGGAGGACCAGGGCATTATCACCATCAGCGGTATGACCGAGCGCGAAAGCATGGCATCGTCGCCCAAGTTGGAAGAGGTGCGAGAGCTCGCTCGCAAGCTCGCCTAAGGACAAGAAGAACGCATGGCAATCAGCGTTGGCGGAAAGCCTACTTCCCTTACCAAGAGGATTACTGATTGCCATGCGTTGATGTCCTTATGGACAATCTCCGCGTGCTAGGAGACTATCTCGCTCAGGAACTCCCTGAATGCGGGGATGTCAAAGCCAACGAGACCACGCCCACGTTCCCCGATGACGCCGTCCTCGAGAAGGCGGCGTTTGTATTGGCTTGCGTAGTTGCTGGCGACGCCCATGCGTTTGGCTATCTCCGAGACCCTGCTGGGGCCAGAATCGGGCAGCATCGCGAGTAAAAACTCAATGTCTTTATCGGAAAGCTCTCGATAGGTCGTTTCGAGAATGCGATCACGCAGCTCCATGCGTGCGAGTAGGGAACCCTGCTGGACATCGGATGCACTGATTTGGGGCGAGTTCTCCGAAACATCCCAAGTGCGATATCCGACGAGCTGCATCATGTAGGGGAATCCGTCGACGGCCTTCACAGCATTCTCGAGCGCTTCTGGTGTGATTGAACGTCCTCCGGCCTCAACGGTTTTGCGAAACGCGTTTGCAATTTCAACGTCAGTGATTCGTCCTAACTGATGATATTGGGAACGCCTGAGGAACGAGACGGAATCGTTACGCAGCAACGCCGATACTTTGTAGGGCAGTCCTGCCATGAGTAGGGCAACTTTTTTACCTTCGCGTACAAAGTGCTGGTAAACAGAGGCAAATTGAAGCATTTCTTCGAGATCGACGGTGACTTCATCGATGGTAATGAGAAGTCCGATGTCATGTTTTTCGAGTTGCTTAAAGATGCCATTCATGCGTGTGCGCCAGTTGCCCTGGACCTCTTGAGCATATGTCCAATCGATGCCCACTGGACCAATTTGAACGCCGTTTATGCGCGCATGAGGCTGTGAGAGGTAGCTATCTGCGGCTTCTTTGGTTCGCTCGATAATATCTTCGAGCATGCCTGGCATGGCGGAGACATTTGCTGCGATCCAACCGTGTTCAAGCGCCGTTTCTGAAAGGAGCGAGAGAAGCGCCGTCTTGCCCGTTCCCCTTGCGCCCGTAAAAATAGTCGACAGGTTTGGATCTCCCGGGCCGTTGATAAAACCACGGTTGATGTCACGCAGAATATGCTCGCGACCCGCTAGAAAGGGAGGGATACTTCCGAACGTCGGGGTAAAGGGGTTCTTGCTGTACTCCATGGTGTCTCCTTTGCAAGTTTTGCTAATTTTTGCAAGTTTTGCTAATTTTTGCAAGTTTTGCTAACGACCGACCAAAGGGCATCGAAGCAGTGACGCTGACATTTTTTAACGCAGAAAAATAAGCAGAAATCAATTAATCTGCGTTAAGAAATAGTTGAGAAGAAAAACGACGAGTCCCGGGCGCAATGCCGTTGCGCTCCGGGCCTCGTCGCTTTGCGAAGTATCTAACGGTCTCGTTGCCGTGGTACCTAGTCAAACAGGCTCGGCATGTCGTTTTCCTTCATGAGGGCACCGGCTGAGGGGAGGCTCTGCGCGGTGAACTTCTCGGCCGAGACGCCGGCGCCAAGAATCTCCTCGGTCGTGCCGACGGTGGTGACCGAGCGGCCCTTCTTGGCCGTAAAGGCCTGGACGCCCTGCGTGTTGGTGGTCGTCTTGGTCTTGAGCAGCGACGTGTTGAAGTTCATCAAACGATAGTCGCTCGAGACCAGCGCGATGTCACGATCTGTGTTGAGCACCTGGGCATACAGCAGCTTGCTGCCACCGTAGATGGCGTTCTTGAGGCGTTTGCGGTTGGTCTTGGTGACGTATCCAGAAAGCGCGACGCGCACCACGCGGCCGTTCTCAAAGACAAACAGCACGTCGGCCTTGTAGTCCTCGGGGTCGATGACCCAGATGACACTCTCGTCGGGTTCCATCTCAAGATCGGTCGGCAGGTACGAGCCCAGCTGGGCCGACTTGGTATCCTCAAACGTCGCGACCTTGCACTTGTATACCTGACTCTTGTTGGTAAACACGAGCAGCTCGTGCGTGTTGGAGGACGGGAACTCGATAAAGGGCTTATCGCCGTCCTTGTACTTGAGCGTGGTCGCCTTCTTGAGCACGCGGTCCGTCATCTTCTTAAGGTAGCCATCGCGCGAGAGCATGATGGTCACCGGGTACTCCTCGACCTCGGGCTCCAGGCTTACCTCGACGACCTCATGGGGCTCGATCCTGCCCGTGCGGCGCGGCATCACATATTTCTTGTTGACCGCGGCCAGCTCGTCGCTGATGACCTTCTTGATGTTCTCCTCGCTGGAGAGGATCTCCTCAAGCTCGGCAATCTCACCCTCAAGCTTGGCAATGTCCTTGGTGCGGTTGAGGATGTACTCCTCGTTGATGTTGCGGAGCTTAAGCTCGGCAACAAACTCGGCCTGGGTCTCATCGATGTCGAAACCCTTCATAAGGTTGGGCACGACTTCGGCCTCGAGCTTGGTGCCGCGGATGATGGCGATGGCCTTGTCGATGTCGAGCAAGATCGCCTCGAGGCCGTGCAGCAGGTGCAGGCGCTCGGACTTTTTGCCTAGGTCAAAGTTAATGCGGCGACGCGTGGACTCAATACGCCACTTGACCCACTCGTGCAGGATCTGGCGCACGCCCATAACACGGGGATAGCCATCGACGAGCACGTTGAAGTTGCACGAGAACGAATCCTGCAGCGTGGTCGAGCGATAAAGCTTGGCCATGAGCTTGTCGGGGTCGACACCGCGCTTAAGGTCGATGGCGATACGCAGACCCGAAAGGTCGGTCTCGTCGCGGATGTCGGCAATCTCCTTGACCTTGCCCTCTTTGGAGAGCTTGACGATGCGCTCGATGATGACATCGGTCTTGGTGGTGTAGGGAATCTCGTAGACCTCGATGATGCGCTCTTCGGGGATCCAGCGCCAGCGGGAGCGGATCTGGAAGCTGCCAAGGCCGGTCTCGATAATCTTCTCCATCTCCTCGCGGCGGTAGATGATCTCGCCGCCGGTCGAGAAGTCGGGCATGGGCATGTACTCGAGCAGGTCGCAGTCGGGATCCTGCAGGTAGTGCATCGTGGCAGTACAGACCTCGTTGAGGTTAAAACCGCAGATGTCAGACGCCATGGCGACGCCGATGCCCTTGTTGGCCGAGACGAGGATGTTGGGGAACGTGGTGGGCAGCAGGCGCGGCTCCTTCATGGCGCCGTCGTAGCTGTCGACGAAGTCGACTGGGTCCTTGTCGATATCCTTGAAGATCTCGGCGCTGATGGGGGAGAGCTTGGCCTCGGTGTAACGCGAGGCGGCGTAGCTCAGGTCGCCCGAATAGTACTTGCCAAAGTTGCCCTTCGACTCCACAAAGGGGGCAAGCAGCGCCTCGTTTCCGGTGGCCAGACGCACCATCGTCTCGTAGATCGCGGCATCGCCGTGCGGGTTGAGCTTCATAGTCTGGCCCACGATGTTGGCGCTCTTCTGGCGCTCGCCCTTGAGCAGACCCATCTTGTACATGGTGTAGAGCAGCTTGCGGTGCGAGGGCTTAAAGCCGTCGATCTCGGGGAACGCACGCGAGACGTTGACGCTCATGGCGTAGGGCATGTAGTTGACCTCAAGCGTCTGCGTGATCGGCTGGTCGGTGACCTCGGAGTGCAGGCCGATGACGTTCTCGGCGTTGACCTGCTTTTTCTTTGGCTGGTTCTTCGTCTTCTTCTTTGCCACGATTTCCTCTTGAACTTCTTATGGGCCGTCGTTATCGATTTGCTGTTACTGCAGGTCCAGCTGGTCCAGGTATTCCTTGCCGTGCTCCGAGATATGGCGCTTGCGGCCCGCCTCGTCGTTGCCCAGCAACAGATTGAACATGGTTTCCATCTTGGTGACGTCCTCGGGCTCCACTTTGATCAGGCGGCGCGTCTCGGGGTTCATGGTGGTGAGCCACATCATGTCCGGGTCGTTCTCACCAAGACCCTTGGAGCGGTTGATGGAGCACTTCTGATCGCCAATCTCCTTGAGGATGCCGTTCTTCTCGAGCTCGGTGTAGGCAAAGTAGGTCTTCTCTTTGCAGTTGATCTCGTAGAGCGGTGACTCGGCGATATACACGTAGCCCTCGTCGATAAGCGTGGGCACCAGGCGGTAAAGCATGGTGAGCACGAGCGTGCGGATGTGATAACCGTCGACGTCGGCGTCCGTACAGATGATGACCTTGTTCCAGTTGAGGTTATCCAGGTCAAAGGCACCGAGGTTCTTGATGCGCTTGTCCTTGATTTCCACGCCGCAGCCCAGCACGCGCATGAGATCCATGATGATGTCGGACTTAAAGATGCGCGGATAGTCTTCTTTCAGGCAGTTGAGGATCTTACCGCGGACGGGCATAACGCCCTGGAACTCGGCATCGCGCGAGGTGCGAATGGCGCCTGCTGCCGAGTCGCCCTCTACGATGTAGATCTCGCGGCGGCTCTTGTCCTTGGAGCGGCAGTCGATGAACTTCTGCACGCGGTTGGCCATGTCGGTCTTCTGCTGTAGGTTGGTCTTGATGCTCTGACGCGTCTTCTCGGCGTTCTCGCGCGAACGCTTGTTGATGAGCACCTGCTCCATGATCTTGTTGGCAGCGTCTTTGTTCTCGATTAGGTAGGTCGAGAGGCGCTCCTTAAAGAATGCCGTCATGGCCTGCTGGATAAAGCGGTTATTGATGGCCTTCTTGGTCTGGTTTTCATAGGACGTCTGGGTGGAGAAGCAGTTGGTCACCAGCACCAGACAGTCCTGGACATCCTGCCACTTAATGCCGCTCTCGTTTTTGTTGTACTTGCCCTGTTGCTTAATGTAAGCATCGATGGCACTGGTCAGAGCGCTGCGGGCGGCCTTCTCGGGCGAACCGCCGTTCTCGAGCCACGATGAGTTGTGGTAGTACTCCTGCATCATGAAGGTGCGCGAGAAGCACATGCACGCGGTAATCTTCACGTTGTAGTCGGGCAGGTCCTCGCGATCGCGACCGCGACGGTCGGCCTCGATAAAGAAGGGCTCGGTGAGGTAGTCGGTACCGACCTTCTCGAGCACGTAGTCCTCGATGCCCTTGGGATAGCAAAAATCCTCTTCGGAAAACTCGCCATCGTCGCCCTCGATACGCAGGCGGAAGGTCACGTTGGCGTTGACCACGGCCTGGCGGCGCATTGTCTCGCGATACCAATCGTGGGGAATGCTGATGGAGGTAAAGACCTCAAGATCGGGACGCCACTTAATGGTGGTGCCGGTGCGATCCTCGTCGCTGGGCTCAATCTCGAGTGCCTTCTTTTTGGCACCGACGACCTTGCCCTTCTTAAAGTGCAGGGAGTACTTGTTGCCGTCGCGCCAAACCGTGACGTCCATGTATTCGGAGGCGTACTGGGTTGCGCATGAGCCCAGGCCGTTGGTGCCGAGCGAGAAGTCGTAGTCGCCGCCCTGGTTATTGTTGTATTTGCCGCCGGCGTAGAGCTCGCAAAAGACGAGTTCCCAGTTAAAGCGCTTCTCGGAGGGGTTCCAGTCGAGCGGGCAGCCGCGGCCGTTGTCCTCTACCTGAATGGAACCATCGCGAAAGGCGGTAAGGGTGATGAGCTTGCCGTAGCCCTGGCGCGCCTCGTCAACGGCGTTGGACAGGATCTCGAAGGCGGCATGCGCGCAGCCGTCGAGTCCGTCCGAGCCAAAGATGACGGCGGGGCGCAGGCGTACGCGCTCCTCGTCCTTGAGCTGGCGGATACTGTCGTTACCATAGTTTGCGGTGTTTTTTGCCATACTCGCTCTCTCGGTGCTCCTTTGCTGCGTTTTAGTCATATAGATAGTCAAGGTAGCATAGCCCAGCCCACAGACGATTCCAACCAACACGAAATCCATCGAACAATCGTTCGATTAGATAATGAATGCTTGGAATGCGGGAGGGACCTGTCCTGTCCTATCCAAACATCTGCGGCAGGTCGATGAAGACGGTTCGATCGCTTTCGCCAGCTTCGAAGCCCGAACGGGAGAAGAATCCATAGCGATGGCACTTGAGTCCCGTTGCCTCGACTTGGGCGATTTCCTCGTCGACCATTTTTTGCGTGATGGGGGATTTGCGGAACTTTGCTTCGTAGAATGCGTAGCCCTCGGGGTCTTGCGTTACCACATCGAATTCGCCGCTCGTTTTGTTTGCGGGGTCGTCGTACCAGTACTTGCCTATGGCGTCGAAAGCCGGTTCGATCTTGCCGGTCCTGTTCTGCCGCACGAGGTATTGACGGCAGATCTCCTCGAACATATGAGGAACGTAGTTTTCCTCGAAGTCTTGGAAGACGTGACGATCATAGAAGACTTCCGGGTCGAGCAGCTGACGCGCTGAGGCATTGCGGAAAACATAGCGATAGTAAAATAGCGAAAGCGGATCCACTACAAAGTAGCCAGACTTGCGCTTGTTCGTAGGGTCGTTGATGGGTGCACGCTTTTGGACGATTTCGAGTGACATGAGCTTGTCGAGCACGTCTGCCATGGCCGGACCGCTCGAGACGTGCGACTGTGCCAGCACGTCCCCCCAACGGGAGTAGCCTTGTGCGAGAGCCCCGAAAACTTCGTTGGCGTTGGTCATCTTCGAGATCTCGGCGTTGAGATAGGACGGCACCTCGCTTTCTAAACGGGCGCCAGGTTCCGTGACGAGCTCGATGATGTTGTCGCGTACGCTTTGGGATTGATCGATGAGGCGATTGTAAAAGGGGATACCGCCAAAAACGCTATAGAGCCGCACCTTGTCCTCGGGCGAGAACGCGGGATAGAACTTCGCAGCGTCAAAGTAATCCATGGGCTTAAGCTCAAGCGTGAGATCAATTCGCCCGTAGAGGGGGCTTTCATGCTCGATGAGGGATTTCATAATCTCAACGTAGGAGCCGCACAGGACAATGTTTAAACGTGAGTCTTCCCTGTGGGCGTCGATTGAGGTCTGAAGAATGCTGTCTAAGCCTTTAACCGCATCTCTCAAGTAGGGGTATTCGTCGAGAACGAGGGTAATGTTCTTGTCTTTAGCTTGGGCAAACAGAAATTCGATGAGCTCGCGGATGCCTGTGAAGGCGAGCGGAGGAAAGCTCAGCGCTTCAGCAACAAGGACGGACAGACTCTCGAGGTTGTCTGCCTCGGAGGTTTGGCGGCACTCGTAATAGACCGTTGCGACGTCCGACAAATCGGTTAGCGCCTGCTTGATGAGCTCACTTTTTCCGACGCGACGCCTGCCGTAAATGAGAGCATTGCGCTGCTCGGGTGCTTTGAGCGTTTTCTTAATACGGGCGAGCTCACGCTCCCTGCCAATAAATTCCACTTACTCGGTTCCTTCCGACTCGGTTTTGTCCGAGTTAATTGTATCGCATGGATCAGTTTATGCTCGAGTTTACTCGGACAAAACCGAGTCGGTTCTGCCCGAGTAAATTTGAAGGCGGCCGAATGCGTCTTGCTGCGTTTGCGGTTGGATACGTTGTCGAAAACGTGTCGTGCGGATTGTTGGATCGAATCGAACATTGGGACAGACGTCTCGTTTTATGGGCCGGGGGCGTGCATGTGCGAGTTCTTTTGGCCCATAAGGAACGCTGGTGGGTCGTTATTTGGGCCACGGGTCACTTCGCCGGCGCCGTGTTTCGTCATACGCTCATAGTGGAAGCCGATGCCACGGGACGACGAAGGCCTTGGGCAATGGATGAGCTGCAAGCCGAAAGGAGCGGTGAGAATGATGAGGCCCATGACAAAGAAACTGCTGTTAGGAATTCCCACCGTGACGCTTTCGGCCGTGCTGGCGTGTACAGTGGCCGGCTGTGGCGGTAGTGCTCCGAGCGGCTCGCCTGGCGGTTCGGGCGGCAGCGCGCCTGTGCAGGAAAAGCCCAAGGCCTATGAGTCGCAGACGGTCGAGGTGGCAGGCATTACCTATGAGTCGGTGGCTCACGGTACGTTCTATCGCGGTGATGCCAAGCAGCAGGACGGCTTTTACCTGCACATCAAGATTACCAACAACAACACAAAGAACAGGACGTTCAGTTCCTTTAACGTGCATGCTGCTCAGGGCGATCTTGAGGCAGGCGACCCGTTGTTTACTTCCGGCAAGGCGGCTGTGCTCGACTACGTCGCAAGCGAAGCTCCCGATGATCTGCACAAGGGAATTGACCTTTCCGAGAGGCCAGATATCGGTCCGGGCGAGACCGTTGAGTATGTTTACTTCTGGGCGCCCAAGACGGCGTACTACGGGCCCATCACTGTCGAGTTCGTAGACGCTTACGCCCCTGCCAAGAATCATGAGGCCATGCACTTTGACACCACGGACTGCGAGACCAAGGAGTTCAAGGCGGCCGGCGGCGTGGCCGATTCTGGCGAGAAGGCAGATTTAACGGGCATCGACTGCGCATCGTACAGCATCGAGGCCGCCGATGGGTACACGCTGGATTCGTCCGACGAAGAGCGCGAAAAGGCAAACTTCTTCCACGACGAGACTGGAGGACGCCTGAACATCAGCATTTTCCCGCGCTCGCCGGAGGAAGAGGTTGCAAGCCTAGAGCAGGTCTACGAAGGCAAGGAGACAACAACCGACCAGGTCAAGTACAACGGCATAACGTGGCTGCGCTTTACCGGTCCCGACAACGGCCATACGCTGTTTGCGACGGCTCCCGCAACGGGTGAAACCGTCCGCGTGTCGATTGGCTGGAAGATCGATTGGGACGCCGCCGTGCCCATGATGGAGGCGCTGAAGCTCAAGTAACGCTGTGATTCCCATGTCAGGCGACTCAGGGCTGGCTCCGAGTTATCGGGGCCAGCCATTTTTGGTGCTCGATAAGCCGAGTCGGCGTCTCTCACAAAAGTAACTAGGAGCTAGCGAGGCTCATCCGAATTGGCCTCATTGGCGGTGTCGGTTTCGAGCGCCGTGCGGCGGGCGCTGTAGGCGACGAGGCCGGCGCCTGCCGCGGCGAGTGCTGCGGCGGCTGCCGTAAGGGGAGCGTTGACATCGCCCGTGCCCGCAAGCGCGCCCGCTTTTCCGGAGCGCTTTTTATTGCCGTGATTTTTGCCGCTGCCAGATCCACTGCCGCCTCCGGAGCTGCTTCCGCCGGAGCCACCTCCACTCGTGCCGCCATCGCCGTCGACCGTCATCGGGGCGTCGTGAAGTCCTGTCGTATCCGCGCTGTCGCATACGCCGACCTGAACTTCTGAGCGTTCGCATGTCGCGTCGGGCACATGAAGCTCGTGCAGTACGGCACCCAGCGCCGAGTTTGCGCCTGGTCGAATTTCCTCGAGCGTTACGGGATCGAGCGCCACCAGATCACGCGCTTTCGCATACAGCGTTACGCGTTTGCCCACTTCGTCGCTCCAACTCTCGGGGATGGCGAAGCTCATGCGGAACTGTGCCGTGCAGCCTGGTGCCAGCACGGCGTTGCCATTGTCGGCAACCAGCGGGTGCGTCGCAAAACGTGCGCCCAGCGTCTCGAGCGCGTACTTCACGCGTGCCATGTCGTTGGCCGAAGCATCCTCGGCGAGCTCCGGATCGTAGATTGATGCCATGCGTGCGTTCGCTCCGAATCCGATGGATGCGCTGGAGAACGGCTGGCTGGAGCCCTCTCGGTACAGATCGATCGTTCCGGCGGTCAGCAAGGTGTTGCCGTCGTTTCGCACCGTGACCATGAAGGATTCGCCTGCTGCTCCAGGCACCACCGCGCCCGAGGTAGCGACTGCGCCCGTCGGAGTGGCGCACGCCACCAAGGGCACTTCGATGCCGTGCAGCTCTGCCTCGCTCTTCTCCGCGCTCACAATGTGCGAAGCGAGCGCGGAGAGCATGCTCCCCGACGTCAAAAATGTCGTTATCTGATCGACAGGATGGTCCAGCTCGCACATCACGAACGGCTCCGTAAACAGATCGCCTGACAAGGTGCTGGCGAAGATGCGGAAGTGCTTGCCCATCACTGCAACTGGGTTGCCTTCTTCGTCGTAGGTCTGTCCCACCTTGCCATCGGTGTTCTCTACATAGAGCGCGCACCTGCCGTTGTTGCTTACGCTAAACGATGCCGGGCCACAGCCTGCGGCACCCACGGGCTGCGTTGCAAACGCCGATGCGCCTCGCGTCCAAGTAATATGCTGCAGTTGCTCGTTGACGGTTGCCAAAAAGCCCGAATGTTGTGGCCACGGTACCGCACGGGGTACCGTGGCGTCTGGTGGCATAACGCCCCAGCCCGCAATGGACTGGCCGATCACGGCGTACGATGCGCAGCCGCAACCGTCTGCGGTCTCGTACGCAACGGGCACCACCATTTTGCCGTTGATATTCTCGGGCTCGCCCAGCTCGATGCTCGACGGTGCCTGCGGAAAGCGGAGGACCTGACGGAACGTGAGGCTGTCGCCCGAAACGTCCGACCACAGGGTAAAGCACTCGAGCGCGACCTCTGCCTCGGTGCCCAACGCCTTTTCTGCCGTGGTTCCGCGGCGGTGGAGATAGGCGCCCGACAGACGCCCGTCGACAAGCGTCTTGCCCACCGTGATGCGTGGACACTGCAGACAATGGTAACCGTCCTCCTGCAGGCGGCCGCGCGAGATGCTGCGCCACGACGTGTGCGATACCACGCGAACTTCGCTATTGCTTATGCGCAGGCGCACAACGGACAGTATGCCGGCTGTGCTTGCCGTATCGAAAAGGGTGCTGTCGCCGTCGGGGCGCTCGCCCGAGACCAACAGCACGTAGGCGTCCTGGTTTCCTCTTCCGTCCGTATATTCCACTACGTCGAAGTCGTAATCGTATATGCCGTCGCGCTCCACGTCTTCCTCGCCAAACCCAAGGGGAAAGTCCACAGGCGTGGGAGCGGACCACGTTCCGTTTGCCTTTGTGTGTACCACCAGGCGCGAGCGACCATTGTCGCCGTAGCGCACCGAGGCGATACGGAACAGGCATTCTACGCCGGCAATCATTGCCAGCTTCATGTGGGCTTCGCTGAGCACGCCAACAAACAGCACGTTGTCGCTCGAGGGCTTGATGCCGCCACGCTCGTCCTCCGACACGCCGGCAGAATCGGCGTTCGGGTCGGCAACGGTGTTCGTTGCCTGACCGATGTAGGTGTACTCATACATCGGCGCGGCGTTTTCGTCGTTCTCTATCAGTGCATGGACGAAATGCTCGATCTGTCCCGTGTCGTCGCTTTCTGCATCCGCCTCGAGCTCAATGCGCGTGACCGCTTGATCCCAATCGCGCACGACAGGCGCGGCGTTTACGGCAGTGGCCTTAACCTCGGCGCGTGCGAGCAGTTCGGCGTTGGTGACGATGGTGGCCGATGCGATAAATTGCGGCACGCCGCCCGCCTCAATGTTGCCGGCCGAGCCGAAGCAGGCATCCAGCGTATAAGGCGTATCTCCACCCAATGCGAGCTCAGAGCGCTGGAGCACATACTGGTCGCCATTGTTCACCGACATATTCCACGAATCGAGGAGTGTGGGCCACGACCCCGACCAAGCCTTGGTGGTCCACTTGAACATTACGAATTGGAGTATCACATCGACATCGACGTCTGCACCTACGCGCAGTCGCGGAAGCTGGTGTCCATCTGCCTTCTCATACCCAATGAACAGCGTGAGGGATGCGGCGCCGCGCACGGCAGACGAAGCGACGCCTGCAACGCCGGCGCCAAAGGTGACGGCAAGCCCGATCTGGATGGTGAACGAGCCCGACGTGTTTGAATAGTCGAGCGATATGTTCTTGAAAAACGCCGCGCCGCTACCGTGCGTGTGGGCGCCCACGGCGAGCGCCAGTTTTGCCAGCACCCAGGGGTTGACGTTTAGGAAAAACGGCACCGGTCCTAGGGTAAACTGCTCGGTCCAATTGAGGTCGGTTCTTACCTGGAAGAGGGCTTTAATATTGCCGTATGCGGGGTCGTTGTTGTTGCCCCAGGTTTTGCCCACCCAATCGTAGGCGAGCGAGCCGTACAGCTGTGTGGCGATATCCATCGTGAACAGCGGCGTGCAATGGTGGCGAAGGAGCTTGGTGTTTCTTGGATCGGTGCCCGAACCGGCACTCATACTCTTATATTGATTCCACTTCCCCTCCATTTCGTCGAGGTAACGGTTTGCCTGCTTGGCGCCCGACTCGCGTGGCGATTTCTTCCAGTATTCCGGATCAGGGTTGCCCGAATCGTTCATATAGCTGGCTGGTTTGTATCCTCCGCCAAACAGCACGTATCCAGCAAACGAGAAATCGAAGAGGATCGGAAATGTGGGCATCCAGCACGTGAACTTATTGCCGCCGATGCCGGGAAACGCCGCGGGGAAATCAAACGGAGTGATCTCTTGGTCCATGGTGGTGGGGACGATAGTGGTCGAGCCCGATTCCGCCTTTGCGGCCGGCGCGGTGACAACGGCCATGGGGGAGGAGAGCGTGTAGGTTTTGCCCTGATAGTCGAGGACAAAGCGCAGCTTGCACCCTTCTTCCAGAAGGCCCGATGCCGCATCGAGGAGCTTGTCTTCGAGTGTGAACGTTGCCAGATTATTCGCACCCGATGCACTGGCCTTGATCTGGCCGATCTGTGTGACGGTTTCGGCTGAGCTGCCCGTGGCGGGCATCACTTTATTGATATGCAACGTTGCCTGCCCGCCCTGCGGCAGATGAGCCTGCACGGTAAAAGCGTGCGTGTCGGGCTGGTCGTTTGCTGCTTCGTCCGCTGGCATTGCCATAAACGTGGCTTCAGCGTACTGGATGTCCCATTCGTCGAATGTGAGCTGGCGGAAGTACGGCTCGCCGTCGGAAAGCGGACGCGTGGGAGCGGTAATGGCAGTACCGCCCAGAATGCGAGCGAGGGGAATCTCGACATCACGGTAGCCCGCCACGCTAATGGAAATGCCGCCGTTAAAGTCGTACGCGTCGAGAAGCGTTGCCTCGTCCACGTAGCCTTCCGAAAGCGGCGCGACCTCAAAGATGGCCGTGCCTTCGTCATCGGTCGTGGCGGTGAGCTGCTTGCCTGCGGCATAGCGCGATGTGAGCGTGACCTGGGCACCCGTGATGGGCGTATTCTTGTTGGCGACGTCGACCACGACCACACCAAACATGGTGCGCGAGAGAACGAGCACCCTGAAAGGGTCTTTTTCGTCGGCATAGGCTACGGTGGGCGCGAACGGCAATATGAAGGCGTTTGCGCTTCCCGGCACGCGCGGCAACATAATGCTCGCCAGCGAGGACGCTCCGGCAACAAGTAACGAACGGCGATCAAGCATCTTTGGCTCCCATCCCGCAGGTATCGGTGGAAATAATCCAATTTTGCGAGAAGGCATCCTGTCACGGTAGTGCCGTCCGAGGGCCAAAATGTCCAATTTGAGCGAACGAAGCGCCGGGGCTCCGGGGCGCACGTGCCGCGCTAGGCAGTCTGGCCGCTAACGCAGCATATGCGCGACCAGTTCGGTGCGCGTGCCGATGCCAAGCTTTGCATACACGTTGGACAGTCGATTTTTAACGGTACCTGGCGACACGCCCATGTGGCGTGCGATTTCGGCGTTGGTCCATCCGCGGCAGGCGAGCATGGCCATGGTGAACTCCGTGGTCGTTAAATCGTCGGCAACGTCCTCGCCCGAATCGGGGTTGTGGATGCGCCGCCAGCCGTAGCTGAATCGATACGTAATCTCGATGATACGTGCGAAATCGTCAGGGTATTGCGATTTTAGGCATGCCTCGATGAGCCCCTGCAAAAGGCCGTGGTGCTCGCCAATGAGCTCGATAAGGCCGTCGGGGCGCGCAATGTTCCAAGCGGCTCCGAAGTGCGTTTTTGCGGCGTCGACGTCTTTGAGACTCATGCATGCCATGGAAGCTGCCAGGTGCAGGAACAGTTCCGAGATCGGATAGCTCCCCTGTTTCATGATCAGGGCGTTTTCCGCCATGCCCAGACTGCGGCCATATTCGCCGCGCAGGTACAGGGCATGCGCCATCACGTAGCTGGCGAACAGGCGCAGGCCTTCGGGCAGATGCGCCGCAAGCGGATAAAACTCTTCGGCAGAATACGGGGAAGACAAGTGCAGCAGGACGCTTGCGGCCGAGGCGAACAGGATATGCGTGGCGTGGACGGCGGGTGATTCCTCGTCAGTTGGCGTATCGAGGATGCCCGCAAGACAACGGCGGGCGTCGGCGATACGGTTGAGTGACAGGCTGGCGTATCCGCAGATAAAGCATGCGGAATAGCGCAGTGCGGAATCGGTGGCGTCAAGATAGGGGCGCGCCGTCTTGGCAGCGAGGGCGGCCTGTCCGCGAAAGTACAGCGCTTCTGCCGTGGCGATGGTGCGTGAATCGGGGTCGGAAATGCCTGCAACCGCAGCGTCAATCTGCCCCGGCACAAAGGCAGTGCACATCAACGGCATGGGAACGCATGGGTAGCCATCGCAGTCCATCTTCCATCTCCCAACAGCTGGCAACAATAGCAGCAATTGTACTCCTGTTGCTCGGGACCCCTTTCGTTTTACTGCTCGGTTGACGCTGCGGATCGTTTTGGAAGGCTTACGAGCATGGTGGTCCCGTTCTCGGAACTTGTTTCGACCTCTACTGTGCCACCGTGAAGAGCTGCAATCTCCCAAACGAGCGCTAGTCCGAGTCCTGCGCCGCCGTATGCCCTGCTGCGGGATTTGTCCAGACGAAAGAACGGCTGGAAGATGCTCTCTCGGTACTTCTTGGGTATTCCCGGGCCCTCATCTTTGACTCGTAGGAGCACGTGGCTGTCGCTGTCGCTGATGGAGACGCTGGCAGTCGAGCCGGAGCGGCTGTAACGGATGGCGTTTTCGACCAGATTAAACACCAGCCGATAGAGGAGCGTGTCGCTCCCGATTACTAAAGCGTTTCCAGCACAATTGAGGGCTATGCCTTTATTTTCGGCAAGTGGTGCAAGGTCGGTGAGGACCTCTTCGGACAAGGGGCCAAGCTCCACATCGTCCTCGCAAGGAACGCTGCGGAGCTCACTCATCTCGAGCAATACCTTGGCCATTCGAGACATGCGCTCGGTTTGTTCTTGTAGCAGGCCGAGTAGCTCGGCAGTTTCGGGTTGCAAACCGGAGTGCTCGGAGATGAATAGTTCAATCTGTGCTTGCATAAGGGCGAGCGGGGTGCGCAGCTCGTGTGCGGCGTTGCCGGTAAACTGACGCTGTGCAGAGAACCCTTCGCCAAGACGGGCGATCATGTCGTTGAAAGAGGCGCTGCATCGTTGTAGCTCGATGGGCACATCTTCACTGAGCCTGATTTCGCTTAGGTTGTCAGGCTGCACACGCTCGACCTGGGCCGCAAAAGCCCGTAGCGGTTTGAGTGCACGGCCGCTCACAAAGTATGCCAGCGCGCCGCCAAGGAGTGTGACTCCAGCCGTGATGTACCAGGCTGTCGTGCCAAAAGACTCCTGTGCGTCGTTTACGACGATCGTGACCTCGTCATCGAGGCTCTCCTTCGTTGGGTCAAACGCCTGAGGTGCATCTACGCCGGCTGCGCTAAGGGCCGAGATGTCGCTGCCGATAGCATCCATGTAGCGCATGCCCGTATAGCCGACCAGACAGTTCGTCAGCACGCATGCCGCACACGTCAGCAGTGCCGTCATAATCGTTATGCGCCATTGCAGCGAAAGCCTTTTCATTCGCTATCCTCCATAACGTAGCCCTCTCCAATCCGATTGCGAATCGGGTCGTATCCCAAAGCGCTGCGTAGCTTTTTGCGGAGTGACGAGATGTGAACGCGGGTTGCGTTGCTAAAGCTGTTCACGCCGCTATCCCAAACGTGCTCGATAAGCTCCTCTTGGCTTATCGGTCGCCCCTGATTAAGCATCAGGTATTCCAAGATTCCCGTTTCCTTGCGTGTAAGAGATAGAGCCTCACTGTCCACGGAAGCGATGCGCGCCTTGGTGTCAAAGCTGAGCTTTCCGCAGGCTAATACTATGTCGCTTTGTGCAAAGCGCCTGAGGGTAAGGCTGCGGATCCTTGCCGCAAGTTCGTCCAGATGAAACGGCTTGGTAAGGTAATCGTTGGCGCCGGCATCGAGTCCGGCGACTTTATCGGATACTTCGCCACGCGCGGACAGAATCAGTACCTTAGTCTCGCAATCGGTTTTCCTAAGTTCCCTGAGCACGGTCATGCCATCGATACGGGGAAGGTTGAGGTCGAGTACCACGAGGTCAAAGACTTCGACGCTCAGCAGGTCGAGCGCCTCCTGTCCGTCGTGGCAGCAGTCGACGCTGTACGCCAAGTTTCGCAAGCTGCGCGCGATTGCATCGCACAGTGCTCGCTCGTCTTCGACGATCAAAATACGCATAACAGTCTCCTTGCACATTCCAAATCGCGCTTAACACGGATTTTATAGTCGATATGGTCCAATGGTCGCGTAACGAAAGGAGTGGTTGGGTTGTTCAAAGCGGTAAAACCCGTGGTACAGGTCGCTTTGTTGATCGTCGGAATTGCCATGGTGTGCTTTGGTGTTATGCGTGGCGAGGCGGATGCCGTGCTGGCCAAAGCGATTAGGCTGTGCTTGGAGTGTATCGGAATTGGATAAAAGAGAAAACACCGCGTCGCATGTTTTGGCCCGATTTCGCGGATTCATTCAGGCGGCGGCGACGCTGGTCACCAATATTCACCTGCCAAACTTTGCCAAAGGAAGCATCTATCAGGGCGCGGGAAAAACAGTCTGCGTACCTGGACTTAATTGCTATTCGTGCCCCGCGGCATCGGGTGCGTGCCCCATCGGGTCGTTCCAGTCGGTGGTAGGTTCATCCAAGTTCAACTTTTCTTACTATGTTACCGGTACGCTCATTTTGCTCGGCGTGCTGCTGGGGCGCTTTGTATGCGGCTTTCTGTGCCCGTTTGGCTGGCTGCAGGAGCTGCTTCATAAGATTCCCGGCAAAAAGTTCTCCACGAAAAAGCTCAAGCCGCTCACGTACATCAAGTACGTCGTGCTGCTGTTTGCCGTGGTAGTGCTGCCTGCGTTGGTGGTCAACGATCTGGGGATGGGGGACCCGTTCTTTTGTAAGTACATCTGTCCACAGGGTGTGCTCGAGGGCGCCATTCCGCTGGCCATCGCCAATGCCGGCATTCGATCTGCGTTGGGACATCTCTTTACTTGGAAACTTGCCGTTCTCATTGCCGTGGTAGTGCTGAGCGTTTTGTTCTACCGCCCCTTCTGCAAATGGATTTGTCCACTCGGCGCATTCTATGCGCTCATGAATAGGGTGTCCCTACTGGGGATCCGGGTCGATGCATGCAAATGTGTCTCGTGCGGCAAGTGCTCAAAGGTTTGTCAGATGGACGTTGATGTGGTCCGCGCGCCCAATCATGCCGAATGTATCCGGTGCGGAAAGTGCATCGGGGCCTGTCCTGTCGATGCCATCAGCTATCGCTATGGTCTGGATGTGTCGGCGGAAAAGCTTCCCTTGACCGCCGATAAAAAGTAAACAAGCTTCGACAAAACGGAGGAATGACTATGAAGCTTTCTAAGATTGCGGCCCTGTTTATGGTGCCGGTATTGGCCTTGTGCCTTGTGGCATGTTCGGCGCCCGGTGGCAATGCGAGCGAATCTGCGGGCTCCGATCCTAAGATCGCAGAACTCACTGCGCAGAAGCCGGCCAATGCCGACGAGGCCGCCGAGCTGTATGCGAAGCTCATGCAGAAGGAGAACGAGATCTTTTCGAGTGATAACGCGCTGTGGGAAAAGGTATTCAATGCGGCAAATAAAGACTCGGCAATGATTGAGGACGGCAGCAATTACGGCGATTTTCTGCTCAAGACCATCGACGGCGCCAAGGATGAGTTCACGGCGGATGAGCTTAAGACGCTCAAGGCCGGTGCACAGCAGATCAAGGAGATCGAGGACGAGCTCGAGAGCTTGGAGAAGGAGTTCCCCGGCTGTGGGAGCACGCCGAGCGCAGGCGAGAGCGTCGACGCCTCGACCGCTGGCATGACGGCTGGTGCCAATGCTTCGAGCGAGGCGACGAAGTTCCCCAGCTTTACGGGCAAAGACCTGGATGGCAACGACGTGAGCAGCGACGAGTTGTTCTCTAAGAACAAGGTCACCGTCATGAACTTCTGGTTCACCACTTGCAAGCCGTGCGTGGGTGAGTTGGGCGACCTTGAGGACCTGAATAAGGAGCTTGCCAAGAAGGGCGGCCAGGTCGTGGGCGTCAATTCCTTTACGCTCGATGGCAACAAGGGTGAGATTGCAGATGCCAAGGACGTGCTGAGCAAGAAGGGCGTGGCATATAAGAACATCTGGTTCAAGTCGGATAGCGAGGCCGGTAAGTTTACGTCAAATTTGTTCTCGTTCCCGACAACGTATGTCATCGATCAGAATGGCAACATCGTAGGGGAGCCCATCGTGGGCGCCATCAGCTCCGCCGAGCAGCGTGCAGCACTCGACAAGCTTATCGACCAGGCGATTGCGAATAGCGAGCAGCAAAAACGCGTAAAGCATAGCGATGATCGTGTGCCGTTGTGCGAAGTAGTCCGCTGCTTTTCAAGATAAGCTCCACCATATAGAGGTCCCGCTCGGGACCTCTTCTTTTGGGCGCCATCCCGTTCGTTTTTTGGCGCGGTTCGTTACATTCCTCACTGGCTCCGGCAAAAAATGGGGATAGAGTAGGACAAACGCGTCGAATACGAACGGCGGGGGAGAGCGGGCAAGTGCGCCCGCGTGGGAGAGGTTGCCGTCCATGCTGGAGCTCAAAGGTATTTGCAAAAGGTACGTCACGCAGTCGTTTACGCAGGTGGCGCTCGACAACGTAAGCCTGTCTTTTCGCGATAACGAGTTCGTGGCCATTCTGGGTCCCTCGGGCTCGGGCAAAACTACGATGCTCAACGTTATCGGTGGGCTCGATCATTTCGATTCTGGCGACCTGCTGATTGACGGTATCTCGACCAAGGACTTCCGCGATCGCGATTGGGATGCCTACCGCAACAACCGCATCGGCTTTGTGTTCCAAAGCTATAACCTCATTCCGCATCAGACCATTTTGGAAAACGTTGAGCTGGCGCTCACACTCACGGGTGTGGGGCATGCCGAGCGCCGTCAACGTGCGCGCGAGGCGTTGGAGAAAGTTGGCCTGGGCGAGCACGTTAACAAGCGCCCGAGCCAGCTTTCGGGCGGGCAGATGCAACGCGTGGCCATCGCCCGCGCCCTGATTAATGATCCCGAGATTGTGCTTGCCGACGAGCCGACCGGCGCTTTGGATTCAACGACATCCGTACAGGTCATGGACCTGCTCAAGGACGTGGCGCGCGACCGCCTGGTCATCATGGTCACGCACAATCCCGAGCTGGCGTACCAATATGCCACGCGCATCGTCAATCTGGCGGACGGCAAGATCACCGACGATTCCGATCCCTTCGATGCTGCCAAGGCCGCGCGTCGCGAGGCAAAGCCTACGCGCAAAACCTCGATGAGCTTTGTGACGGCGCTGGGGCTTTCTGCCCGAAACCTCATGACCAAGAAGGGCCGCACGGCCATGACTGCCTTTGCGGGCTCGATTGGCATTATCGGTATCGCGGCGATTCTGGCGCTGTCCAACGGCGTAAACGGCTACATCAAAAAGGTCGAGGAGGATACGCTCTCGAGCTATCCACTCACCATTTCCAAGCAGGATTACGACCTGTCGTCCATGATGGGCGGACAGGGGGCCACGGACGACGATATGTCCAAGAACGAGGGCTCGTCCGACGACAGTGCCGGCGGCAAGGCTAAGGGAACCGATAAGATTCCTGTGGTCACGGCCGTAAAGGATATGTTTGCGAGCGTTAAGTCTAACGACATGACAAGCTTTAAGGCATGGCTCGATGCCGGTGGCGACGGCATCGATAAAGAGGTCAACGCCATTCAGTACGGCTACGGTGTATCGCCGGTTGTCTATCGTGCCGGCAAGGGCGATGAGAAGCCCGTCCGGCTTGTTCCCAACGCTATGACCGAGGCAATGAGCGGAGGCGCGAGCTCGGCGGCAACGGTGAGCATGGAATCCATGGGAACCTCGGTCTTTAACGAGATGATTGACGACCAGAGCCTGCTCGACAGCCAGTACGATGTCGTCGCCGGTCATTGGCCCACGTCAGCCAACGAAGCCGTGATGGTGCTTTCGAGCCGCGGTACGGTGGGCGACTACACGCTCTATAGCATCGGTGCGCTGGACATCGATGAGCTCAACGATCTGGTAAACAGCGCTATGACGGCTGACGGTGGGGTCGAAACGCCCGAGACCGGCACCGACTTTACCTACGACGATGCGCTGTCTACCACGTTTAAGGTGCTGTCGCCGGCTGATGCGTATCGCAAAAACGAAGAGACTGGCATGTGGACTGACATGTCTGACGATGCCGACTTTATGACGGCCAAGGTTGCCGACGGTATTGACGTGCGCATTGTGGGCGTGGTGCGACCTAACGAGACGGCCAACGCGAGCGCATTGACCCCGGGCATTGCCTATACGCATGCACTGACTCGTCAGCTTATGGAACGCGCCGCAAATTCGCAGATTGTGCAGGAGCAGCTTGCTCACCCCGAGATGGATGTCTTTACGGGCAAAACCTTCGACGAACTGCAAGGCGAGGCCAAACAAGGCGTGGATCTGAGCGGCATGTTCAGCGTGGACGAGGCGGCGCTCAAGAGCGCGTTCTCGTTTGATGCGTCTGCACTCTCGGGTGCGGCCGGCGGTATGGACCTTTCTGGCATCGATCTGTCGGGGCTGGACATTGACCTTTCGGGCGTTGGCAAGGACATCGACTTCAGCGACATCATGGCAAAAGCACCGGCCCCAGATTTCTCGGGCATCTTTGACGGTCTGGAGCTCACGCCCGAGCAAATGCAGCAGGTGGGAACGCTTGCCAACCAGCTGTTTGAGGGCTTTTTGCAGTCTGATCAGTTTAAGGCGCTGTCGCCCGAAGATCTTAAGGACGCATCAAAGCTCGCCGCCGCATTCTCGACGTATCTCGAGCATGATGACGCGGCCCAGCAAATCCTGGCCCAGCTCAAGGCCCTCGGCGGCGATGCCCTGGCAGAGCGTCTCCAGCAGGCGATGACCGACTATGTGCAAAAGCAGCTGGCTCCGTATCTGCAGCAGGCAATGGACCAGGTGATGCAGACAATTAGCGAGCAGATTGCGACAACGGTGTCAGCTCAGCTCAAGGCGGGCGCGGCAGGGCTCATGGGCCAGATGGCGACGCAGATGTCATCGAGTTTTGCCAACCTGACGAGCGCTATGCGTGTGGATGCGAGTGCCTTTGCTCGTGCCATCCATTTCAACATGGACGCCGAGGACCTGAGTTCGCTCATGATGAGCTATGCCAAGGCTTCGAAGCTCACCTATGACAACAATCTGACCACGTTGGGCTATGCGGACGAGGCAGACCCCATCTCGGTCAAGATTTTCCCGTGCGACTTTGAGGCCAAGGAGCGCGTGCTCGATCACATCGATGCGTACAACAAGCAGGTTAAAGCCGCCGGCCACGACGAGCAGGCAATCTCGTACACCGACTACATGGGCATCATCATGGGCTCGGTGACCGATATCGTGAACACCATCAGCTTGGTGCTCATCGCATTTGTGAGCATCAGCCTGGTGGTGAGCTCCATCATGATCGGTATCATCACCTACATCAGCGTACTGGAGCGCAAAAAGGAGATCGGCATCCTGCGCGCGATCGGCGCGTCGAAGCGCAACGTGGCAAACGTGTTCAACGCCGAGACCTTTATCGAGGGCCTTATCGCCGGCGTCTTTGCCATTGCCGTCGTGGTGGCCGTGAGCTTCCCGGTTAATACCTGGGCGCTTGCTGCCAAACAAGTACCCAATCTGATGAGCCTGCCCGTGCAGGATGCGCTGGTGCTCATTGCAATTTCGGTGCTGCTGACGGTCGTTGCTGGCCTGCTGCCGGCCCGTAGCGCATCCAAGAAGGACCCCGTCGAAGCCCTGCGCTCTGAATAATGCGACAAAGGGACGGCCACTTTGTCATATTGAGACCCTTGCGAAAACGGGGTCTAATTACCGTTCGGCAGGTTAAGAACTCCCTCTCCCCGCTTAATGCTTGACGAAGAGTCCTCTGGTTTATATACCTATCGGTAGGCATATAGGATGTATTGCCGATAGAAATGGAGCAACCATGACTCTCACCACACCAGCCAAAAAAGATTGTCTCCGTGAAAGCGGCGCATTTGCTTGGGTCGTCGTTATTGCGCTCGGCTTAATGTCCGCCGGAACGACTGGCACATATAGCATTATTGCCGGCTCATTCGTTGCTCCAGTATGTGAAGACCTGGGCTTTGAGTACACCTCTTTCTCTTTCTATTTCACTGCGATTCTTCTTGGCCTTGCACTTGGACTTCCACTTTTGAGTCGTTTCATTCCAAAAGTAATAGGCAAACCGTGGCATATTTGTGTTGAACTCGTCCTTATTGCCGCCGGCGCCGCAATGGCGTTCTACACCGAAGTCTGGATGTTCATCGTCTCCGCTGCGGTGATCGGCATCTGCTTTTCGTTCACAACGGACGTCTGCATGTCTGATGTTATTGACCAATGGTTCAGTAAATCGTCCGGTCTTGCCATCGGCCTTGCTTGGGGCGTTAATTCTCTCTGTACGCTGTTGTTGAGCCCTGTCATTACGCTGGTCATCGAGCAACAAGGCTGGCGTACGGGATACATCGTACTTGCGGCCGTTTCTGCAGCTATGATTTTACCTGCGAGTGCATTTATCATTCGCCTTAAACCCTCTGATCGCAACATGCTTCCGTACGGAGAGACCACCTCTGAAACCCATGAGAGCCACAGCGTCGATGAGCGGGAAGATGCCCTTTCGGGCATGGCACTCCGTGATGCCACGAAAACGCCGTCTTTTATTCTCTGTGTCCTCCTGCTTTGCGTGGCGCAGCTCACCTGCTGCATGAACCAGTTGTTTCCAACCTATGCAAGCGAGGTCGGTTTCAATCCCATCGTAGGAAGCTTAATGGTCTCGGCAGCTTCGTTTTCCGACATCTTCCTAAATCCCTTCGTAGGCAAAACATGTGACAAGCTCGGCGCTATTAAAGCAACGGTCGCGTGGACAGGTGTCAGCATTTTTTCATTCCTACTTCTCATCATTGGCGGAAGCAACGAGACCGTTTCCATCATTGCAGCTGGCGTAAACGATGCCATGTTCGCCATTGTTGGAACCGCAATGCCGATGCTTCTCCTCTCGCTCTTTGGATCACGCGATTTTGGAAGGATCTATTCAATCGTTTGCTCAGCGGGCTATGTCGTCGGTGCTTTTGGAATGCCGGTCATGATGAAGGTTTACGGCATGGCAGGGTCATTCCAGGGAGTATTTATCTTCTGCATTGCCTGCAACCTTATGATTGCTGCGTTTGCTATCGTTTCCGGCTTTCTCAGTAAGGCTGCTGAAAAGTAATAAGCGCCGATTGCACCGGCATAGATTGCCACGCAACAGGGGTCGACTCCAAGCCAGATTGGAGTCGACCCCTGTTTTCGTTTTAAAGGTTGCCCGCAGGCACCATGGGCGCCAACATGCGCTTCAGCTTGGCTGGTCTATTTGAACATAAGCTCGACTATTCCCGCCCAAACCGCTTTTTCATCAATATCCTCACCTTGAGCGACCGTATTGCTTGCTCCCTCCAGAACGGTATAAAGAATTTGTGCGTAGAGCATCACGTCGGCACTATCGGAAAACGCGCCAATCTCTACACCATGAAGAAGGATGTCTTTAAGCGCATCCATGGTTCGTTTGGTCGCCGTCGCTTGACGTTCCTGAACTGCAGGAATTCGATTTGCTTGGACGCTAACCTCGGCCAGCACGCGCCGGCGCTTTTCATCGCTTCGATAGCCACCTATAACTGAATTGCCGAGCTCGATAAGCGCGGCCTTGAACCCGTCCCTATCGACTATTAGCGAGTAGTCGCGCTGATAGTCAATGGTCGGAAACATGCTGTCCAAGAGCGTAGTGAAAATCTCCTCTTTTGAGGGAAAGTAGTAGTACACCGATGGCTTGGATATACCGACAAAGTCGCAAATCTTTCCGATAGACGCTTTGTCATAACCGACTTCTGCCACAAGATCGTACATTGCGTCCAATATTTTTTTTCTTGTGCTCACGCTGCATTTCTCCATTGCAAATCACTTCCGCACTACCAACATTATTAAGGATGGCAACGGAACATCAATTCGTGTCCAAACATGACCACTATATACGGCGAACGGTATGTATCAGTAGGCGAGCGGCAATTATTCAAAATTATCTACCGAACGGTAGGTATAGTAGTACTATAGCAGGTGAAACCCCGCTATTGTCGCGGCCGGACAGCATCGCGGGAAACCCGACGGAAGGACCAACCATGTACGAGAACTATCGTATGCCGGGCGAGTTCGAGAAGCGCTCCAACGTCTATGTGACATGGCTTCCCGATTACATCCGTGCAGAGGGCTACGATAACCGCCAGCCCTGCGTTGACGTGATCAAGGCTCTGCTCGAGTATGGCGACGTTACGGTCAACCTCAATTGCGGCACCCCCGGCTCCTATGAGGAGGCTTGCTCGCGCCTGAAGGAGGAGGGGGGTGATCTCGATCGCATCGAGATCACGCGGTTCGAAGACTCCAACTTCTATGTCCGCGACAACGGTCCCAGCATCATGGTCGACGACAAGGGCCATTCTTATATGGTCAACCCCACTTGGACCTATTACGGCGTGTGGGACAAGAACTCCCCGGAGTGCCAGTCCGCACGTAAGGCAGCCGTTCACATGGCGGTTGCGCTCGGTTGCTTCGATATCGTCAATTCCGAAATGGTTTCGGAGGGCGGCGACCGCGAGTTTGACGGTCACGGCACTCTGATCTCCATCGAGGACACGGAATGCCGCAAGCGTAATCCCGAGTTCACGAAAGAGGAAGTAGAGGCCGAGTATAAGCGCATCTACAACCTCAACAAGGTTATCTGGCTTCCGCAGCCTATGCTCGAGGACGACGACTATCGACTGGGCATCCTCGACGAGAAGGAAGACGGAACTCCCGTCTTTGGCATGAGCTTTGCAGCTCACATTGATGAGATGTGTCGCTTTATCACTCCGAACAAGATTCTTCTTGCCGAGGTGTCCGATGAAGAGGCAGCCTCGAGCAAGGCTGGAGCAGAGTCTCGTCGCCGCATTGAGGCAGCCTACGAGATCCTGAGCAACGAAACGGACTGGGAGGGCAAGCCCTTCGAGATCGTTCGTATGCCCACCGCCGAGCCTATTGAAGTCGTTATC
Source organism: uncultured Collinsella sp. (assembly GCA_958427035.1). Classification (GTDB taxonomy): domain Bacteria; phylum Actinomycetota; class Coriobacteriia; order Coriobacteriales; family Coriobacteriaceae; genus Collinsella. Next base: position 141,831 of record CAUAAR010000001.1, on the reverse strand, counting down.
GCCCCTGGCGATGAAGATTACGAGCTCTATAAGGGCTTCATCGACGAAATGGGCGGCAAGTTTATGGATGGCACCCCCTGGCCCGAGGGCCCCGTCCACTTCTACGCCGCAGCGAGCTACTGCAACTTCCTGATTTGCAACGGCGTCGTTCTTGGCCAGCGTTATTACCACGAGGGCATGAGCGAGGTCGTGAAAGAGAAGGATGGGCAGGCCAAGGCAGTTCTTGAGAGCTGCTTCCCCGATCGCAAGGTCATCATGATTGATTCCCTCGCGCTTAACCTGTCCGGCGGCGGCGTGCACTGCTGGACTAAGGACGTGGCGGCCAGTCGTTAGTGAGCCTTAGAGCCTGCGCTCTTTGGCTTAGGCGCCACATGTACCGCTCCCCGAGGGATATCCGTGTTTTCCTCGGGGACACATTCAACAATAATTTTGATAATAATTCGAAAGGAAATAGGCATGAACAACAGCCTCCGCGGTCGCGACTACATCAACATCCATGATCTCTCCTCCGAGGATTTCCGCTATCTCATCGATCTTGCCTGGAACCTTAAGGCTCAGAAGAAGTCTGGTGTCGACCAGCGCTACTTCCCCGGCAAAAACGTCCTCGCCAACTTTGAGTGGGGCTCGACCCGTACTCGTTGCGCATTCGAGACCTCCTGCAATGATTTGGGCATGGGCTTTACTTATCTGACCAACTCCCACATGGGTGACTGCGAGACCGTCAAGGATGCCATGCGCGTCTTTAACGGCATGTACGATCTCATCGTCTACCGCGCACAGAAGGACGAGCAGTTCCTCTATGACGTCGCCGACCTGGTTGACATCCCGGTCATCAATGCCCTTACTCTCGGCGATCACCCGACTCAGATGCTCGCTGACGCTCTTACGATGGAAGAGCAATGGGGCGGTCTGCGTACGAGCCGCGGCAAGAAGATGGCTTTCGTTGGCAACTGCGCCGGCGCCCCGGTGTGGTATGGCCGTCTGTGCGCTATGCTCGACATGGACTTCCTCGCCATCGGCCCCGACGACCTCCGTCATCAGATGTGCAAGGAAATGATCGAAGAGGTGGAGGCCTGCTACGCCAAGTACGCTCCCAATAGGACCTTTACCATCACCTCTGACCTCGATGCCCTGGATGGCGTTGACGTTATCGTTACCGAGGAGTGGCGCTACATCAACCCCGAGTGCGGCGAAGAGGTTCTGGATCCCGACGACTACAACTCCTGGCTGGGCGATGCCGAGTCTCTGTACCCCTATCGCGTCACCAGCGAGCTGTGCAAGCGCACCAACAATCCCGACATCTTCTGCATGCATGAGCTTCCCTCTGTCCACAACGCGGATCACCGTGTTGGCAAGATGCTCCTCGACCAGTGCAAGAACGACCTTCATCGCGAGATCATCACCGAGGGTTTCGAGATTGCCGACGAGTGCTTTGAGGCCAACGCTTCGGTCATCTTCCGTGAGGCAGAGAACCGTCAGCACACCATCAAGGCCGTTATGTGTGCCCTTCTGGGTCTCTAGGAGCTGCATCAATGGAAAATGCAAAGTTAAAGAGCAGCAAGGTTTACGCATGGGTTCTCGTAATCGCGCTCGGCCTTATGTCTGCCGGCACGACCGGATCCTATAGCGTAATCGCGGGCTCCTTCGTCGCACCCGTGTGCGAGGAGTTCGGGTTTGACTATTCCATCTTCTCGTATTACTTCACCGCAACGCTCATTGGTCTTGCGGCAGCTCTTCCGTTTGTCGGAAAACTCATTCCCAAGGTCGTTGGCAAGGTTTGGCTCCCCGTTGTCGAGCTTATTTTGCTCGCTGCCGGCGCAGGCATGGCCTTCTACACCGAAGTCTGGATGTTCATCGCCGCTGGCGCCCTGATTGGCGTTTGCTTCGCCTTCACCACCGGCGTCGCTATGTCCGACGTTATTGACCAGTGGTTCAAAAAATCTGGTGGCCTGGCAATCGGTCTCGCTTGGGCAGTGAACTCGATTTACATGCTCATCATGAGTCCCGTCATCACCTCTGTCATCGAGGCCGCTGGCTGGAGAACTGGTTATCTGGTGCTCGCCGGTGTTTCCGCAGTGCTCATTCTCCCAGCTTCCATTCTGATCATCCGCTACAAGCCTCAGGACAAGGGCATGCTGCCCTATGGCTACGTCGAGGGCGAGACGGTCACCGAGACCGAGGAGACGACCGAGGATAGCACGCGTGGCGTTAGCTATGCGCGCGCCATTAAGTCTCCTGCCTTCTTCTTCTGCATCGGCTTCCCCTGTCTCGTTCAGCTCACTTGCTGCATGAACCAGCTCTTCCCGACGTATGCTTCCGAGGTTGGTTTTAGCCCCATGGTGGGCGGCTTCATGGTATCCGCTGCATCGCTCTTCGATCTGTTCCTCAATCCGATCGTCGGCACCACTTGCGATAGGTTCGGCAGCACGAAGGCCATTCTGGGCTGGCTCGCTGTCTCCATCCTCTCCTTTGTCATGCTCATGATGAGCAGCGGCAACTCGACGCTCAGCATCCTCGCAGCAGGCGTGAACGACGTAATGTACGTCATCGCTGGCACTGCCCTGACCGTTTTGGTTATGGATGTCTTTGGCTCCCGCGATTTCGGTCGCATCTTCGCGCTGATCTGCTCCGTGGGCTATATCGTCGGCGCCTTTGGCATGCCCGTTATGATGAAGGTCTATGAGCTTGTCGGCTCCTTCCAGGGCGTCTTCATCTTCTGCATCGCATGCAACGTTATTATCGGCCTGTTCTTGCCGCTGGCAAAAAAGACTGGTAAGAACCTCTCTTGGGACGAATAGTTCGATTTGTCTTAGACATACGCTGTAGGGCTTAACCTGCAGCCGCTTTGGGGCATCGACTAACATCGGTGCCCTTTTTCATCGAATGTGACAAAGGAGCAGCCACTTTGTCACATTGAGTGGCATGTAAATCGAGGTCTAATACTTTTCCGAGAAGTGAACGGCCATACTTGGGCCTCCGAAGCATCGACATTTTTAGACGTCAAACCCGCAGGATTTGGCTGGCAAAACCGCAGGAAATTGCATCTCGAAAGTGCCGATGCTTCGGGGGCCCGTTTTCACTCGCTCACTTCTCGGGAAAAGTATTAGACCTCGTTGTATGGGGTGCGGCTGGAGGGTGGTCATCGTTCAGTAGCTACCTCTTCCTTGTGAATCGCCTGAAGCGCAAGGCATAATGCATGTGACAAAGGGACGGCCCCTTTGTTGTGTTGATATGAGAGAAGAGTAGATGATCCTTTCGCTGGCCCCCATGGAGGGAATTACCGGGCATGTGTTCCGTCGCGTGCATGCGGAGTGCTTCGGTGCGCTCGATTGTTATTACACGCCGTTTTTGCCGCCGCCGCGGGTGGGAAACCGCTTTGGCGGCAAGGCGTTTAAGGAGATCGATCCTGCCAATAACCAGGGGCTCAACGTAGTGCCTCAGCTGATGTCCAAGAACGCGGACGAGTTTGTGTGGGCGGCGCAGGTGCTCGCCGACATGGGCTACCGCGAGGTCAATCTCAATCTTGGTTGCCCCTCGGGTACGGTTGTTGCCAAGGGCAAGGGCTCGGGTTTCTTGCGTAACTTGGACGAGCTCGAAGTGTTCTTGCGTGATGTGTGCGAGCGCTCGCCGTTGCCGGTGTCGGTAAAAACCAGGCTGGGGCTGGAGAGCGACAACGAATACGAGCGCGTACTCGATCTGTATTGCCGCATGCCGTTGGCAGAGCTCATTGTGCATCCGCGCGTGCAAAAGGACCGCTATACGGGTTCGCCGCGCAAAGAGTTTTATGGCGAGACGCTGGAGCGTGCGCCGTTCCCCGTGGCCTATAACGGCGACATTTTCGATCTTGAGGATATGGACGCACTGGTGGAGGCCTATCCCGGGACACGCCATGTGATGCTGGGGCGTGGCTTGCTTGCGAACCCCGCGCTGGCTCGCATGGTCAAGGGCGGCCCCGCTGCAACGGCTGCTGAGCTGCAGCGTTTCCACGACACGCTGTTTGCGGCCTATGCAGAAGAGATTGGCGGTAACGCGGTCTTTCGTATGAAGGAGTGGTGGTTCTACGCCAAGTGCGCTTTCGCCGACCCCGCTACCGTTCACAAGCTCGTGCGTAAGACCAAAAAGGCCGACGAATACCGCGCCGCCGTCGAGCGGGTCTTTCACGAGCAGCCACTCGCACCCATAGCTCGCTTCCGCGGCTAGCTAGTCATTGGGGACGTTCTTTAACGACTAGTCATTTAAGAACGACCCCGATGACTATGTTGCACTAGAGCAGGTTCTCTTGTACCCATGCGATGATGTCGCTCGACTCGTAGAGTGGTTTGCCGTCGATGAACAGGCAGGGAACCTGGCGTTTTCCGCCGACGGCGATGAGTGTCTGTTCGGCATCGGAATCGGTCGAGATATTGCGCTCGGGAATGGTCACGCCGTTATCGGCCAAAAAGTGCTTGACCTTTAAGCAATACGGGCAGCCGGTCATAACGTAAAGCACGAGCTCGTGATCAGTAGTCATAGGTCTCCAATCGGTTGCGGTTTTGATTGAAATACCCAAAGCCGCCGCGGTCTATGCGCGGACCAGTGACGACTCGATGGCCTGGACCAGAAACGCCGTGGCTCCGGCGCCGCAGGGCTTGTCGTAGTAGTCAACAAAGCGCTGATCGGCAAGATAACCATTGGCGAGGCCCAGGTACGCTTCGTTCTGGGGCTCGCATCTCCAGTTGAGGGCAATCCAGCGACGATGCATCGCGACAAGCTTGCGAGCCTCGCTTCCATTCGCATCGCCATCGCCCATGGCAATCGAGAGTTGGCCCAGAATAGCGCGTTCAAGTTCCTTCATGTCGTTCCATGTCTCGGGGTCCATGTCCAGCAGTGCTTCGTTTGCTGCGTCGATCGCCTCGTCGCCGTAGCGCTTCCGGGCTTCGGCGCCGTAGCGCTCCTCGTTTTCCTGCACGGTGCGCCAGCGCTCCAGTTGCGGCAGGACGGCGCCCATGAGCGAGACGGCTTCGTCGAGCGACATACCGGTGTTCTGTGCCAGGCGCGGGGCACAATCCTCGATCATTGCCTCCATGGTGGTGTCGTAGGTGTACTTGCCGTGGTCGTAGCACCACTTGCAGTAATGGTCGGTCGTGGCGCCTGTGGCATCGGTGCCGCAGTCGTCGGGCGTGAGTATCATGCCGCAGCTCTGGCAATAATGCTCGGGCATTTCGAGCAGGTGGGACAGTGGCTCGCCGGTTACGGCGGCAATGAGCTTCATCATGTCGATGCCCGGGGTGACCTCGTCGCGCTCCCAACGGCTGACGGCTTGGCGCGTGACAAAGAGTCTGGCGGCGAGCTGCTCTTGGGTAAGGTGATGGGCGCGACGGATGGCAATGAGCTTTTCTGCAAAGGCCATAGCGGCTCCTTTCTGCTGGTTGATGGCTTAAGCATACGCGGCGGAAGGCGCCCTTCCAAGCAACCGTTGGTTGCACGACGGAGGACCGCGGCGAAGAATTGCGCACAACGCCTCACACCTTCATGCCGTACAAGGACCGGCATGGAACCTATTGCACACATACATACCGATCTGCCGCAGAAGTTCGGCATTCCGCGCAACAGCTTTTTGGCACCCCATCTGCAGGGACGCATCGTTTTTGAGCCGGAATTTGCCTCCAATGCAGCGGTTGAGGGTCTGGACTCCTTCTCTCACCTATGGCTGCTGTGGCGCTTCGAAAACGGTACGCCCGGCGGCACGGCTAAGGACATAGCCGCCGATGCCAAAACGCAGGACAGGTCCGGCGCCAACGCAAAATGGTCGAAAACCGTGCGTCCGCCGCGTCTGGGTGGAGCCGAACGTGTGGGCGTGTTTGCCACGCGCAGTCCGTTTCGCCCTAATCCTATTGGGCTTACCTGCGTCAAGCTCGATCGCGTCGAGCTTACCGACGACGGCCCCATCATCCATGTGCTGGGGGCCGATCTGCGCGACGGCACGCCCATCTACGACATTAAGCCCTACATTCCGTTCGCGGACTGTCACCCGGATGCGACGGGCGGCTGGATTGAGGATGCTCCATGGCAAGAGCTCGACGTCGAGTTCCCGCAAGCGCTGCAGGATATGGTCCCGCCCGCAAAACTCTCCGGCTTGGTCGAAGTCCTTCGCCAAGATCCGCGCCGTGCGGGCAGCAAGCACGAGCCAAACCGCATTTACCACTTGGCTTACGCTGGACTCGACATATCTTTTACGGTCGATGAAACCCAGCTAACCGTAGTCGCCGTCAACGACGCGCGAGACTAACCAGCCATTCGTCCGCATCCGTCAAATTAAGCGCCAAACCCCGCGTCAAAACCGCCCACGCTGGTGGACAATAACGCCTACCAAAACAATCCACTTCGCACGGGAGTCCAGCATGAAATACGACTTCACTTCAATCATCGACCGCCACGGCATGGACTCCATCGCCGTTGACTCTTGGGGTGAGATCCCCGGTATGGCTCCGAACGCACCCGACGAGGGCTTCGACCGCATTCCCATGTGGGTGGCCGATATGAATTTTGCCACGGTGCCCACGGTCCAGGAGCACATCATTCAGCGTGCCCAGCACCCCATGTTTGGCTATTTCAATCCGCGCCCCGAGTATTTCGACCGCATCATCGAATGGCAGAGCCGCCGCAACGGCGTTGAGGGCTTGGCACCTGAGCATATCGGCTACGAAAACGGCGTGCTGGGCGGTGTCGTGTCGATGCTGCGCGCGTATGTCCAACCAGGCGATGCGGTGCTGGTCCACAGCCCTACCTACATCGGCTTTACCAAGTCCATTGAGGCCGCGGGCTATCGCATTGTCCACAGCCCGCTTAAGTTCGACGACCAGGGCGTGTGGCGTATGGACTTTGAGGACATGGAGCACAAGCTCGCCCAAAACCACATCCATGGCGCGGTGTTCTGCTCGCCGCACAATCCCTGCGGCCGCGTATGGGAGCGCGACGAGATTGAGCGCGCCATGGACATCTATCGCCAGCACGATTGCGTGGTGATCTCGGACGAGATTTGGTCCGATATCATCCTGCCGGGGCACAAGCACATCCCGACGCAGTCGGTGAGCGAGGATGCCCGCATGCGCACGGTTGCCCTCTATGCGCCGAGCAAGACGTTTAACCTGGCGGGCCTGGTCGGCAGCTACCACATTGTCTACAACGAGACGCTGCGCGACCGCGTGTGCGCCGTGTCCAACAAGACTCACTACAACGAGATGAACGTCCTCTCCATGCATGCGCTTATCGGTGCCTACCAGCCGCAGGGCTACGAGTGGGTGGACGAGCTCAACCAGGTGCTTGCCGGCAATATCGAGTACTTCTGCGATTACGTGGACGAGCATTTTGAGGGCGTGTCCTATTCGCGTCCGCAGGGCACGTACATGGTGTTTCTGGACTGCACCGAGTGGTGCCGCGAGCATGGTCGCGATATTCAGTGGCTGCTCGACGAGGGAGCGCGCGTGGGCGTTGGCTACCAGGATGGCCGTCCGTTCCACGGACTCTGCCACATTCGCGTGAATCTGGCGCTGCCGCTTTCGCGCGTAAGGGAAGCGTGCGACCGCCTGGACCGCTACGTTTTTAACGCACGGTAAGTGTGCGCTGCATGCGGGGTCTTCTGCCAAGTCGGCTAGAAGGCCCCGCATGGTAGAACGTCTGTAACCATTGGGCACTCGAGTGGTTTCGTTTGCTATTATTTTCTCCATTTCAGTCTGTAAACAGGATCGTCTGGAGCTCGATGAAAAGACCCCGTCGCTCGGTTGCCATTTCGTTGTTTGTCGCGCTTGCGGTGGCGTGCGCCTTTGCCGTAGCGATAGCCGGCTGTTCCGGGTCGAATGACGGAGCCTCGACGTCTGCATTAGAAGGTCTGGATGCCTCGCAGGTCAAAGACGACGACCTTAAGACGCTCAACGTCGGAAGCGACCTCTATCCACCGTTTGTGTATACCGACGAGTACGGCGATATCGTTGGCCTGGATGTCGAGATATTGACCGAGGCTTTGGCTCGCATTGGTTACAAGCCAAAATACCAGCTGATCGATTGGGAAAAGAAGAAGGAGCTGCTGGCGAGCGGCGAACTCGATTGTGTCATGGGCAGCTTTAGTATGACGGGTCGCGAAAACGAATATCGTTGGGCCGGCCCGTACCTTGCGAGCCGCCAGGTGGTCGCGGTCGATCCCCAGAGCGATATCTACACGCTTGCCGATCTTGAGGATAAGATCGTGGCGGTTCAGTCCACCACCAAGCCCGAGGACATTTTGCTCAATCGCATAAATGAAAACGTTCCGCAGATCAAGGAACTCTACAGCTTTTCGGACGGTTCATACCTGAACCCGGCGCTCGTCGAGGGCCTGGTCGACGCTATCGCCGCGCATGAGTCCTCGTTCCTCACCTACGAAAAAGACTATGGTGTGACATATCGCATTTTGGATGAGCCGCTGCTAGAGGTCGGTTTGGGCACCGCTTTCGATATCAACGATACGCGCGGCATCGACGTTAAGCTCACTCATGCCTACCAGGAAATGCTTGCCGATGGCACCATGGAACGTCTGGTGTCAAAGTACTTTGATGACCCTTCGCCATTTTTGAATATGGAGGGTCTGTCATGATCGATGCGCCCGACCACGCTGCTCAGGAGCGGGGCAATCGTTCGGCAGGGGCATGGCTCCTTGTCGCTCTGCTGGGGATAGCGCTCTCGGTTGTTGCCGGCATGATGAGCTACGGTTACACGACGGCCCAAGCCGAGCAGCGCTTTGCCGACGTTGTCGATTACGTGGCGACGCAGAGCCTTTCCTACGATGCATTTAACAGCGCCTATACGACCAAAAACCTGATTCGCGTTATGGAGATTGCCGGAGAGGCGGCTCGCGATATGGAGCGCGACGGTTCGGTGGATAACGCCATGCTGGAGCAATATGCCGATCAGTTCAACGTGAGCGCGCTGATCGTGACGGACGCATCGGGCAATTTGGTGTCCGAGTCCTCGACGGGCGATGTGGACTACGGGTCGCTCGCTACGTATCTCAAAGAATCACCCGTGCTTGAGGTGGCAACTCATCCGCTTAAGTCCTATACCGCCCGCATCACGCTTGCGGATGATTCGGTCGCAGACATTGGCTGCGTGACTCGGCAGGATGGCGAGGGCATCGTTATCGCGGTAAGGCATCAGAGCGCGAAGGCGGTTGCAAGCAATACGCTCAAACTGCAGAGTTTGCTCGAAGGCTACGAAACCATCGATAGCGGCAATATCGTGATCGAAAGCGACGGCAAGGTCGTTGCGACCAATGCCGTTGAACCCACTGTATTGGGCGTATTCGATCTGCCCGCGACGGATGTCTTCATTGTCGACGGTATTAAGGATCGATGCCTGGCTGGTAAGGTCAAATTGATTAACGCCGACGGCGAGTGGTATTTGGGTACATTTGGAAAAGCGCACAAATTCTATGTGTACACCTATGCCTCGGCGCGGCATTACTTCGAGATCGTCGCCGCCGTTGTCGCCTGCGTGCTGGTGCTCTACGGCGGTGCAATAGCCGCCGTTGTGATGATGCGTCGCCGTGCCGAGCGCCAGCGCATGACCGACCTGTTGCTGCAGGAGCGCGACTATGGCGACAAGCTGGCAAAGGCGGCGCGTGAGGCCTCGTCCGCCAACTCGGCAAAGACGGAGTTTTTGCGTCGCATGAGCCACGATCTGCGCACGCCTATCAACGGCATTCGCGGCATGGTCGAGGTCGGCGATGCCAATGCGGACAATCTGCAAAAGCAGACTGAGTGCCGCTCAAAAATCTGGACGGCATCGGGACTGCTGCTCGACCTTGCCAACGAGGCACTCGATATGAGTCGCCTGGAGAGCGGGCAGGTCGACCTGAACCTCGTACCCACAAATTTGGTGGCACTCAACTGTGAAGTGCGCGATATTCTGGAGCGCCAGGCCGAGGAGCGTCTGGTGACAATTATCTGCGACCAGCAGACGCTCGATCATCCCTATGCACGGGTGAGCGTGACGCACCTCAAGCGCTTGTTGCTCAATATTGCCGGCAATGCCGTCAAGTACAACCGCCAGGGCGGCTATGTTCGCCTGGTGTGCCGCGAGGTGGAGCCAGCGGATGGCGCCCCCGTCTATGAATACACGATCGCCGACAACGGTATTGGCATGAGCGAGGAGTTCCAACAGCACCTCTACGAGCCGTTTTGCCGCGAGGAGCAACAGGTGGAAGGCGCCTCATCGGGAACTGGCCTGGGCGCGCCTATCGCAAAACAGTTAGTCGAGCTTATGGGCGGAACCATGAGCTTTACGAGCGTCTTGGGGCAGGGGACGACGTTTACCATCCGTCTGCCGTTCGAGAAATGCAAGCGCTCCGAGATTCCTCGGGCAGTTCGCGCGGATGCGGGCGATGGCGATGCGCTTCAGGGCTTGCGCGTTTTGCTCGTAGAGGATAACGATCTGAATGCCGAGATCGCGCAGTTTACGCTCAGCCGTGCCGGTGCCGTCGTGACGCATGCTAAGGATGGCGAGTCTGCCGTTGAGGCGTTTGCCGCGAGCGCACCGCACGAGTACGACGTGGTGTTGATGGACATCATGATGCCCGGTATCGATGGCCTTGAGGCCACGCGTCGAATTCGAGCACTCGATCGCGAGGATGCCGCGACCACGCCGATTATCGCCGTGAGTGCCAATGCCTTTGCCGACGACCGCAGACTTTCGCGCGAGGCGGGCATGGACGCGCACCTGAGTAAACCCGTGAGCTCGCAGGAGCTCGTTGAGGCGCTTGCGCACATAGCCGCCGACGCTTCATAAGCATATGGCCCGGTTCCAAGGTGGGTTGGAACCGGGCCATATTGCCATTTGTGAGTTTTGCTTTTGAGGCTTACTTTTCTTGAATCTGCTTGCCGCAAAGATGCTCAATCGTAATCTCGTAGAGCTGGACGCCCTTAATGTCCTTGGCGATTTCCTCTTCGACTTCCTCGGCAGAAGGGTAGTACTTAAGCGCGAGCTGGCGGACTGTATCCTCGATAAACGCGGGAGTGTCATTCGCCAGGCGACAGCGGCCAAAGACCACGGTGCTCATAACGTAGGGAGCCCAGTCACCGTCCTTGTACCACTCGTTGCCGTAAACGGTAAAGCAGACCTTGTCATCGCGCTTGAGTGAATCAACCTTGTGGCCAGCCTTGGCACCATGGAAATAAATCTTGTCGTGCTCGGTGTCAAAGAAGTAGTTGACGGGAATGGCGTACGGGTAGCCATCGTCGCCGTTGACGGCAAAGACGCCGCGCTTGCAGGTGGCGAGCAGTTCGCGCGCTTCCTCGTCAGTGATGGCGCGTTTCTTTCGACGTAAGGGCCTAAACATCGTTGGCTTCCTTTCTACTGGGCATGGTTGTTGAGCACAAACTATAGCGAAACGGATCCGTTTTTCTTGATGCGGGCGAGTATGTTTTTGAGCTTGTTAAAGTCGAGCGGTTTGGACAGATGGGCGTTCATGCCGGCGTCGTGTGCCGCCTTGGCGTCCTCGGCAAAGGCATTGGCGGTGAGCGCGATGATGGGGATATCGGCTGCATCGACCTTCTCGCTCAGACGAATCGCGCGGGTTGCCTCGTAACCGTCCATGTCCGGCATCATAATGTCCATCAGGATCGCATCGAAGCTGCCGGCGGGATGAGACAGGTACAGATCGACGACTTCGTTGCCGTTGACGGCGCGGGTGACCACGACGCCCTCGGATTCTAGCAGCGCCTGGGCAATCTCGGCATTCAATTCGTTGTCTTCGGCGAGCAGCACGTTCATGTTGGCAAGCGAGCAGTCGAGCGCCTTCTCGACCGTATCCGTCCGCGCCCGGGGGTTCTTGTCGATATCGAGCGGAATTTCCACGTAGAACGTGGTGCCCACATGGAGTTCGCTGGTGACTTCGATGGTGCCGCCCATCAGTTCAATAAGCGACTTGACGATTGGCATGCCCATGCCGGTTCCTTGGAACTTGCTGCGCGCATCGTCACCCTCTTGGGCAAACGGCTCATAGATATGCTTTAAAAACTCGGGAGCCATGCCAATGCCGGTATCCGAAACGCTAAAGCAAAAGAGCGCGCGCCCGTTATCGAGTGGCTTGGTCTTTGAGCTAAAGGTGACGGAGCCGCCGTGCTTGTTGTACTTAATGCTGTTGTCTAACAGGTTGATCATGATCTGTCGGATATGGGTGGGACTGCCGATCATGTATGGCCCCGTGGCGTACGGCAGACTATTGTCCTGCATTGTGATGCCGTTACTGGACGCGCGGAGCTTGCACAGCACCAGCGTATCGTCACAGAGCTCTTTGAGGTTAAAAGGCGCATGCTCCAGTGTTAGCTTGCGGTCTTCGATTTTGCCCATCTCGAGGATGTCGTTGATCAGCGAGAGCAGGTGATTGGCGGCAACGCGCGCCTTGGCACGGCTCTCGCGGGCGACTTGCATATCGCCTTCCTTCAATTCCTCGATCTCGATAAGGCCCAGGATACCGTTGAGCGGCGTACGGATGTCGTGGCTCATGCGCGTGAGGAATGCCGTCTTAGCGGCGTTGGCAGCATCGGCTTTTTTGCGCTCGGTTCGAGCGCGCACGAGCGCCCAGATGAGCAGGACGATGCCGACCGACAACATACCGATGAGGGTAGCTGCAATGGCGGTGCGGTTGCGATAAAGGAATTGAAGCGTGTTGGATTCCTGGGCCGTGTACGACGTGGAGGAGAAATTGCTTGCGGAGAGCGATTCTCCGGTATTGATGATGTCCTTGTTGATGATTCCCAACAGCTCGGGTTTTCCGCGCGAAATCCAACACGAGAGCTCACAGGTGTCAGGGAGCTCGGTCGTCTCGCAGTCCTCGAGATCGTAACGGTCACCGATGGTTTTTACGCGTGAACTGGGAGCGACGATGCAGTGCGCCGTTCCCTTCCTGAGGGCATCGAACGCTTCATCGTCGGATTGGTATTCGGTTACGGTCGCTGTGGGAAACAGGCTTTCAAGTGCATTTTTGTTGACAAACGATGATTTGGTACAGGCAATGTTCTGAAGGTCTTTGTTCAGGTTGCTGCCGGTGTGGATGGCGGTGAGGGATATGGTCCCCAACGATATCGACTGCACAACGCCTGTTTGCTCGGCAAACCAGTAATCTCGGTATACCGGCAGCGCAACGTCTATGCTTTCCTTTGACAGGGCCTTTGACATCATCTTGTAGCTATCAAAGGCGACGGTTTTGACCGTGATGCCAAATTTATCGTGCAGCGTCGTCGCAAGCGATGCGAGCGAGCCTTCCATTTTGCCGTCTTCGTCTTCGTTGCAGTAGGGGAGTTTGCCCGTAATGTAGCCGAGCGTGATGGTGTTGTTGTTTGCTTTGAGCCAGGAACATTCGGGGCCGTTGAGCGATGATGAACCGCTGTTTTGGGCCGAGTAGTGAGATTTGACTTCGTCGATATAGCGTGGGTTGACGCGGGCGATTGACGTCATGGCGGCATTGATGTCGTTCATCAGGTCGGGGCGGCTTTTGGGGACGGCAAAATAGTAGTCACTCGAGCCAACGTAGAACATGGGGAAGGCATCGGGCGAGGAAATGGTGTCGTTCATGATGACGGCATCGACTTCGTCGTTTGCGAGCGCGTCAAAGAGAACGGAGCCTCCGTCATACTCCCTGTATGTGCAGGTGATTCCTTCGTTGGTGAGCCACTGCTGGCCAACGAAGGTTTGCATAACGTCGGGGTTGTAGCCGATGGTGAGGCCTTGGAGCGCTTGGGGGTCACCCTTGGCCAGATCGTCGCGATCGGGCTTGGCGTAGATGTAGTAGCGCTCGGTGCCCTCGGGGTTCGAGGAAAAGAGCAGCTTTTGGGCGCGTTCCTCGGAGTAGGAGATGTTGGGCATGAGGTCGATCTCGCCTGCCTCGAGCATGTCCATAAGCTCGGTGAAGGTGCCGGAGACGTATTCGTACCGCCAGCCGGGCGTGTAGTACGATAGGGTCTGGAGGTACTCGTAACCCCATCCCGAGAGACGCTCGCCGGGGGTGCCGTCCTGGAAGCCCTCGTTGTTGACGAGCCAACCAACGCGGACCGTCTTGACTGACTGATCGGAGTCGGCGGCAAAGGCGGGGGCGGGCATGATGGTGCTCAGTACGGCAAGCGCGGCAAGCGCGACGGCCAGGGTGCGATATATAACTGAACGAAGGACAACGGCAGCTCTCACATGCAATCCTAACGAATCGAGACATTACCGCATAAGGATACCAGCTCAGCCTGCCCAGTCGGCAGCTGTACCGCTAAACGCTCCCGCCCGGCAGTCATCGGGGACGTTCTTAAACGACTAGTCATTGGGGACGTTCTTGTTTGACTAGTCATTTAAGAACGTCCCCAATGACTAGTTCCCAATGACTAGTTTCGTTTGCGGGGGAGGCGTGGGACAATACCGAGCGAACGTGATTGGGCGTCTGGGAAAAGGGGTCGCGATGAACAAGTTGAGGACGCTTGCCGACGTGTTGCGCCAGGCTGGCTTTGCGCGCATCACGGGCCTGTTTCTTATCTTCTATCTGCTGTGCTCGACGGCCGTTTGGCTGTCCGAGCCCACGACCCTCACGTTTGGCGATGGCCTGTGGTTTAGCTTTGAGACGGTCTCGACGATCGGCTTTGGCGACATTCCGGCCGAGACACCGGTTGCCCGCGCCATTACCGTCATTCTGAGCGTCATCAGCATCTTCTACATCGCCATGCTCACGGGCGTGGCGGTGAACTACTGCAATACGCTTATCAAGATGCGTCAAAAGGACACCATGGCGCGCTTTATGGATGATCTGGAGCATTTGGAAGAGCTCGATCGCGACGAACTTGCCGACCTTTCGCGTCGCGTGCGCGAGTATCGTCGACGCCAGCGCTAGAGCGGGCGCCGCGCGTCACGATGAGGGGGGCTGAATATGAATATCACCGTGTACCTGGGTGCCAACACTGGCAATGACCCGGCATTTCTGCCCGCGGTGCAGGAGCTGGGCAACTGGATTGGCGCCAATGGACACGCGCTGGTATACGGCGGGTCCAAATCGGGGCTGATGGGTGCGCTCGCCGATAGCGTACTCGAGGCGGGTGGACACGTGACGGGTGTTGAGCCGAGCTTTTTTATCGAGGCCGAGTTTCAACATGACGGTATCAACGACCTTATCGTGACGAGCGATATGGCGGAGCGCAAGGCCAAGATGATTGAGCTCGGCGATGCGTTCATCGCATTTCCGGGCGGCACGGGCACGCTCGAGGAGATTGCCGAGGTCATGTCCGCGGTATCGTTGGGGCACCTGAGTGCTCCGTGCATTCTGTATAACCTGGACGGTTACTACAACGACCTCAAGGCGCTGCTCGGGCACATGATTGATAAAGGGCTTTCGAGCCCAAGGCGCCAGCACGGCATCTACTTTGCCGACGATTTGCCCGAGATTGCCTCGATTATCAACGGATAAGTCTTGAGCCTGCCCCACTATGGCTCCCAATGGTGCCGTTTGCAGCGCGGATGGTTGCCTCGTTCGGGCAACGCTCGCTCTACAATAAAACGTATCTATGTCGACTTTGACCGCGGGAGGACCCGATGGATAACCTTGCCAAACCCACGAACCGAGCGCTGTTTTTGGTCAGCGTTGCCGTGACCGGTGCACTCGCGGGTGCTGCAGTCTGGCTGTTCTTTTTTGCGATGGAGCACGGTATCGACTATCTGTGTACCGAGATTCCGCACGCGCTGGGCGTCTCTTCGCCCGAGCTTGCCAGCGGCCCGTTTGGCTTTTTGCCGTACCCGTTTTTTGTCTGCCTGCTGGGCGGCCTGTTAATCGGTCTGTACGAAAAGATGACAGGCACCAAGACCGATGACCTCAACCAGGTGATGGCTAAGGTTAAGCAAGACGGGCGCTACCCGTACGACAACCTGGGCAAGCTTTCGCTCGCGGCATTGCTGCCGCTGCTGTTTGGCGGAAGCATTGGACCGGAGGCCGGCCTGACCGGCGTTATCGCTGGTCTGTGCAGCTGGGTCGGCGACCGCATGCGTCGCTTTGGCGCCGAGTTTAGGGAGCTTACGCTGTTGGGCACTCAGGCCGCGCTGACGGCGCTCTTTACCGCGCCCGTCTTTGGCTTTGTGGCGCCGCTTGCCGGTAGCGCCGACGGCCAGGGCGAAGACGCCGACGATGAGTCCACGTCCGGCGAGATCACCATCAAGCTGCCCAAGGCGCAAAAGACGGTGGTCTACGGCATTGCGATTGCCGGCGGCCTGGGCACCTATCTGCTGCTCGGCCAGCTCATGGGCGGCGGCATGGGCATGCCCAGGTTCGAGTCCGCCGAGGTGGGCAACCTGGAACTTACCTGTCTCATTCCGCTGGCGTTGGTTGGCACCGCTTGCGGCTGGCTGTACTTTGTCTCTGAGCACGCGAGCGAAGCGCTTGCCCATGCAATAGGGGAGCGTCCTGTCGTCAAGGCCATGCTAGCCGGTCTGGTACTTGCCGCCTGCGGAACGGTTCTGCCCTACACCATGTTTGCCGGCGAGACCCAGGCCGACGTGCTCATGGAAACCTATCTGGCCATTCCCGCCGGCGTGCTTATCGCGACCGGTCTTGTCAAGGCCATGCTGACGCCCGCCCTCATCAACCTTGGTTGGCGCGGCGGCCACTTCTTCCCGGTTATCTTCTCGGGCGTAAGCCTGGGCTACGGCCTGGCCATCCTCACCGGCGCCGATCCGGTCTTTTGCGTCGCTGTCTGCACGGCATCGACGATGGGCGCCGTCATGCGCCAGCCCATCATGGTCGTGGGCCTGCTGCTCATGTGCTTCCCGCTCAAAGGCATCGTCTGTATGATCATCGCCGCCGCCATCGCCGCCGGCATTCCGCTGCCCAAGCCGCTGCGCAAGTAGCGCGGTTTTTCACGAGTCAATTCCAGGGGTACGAGATGATCCTGTACTTTAGCGCGACAGGGAACAGCGAGCATGTGGCGCGTCGCATTGCAGCGGCGACAGACGACAAGGTTGTGTCGATTGAGCGTTTTGATGTCGAAGCCCTTCGCCTTGTTGCGACGGAAGGCCCCTGCCAGCTGGGATTTGTTGCTCCGGTGTATGCCTGGGGTCTGCCGACACCGATGATCGAGTTTTTGAAGACTGCCGACCTGTCGATTGCTGCCGGTGCAAAGGGCGGCGAGCGCCCCTATACGTTCTATGTTTCGACGTACGGTTCGACGACCGGCCAATCTGCCAAGTTTGCCCGCGACCTGCTGCACGAGCGTGGGCTCGAGTTAGATGCGGCGATGAGCGTCAAGATGCCCGATACCTGGACGCCTGTTTTCGACCTGTCTGACCCTCAAAAGGTTGAGGGTATCAATAGAGCTGCCGAGGCGCAGATTGATGCCGTGATCGAGGCGGTGCAGGCACGCCGCACGGGCAACATGATGCGCCATCGCGTGCCTCTGTTTGCATCGTGCGCGTATCACGCAATTGGGCTGCCGCGCATGCAACAGACGAGCAAGTTTGCCGTCGATGCCGATCGCTGCATCGGCTGCGGCCTGTGTGCCAAGCGCTGCCCCATGGCGGCGATTGAGATGCGCGACGGCCTTCCCGTCTGGACAAAGCCGGAGTGCGCAGCCTGCCTTCGTTGCCTGCACCGTTGTCCCAAATTTGCCATCTCGCACGGTAAGCGCACGGCATCCCACGGTCAGTACAGGCATCCCAAGCCAGGTGTGAGGATGTAGCGGCTGCTGGCCGCGCTACTTCCAAACCGCGAGCGCCGCAGTGCCCAGTACGATGAGGGCGAGACCGATGGCGCTGCGCCGCGAGACCTTTTCGCTGAATGCCAAGCGCGCAAATAGTACCGATACGACAATCGATAGTTTGTCGATCTGCACCACGACGCTCACCTGGCCTGCGGCGATGGCATAGTAATAGAGCAGCCACGATGCTCCGGTCGCGATGCCCGATGCCGCGAGAAATACGAGCTCGTAGCGGTCTACGTGCACGGCTTGGCCCATCTTGCCTTTAGCTGCCACGATTGCCCATGCCATAACCAGTACCACGCAGGTGCGGATTGCCGTGGCCAGGTTTGACTCGACGCCTTCGATGCCGATCTTAGCGAGGACGGAGGTGAGTGCTGCGAACATGGCGGCGCCGAGGGCGTAAGCGAGCCAGGTCCGGTCTTGCTGCTGCTCGGGTCCGGCGGATTGCTGCTTCTCGGTCATTAAAAACGTGCCGAGGGTAATGACGGCGGTTCCCACGAGCTTAACCGCAAGGTTGCTCGTCTCGCCAAAAAGCACGATGGCGATCAGCGCGGCGAGCACGGTGCTCATCTTGTCGACCGGTACGACCTTATTGACGTCTCCGATGCTCAACGCCTTAAAGTAACAGATCCACGAAGCGCCGGTAGCGAGTCCCGAGAGGACGAGAAAGAGCCAGGATCTGGGTTCGATGCTGCCAATGGTTCCAATGGATCCAGAAATGCCCGCCATTGCCCAGGCGAAAACGAGCACCACGCAGGTGCGAATGGCCGTCGCGACATCGGAGTCGGTCTGCTTGATGCCGCATTTGGCCAAGATGGATGTGATGCCGGCAAAGAATGCTGACGCAAATGCTGCGACGACCCACGACACGGGTTGAGCGCCTTCTCAAAAAAGACCACGCCAGATCTATGGCGCATGTCCAATGATACCGCGCTTGCCTATAGGTTGCGTGCCCGGTAGACCTTGGTGCTGATGGCGCAGCTGACAGCGCCAAGGACGACCGTTGCCAGCGCGGCAATTCCTGCGCACAGGAAGCCAAGAACGGAAGGATCGGGATTCGCCCCGGCAATCATCGACATGAGCTGGTTGCTGATGGGGTTGAATGAGTTTAGCGTGACCATGATAAGGCACATGTATAGGGCGTATAGACCAACGGATAGGCGTTGCGCCTTCATGTGTTCAAATCGAAAGAACAGAGGCAGTACCAAAAACACCGCCATGAGGGAGAAAAGCATCGATATTGCCGAGGCGATTGCGGTCTCAAAGACGGTCTCTCCCGTGGAGGGGATACCCACGCTGTTTAAGATCGGGATGGCGACGATACTCAACAGCACGGCCGCGCACGTCATGATGACCGAGAAAATAGTGATGCACAGGTAGCGTGCGCTGACGATGTCTTTGCGTGAGATGGGCAGCGTTGCCCGATAGCGCTCCCATCCGTTTTGGTTGTCGAGCCCGGCCAGCG
Source organism: uncultured Collinsella sp. (assembly GCA_958427035.1). GTDB lineage: Bacteria > Actinomycetota > Coriobacteriia > Coriobacteriales > Coriobacteriaceae > Collinsella. The sequence goes on along the minus strand of CAUAAR010000001.1, from coordinate 122,640 downwards.
ACGTCATGGCCATGATAGGCGACATGGCACTGATCGCGAAGGCGCCGGCGGCGCTCATATCGGAATCACCATTCGATGCCCTGACGGCGGTCAGCACGACGAAGATGAACAGGCCGACACCTGCGATGCTCGGGACGAGCGTGCGAACGATGGCAAGCTCGGACATAATGGCGCGTTTCATTTCAAAGCCCCTTTCAGCATGAAGCGAAGATAGTCATCAATGGTTGCCCGATCGCAGGGAATCTCGGGGAAGGCCTCGAGCACTTCGCGGTGGTTGGGCACGAGCACGTCCACGCTGTAGGCGTGGCGGGCGGCGCGGGTGCCTTCGACGCAAGCCATGAGCTCGGCGGCCTGTGCCTGGGTGCAGTGGGCGATGCCGGCGCGGTCGGTAATGTCCTCGCGTGGCAGGTCAAACACAATCGAGCCGTTATCGATGCAGATGACGCGGTCGGCAGCACGATCGAGATCAGACGTAATGTGGCTCGAGAGCAGCACGCTGCGCTGGCCGTCGGCGACAAAGGCGAGCAGCTCATCGAGCAGTTCCTCGCGTGCCATGGGATCGAGGCCCGCGGTGGCTTCGTCCAAAACGAGCAGCTTGGCATTGTGGCTGAGCGCGCAGGCGAGCTGCAGCTTCATACCCATGCCGCGGGAGAGGTCCTTGACCTTTGTCTTGGGATCGAGGCCAAATCGGTTGATGAATCCGGCGAACGTTTCGCGGTCCCACGTGGGGTACGCCGGGCCTACGAGCGCCTCGATCTGGCCCACCTTGAGCGTGGAGGGGAAGGGGCACGTGTCCAGGACAAGACCGACGCGGGAGCGTAGATGGCGTTGCGACTCATCGGGCGCGTCGGCGCCACAGCGCTGTCCAAACAGGCGCACCTCGCCGGCATCGAGCTTTATAAGCCCGAGAGCAGCTCGAATCGTCGTTGTTTTGCCAGCACCGTTGGCACCAACAAAGCCGACGATCTGGCCAGACTCCACGGCAAGCGTGACGTCGCGCAGTGAAAAGCGGTCGCTTACAGTGCGTGAGATGCCTTTGAGTTCAAGCAAGTTTTGCATGGTATAGCCTTTCTTGCAGATGGCTACTGCATGGTTTTGGGGGCTACCAGGTCGAGCATTTCGTGCAGCTTGTCGCGCGTGACGCCCAAGGCTTCGGCTTGGCTTGCCGCTTTCGCAAGCAGATCTTCGATATGGCAGAGCTGGTTTTCGCGCAAGAGCTCCTGGTTGCCCTCGGCGACAAAACAGCCCTTGCCCTGCACGGTGCAGATAAACCCGAGCTGTTCCAGGTCGGCGTAGGCGCGCTTGGTGGTGATGACGCTCACGCCAAGATCGCTCGCGAGTGCACGGATGCTGGGGAGTTTGGCTCCCGCAGTGAGTGCGCCCGAAAGGATCTGAGCTTTGACCTGCGAGGATATCTGCTCGTAGATGGGCTTGTCGCTCGAATTGGATAGGATGATGTCCACAGCGGCTCCTTAGCTGTTGGGCTACACGTGTATATAACCGGTAAGCACAGTATATATACACTATGCACAGTTATGCAAGAGACAAATGCCGATTGGGCCGGCTGCCCAGGTCCCAACTGATGAATTTGTCCTGATAGGTGCCCTAGAGCGGGATTTCGCGGCTACAATAGGGCGGTTACATCGACGTAATGCACTCAATGCAAGAAAGGATCCGCATGGCAAGCCTGTCGGATGAAATCTCGTCGCGCCGCACATTCGCGATCATCAGCCACCCGGACGCCGGTAAGACCACGCTTACCGAGAAGCTGCTGCTCTATACCGGCAGCATCCAGACTGCTGGCTCGGTCAAGGGCAAGAGCTCGGCCAAGCACGCCGTCTCGGACTGGATGGACATCGAGAAGGAGCGCGGCATCTCCGTCACCTCCTCGGTGCTGCAGTTTACCTACAACGGCGCCTGCGTCAACATCCTCGATACCCCCGGCCACCAGGACTTCTCGGAGGATACTTACCGTACCCTTATGGCCGCCGACGCTGCTGTTATGGTCATCGACGGCGCCAAGGGCGTTGAGGCCCAGACCAAAAAGCTCTTTAAGGTCTGTACGCTGCGCCACATTCCCATCTTCACCTTTGTGAACAAGCTCGACCACGAGGCTCGCGATCCGTTTGAGCTCATGGAAGAGATCGAGAACGTCCTGGGTATCAATACGTATCCCATGAACTGGCCGATCGGCAGCGGCCGCAATTTCCGCGGTGTGTTCGATCGTCAGACCCGTCACGTTATCGCCTTTGAGGGCGACGGTCACGCCAACGCCACCAAGAAGGTCGCCGAGGTCGAGGCCGAGTTGGGCGATCCTTCCATGGATGAGCTCATCGGCGAGGAGAACCATAAGAACCTGATGGACGACATCGAGCTGCTCGATGGCGCCGGTGATGAGCTCGACTTGGATGCCGTGGCCTGCGGCAAGCTGAGCCCGGCGTTCTTTGGCTCGGCGCTCACCAACTTTGGCGTGGAGCCCTTCCTCAAGGAGTTCCTGCGTCTGGCCCCGACGCCGCGCGCCTATACCGATACGCTCGCCAGCGAGCCGGTCGATCCCTGCCGCGACGACTTTAGCGGCTTTGTGTTTAAGATCCAGGCCAATATGGACAAGAACCACCGAGACCGCATCGCCTTTGTGCGCATTTGCTCGGGCAAGTTCGAGCGTGGCATGGATGCCTTCCACGTGCAGGGCAACCGCAAGCTTAAGCTTGCCACGGGCACGTCGATGATGGCCGACGATCGCGCCATCGTGGACGAGGCGTACGCGGGCGATATCGTGGGCCTGTTCGATCCGGGTATCTTTAGCATCGGCGACACTGTGTGCTCCGGCAAGCGCCACGTGCAGTATCCGCAGATCCCGACGTTTGCCCCCGAGATGTTCGCTCGCATTACGCAGGTCGACACGCTCAAGCGCAAGCAGTTCGTCAAGGGCATGGAGGAGCTTGCCCAGGAGGGCGCCATCCAGATCTTCCGCGAGCTGGGTGCCGGCATGGAGAGCGTCATCGTGGGCGTGGTCGGCGTGCTGCAGTTTGAGGTGCTCGAGCGCCGCCTTAAGGCCGAATACCGTGTTGAGGTTCGTCGCCAGCCGCTGCCCTATACGGACATCCGCTGGATCCAGAACGACCCCGATACCATCGATATCCCGGCTCTTTCGCTCACGCGCGACACGCTGCGCGTCGAGGACATGCGCGGCGGTAAGCTGCTGTTGTTCACGAGCCCGTGGAACGTGGATTGGGCAACCGACCACAACCCCGACCTTATCCTGTCGGAGTTTGGCAACGTGGCCTTTTAACGCATCGGCTCGGTGGCCCTGCGGGGCTGCCGCGCCGTTTGCTTGCCTGATGCCGTGTGAACGGCTATCATACCCACCGTCGTCTCAAGACCGGGGCGTCCGAGCAGTTCGGGTCCGATATCCTGCTCGTTAAACCTAAAACCAAAGGAGTACATAATGATCAAGAAGGTCATGGAGGACTACAAGGTCCTGTTGCGGAGCATTCCCGCGGCAACGGTTTCGCTGTTTTTCGTGAGCGTCATCATGATGAACCTGCTGGCCAACAAAGAACTCATCAGCCTACCGTATCTGGCGCTCGACTGTGGCTTTGTGGTGAGCTGGGTTTCGTTTTTGTGCCAGGACATGATTTGCAAGCGCTTTGGCGCCAAGGCATCCATCAAAATCTCTATCCTCGCGCTGCTGGTCAACCTGGCCGTGAGCCTGTGCTTTTGGGCATGCTCGCTCACGCCCGGCATGTGGGGCGCTTACTACGACACGGGTATGATCGAGGTCAATACTGCCCTTAACGCCACCATCGGTGGCACCTGGTACGTGGTGCTTGGCTCGTCGCTTGCCATGCTCGTTTCTGCCGTGGTTAACTCCACGCTCAACCAGTCGCTCGGCCGTATGCTCAAAAAGAATAACTTTGCGAGCTTTGCCTTCCGCTCCTATGTGTCTACGGGTGTTGGCCAGTTTATCGACAACCTGGTCTTTGCCATTGTAGTGAGCCACACGTTCTTTGGTTGGACCTGGGTGCAGGTCCTTATGTGCTCGCTGACGGGTGCTGTTGCCGAGCTGCTATGCGAGGTCTTCCTGAGCCCTGTGGGCTACAAGGTCGTGCGCAGCTGGGAGCGCGAGAATGTGGGCTCCGAGTACCTCGAGCGCCACGCAACCGCCTAAGGAGCAAGTATGCGGGTTTTGATCACGGGTGCTTCGGGCGGTATCGGAGCCGCATGCGTGCAGCGCTTTTTGGACGAGGGCCACGAGGTCGTGGGTTTTGATCTGCTGCCGGCGGCGATCGAACACGAGCGCTACCGCCATCTGATTGTTGATGTCCGCGAGCCGGGCTCGTTTCCAGGCGACCTTGAACCCCAAGTGATCGTGAACGTTGCCGGTACGCAGGATTCCGCCGACGATATCGCCGCCAACCTGTGTGGCACCATCAACGTGACCGAGCGCTACGCCTTTGTGGGGGAGGGGCTCGCCGCCAAGCCTGCGCCGGCTATCAAATCCGTGGTCAATGTGGGGTCGGCGAGCGGGCATACTGGATCGGAGTTTCCCGCCTATGCCGCCAGCAAGGGCGGCGTTATCGCCTACACCAAGAACCTTGCAAACCGCCTGGCACCGCAGGCCATCGCCAACAGTGTGGACCCGGGCGGCGTTATCACGCCGCTCAACCGTTGCGTGATGGAAGACGAACAGCTGTGGAACCAGATTATGGAGCTCACGCCGCTTAAGCGCTGGGCCACCGCCCAAGAGATCGCCGAGTGGATCTACTTTGTGGGCGTGACCAACCGGTTTATGACCGGGCAGAGCCTGCTGATCGATGGCGGCGAGGCCGGCCGCACACAATTTATTTGGCCCGAATAGGAAACGCGTCCGATGGAAAGCCGTCGGGCGCGTTTTTGATGTATCGATTTTTAGTCGAGGCAAGTCCAGTTGACGGGGGTCGAGCCGTGCTGTTCGAGTAGCCGATTGGCCGCCGAGAAGGGGCGCGACCCCATAAAGGCGGGGAGTTCTGCCGTGGCACGGTTGGCCGAAAGCGGCGAGGGGTGCGTGGAGGCCAGACAGAACTTGTCGGTTGCCTTGCCCGCGTCAGTTGCGACGAGCTTGCCCTCGACCATCTGCTGGGCAAAGCGGCCCCATGCCAAAAAGACAACCGGTTGAGGCAGCTGGCAGCAGCGTTCGATAACGTAGTCGGTGAGCGTGCTCCAGCCCAGCTTGGCGTGCGAGTTCGCGGCATGCTCGCGCACGGTGAGCGTAGTGTTGAGAAGCAGGACGCCCTGTTGTGCCCATGGCGTTAAATCTCCTGTGGCGGGAATGGGACAACCCAGATCGGCATTGAGTTCCTTGTAGATGTTGCGCAGGCTCGGCGGCAACTTGGTTTGCGTCGCGGGGACCGAGAACGACAGCCCCATGGCCTGGTTGGGTCCGTGATAGGGGTCTTGACCCAAGATGACAACCTTGACCTGGTCGGCCGGCGTGTAGGCGAGGGCATTGAGGATGTCGTCTTGTGCCGGGTAGATAGTCTGCTCGGCACGCAAAAGGGCGATGCGCTCGAGCAGCTGGTTCGTAGTGTCACGTACCGGCTGCGGTGCATCGCCCAACCAAGTTGCTATGTTGCGGTCGCGGGTCGCGGCGTCCATGGGGCTCCTTTACGTCAGATGCTCTGTTGGCATCTATTGTAAAGGCGCACCGGTTGCCTTTATGCCGCGGCTGTATGAAGAGCGGGGTCTACGAGACGTGCTCGGGCGCTCCTGCCATGCGAGCCTGTCCATGTGCGCGGAGGCGCGGAAGCTCGACGGTTGCCACCATGACGCCGGTGAGGATGAGGGCGGCGCCAAAGAAGGCGATGGGGCTCAGGACCTCGCCGACCAGGAAGAACGAGAAGACGGCGGAGCAGACTGGCTCGAGCGAGAAGGCGAAGCCGGTGGTCTCGGCGGGCACGTGGGGCTGCACGAGCGTCTGGGTGATAAAACCGTAGGCAGAGCAGATGAGCGCGAGGGCAACGACGACCACGATCTCGCTGGGCGTACTGGGAAGTGTGAAACCGCCAAAGACGCATGCGGCAATGCCCGAGAACAGGCCGCCAAAGCCCAACTGCCAAACGCCCAGGGACAGCGGGTCGACATCTTCGACAAAGCGCTTGGCTACGATAATGTGGCCGGCATAGATAAAAGCGGAGAGCAGCATGATGAGCGCGCCCGGATTCAGGCTGGTGAAGTCGGTGCCCGAGAGCAGCAACATGCCGCAGGTGACGATGGCGGTGCCGATGAGCACTTTGCGCTCGGGGGCGCGGCGCAGCAGGGCGGCGTTGGCAAACGGCACGATCACGACCGTCAGGCTCTGCAAAAAGCCGGCAGTGGAGGCAGAGGTGAGGCTGGAGCCCAGGCACATGCAGGTGAGCTCGGTTGCCATGATGGCGCCGATGATGGCGGCGCGAACCATAAGGTCGCGGTTGATGCGGAACGCGCGCTTGTGGAAGAGCAGCAGGCAGACCACAAAGGCGATGATGCAGCGTAGCGCGACGATGCTCGTGGCGTTCATGCTGTCCATGCCGATCTTCATGAGAGGGTACGAAAAGCCCCATGCGACGGGAACGGAAAATGAGAGCGCGATTGCTTTTTTGCGATCCATGGGACTCCTTTTGTTACAGAACGGTTTCGTACAAAGGATTCTGCTCCCAGATGTGGATGTAGTAAAGCGAATGTATCTTCAGTATGATTAAGAAATGCTAAAGTAGGCGCGAAAAGCGCTGACAAAACGTTTTACGGCTGCATTGATGTGGAGGCACGATGACATCGCGGTATCAGATTGTTTGTATGGTGGTCGATCGCGGCAGTCTTAAGGGCGCGGCGGACGAGTTGGGCTATACGCAAAGTGCGGTGAGCCAGGCCGTCAAAGCACTCGAGCGCGAGCTGGGTACCACGCTTATCGAGCGCGGAAAGCAGGGCGTTACGCTTACGCGCGACGGTAAACAATATCTGCCGTACCTGCGCCAGATCGTGACTGCCGAGGCCGAGCTCGAGGGCAAGCGCCAGGAGCTGCTGGGGCTTTCGTCGACCGATATTCGCATTGCGACGTTTACCAACGTGAGTCGAACCGTGTTGCCGCGCGTGATCCGCGACTTTGGGGCCCTGCATCCGGGCGTGCACTTTACCCTCAAGCAGGGCGATTACACGCGCAACGCCCAGTGGGTGCACGATGGCGTGGTTGACTTTTGCTTTACGGCACGCGGGTTTACCGCTGGTCTCGAGAAGCGCGTGGTCTATCACGACGAGTTGGTAGCATTATTGCCGGCCGCGCATCCACTGACGGCAAAGGAAAAGGTGACACTCGCCGACCTGGCGTCCGAGCCGTTTGTGCTGCTGGATGAGGGCGAACAGAGCCTGGTGCTCGATGCATTTGCTGCGCATGGCCTGTCGCCGTATGTGACGAGTGAGGTGACCGACGACTACACCATCATGGCGATGGTGGAGGAGGGCCTAGGCGTGAGCATGCTATATCGCCGTACCGTTGAGGGCATGCGAGCCGATATTCGCGTGCGGCCCATCGTGCACGCCCCCTCGCGCGACGTAGTGGCAGCCTGGCGCAGTTGGGACACCATGCCTATCGCCACGAGGCGCTTTATCGACTACATGAGCTCACATATTGTCAATTAATGACTGGCGTGCCGTTGAGTGCGGTGTTTAGCGGGCTGTCGCTTTGGCTTGGGTGGCGCGATAGGTGCGTGCCGGGTGGCAGAGCAATACCGCTACGACCATAAAGAACGCCGTGGTGCCCAGGCTGATGGGGTAGACCATCATGATGTTCGCAAAGGTGCGGAAGTGCGGGAACACGCAGAACACCCAGTAGAAGCGGATGCCGCAGACGCAGATCATGGTGATGAGGGCGGGCGTGAGCGAGATACCAAAGCCGCGCAGGTAGCCGGACATGTTTTCGTAGAACATGCTAAAAGCGTACGCCGGGAAGATCGAACACACGCGAATATAGCCGATCGAGACGATGTTGGGGTCGCTGTTGAACAGCGATAGGATCTCGCGCCCCAGGCCGACAATAACGATGATCGTGGTGAGTGCAACGATACCGCCTTCGACCAGGCAGACCTTGAGCGTCTTGGTGCAGCGGTCGATCTGGCGGGCACCGTGGTTTTGTCCCACAAAGGTGGTGCAAGCTTGGCTAAAGCTGTTGAGCAGGTTGTAGCACACATACTCCAGGCTCATGGCGGCGCTCGATGCCGCCATGACCTCGGTGCCCAGGCTGTTGATGGCGGACTGGATGATGATGTTGGCGACGGCAAAGACAGCGCTTTGGATGCCGGCGGGCAGGCCGATCTTAACGATGCGCTTGAGGGCGACGGGGTCGATAGCCAGGTCGCGCGGGGTGACGCGGACGACGGAGTCGGTCTTGAGCAGGCGAATAAAGAGCGTAGCGGCGCTGACGGTGTAGGCGATGGCGGTGGCGATGGCGACGCCCGCGACGCCCCAGTGGAGTACGGGGACAAAGATGAGGTCCAGGCCAATGTTGAGGACGGTGGACACGGCAAGCGCCTGCAGCGGCATGCGGGTGATGCCGACGGAGCGGAAAATCGCGGCCTCAAAGTTGTAGAGCAAAATCGAGGGCATGCTGAGCAAAAAGACACGTAGGTAGAGTGAAGCGAGCGGCATGGTCTCGGCGGGAACGTTGAGCGCGGCGAGCATGGGCTCGGCAAAGACCTCGCCCAGGGCGATGACGACAAAGCCCACGAGCGCCATTAAAATCGAGGTATGGACGGCGCGTTTGACCATGTTCTGATCGTTGCGGCCGATGGCGTTGGCGATGACCACGTTGGAGCCAAGCGACATGCCAATAAACAGGTTGAGCATAAGACTGGTAAGCGGAACATTGGAGCCGACCGCTGCCATGGCGAGGGTTCCCTGGTCGCCCGAGAAGTTACCGATGATGACCGTGGCGATGAGGTTCGACAGCTGCTCCAAGATGCTCGTGGCGGCCACGGGGAAGGCGAACAGGGGGATATTGCGCCACAGCGAGCCGGTGGTCATGTCAATGTGCTTAGATACGGTGTCAGCCATATGCTCTCAATCTCTAATATGCTCTTTCGTGCTTATTTGCGCAGATGATGATACTCCTAATGCAACCAGTCGGCACGTAGGGACGTTCCTTTTCTGCCGGCAGCTGGGGACACTCCTTATCTCTTCTAACTAGTCATTCAAGAACGTCCCCAATGACTAGGCGGGGAAGGCGTGCGACAATGGTGGGCATTGTGTTGTTCGCGCTAAGGAGTTGCCATGTTGTTGTGTCCCGTTTGCCATGAGCCGTTGGTGGACGACGAGCGTGGTGCTGCATGTGCGGGCGGACACCGGTTTGACCGAGCTCGCGAGGGCTATCTATATCTACTACGTTCGTCCAAGAGCGGCGACTCCATGGGCGATCCCAAGTCGCAGGCACGCAGCCGTCGTGACTTTCTGAACCGTGGATACTATGCGCCGTTGCGCGATGCGATGGTTGAGCTGGTGCGCAAGCAGGTGTCTGGGCGCGCCGCGTCTACGAACGGCCCCATGACGTTGCTCGATATTTGCTGTGGCGAGGGCTACTACACCAGCGCCATGGGCGCGGTGCCGGGCGTGGATGCTTACGGTTTCGACTTGGGCAAAGAGATGGTTCGCCTGGCCGCCAAGCGCGGCGATGCAGCCTATTTCGTAGCCAACATGAAGGATATCCCCGTGGCCGATGGCGCCTTCGATATGGTGACCGAGCTCTTTGCTCCCTTTAACGAGCGCGAATTTGCCCGCGTGCTGGCGCCAGAGGGCTCGCTCTACACCGTGGTGCCGGGCGCCCGTCATCTCTTTGGGCTTAAGGAGGTGCTCTACGACACGCCGTACCTTAACGATGAGAAGCTGCCGAAGACCACCGAGCTCGAGTTAGTCGGAATGCAGCGGGTGTCTGCGAATATTACGCTTCAGACCCAGTCCGACATCGAGGCAGTGTTCCAGATGACGCCGTACTACTACCGTACGCGCCCTTCCGACAAAGAACGCCTGGCAAATTTGGACACCCTTCAAACCGACATCGACTTCATCATCGCCGAGTACCGCCACTAACCTACCAAAAAGGGACAGATTAATTTTGGCAGGTTTATCTGGGAAAACGTAAAGGGTCGACCGCGGAGATGCGCGATCGGCCCTTTTTAGTTGCTTGGCTGAAACAGAGGTTATGAGAAGCGGGCGCTTACAGGCGGTCCTTGTTCTCGGCCTTAACGGCGTGTGCCTGCTGAACAAAGAACAGGTCGTACACCACGATGACAAAGGCGCCAAAGTTGATGGCGTCGCCGCCAAACGCGGGAAGCGTGAGCACCGCTTGGGCAAGCGTGGCGACCGCGGCAACAATACCGAGCTTAAACGCGCCGTCCACCTGCGAAGGCTTGTTGGCGCCCTTGATACCGGCGACGCCTGCGGCAAGGTCGACGAGACCCTTGGCGATAAGCACGACCGCTGCGAGCGTGGCGTACGAACCGTACGTGGAATCGAGACCGCCCGTGGCGATACCGACGCCGGCGGTGACGAGGCTGGCGATGCCCAAAACAAAGTAGATGAGAGCAAGGATTTTGAGAGTCTTGCGAGTGAAGCTCATGGCTGGTCCTTTCGATACGAGTACGCCAACTTGGCGCACCCAATGTACTGCACATATGGTGAAGCACATTGTAGTTCAACGCGGCGATGCATGCGTTTGAAAGCGTCTCTTGCCCGCACGGTCCAACCTTTCAAAAAAGAAAGCTGGGCGTAAGTCAAATCGATGGCAGCGTATGCGCGGCGCTGCGATGATGGGGCCATGGTAAGAGCTGGACCGAAGGAGAAGCCATGATGTACGGAGCAGGGCAAGTGCGTGAGCCGCGGTCGTTGGGAAGGCGCATGAGTGATTCCGTGATCGCTGCCGTGTGCACGGGATTGATGGCGGTGCTTTGCATTGGGATGCTGTGGACCATGTCGCATGTGGGACAATAGCGGACGGTTGGGTGCTGGCATAAACGGCACTCACGTATTCGTTTTGCTTGTTAAGGAGTGTCCATGGGCGTCTTCGATCCCTTTTCTGCTGCTCGGGCCGCGGGGCTTGAGCTGACCGGGAAGCCCGAGGGCCTCACGCTTACCGACGGCACGATGGAGCTGCGCGCCGATTTCGGCCGCATGCTTCCGCGGCTCAAGCAGGGCCGTCTGCAGCAAGAGCTGTTGGTAAAGGCTGCGCGCGCAAAAGGCATCGAGTGTCCATGGGCGATTGATGCCACGGCAGGCTTTGGCGAGGATTCGCTGCTGTTGGCGGCCGCGGGCTTTACCGTCGATCTGTATGAGCAGGATTGCGTGATCGCGGCGCTCCTCAAGGATGCCCTGGATCGCGCGGCAGATGATCCGGCGCTTGTGGCTGCCGTGTCGCGCATGCGCTTACATGCGGGCGAGGACAGCATTGCCGGCCTTCGCCATACAGCTGAGCTGATCGGGCAGGGCGAGCTCGCGGCTCCCGACGTGGTGTATCTGGACCCCATGTTTCCCGAGCGTACTAAAAGTGCGGCGGTCAAAAAGAAGTTCCAGCTCCTACATCATCTGGAACAGCCGTGCGCCGATGAGGAGACGCTGGTCGAAGCTGCGCTTGCCGTGCACCCGCGCAAGGTCGTTATCAAACGACCGGTGAAGGGGCCGCTGCTTGCCGGCGTTAAGCCGAGCTATCAGCTTGCGGGCAAGGCCGTTCGTTACGATGTTTTGGTGCCGCCGCGTCCGTAGCTTGCGTACGATGGCTGACACTCCGTCAATGCCGTGCCGATGCGGCGCCTATTTCCAAGGGTGCGACGTCAGGTGCCATCCACCGCAGTATTCGCATTTGTAGCAGGCCAAACCGCGCCGTCCGCGGTTTTCACAGTCGGCCATAACTGCCTCGGCCTCGGCGCGTGTGTCGTAACGGTTTTTGCGCTCGCACGACTTGTAGCGCCAGGCCTCATCGCGCTCGGCGTCCAGGGCGTCGCGGCGCTCGTCCTCGCGCGCAAACAGGTCGCTCATATCGCCGCCGGTGGCAGCGCCCAAAAACTCGCTTTTTGCCTTTGACCAGGCGGCTCGCTTTTTGCTTCCCATCTGCTTCGCGCCCTTCTCAAAACGTTGGTATCATTGCTCAATCAAAGTGATACCAATAAACGTGAGGTCGCCGCGTGATGATCAGAAAAACCCTCGATACCGACATTCCCACTGTCATGGCTATCTATGACGCGGCCCGCGCCTTTATGCGCGCGCATGGCAACGCCACGCAGTGGCCCGAGGGCACGCCTTCTGCCGAGCAACTGGCTGCCGATATTGCCGCTGGTGGCAGCTACGTGTGCGAAGTCGACGGTCGCGTGGTGGCGACGTTTGCCTTTTTACCGGGCCCGGACGAGTGCTATGACGTAATTGAGGACGGTCAATGGCGCAGCGACACTCCATACGCCGTGCTGCACCGCGTGGCATCCGACGGCACCGTGCACGGTATCACGGCTGCGATGTTTGCCTTTGCCAAGGAGCGTGCCGATCACCTGCGTATCGACACGCATCAGGACAACCTGCCTATGCAGGGTGCGAGTATTAAGGCGGGGTTCGAGCGCGCCGGCGTCGTGCATGTGTCAGACGGCACGCCGCGTGTTGCGTTTGACTGGCTGCGCGAGGCATAAGAGCGGGGACGCGTATCAACAATTCGCGCGAACGAAAATGGCCCCGGGTGGGGCCATTTTCGTTCGCTGCACTGTTTTGCAAGCCGGCTTTCGCAAGGCGCGAACCTACGAAAATCGCCGCGCGGCAACGCGGGACGATGAGCTCGGTCGGGGGATAGGGCCCGCTTCGCCCGCCGGCCCGTAAATTGTATCATCCAGTGTGGAGCGTGAACGCCCGTTGCCGCGTGCGATGGGCTTGTAATAAGAGGAGAGCCATGTCGAAGCAGACGGTCGTTGGAATCTTGGCGCATGTCGATGCCGGCAAGACCACGTTGGCCGAGGCCATGCTGTTCAACGCGGGTCGCATTCGCAAGCGCGGCCGCGTGGACGATGGCGATTCGCATCTGGACACTAACGCGATCGAGCGCGAGCGTGGTATCACGATCTTCTCGTCGCAGGCCGTGCTCGACCACGGCGATACCCATGTCATGCTCGTGGACGCGCCGGGGCATGTCGATTTTTCTGCCGAGGCGGAGCGCACATTGCGCGCGCTCGACTACGCGATTTTGGTTGTGGGCGCCAACGACGGCGTGCAGGGGCACACCGAAACCCTGTGGCGCCTGCTTGCGCGCTATGACATCCCGACGTTCATCTATATCAACAAAATCGATTTGGAGAATCCCGGCCGCGATGTTTTGCTGGCACAGCTTGGGCAACATCTTTCCGAGGGCTGCCTGGATGCCAACGAACTGCTGGCGGGCGGCACCGTTCAGGAGGATGCTGCTGCGTTAGACGAGGCGGCGCTCGAGGAGTTTCTCGAGATGGGTGAGCTTTCCGTCGCGACGCTGTCGCGCATGGTTGCCGAGCGCAAGCTCTTTCCCTGCTTTGCCGGCTCGGCGCTCAAGGACCAAGGCGTGGACGAGCTGCTGGACGGCATATGCGCACTGATGCGTGAACAGGCATGGCTCTCGGAGTTTGCCGCGCGCGTCTACCGCGTGAGCCGCGGGGATCGCGGTGAGCGCTTGGCTTGGGTTAAAGTGACCGGCGGCACGCTGCATGCCAAGCAGATGATTAACGGACGTTCCGGTGCCGAGGCGTGGGAGCAGAAGGTCGACCAGGTACGCATCTATAACGGCGAGAAGTATGAGCTTGCCCAAGAAGTTGCTGCTGGCGGTATTTGTGCCGTGACGGGTCTTGCACACGTTCGCCCAGGGGACGCCCTAGGCGCGGAGCCCGCGGGCGATGCGCCCGTCATTGCGCCAGTTCTCACCTATACGGTGCTTCCGGGCGAACACGATGTCCACGCGGTGTTCAAAGCACTGACTGAGCTGGCGGACGAAGACCCCATGCTCGGCGTAAGCTGGAATACGCATCTTGAGCAGATTCATTTGCAGTTGATGGGCGCCGTGCAACTCGAGGTCGTGCAGCGGGTGTTGGCCGATCGCTTTGGCCTTTCGATTGCGTTTGAGCTCGGCGGCATTCTCTATAAGGAGACTATTTCGCAGCCGGTCGAGGGCGTGGGCCACTTTGAGCCACTGCGCCACTATGCCGAGGTACACCTGCGTCTGGAGCCGTTGCCAGCGGGTTCGGGCGTGCAGTTTGGTACCGTGACCTCGACCGACGAACTCGATCTTAACTGGCAGCGTTTGGCACTCACCAACGCCATGGAGCGCGATCACCTGGGCGTGCTGACCGGCTCGCCCATCACCGATGTGCGTATTACGCTCACGGGCGGCCGTGCGCATGCCAAACACACCGAGGGCGGCGACTTTCGCCAGGCCACGTACCGCGCGATTCGCCAGGGTTTGATGCAGGCGCGTGAGGTCGGCGCGGCGGTGCTGTTGGAGCCGTGGTACCGCTTTGAGCTCGAGGTGCCGGGGGAGTGCGTGGGCCGGGCGCTCTCGGATGCCACGCGCATGGGTGCCGAGTACGAGCCGCCGATGATGGTGAGCGACCGGGCGAAGCTTGCGGGCCGCGTGCCGGCATCCGAGGTGCAGGATTATGCGCTGGAGGTGGCCGCTTACACGAGCGGTCGCGGGCATCTGTACCTGGAGTTCGCCGGCTATGCGGCTTGCCATGATGCCGAGCGCGTCATCGAGACGGCCGCCTACGAGCCCGAGGCCGATCTGCCCAACACGCCCGACTCGGTCTTTTGCTCTCACGGCGCCGGTTACACGGTCAAATGGTACGACGTGCCCGCCGCGGCGCACGTAAAGGTCGATCCCGCCACCTTCCGCTCCTGGCGAGCAGCAGACGCGGAGTTTTTCGGCCACATGTGACAAAGGGACAGCTCCTTTGTCACATGCTATTGGTATAACTCGGTATAAGTTGGTATAACTATTGCCAGGGTTTGCCAATCCGAGGAGGCCGACATGAATCCAAATCCCTTTAAGCCCACGGCTGGCAAGCGGCCTCCGATACTCATCGGTCGCGAGTCGGTCATCGAAGATTTCGAGGAAGGGCTCGATAACGGCGCTGGAGCGCCGGGCAGGCTCATGCTCATTACGGGAAACCGCGGCTGTGGCAAGACGGTTCTCCTGCGGGAGCTGCAACGTCTGGCCAGCGAGCGCGGATGGGCGGTTGTCTCCGATTCCGCTTCGCTTGGCTTATGCGACCGCTTGGCCGACGCGCTTCGCTCAAATAAACCCGTTGTGACGTCAATGGAGTTCGGTCCGTCGTTTGGGCGGATGTCGGTCGAGGCGGCGCGAGCAAAGGGCGAGACGTTGCGAGGGCTGGTCAACGAGCGCCTCAAGAAGCTCGGTCCAGGCAAGGGCATACTGTTTGCGATTGACGAGGCGCAATCTGCGTCTATCGAGGAACTGGCGGCTCTTGCCGTTCTCTATCAGCAGGTGCTCGGAGACCAGGATGCCACGGGCTTGTCCGATAGCGACCAGCGCGGTCTTGCGCTGGTGTTCGCCGGCTTACCCAGTATGGTTGATGATCTGCTCGAAGAGCCGAGCGTGACGTTTTTGCGGCGTGCCCAGCAGCGTACGTTGGGGGCGATCTCTTTGCCCAAGGTACGCGATTCGTATATCCAGACGGTCAAAGACGCTGGTCTTCACGTTGACGCGGAGACGGCGGACCTTGCGGCACACAAGAGCATGGGGCATCCCTACATGGTTCAGCTGGTGGGCTATTACATGTGGCGGTCTGCTGTTCGACGCGGCTCGCAGGTCATCGAAAGGCGCGATGTCGAGGATGGCCATGCGGATGCCGTCTCCGAGTTCTACGAAGCGGTTGACGCGCCCCTGTATTACGGGCTGCGCAGTCCACAGCGCCTTTTTATCGAGGCTATGGCGGTTGACGAGAACAAACCGACGCGCATGGCGGATATCATTGAGCGTTGTGATCGTACCCAGAGCTGGGCGAGTAAATATCGCGCAAGCCTGATTCGCGAGCGCGTCATCGAGGCTGCCGGATACGGCCTCGTCCGGTTTACCGTGCCCATGCTGGGCGCGTACGTTCGCGATCGAGTTTTATGGCATGAGTAGGGTGATAAAGGTGACGGAACAGAAGATGAGCCCGCAGGCTATCGAGGTGCGTGGCGCGCGCGTTCATAACCTTAAAGACATCGATATCGATATTCCGCTGGGAAAGCTTGTGGGCATTGCCGGCGTGTCGGGTTCGGGCAAGAGTTCGCTGGCGCTGGGGGTTCTTTATGCCGAGGGCTCGCGCCGTTACCTGGAGGCGCTCAGCACCTATACTCGCCGTCGTCTGACGCAGGCCGAACATGCCCAGGTGGATGAGGTCTTGCACGTGCCGGCGGCGCTCGCGCTGCACCAGCGTCCGAGCGTGCCGGGCGTACGCTCGACCTTTGGCACCATGACCGAGCTCAACAATAGCCTGCGCCTGCTCTTTAGCCGTTGCGCCCATCACGTGTGCCCGCATTGCGGGGCGCGTGTGGAGCCGAGCCTTAACGTGGCTGCGGGCCTGTCGCTCACGTGCCCTGCATGCGGTCGTGAGTTCTACGCGCCGAGCGCCGAGGACCTTGCGTTTAACAGCGGCGGTGCGTGTCCCACCTGCGGCGGCACCGGTGTCATGCGCGAGGTGGACGAGGCGAGCCTGGTGCCCGACGAGTCAAAGACTATCAACGAGGGTGCGGTGCTTCCCTGGGGCACGCTCATGTGGGATCTGATGAAGCAGGTCGCCGGCGAGATGGGCGTACGCACCGACGTGCCGTTTAGCCAGCTCACGCCTCAAGAGCGCGATATCGTGTTCCACGGCCCGGCGGTTAAGAAGCACATTCTCTACGTTCCCAAAAACGGCGAGGGCGCCACGCCGCTCGACTTCACCTATTACAACGCCGTCTATACCGTCGAAAATGCGCTCGCCAAGGTTAAGGACGATAAGGGGCTCAAACGCGTTGCGCGCTTTTTGCGCGAGGGGCCATGCCGCGACTGTGGTGGCACGCGTCTTTCCGAGGCTGCGCGCCAGCCCCAAGTGCGCGGTATCAATCTGGCGCAGGCCGCGGCCATGACGCTGGGCGAGGCGATTGAGTGGGTGCGCGGGGTGCCCGCATCCTTGCCGTCCGAGATGCGGCCCATGGCGACGGATATCTGCGATTCGTTTTTGAGCGCGGCCCGTCGTCTAGTCGACCTGGGACTCGATTACCTTTCACTCGACCGCGCCGGTGCCACGCTCTCCACGGGTGAGCGCCAGCGCGTCCAGCTCGCCCGTGTGGTGCGCAACCGATCGACGGGCGTGCTCTATGTACTGGACGAGCCTTCGATCGGCTTGCATCCCGCCAATGTCGACGGCTTGGTGGGCGTGATGCGCGATCTGGTGGATGACGGCAACACCGTGGTTGTTGTCGACCACGATACACGTGTGCTGGCGGAAGCCGACTATCTGGTCGAGATGGGCCCCGTTGCCGGAGCAGGCGGCGGCAATGTGATCGCCGCTGGTACGGTAGACGAGGTCGAGCAATCGCAGAGCAGTCGCATCGCGCCGTTTTTGCGCGCCGAGCCCAAGCGCTTGCGTCCGCAGGTGACTGACGACGAAATGTTCGACCAGGGCCATATCCGCATGGCGACCGATGCCATCCATACCGTCAAGCCGCTCGAAGTCGATATCCCGCGCGGTCGCTTGGTTGCGGTTACGGGTGTTTCGGGTTCGGGCAAGACGACGTTGGTGCTCGAGACGCTCATCCCGGCACTCAAGGCGCAGGCAGCTGGCGAGCGCCTGCCGGGGCACGTGCGTTGGGTCGATGCCGAGGGTATTGCCCGCGCAAACCTGATTGACGCTACGCCCATCGGCGCCAACGTGCGCTCGACGGTAGCGACCTATGCCGACATCCATGATGAGTTGCGCCGCGCCTTCGCCCGTACGCCCGAGGCCAAGGCAGCCGGCTACAAGGCGGGCGCCTTTAGCTACAACACCGGCGCCTTGCGCTGCCCTACGTGTGACGGCACGGGCTCGATATCGCTTGACGTGCAGTTTTTGCCCGATGTCGAGATCGTCTGTCCGGCATGTCGCGGTTCGCGCTACGCCGAGGCCGCCTCGCATATCCATCGCGAGGGTAAGGACGGGAGCTTGCTGACGTTGCCGCAGCTCATGGACATGAGTGTGGACGAGGCCATCGACGCCACACTGGGACTCAAGAAGGTTCAAACGCGTTTGCAGACCTTGCACGACCTGGGCCTGGGTTATCTCACGCTTGGCGAGCCCACACCGGCGCTTTCGGGCGGTGAGGCACAGCGCCTTAAGCTCGCGAGCGAGATGGGCCGCGTGCAGGATGATGCCGTATTCGTATTTGACGAGCCCACGATCGGCCTGCATCCGCTCGATGTTCAGGTACTGTTGAACGTGTTTGACGGTCTCGTTGCCAAGGGCGCCACGGTTATCGTGATCGAACACGATCTCGACCTTATCCGCAATGCCGATTACGTGATCGACATGGGCCCGGGCGGTGGCGATGCGGGTGGGCAAATCGTCTGCGCCGGCACGCCGAGCGACATCGCGGCCTGCTCCAAGAGCATTACCGGACGCTACCTATAGACAATGAGGCAAAGGGACAGCCCTTTGCCTCATTGATGCCTATTTCACGCATTGAGCCGCGAGATAGTCGCGGAAGAATGGCAATTCAAAAGCGACGATTCCGCGCCCGCGTTCTCCAATGATGCCGGCATCTATCATGCGGCGTCGGTAGCGGGAGACCTGCTGCGGCGAACGCTTAAGGCGTTCGACAAGGTCAGCGGTGGTGGACTCTTCCTCGTCATCGAGCATGGCGATGAGGAATCGCTTGTCCTCTGCAGTGAGTTCCCTATAGGTTGCCGCGAGGATTCGGTCGTCCATCTCGTCGCGCGCGATTTTGATTCCCAGGTCAAAGTCGCGTGACGAGATTTCCTTCGAATCGCTTGTGAGATCCCAGGCACGGTAGCCTACGAGTTGCAATAGGAAGGGAAAACCAGAGATCGAGCGAACGGCTCTATCGATTCCCTCTGCATCTGCCAGGCGATCGTTTTCCTGAATTGTGCGAATCAAGGCCTCGCGCACGTCATAGTCGGCAATGCGACCCAGATGATATTGTTGGGCGCGGCGAAGGAACGAGACCGTCTTGTGGTTCAGCAACGTTGAGACGTTGTTGGGAAGTCCCGCCATGAGCAGGGCGACGCGTTTTCCGTCGGTCACAAAGTGCTGATACGTCGCTGCGAGCTGGATCATCTCGTCGAGTGTCGGGTCCACCTCGTCAACCGTGACGAGCAGACCGGTGCCCGCCTCGTTGAGCTGGTCGATGATGTCGCTCATGCGATAACGCCAGGTTGAGGCATCGTGAACGCGATTGACCTCGATGCTGCCGAGCGGTGCAATTCCGAGGCCGGTGACTTCGAAGTTCTTAGACGGGTCGATAAGATGGCCGGCAGCACGTTTCGCCCCGAACTCGATTTCCTCAAGCATTCCCGGGAGCGCGGTCGTCTTTACGGCTATCCAGCCGTGGGATTCCGCCCTTGTCGCGAGCGACGACATGAGAGCGGTTTTACCGGTTCCATGCGCGCCTGAGAAGATCGAGGTCAATTCTGGACGCCTGCGCTGGCTCAAGAAGGCACGGTCCAAATCCCGAATAATCTGTTGTCTGCCAGCGAGATGGGCAGGAACCTCACCAAAACTGGGGGTAAATGGGTTCTCGAGATATTCCACAATGCCCTCCTTTCACACCGCCGTTTAACTTCATTTTACTTTAGTTAATTCTGATTAAAAGTGAGGGCTCTTTATCTAGAGCATCAATCAGGCGTGTGTGTCATCGACGTGACGCTTGAATGTGACAAAGGGACAGTCCCTTTGTCACATTCCAGGAAAGCCTGTTTGGCGCAGGGCCTCGTAGAGGACGATGGCGGCGCTGTTGGAGAGGTTGAGTGCGCTGATGCGATAGTCGTCCGGGTTGACGAAGTTGCCGCAGATATCCTGTTGAAGGATGGTCTCGTGGCTGTCCTCGGTATGCCCGAGCGATTCCTCGTGAGCTTCCCATGCCTCGGCGTTGTCGAGTGAATCGCAATCGCGCAGCATCGGGATGCGCTCGCAGCGCTCGGGCGCCGCGGCAAGCAGTGGCTCGGGAATGCCCGAGCTCTCGCTGCCAAAGACCAAGTAGTCGCCGTCGCGGTAGGTGCTTTGCGCATAGGTGCGGCGTGCCTTTTTGGTCAACAGATGTAGGTGCTCGTCGGCAGGGGAGAGGCCGTTGTGCGCAAGGAAATCCTCCCAGCCGGCATAGGTCGTCACGTCCAAGTTTTGCCAGTAGCCCAGGCCGGCGCGACGTACCGTTTTGTCGTCGAGCGAAAAGCCCAGCGGCTCCACCAGATGCAGGCGGGCGCCGGTAACCACGCAGGTGCGGCCGATATTGCCCGTATTGGCGGGAATCTCGGGCGCATACAGCACAATGTTGAACATGAATCTCCTTGGCTCAGAACGAAAAACCACCACGAAGGGTACCTTCGTGGTGGTTTGGCGGTTACGTAAGCGGAAAAATACCCGCTTGGATAAACCTAGGCGCGGTGCCAGTCGGTCAGGCAGGCATCGAGGGAGGCGATGAGCGCATCCTTGTCCATGTGACGGCCGATGATGCACAGGCTCGTCATACGGTCGCCCGTCTCGTCGTCCCAAATCTGCATGATCTCGGGGTTCTCGTCGATGATCTTCTGTTTCTCGCCCTCGGGCGCCGAGTCGACAAACAGGCCGTTCTCCATCAGGCGCATCTGGTGGCCGGCCTGCTCAAACATGTAGCACATGTCCGGGTCGCCGGTCTGCCACAGCGGACCCTTGACGCGGATGACCTCGTCGGGCCACTCCTGCTCAACAAAATCGGTGAACTTCTTCAGGTCAAACGGCTTACGGCGCGAGTAAACAAAGGTCTCGATGTCGTACTCGAGCACCTCGGGGTCGTCGTGCTCCTCGGGATGCTCCATGGCATCGATCCAGGCGGCGGAGTTGTAGGCGCGCATAAAGTCGAAGCGGTCGGTATCGAGCAGCTCCTCCATGGGAACCTCGCCGTTTTGAGCCTCGACGATCACGGCGTCCTTCTGCAGACTGCGCACGATAGCCTTGAGCTCGGCGATCTGCTCAGAGCTCACGGTATCGGTTTTGTTGAGGATCAGCGTGGAGCAGAACTCGATCTGCTGGATGAGCAGGCTCTCGATGTCGTCCTCGTCGATATCCTCGGCCAGCAGGTCGCGACCGCCGTTGAACTCGTCGTACATGCGGGCGCAGTCGACCACGGCCACGATGTTGTCGAGCGCGAGCTTGGGCTCGCCGCCCACCTTGGCCTCGTCGCAGAAGCTCGAGATGGTGTAGGCGATGGGGATGGGCTCGCAAATGCCCGAGGCCTCGATGATGATGTAATCGAAGTTGCCCGAATCGGCGATGCCCTGCAGCTGGTTGGCCAGGTCATCCGAAAGCGTGCAGCAGATGCAGCCGTTGGTGAGCGGGATGAGGTCGTCGGTCTCGGAAAGGCCGCCGTCGGCGATGAGGCTGGCGTCCACATTGATCTCGCCGATATCGTTGACGATTACGGCGGCGCGGATACCGCCATCGTTAGCGAGGATGTGGTTGAGCAGCGTGGTCTTGCCGGCACCGAGGTATCCGGTAAGCATGATGATTTTCACGGGTTTGTTGGGCATGTGCCCTCCTTTGTTAGACATGGCTTACAGTTGAATCATATGCCAAACGCCTGCTCTTATACCCACGCGCTGGCAAATAACACAGGCTACTCCCAGGCTCCCCATACATCGGGGCAATAACCGACGGTGGCCTTTTTGCCGTTACGCACGATGGGCTCGGCTAGAACCTGCTGGTTCTCGAGCAACTTGTCGAAGCGCTGGCTGGGGGTGAGGTGCTGGATGAGCGCGAGCGTCTCCTCGTCCTTGGCCTTGGGGTTGAGCAGCTTGTCGATACCGCCGACCGCCTGCATCACGCTCGTGAGCTCGCCCTTGCTCATCTCCTTTTCCTTAAGGTCAATAAACTGCACCTTAATGCGGCGCTCTTTGAAGAAGCGCTGTGCTTTCTTGGTATCGAAAGACTTTTTGGTGCCAAAAATTTGCACGTTCATGTATTTGTTCCGCCGTTCTACCTGATGAAGTTGGTGCGCTCGCGATCGGCTTCGGGGGCTTCGATACCGGCGGCCTGTCCTGCCTCGATACAATGCAGGAGCCAGGCCATGTTCTTGCCGATGTTGCGCATGGTGGCCAGGCCCTCGGCGTCCTGGGCGGCCTCGCCCGGCATGGCGCCAAACACGTTGTTCCAGTACGTGGAAGCAACCACGGGCATCTGGTTGATGGTGAAGTACTTATTGAGCACGTCGAAGGTGGTAGACGTGCCGCCGCGACGGGCAACGGCGACGGCAGCGCCCGGCTTGTGTGCAAAGGCTTTGCTGCCGGCATAGAATGCGCGGTCGAGAGCCGAAAGGATGCGCCCGCTGGGGTGCGCATAGTAGACGGGCGAGCCAAAGACAAAGCCATCTGCCTGCTCGGCGGCAGCGATCAGCTCGTTCACCACGTCATCGTCAAAGGTGCAGCGGCAATCGAGCTTGCCGCACTGACCACAGCCAATGCAGTCGCGAATGGGCTTGGTGCCCAGCTGAAACACCTCGGTATCAATGCCTTCGGCATTGAGTTGCTCGGCGACTTCGGCGAGTGCGCGGGCGGTGTTGCCGTTTGCCTTGGGGCTGCCATTGACCAAAAGAACCTTCATCACAAACTCCCTCTGCTGTCGGTGACTTCTGCAGAGGATTATCGCACGATGGGGGAGGCGGTGTGGGCGCGGTGCTAATCCAGTTTGGTACCTGGCACCTGCACGGCTTTCCCGAGCAACGCTTTGAGCTCGTTCAAAATCGAAACGGGCTGACGGTCGACGCCGTCCAGATGGAGCGTGGCCACGCGAATGGGCGGCTGATATTCAAATGGGCCAAAGAGCACGGGCGAACCCAGGAACCGCTCGATTTCCTCTGCAATCGCATCGGTTTCTTCGGGATCAAAGTCGTCGAAAAGAGCCACGAACATCGGCCCCGTCGAGCGGAACATACGACCCTTACCGCGCGAGCATTCCACCAGACAGGCGGCACATTCTGCCAAAACGCGGTCGCCCGCATCAAAGCCAAAGCGGGCATTGACCTGAGCGATATCGTCGATTTTGATGGCGATCAAACCAGCCTTGCGCGCCACGCGACGCATTTCGCCAATGGCGTTGACCAGGGCGTGAATATCGCCCAAGCCGGTCACGGAATCGGTCGTATCTGCCAAGCTTCGGTTGATGATAATGCCCACATACATGCCGGGCTCGGTATCGGTGCCGTCCAAGCGGTGGCCCGTGCAGTCGCAAAGCACGTATTTTCCGGTGGCATCCATTACGCGATACTGCATGTAGTGGAAGTGCCACGTGCCGTTTATCACCATGTCGAGCTCGACACGTACGTTGTCGCGGTCCTCGGGATGAACGCGGGCGAGCCACATGTCGAGTGAGTTAAAAGGGTGCTGGGAGGGCAGGTCAAAATCGCGCACGGCGTTAACCGACCATTGCGATTCTCCCGTATCGAGATTGAGGATAAACGGATAGCGCGTCTCGGAGCTCATGGAGATCGCTTGGAACACCCGGTCGTTGCAGGGAAGCTGATCGACGATTGGGCGTTGCGGCGCGTCATCGTCTTTCGGTTGCTGCACACGATGCATAAGCTTATAGCGATACATCTTGCGATCGGCATCCATTGTCACTGGCGACGCGTGTCGCCAGCAAGTGGATCGACGCGCGAGCAGCCAAAGCTAAAGCTGCCGATCATGGGCGCCTTGCCACCTGAGCTCGCCTCGATCAGCCTGGTACGTACCTGCTCCAAGCGCTGCTCGAGTTCAATCTCGTTTGCGGAGAGTGAGATGAGCACAAACTCGTCTCCACCGATACGGAACAGCATCTCATCGTGCTCCATGGTTTCGGAGAGCGTGCGGCAGATGCTCAGAATATAGCGATTGCCTTCGGCGTGGCCAAACCTATCATTGCAATGCTTGAGATGGTCGATGTCAATATAGGCGCAGGTGAAGGGGTCGCCTTTGCGCCAGAGTTGCTCGACGTGACGGTCGAATCCGTTGCGGTTGCCCAAGTTGGTGAGCGGATCGATATAGGCGTTGCGCTCAAGCAACTGGCGCTCTTGTTGCAGGATGGCATGCGTCTTTTGCAGTTGCTCGCCAACGGCGCGTAGCCCAGCAGGCAGCGCGGCAACATCGAGTTCGGCGGTCGAGACGCCGTTCGCAAGTCGCTGAAGATAGGCAATAATCGATTGCTCGCCCAGGCGATACGACTCGTTCATGATGGATAACCTCCTTGGGCGGAACAACGGTTTGTATCATATCCCCAATTCGGTTTGAATTGGGGATATAAGTTAGCTAATGGAGACAAATATCCCCTTCGACGGTGGCGTTTTGCGCGCGAGCGTATCAGTTGTTATTGCCGCCATCGAGCAATGCCTCAAAATCCTTCGCCTGCATGGGGCGGTAGTAGAGGAAGCCCTGAGCGTAGCGGGCGCCCATTTGTCGTAGCATGTTCGCCTGCTCATTTGTCTCGACGCCTTCGACCACGACGGGCAGATGGAGCGACTGCGCCATTTCGAGCATCGATGAAATGATTTGCGTGCTGCGGCCTTGATCGCGGTCGGTGGGCACAAAGGTGCGGTCGAGCTTGATGACGTCGACGTTGACGTTCTTGAGCATCGCGAGCGTGGACTGGCCGGTGCCAAAATCGTCCATGTAGGTCGAGAAGCCACGGGTGTGCAGATCCGCGGTCAGCTTATCCACGGCCTCGGACTCTCCGGTATAGGCGGTCTCGGTGATCTCGATGTGCATGAGTTCGGGCGGCAGGTTGTACTGGGCGGCGAGCGACCCCATATGCTCGGCGACATCGCAGGCAAGAATGTCTACGCGCGACACATTGAGGGAAATCGGAACCACGCGAAGTCCTCGATTGAGGCGCTCGCGGAGCCACATGGCGACGCCCTGCCAAACATATTTGTCGAGCGTCACTACAAAGCCGCTTTCCTCGAGTGCGGGGATAAACGTTGCGGGCGAAATGAGAGAGCCGTCCTTGTCAATCCAGCGGGTGAGTGCTTCGGCGCCAATAATCTCGCCGGTTTCCATATCGACCTGGGGCTGAAGATAGTACGTGATGCGACCATTTGACAGCGCGTACTGGAATTCGGTCAGCGTGCGGTTGGACACGATTTCGCGCTTGTACTCCTCGGGGCAAAAAATGGCAATGCGCTCCTTAAAGTCGTTTTTTGCGCGCCGATTGGTGAACATGGCCTTTGCCTGCGCATCGATGGTGATCTCCTCATTGGAATCGATGGGGTAAACGCCCATGGACGGCCAAAAACCTACGTCGCCATCATGCCTGGCTACTGCCTCGCGAACGCGGTTGTAGATTTGATGGACGGCGATGTGCTTAAAGGGGATGAGTACGCAAAAGTCATCTTGGCCCCAGTACCCTGCGACGCCCATGTCGGCATTCTCGATGTCCTTGAGGACCGTGCCCACATCGGCAAGCAGGCGGTCGCCTTCGGCCTGTCCATACCATTCGTTAAACAGGCGCATGTGGCCCATGTCGACCGTGGCGATGCACCAGGCGCCGTCGCGCCTTGCCTCGAGAAAAGCGTTGGCGCGCCGCATAAACTCGCTGGGTCGGTAGAGACCGGTGAGCATATCGATGCGTTCGGCGATTGCGCTTTTGCGTTCGACCTTGGGTATAGGGAGGCTGTCGTTGGGGACAAGCCCGCCGGCTGTGCGAAGGCGACGATCGAGTTCGCCTAAAACGGCGGTCGCCTGATGGGTTAAGTGCTCGTAAAATGCCGGGACGACAAGACAGACGGGAGTAATGGTGTCGCCCGCGATTTGCACAGGAGCGAAAACGGCCTCTTTAAGGTGGCGGGTCAGTTGCTCGAATGCCTCGTGGTCCAAATCGTTGCTGAGCACGACAAACTGGACGCTTCGTGAACGGTAGACCCGGCTCCTGCCGCGGGTGATCGACAGCATGCGGCCCGCGTATTCGGCAAGCATGTTGTCGACAGCCTCGGCCCCGTAGAGCTCGTTGAGCTTTGTCGTGCCACGAACGCGCGCCGCTATAAGCCCTGTCTTGCAACGGTCAAGGCGGCAGGTATCGATAGCGTTGACCAGCATGCGCTGCGTTCCGAGGCCTGTGGCGGCGTCGACGGTTTCGGCAAGTGAGTGGTTGACGAGCTCGCCGACATAGAGCGAGGGGACATTTCCGTCGCCGTCGATACGAAACCCGCGAGCACGGCAGAGGACGTAGTCGCCGGCGGCATTTCGTACGCGGTACTGCATAACTCGACGGTGTTTAGTGCCGTTATAGACTTGGTCGATGTCGTTGATGTAGGCCTCAAGGTCATCGGGATGGACGCGCGTTTTCCAGTAATCGCGACAGTTGTCTATGTGCTCCGAGGGAAGGCCAAGATCGCGCAAGGCACCTTGTGACCAAAGGGTGCGATGTTTGTCCAAGTTCTCGATAAAGAAATAACGGCCCTCGTTGAGCATCGAAAAGGCGTCAAAAATTCGATCGCTTATTTCGAAGTCGTCGGCGTGAACTTGCGTGATATTGCGTCGATCGAGGTGCATGGCATGACGTAGCTTGTAGTCGTACATGCGATGGTCGGCATCGAGCGTCATGCGATTGGAAGCTTCGCCCAGGGCGGGGTCGGCATGTGACACTCCGTAGCTAAACGAGTGGGGCATCTCGGAATCGTTGTTTTTGAGTAGAACCGTTCGGCAGTGTTTCAGACGTTCGGCGAGGTCGTCCTCGGTTGCAATCGTAGATAGGATGGCAAACTCGTCGCCGCCTATGCGAAACGCCGCTTCGCCCACCTTCATATACAGCTTAAGATAGAGACTTACCTGCAAGATATAGCGGTTGCCCTCGTCATGGCCAAAGACGTCGTTGCAGTGCTTGAGATTGTCGATATCGATGAACGCCATGGTAACGGGGGCGTCCTGCTCCCAGAGTTCTTCGAGGGAGCGGGCAAAGCCGCCGCGGTTACCAAGCCCGGTAAGCTGGTCGGTAAAGGCGGTCCTGATCAGATCGTCTTGACGTTCGAGAAGGTCGCGGACGGTCTTTTCGAGCGTTTCGGTGTAATTGCTGACAGTTTCCATGTTCTAAGCGGCTTTCTGAGGTCGGGGCGGATTGCGTCGGGCGAGCTCGTTGTGTACACGCGTCGTTGCTCAGCGCTTTGCATGTATCCAGGCCCCCGCCTTGCCGCGTTGTTGAGTTAATTTGCCGGTTAATGTTCGCTGTTGATAACAGCTGAGTAGTGTAAACAATAGTGCACAATTATATATGGGTGCACATGCTGTGGGCGGCTATTATTCGACAAACGGTAGCGCGACGATGCGATGTTCGATGAAAATGCGACTGAGACGATGTATGTTGACGGGTATACTTGTTCCGTTTGAATTTGTGGGGACGGAGATGGTCGCATGGCACAGTCAAATACGACGCGCACAGTGGGGCTGGCACTCGAGGGAGGCGGCTACCGCGGTATGTATACGGCGGGCGTGCTCGACGTTTGGATGGAGCACGGCTTAACTTGCGACCATATGGTGGGTGTCTCGGCGGGCGCGGCGTTTGGCTACAACTTTAAATCGCGCCAGATCGGCCGCGCCATTCGCTACAACAAGGCTTATTGCGCCGACAAGCGCTATGTGGGTGTAGCAAGCTGGCTGCGGACCGGCGATATGTTCAATGCCGATTTTGCCTATCACGAGGTGCCTATCGAGCGCGATCCCATCGACTTGGAGGCGTACCGCGCCTGCCCCATGCGATTTACGTGCGTGTGTACCGATATCGAGACGGGCAAGGCCGTCTATCACGACCTGCCCTATGGCGATGAGCGCGATATCGAGTGGATCCGGGCGTCATCGGCGATTCCTGTGGCGACGCGTCCCGTTGCTATTGACGGGCATAAGTATCTGGATGGTGGCGTGGCTGACTCTATTCCCAGCGCTTGGCTGTTTGCGCAGGGGTATGACCGCAACATCGTGGTACTCACGCAGCCGGCGGGCTTTGTGAAGCAGCCCAACAGCGTGATGCCCATGCTGCGTCGCGTGTTCCATCACTATCCGGAGTTTGTCGCAGCGCTCGAGCATCGGCATGAGGTCTACAATGCCACGCTCGATGATTTGGCGCGTCGTGAGGCCGCCGGCGATATCTTTGTGGTGCGTCCGAGCGAATCGGTGAAGGTGCCGTCGCTGTGTCGTGAGCCCGATGAACTTGAGCGCATCTACCAGATCGGCCGTCGCGATGCGGAGGCGACTTTGCCGGCGTTGGAAGCGTATCTGGCGGGGTAAGGGTCGCATGTGGAAAGCGCATCCCGGAATGGAGATCCAAACTGGGATGCGCTTTCCATTGCTGAAGATATGAGGCTGCGAATCAGTTGCTCGGCCTATGCCTATGCCTGCTGCCAGGTGTCTACGAGCTCCTTGGCCGCGGCGTAGGGGTCGTCGGCGCTGCAGACGGCACTCACCACAAAGAAGCCGTCGACGCCGGTGGCCTTAAGCTGCGGCAGGTCGGCCGTCTTGACGCCGCCGCCCACCACGATGGGCACGGGGCTTGCCACGTGAAGTGCGGCCAGGTCCTCAAAGCTCTTGGTGATGATAGAGCCGTCGGCCGCGCGTCCGCAGTCGCGCTTGGTCTCGGTCTCGTGGAGTGGGCCGATGCCCAGGTAGTCGACTAGGCTCATGTCGGCGGTCTTGACGTACTCGAGCATCTCCTCGCAACGGGCCGAAAGGCCCACGATGGCGTCGGGACCCAGCAACTTGCGACAGACCTCGACGGGAATATCGCTTTGGCCCACGTGCACGCCGTCGACGGCAATACCCTGCTCGCGTGCGGCAAGCACACAGTCCAGACGGTCGTCGATCAGCAAGGCGACCTGACCGGTCTTGCCGGCCTGAGCGATTGCCTGCGCGGCGTCGCCGGTCAGCGCAATGATCTCGCGGGCGCTTGCCACCTTGGAGCGCACCTGGATGCAGGTAAAGCCGGCGTCGAGCGCCTGGGCCACCACATCGCCCACGGGGCGCCCGAGCGTGTTTTCGGGGCCGAGTACCAGATAGGCCGAGATATCAAGGTTGTCGCGGATGCTCATCGTGCTTCCTCCTGCTTCTTGATCTGTGCTTCCATGCGCTCGAGCTTGCCGGTCATGGTGTCGGTAAATCCGGGCCGGATATCGGCTTTGAGCACGACTTCGGTGCGGATGCCCTTGCTCGCCAACACAAAGGTTGCGTCGCGCACGACCTGCATGACCTCGTCCCAGTCGCCCTCGATCTCGGTGAACATCGAGGTGGTGCGGTTGGGAAGGCCGCTCTCGCGAATGACGCGCACGACCTCGGCGACCTCGGCGGATAGCTCATCGCCGGTGCCGCATGGGGCGATGGCCACAGCGACGAGCGTGTTCATGCCGGCATTGGTTGCGGGCTCGGACATGGCTTATGCCTCCTCGAGCTCGAGCCGGTTATCGGCGATGTCCTGGGCGCTCGCGCGGTAGAGCTCATCGATAAAGGCGACCTTAAAGCTCGCCGGGGCGTCGGCGACAGCGGCGGCACGCGAGCCGGCAACGTTGTAGACGGCGGCACCGCAGACGGCTGCCGTAAACGGATCGGCGGCGCAGGCGTACACGGCCAGCACGCCGCCCTGCGAGCAGCCGCAGCCGGTGATCTTGGACATGAGCGGGCTGCCGCCGTGGGACTTGGCCACGGTCGTGCCGTCGGTGATCAGGTCGACTTCGCCCGAGACCACAACGGCGCCACCGGTGTAGCGGGCGAGCGCCACCGCGGCATTGCGGGCGGCGTCTACCGTGTCGGTGGTATCGACACCGCGTACGCGGCTCAGATCGGCCGCCTCGCCCTCAAGACCCCACAGGCCGGCGAGCGCGATGATCTCGGAGGCGTTGCCGCGCACGATGGCGGGCTTATACTGCTTGAGCTCGTTTACCAACTGGGTGCGCAGGCTACCGATGCCCAGGCCCACCGGATCGAGCACCCAGGGCTTGCCGGCGTCGTGTGCCGCCTTCGCCGCGCGGGGAATCGTCTGCTCGTAGATGGGGAAGAGCGTGCCCATGTTGAGATAGATGGCGCCGCCGCCGGCAACGAGCGCCTCGCCCTCGTCGGGCAGATAGACCATGGCGGCCGATCCGCCCACGGCGAGCTGCGCGTTGGCGACAAAGTCGATCGTCACCGTGTTGGTGATGGAGCCTGCCATCGGATTGGTGGCGCGAATCTCATCCACGGCCTTGATCACATGTTGCTTAAGCTGTTCCGAATCAATCACTGCACATGCCTCCTTGGCATAGAAAAGGGGCGCTGTGCATAGACAGCGCCCCTGTAAAGGCGGCATGCTCCCTACGCCAGCATTAACTGACAGGTTCAAAGGATTGGGCCCCATGCCCTCTCAGCCTTGTGGTTTGCACCGCCGGCACTCCCGCATCGAATCTGTTGTTCCCTATACTAGCGCACCGTTACAATGGTTGCGGTGAAAATGACTGGGGGACTCTATGATCAAACTTGTGCTGACCGATATGGACGATACGCTGATTCCAGTCGGGCATGACGGCGCCAGCGACTACGCCATCGAGGGCATTCATGCCATGCAGGCGGCGGGTCTGCACTTTGGGCCGGTTTCGGGTCGTCAGCCGTCCGCGATGGGCTGGATGTTCAAAAACCGTTCCGAGTGTTTTTCGACCGGTGCGTTCTGTAACGGCCAGGTGATGTTTGTCGACGGCGAAGTAGTCGCTTCGCGCGCAATCGACAACGATGCTCTGATACGTTTGGCTGACTATCTGGAGCAAGAAACCGACGATACATTTCTAAAAGTCTACAGCCTGGGCGATGACTTTTGGGGTAACGATGCCTATTGCGTGACGAGCAATCCCGAGCGTGTACGTCGCGCTATGGAGTCGGGCGGCAATGCGTGGCTCAAAGGCGAAGAGGCCCCGTGCCGTCCCGTCGTCGATGACGCGCCGGTGTTTAAGGCGAATATCTGGAGTGCCCGTTCGCGTGAGGAGCTCGCGGAGCTACGCGAGCGCGTTGCCGTTGAGATGCCGGAACTCTCGCTTGTGTTTCCCAACAACCGAGTGCGACTGTTCGACATCCTTCCGGATGGTTGGGACAAGGGCTGCGCTGCACTGGAGCTGGCGCGCGCCTTGGGCCTGACGCCCGACGAGGTGGCCGTATTTGGCGATTCCGATAACGATCTGCCCATGATCGATGCCGTTCCCAACTCCGTTGCAGTCGCCAATGCCAACGAGGCCGTCACGGCTGCCGCGCGCTGGCATATCGGCGCCGCGGCAGATGATGCGGTCGCCGGGGCTCTGCATCAGATTGCCGCCTGCGCCGCGACGGGGGAGATGCCGCCGTTTATGCGTCAGGAGGGTGCAGCCGACGCGAATCTCGCGAACAGCTAAGGAGACAGCCATGAAGCTCCAGCAGCTCAGATATGTCGTCAAAGTTGCCGAATGCGGCAGCATTACCGAGGCCTCGCGCCGTCTCTTTGTGTCGCAGCCTTCGATTACCGCGTCGATTCGCGATCTCGAAAACGAGATGGGTGTGCACATCTTTGAGCGCACCAACAAGGGCGTCATTGTGTCCGAGGAAGGCGAGACCTTCTTGGGCTATGCGCGCCAGGTACTCGACCAGGCCG
This sequence comes from uncultured Collinsella sp., assembly GCA_958427035.1. Classification (GTDB taxonomy): domain Bacteria; phylum Actinomycetota; class Coriobacteriia; order Coriobacteriales; family Coriobacteriaceae; genus Collinsella. Next base: position 90,826 of record CAUAAR010000001.1, on the reverse strand, counting down.
ACCTGCTCGAGGGTAAGTACAAGGGCGCATCCGAGCAGGTGCCGCACTTTAGTGTGAGCTGCCAGCATTATTCCTTTGCCGTCAACGCGTTTGTCGACGTGATTCGCGAGTTCGATGCCGCGCGTTACGACTTCACCCTGCGCGAGGAGCAGACTCACGAGATTATCGAGGATGTTGCGCATATGAAAAGCGAACTGGGCATCCTGTACTTATCCGAGCATAACCGCGAGGTCATCGAGCGCATGCTGGTGGCCAACGAGCTCGTGTTCGAAGGACTCTTCTGCGCCACGCCGCATGTCTTCGTCTGCGCCGACCATCCGCTGGCGGACCGCTCCAGCGTGACGCTCGAGGATCTGGAAGACTACCCGTTCCTGTCCTACGAGCAGGGCAGCTACAACTCGTTTTACTATTCCGAGGAGCTGACCTCGACGTTCGAGCGTCGCAAAAATATCCGCGTGCGCGACCGTGCGACGTTGTTCAATTTGGCCATGGGCCTCAACGGCTACACGGTATGCTCGGGCGTGATCAGCCACGAGCTCAACGGTCCCGGCATTATCTCGATTCCGCTCGACGTGGACGAGTATATGGAGATTGGCATCATCACGCGCAAGAACACGACGCTCACGCGCTACGGTCGGGCCTATATCGACGCGATTCGTCAGCATATCTAGGCCGCTGTACTCCGCACGGTTCAAGTCTCTTTATGGCAGTCCAGACTGATATAGGAAGCATCTATATCAAACTGTTATAAACGTATATTTTACGATGGTCATATGAGCGCTCATACTCTGTCCCAGTAAAGCAACCAATGCAAAGGGAGATATCTATGAGCACTTCGATTCAACCGAACGCGCCGTTTCGCGCCGATATCGTCGGCAGCTTTCTTCGTCCGCAGGCTGTAAAGGACGCTCGTGCCGCCTATGTCGCGGGTAAACTCGACGCTTCCGGCCTTAAGGCCGTCGAGGACGATGCCATTCGCGATTTGGTGGCCAAGCAGAAGGCCGCCGGCCTGCAGGTGATCACCGATGGCGAGTTCCGCCGCAGCTACTGGCACCTCGATTTTATGTGGGGCCTTAACGGCATTGAGCGCCGCACCTCACGCACGGGTTATATGTTCCATGATGAGGAGACGACGGCCGACACCGCCGTGGTTACTGGTCCCATTAGCGGCGAGAACCACCCGTTCGTCGAGCATTTTAAGTTCGTCAAGGCGCTTGAGGGGGAGGGCCAGGTCACACGCCAGACCATTCCGGCGCCGATCCAGACGTTCTCTGAGGTCACGCTCGATCGCTGCGACGGCCAGCAGGAGAGCCTGCGCGCTGTCTATAAGACCGATGAGGAACTTGCCGACGCCATTGCAGCCGCTTATCGCACGGTGATCGCCGACCTGTACGCAGCAGGCTGCCGCAACATCCAGTTTGATGACTGCACCTGGGGCATCTACTGCGATACCGATTTTGTCGCCAAAACCGGCATGAGCCCGGTTGACCTGCAAAAGGTGAGCGAGCTGGGCGTGGCGCTCAACAACGCCGCCATCGAGGGCAAGCCCGACGATCTGGTTATCAACACGCACGTGTGCCGCGGCAACTACCACTCCACCTATGCCTTTGAGGGCGGCTACGATCCCATCGCGCCGTACCTGTTCGCACATGAGAATGTCGATGCGTTCTATCTGGAGTTCGACACGCCGCGCGCCGGCGGCTTTGAGCCGCTCAAGTACGTCGCTCCCGGCAAGAAGGTCGTGCTGGGCTTGGTAACCACCAAGGCGGCTGAGCTTGAGGACGAAGACGTTATCGTCGGACGTATCCACGAGGCCGCTAAGTACGTGCCGCTCGAGAATCTGTACCTGTCGCCCCAGTGCGGCTTTGCCAGCTGCGAGATTGGCAACAAGCTGACCGAGGACGAGCAATGGGCGAAGATCGCGCTGGTCAAGCGCATTGCCGAGCGCGTTTGGAAGTAACGCTAGCGTTTGCAGGTGGCGGCGCGTGCGAGGCATTGCGTATCGCGTACAATGGTTCGGATCGTATCGTTCGGGCAGGTTATCCGATATGCCTGATCGCCCTTCCATCATGAAAGGACTTCCATGTCCCAATCCTCGACGCCCGCCGTATCTGAACTCGAGGAGACTGTCGAATAGTAGTTGTGTTCAGCTAAATCAAAAAATGGCGCCCGTGCGTACGCGTGGACGCCATTTTTAATGCGTCAGTATCCAGTGGATGCCGCGCGCCATGCGCAGGTCAGTTTGGGCAAAATGATTGCCGGGGTTGAGCTCCAGCGTTGTTGGGATGTCGCGCTCGATAAACAGCTCTTCCATCGCGCGCGTATCGTCGAGTACGTGCCGCATCATGCGGTTGGGCGTCTTGGTTTCCTTTTTACCGAGCGACAGATAGGCGGCGTCGGGCGTAGCTGTCATCGTGCGCTCGCGCGCGTAGTCGATAAAGCCGGGGAACCACAGCGACCCCGATGCACTCGCCGCGCGCTCAAAGACATCTGTTTGCCAAAGTGCCCACAGTGCAAAAAGACCCGCCAACGAGTAGCCGGCAACGCCGCGCCAGGCGGGCGGTTGCGGGAGCGATGATTCGGCCTGGGGGATTATCTGCTTCAACAACTCGTCAAGAAAACCAGCAGCCTGTCCGCCAAAGGGCTCGGCATCTCGTATAGTTCCGTCGCATTCCCAGGGGCTCAGCTCGCGATTCCAATCGAGCCCTCCAATGGCGACAAGGGTGAACGGCGGGCAGTCGAGCTCTCGGCAGCGCTCGTAGACTTCACTACCGTCGCCCATAACCACGGGGAGGTAGATGACGGGCGCGCCTTCCGCACACTCTGAATAAACGGTTATCTGCTTATGATGCGCTTCCAAGGCAGGCTTCTCTCGGTGTTGTGATATTGACAGCCTCAATTGTCGCACGCTGGCACGGGGGCAGACGCTAAAAGAAAGGCGCGGAGCCGTTCGATGCGACTCCGCGCCTTGTTGTTTTGTTTTAGCAGACTATGCCGTTACGCCACGAAGAAGTAGACGAGGAAGGCAAGGGCTGCGATCCACATGAGCGGCTTGATCTTGGAGGCCTCGCCCTTAAAGAGCGCGACGACCACGTAAGCGATAAAGCCCAGGCCGATGCCGGCAGAGATGGAGTAGGTGAAGGGCACGCCGGCGACAATCATGAACGCCGGGAAACCCTGCGACACGTCGGACCAGTCGATCTCGGAGGCCTCGCTCATCATGAGGTAGCCGACGTAGACCAGAGCACCGCAGGTGGCGGCGCTGGAAACGATGGTGACGATGGGGGAGAAGAACGCAGCGAGAATGAACAGCACGCCGGTGGTGACGGAGGTGAGGCCCGTGCGGCCACCGTCGGCGGCGCCGGAAGTGGACTCGACGAAGGTGGTGATGGAGGAGACACCCATGAAACCGCCCACAGCGGCGGCGGCGGAGTCGACGATCAGGATCTCCTTGATATTCTCGACGTTGCCGTCGTCGGTGAGGAACTCGCCCTGCTTGGCCACGGCCATCGCGGTGCCCATGGTGTCGAAGAAGTCACTCATGAGCAGCGAGAACGAGATGACGAGGAGCGCGGGGTCGGTAAGGACCTTGACGATGGCAGGCACGCCGCCGGCGTCGGCGATGGGGCCACCGATGCTCGAGAAGTCGAGCGGGGCGATGATACCGGTCGGAGCCTGGGTCACACCTAGGGGGATACCGGCGATGACGGCGACGACGATGCCGATGAGCAGCGAGCCCGGCACGTTGCGGGAAGCTAGGGCAACCGTCACGACGATGGAGATGATGCCGACGATGAAGGTGGGGGAGGTGATGTCGCCCAGACCGACGAGTGTACCGGCGCCAGCGGTGATAATGCCGGCATCGCACAGGCCAATCATGGCGATGAACAGGCCCAGACCCACCGAGATGGCGTGACGCAGGACAACCGGGATGGCGTCCATGATGGCCTCACGCAGGCCACAAAGCACGAGCAGCAAGATGACGACGCCCTCAAGGAAGATGACGCTCATGGCCACGTGCCAGTCACCGCCGCAGACGGTGGTGGTGATTCCAGCGATCATCGCGTTGACGCCTAAGCCCGATGCGCAGGCGAGCGGGCGGTTGGCGAAGATGCCCATGCAGATGGTCATGATGCCGGCGCCCAGGCAGGTGGCGCAGGCGAGCGCTCCCGCATCGATGCCAGCGCCCGAGAGCACCGCGGGGTTGACGGCGATGATGTAGGCCATCGCCAGGAATGTTGTCAGTCCAGCGCGGAGTTCGGTCCCGATTGTGGACTTGCGCTCGCTGACGTGAAATAGTTCGTCCATGCATACCCTTTCCTTGTTCGGCCCCGAGTTTAGGCCGATTGACACGAACTCACCCACTATAGCCCCTTTACGACGCTGTTGTTCCTCGCATGTTGATGTTCGGCGCTTTGTAGCAGACGGACGGTATTTTTCGCATGAAAATGTGTGGGTACCGTATACTTAAGCGGATACAACGACCCCTATGGAGGAACGTATGATTAAAGAGCTTTGCCACGACGAGGCTATCCTGTCCCAGCGTTGCGAGGTTGCGACCGTCGAGGACGAGTCGGTTGCTCAGGACCTGATCGATACCATCAAGTCGCTCGACGATGCCGGCTGCCTTGCCGCTAACCAGATTGGCGTTACCAAGAAGGTTTGCGTCTACCTGGACGATGCCGGCGAGCCCCACGTGCTCTACAACCCCCGTCTGGTGTTTGGCCTGGGCGCCAGCAAGATGGAGGAGAGCTGCCTGACGCACGAGGAGGTCACCAAGTCCACGCGCTATATCAAGTGCAAGGTTGCTTATGACGTGATCGTCGACGGCAAGATGCGCGAGCGCAAGCAGGACTTCGTCGGCTTCGAGGCGCAGATGGTCCAGCATATGATCGACCACTGTCTTGGAAAGTTGGTCTAAGGGGACCAAAGCACCGCACCTTGCCGCTCAATCGTCGCTCGCGTACCTTAAGTACGCTTCGCTCCTCTTTCGTGGCAATCTGCGGCACTTTGACCCCTTAGACGACCTGCGGGGTTAACTTGGTTGAGTTTATCCTGCTTGAATAGCCCGGGCATGACATTGTTGTCATGTCCGGGCTTTTGTGTTTAGCGCCTTTTTGTTTGGAGACAATGAAATTAGCAAGAACGTGAAGCTAGGAGGCGCTATGTGTACGAGCATTCGATTTACCGATAATTCTGGCCACATGTATCTAGGCCGCAACCTCGACTGGAGCTTTGACTACGGCCAACAGGTTCGCGTGATGCCGCGCGGGTTCCACATTCCGTATTCGTTTATCGACGACGCGACAGCGGCACACGCGGTGATCGGTATGTGCATCGATTACAAGAACTATCCCATGTTTTTCGATTGCGGTAACGATGCAGGTCTGGCTGTGGCGGGGCTCAACTTTCCCGGCTATGCCGAGTATGCCGAGGGCCCTGTCGACGGCAAGAACAATATCGCGGCCTATGAGTTTCCCCTGTGGGTGGCAGCGACGTTCTCGACGGTCGATGAGGTCGAGGCCGCGCTGCGCGACACGGTGATTGTCGCCAAATCTGCCGGAGAGGGGCTGGGCGTGTCGCTGCTCCATTGGATTATCGGCGACAGCCAGCGCAGCATCGTGGTCGAGATGATGGCTGACGGCCTGCATGTATACGACGATTCGGTCGACACCCTTGCCAACCAGCCGACCTTCCCGTGGCACATGGAAAACCTGCGCACCTATATCACCGCCACAAGCGATTTTCCGCAGACGGCGACATGGCGTGGCGCCGAGCTCAAGCCCTATGGAGCCGGTGCCGGCATGCGCGGCATTCCGGGCGATTGCTATTCGCCGAGCCGTTTTGTAAAGGCGGCATACCTCAATGCCAATTACCCGCAAAAGGAGAGCGAGACCGAAAACGTCGTTCGCATGTTCCGCTCGCTCGAGGGCGTGGTGATGATCGAGGGAGCGTCCAGGATGGGCGATGGCAAGTTCGAGAAGACTATCTACACCGGATGCTTTAGCGCGCGCACGGGCAATTATTACTACGCGATGTATGGGGATCCGTCGATTCGCTACGTGAGCCTGATGGATGCCGAGGGCGCGAGCCCCGATAGGCTCGTGGTTCCCGAGCCGCGTCGTTCGTAGCCGCTAGCTTTACTGCAATACAAGACGGCCCTGTATCTCTCGCGAGGTGCAGGGCCGCTGTCGTTGATTTATGGCGCCGCTAGAAGTTGGCGTCGTTGAGTTGTTCACTCTCGAGGCCGTCGAGCTGTTGCTGTTCGGGCGTATCGGCGACGCTCTCGAGCAACTCGGTGGGATCGACGTTCATGTCCTTACCGGCTTCGTTGCCGTTGACCAAGTCGTCCGAGAAGATGTCGACTTCCATTTCCTCGGCCTCTTCGATCTGAACCTCGAGCGGCACCTGGGTGCGCACGAGCTTAACGGCCGGGCGCATGCGGGCAAACAGCGGCACGTACTCGATGATAATGGCCGAGTTCTCAAGACCGTACCAGCGTGCCGGGCTTCCGCAGGCGCGGCGGACGGCGTACTTGATGGCCATCACGCGGTGGTCATTGCGGTTGATGTCCGTTTCGGGGGCAAGCATCTTGCGCAGCATACAAAAGCGGAAGTCACCCACGTTGCCGCGCGTCTCGTAGATGGAGTAGGTGTGGTGCTGCGGCGGAAGTTCGCCCGATGCCATCAAGTCGCCGACGATCTGGCGCAGGTAGGCGTTGATGCGCTGATTGACCTTAAAGCCCAGGCCCAGGCGAACGCGGAAGAGGAAGTCCGTGCCAAAGGTCTCGACGGAATACTCGTGCGTATAGGGCTCGTCGGTGACATGCACGTTAATGAACCAATACGCCTTGGCGCGTTTGGGATGTTTATCCAGGATGGAATAGAGCACGTCGCGGTCGAGTGTGAGCGGATCGGGGCTGTTGGTGAGAAATACCAGATTGTCAGCGAGCACGGGATAGGTCTCGTCATTGCGCAGACGATTGAGCTGGTCGATGTACTTGGAGACGGGCAGCAGGATCGTCTGCGTGCGCTCGATGGCGGTGCCGCGACGCCACACATACATAAGGCCAAACAGCAGTGCGGCCAGGAAGATCATGACGTAGCCGCCGTCAAAGAACATGGTGAGGCACGAAGCGAAGAAGCACAGCTCAATGGCACCAAAGAGCAGGGCAAAGATGCAGGCGCCCAGCTTGTGCTTGAGGATGCCGGCGATATAGCTCGTCAAAAGCGTCGTGGTCATAAGCATGGTCACGGTGATGGCGAGGCCATAGGCACTCTCCATGCGCTCGGAGTTTTGGAACAGCAGCACGATGAAGATACAGCCGACCCACATGATGTTATTGACGAGCGGAATATAGAGCTGACCCTTGGTGTCGCTGGGGTAGTGGATGCGCAGGTGCGGCATAAGGTTGAGGCGCGTTGCCTCGGATACCAGCGAGAATGAGCCGGTGATGAGGGCCTGCGAGGCGATGATGGCCGCCACGGCCGAAAGCACGATGGCAAAGGGGCGCAGGGGCTCGGGAAGCATCATATAGAACGGGTTAACGATATCCATCGCGAGCATCTGGGGGTTGGAGTTATTGGCGAGCAGCCAAGCTCCCTGACCCAGGTAGTTAAGGATAAGCGCTGCCTTAACAAACGGCCAGGATGCATAGATGTTGGCCTTGCCAACGTGGCCCATGTCCGAGTAGAGGGCCTCGGCGCCGGTCGTCGACAGGAAGACGAAGCCGAGCACCATGATGCCCGAGTGGTTGATGGGCGAGAACAGGAACATGATGCCGCGGATGGGGTTGAGCGCGCGTAGGATGGACAGGTTGCCGAGCATGTTGAACAGGCCGGCGCCCGCCAGGAACAGGAACCATAGCGTCATAAGCGGACCGAACAGCTTACCGATCGACGAGGTACCGGCGCGCTGCATGGCAAACAGACCGCAGATAATGATGATGGTGATGATGATGACGTTGGTCTGGCCGTCGCCCAGCAGCGCGTGGCCCCACTCGATGGTACGCAGGCCCTCGATGGCTGTGGTGACCGTGACCGCGGGGGTGAGGATGCCGTCGGCGAGCAGTGCCGCGCCGCCGATCATGGCAGGTAGGATCAGCCATGGTGCCACTTTTCGCACCAGGCTAAACAGGGCGAAGATGCCGCCTTCGTTGTGGTTGTCGGCCTTCATGGCGATTACCACGTACTTGACCGTGGTCACGAGCGTCATGGTCCAGATGACGAGCGAAAGCGCGCCCAGAATCATGTCTTCGCTGACGGTACCGATGCCGCCGTTGTTGGCGACGATTGATTTCATGGTGTACATGGGGCTCGTGCCGATGTCGCCATAGACGACGCCGAGCGTTACGAGCAGCATGCCAGCGGAGAGGGGGATGGCTCCGTGCCCGCCTTGACCACGCTGGTCTTGGGGGCTTGCCTCCAGTTTGTTGTGTGCCACGTGGACTCCCTTAGACATCCGGTTATCTGTCTAGGACAGATAATCTTTATGCCGTCTTTATACATACAAGAGCAGTTTGGCACATCAGGTTATTTTAGACAATAATCCCCAGCTGGGGATTATTCACGTGCGCAGGTGCATTTTAAAGCAGGGGCATATCCGCTGAATGGCTTGCTGCAATGTGATAACTGCGGACGCGCCCCCGCTTCGAAACTGAAGAGGGGCTGTTAGGCACTTGCCGCCTGGGCGACGCCGGCCTTGGCGTTTGCGCGTCTGCCAACGAGTTCGCAAAAAATCGCGCCGCCGATGATAAGTGCGGCGCCCATCAGGCGGACCGGTGTTATGGCTTCGCCTAAAAGGACGGCGGAGAACACGACGGCCGAAAGCGGCTCGAGGTAGCCGACGACCGCGACGGTCTGGACGGACAGCTTGGCGACGGCACTAAAGTAGAGTAGGCAACCGATGCCAGTGTTGACGACGCCGAGCATGACGACGGCGCGCCAATCAATACTGGCGGCGACGCCGGCGGACAGGAATGAGGGGGTGCCCTGCGTGATGAGCGTGAGGACCAGCGCGGTCACAAAGGCAGCGCTCACCTGGAGCGCGGAGTTCTCGAGGCCTTCGATGTGTGGCGCACCCTTGCTAGCGATGACCATCAGCGCATAGCAAAATGCCGAGGCGATGCCGCAGGCGATACCCGCAATGGGCATATTGCCGCCTAGACCTTGCGCTGCAATGAGAAAAGCACCGCAAGCAACGGCGATAAACCCGGCGATTTTGCCGCCGGTCAATTTTTCGCCAAAGATGAGCGGGGAGAGCGCCATGACAATGATGGGGCCGCAGTAGTACAGCAGTGAGGATACGCCGACGCCGATCGTCTGGTAGGCGCGGAACAGAAAAATCCAGCTGGCGCCCAGCGCGGCTCCCGAGAGGAGGAGGGCTGCGGCTTCGCGGGGGCGAGATGGCGCCTGCAGTTTATGGCGTTGGGTGATGGCGAGGATAGTGACAAGCGAGAGGGCGCCCAAAAACGTGCGCAGTAGCACGATATCGGAGCTCGGCAGCGCGATGGCAGCGGCGATGATGCCGTTGGAGCCAAACAATAGCAATGCTGCTAAGTACGTAAGCAGTCCGTTGTTCATGCGCTGACATCCCCTCTATATCCGAGCATGTTCACTATGGGTGAACTGGCTTTAGAAGAAAAGCGAATATAATGCATGGATAACATGACAAAAACTCATGCAAAGGTGGAGGGGTGCCGTGGAAACGAATATTCAAAAGATGCAGGTGCTGCTCGAGACCGTGCGCGCCGGCAGTTTTACGCGCGCCGCCGAGCGCCTGAGCTATTCGCAGTCGGGCGTGAGTCGTATGGTGGCCGATCTTGAGGCCGATTGGGGCTTCAAGGTGCTCGACCGCAGTCGAGAGGGCGTGGTTCTTTCTGCCGACGGGCGGCAGGTCATGCCGGCTGTCGAGGCACTCTGCGAGGAATTCACTTGCTTGCAGCGACGGGTGGATGAGATGCGTGGACTCATGCGCGGCAAAATCTGCATCGGTACGTTTTCGAGCGTGGCGACCCACGTGCTGCCGCCGGTGATCGCGCGCTTTCGCGCCGATCACCCGGATGTCGATTATGAGTTGCTGATGGGCGATTACTCAGAGATTGAACAATGGGTGGCTGAGGGCCGTTGTGACCTGGGATTTATCCCGCGTGAGCCACGCGGCGCCGGCATGGCGTCGCGACCGTTGGTGCAAGACGAGCTGATGGCCGTGGTGCCAGCGGACTCCTCGCTTGCCACCGCGGAGGTCGTTTCCCTTGCCGATTTGGCCAACGAGCAGTTTATCCTGCTGGAACGCGGTAGCGACGACGAGATTACGCCGCTGTTTCGCCGCGCGGGCCTGGCGGTGCGCTCTAAGCTGTCGACCTGGGATGACTATGCGATTATGGCCATGGTCGAGGACGGCCTGGGCGTGAGTGTTCTTCCCGCGCTCATCTTGCGCCGCTGTCAGTTCGATGTTGCCGTGCGCCCACTCGAGGGACATCCTCATCGGCAGATCAACGCCATATATCGAACGGCCGACGTTTCGCTTGCCGCTGCTCGATTCCTTGAATACCTCTAAACGCGTGCATGTCATTGTCCGCTTTGGGCAAATCTCGGAGTCCGGTACATTTTCTTATGAAATTGAACTATCGAATGAGGTGCCGCGTTATACTGCTTGCTAAATTGAACCATGGTTCAATTCGTGTTCTATAAATTGAACTTTGCCAGCAAGGAGGTTCTAGTGGCCCAAAAGACGTTTAGCGATCGCCTGCGACAGGCTATGTCCGATCGCGACGTTCGCCAGTCGGACGTGATCCGCGCATCGGAGATGCTCGGCAAAAAACTCGGCAAGAGTCAGATGAGCCAATATGTGAGCGGCAAGACGATCCCGCGGCGCGATGTGGCCGAGCTGCTCGCCCGTATTTTGGAGGTCGATGTTACCTGGCTGCTTGCCGGCGACGCCGATCAAGGCGAGGCATCATCACCCCGCAACGATTCCAAGCCCGAACCCCATCCCTCAGCTCAAATTGCAAGGAGCACCACCATGCGTACTTTTTCTAAATCCACCAAACTTGAGAACGTCCTGTATGACGTGCGCGGCCCCGTCGTCGACGAGGCTGCCCGTATGGAGGACGAAGGCGAGCGCATCCTCAAGCTCAATATCGGTAATCCGGCGCCCTTTGGTTTCCGCACGCCCGATGAGGTCATTAAGGACATGCGCCAGCAGCTGCCCGACTGCGAAGGCTATTCCAACTCGCGCGGTCTGTTCTCCGCGCGCAAGGCGATTATGCAGTACTCGCAGATCAAAGGCCTGCCCAATGTTCAGATGGAGCACATCTACACGGGCAACGGCGTGTCCGAGCTCATTCAGCTTTCGATGAACGCACTGCTCGATAACGGTGACGAGATTCTGATCCCCAGCCCCGACTATCCGCTCTGGACGGCGTGCGCGACCCTTGCCGGCGGCCATCCCGTGCACTATCTGTGCGATGAGCAGGCCGATTGGTATCCCGACCTGCAGGATATGGAGTCCAAGATCACGAGCGCGACCAAAGCCCTCGTCATCATCAATCCCAACAACCCCACGGGTTCCGTCTATCCGCGCGAGGTGCTCGAGGGCATCGTCGAGATCGCGCGCAGGCACCAGCTCATGATTTTTGCCGACGAGATCTACGACCGCCTGTGCATGGACGGCTACGAGCACGTTTCCATTGCATCGCTCGCTCCCGACCTGCCCTGCATTACGTTTAGCGGCCTGTCCAAGTCGCATATGATCGCGGGCTATCGCATTGGCTGGATGGTGCTTTCGGGCAACCAGCGCTGCATGAGCGACTTCATCATGGGCGTCAACATGCTCTCGAACATGCGCCTGTGCTCCAACGTGCCGGCCCAGTCGATCGTCCAGACGGCGCTCGGCGGTCATCAGTCAGTCAACGACTACATCCGCCCCGGCGGTCGTGTCTACGAGCAACGCAACTTTGTGTATGAGGCGCTCAGCAAGATCGACGGCATCTCGGTGGTCAAGCCGCGTGCGGCGTTCTACATCTTCCCCAAGATGGATGTGAAGAAGTTCAACATCACCGATGACGAACAGTTCGCCCTTGACCTGCTGCACGAGAAGAAGATCCTGATCACGCGTGGCGGCGGCTTCAACTGGGCTGAGCCCGACCACTTCCGTATCGTGTACCTGCCGCGCATGGAAGTGCTCAAAGAGTCCCTCGAAGACCTCGCCGATTTCTTCGATCACTACCGCCAGGCGTAACGGCAAAGGTAGACTGTAATGAAACGGTCGGCCCGCAACGGATGCGGGCCGACCGTTTTCTGTCTAAGCCCGTGCTGTTAGCGCTTGTCTCGTTGAGCGGGCGAGGTTCGCGTGTGAGCGGTAAGTTCTATTCCAAAATGGAATACAGTGGGCTTAAGCTGGAATTGATGTCCGGGTACCTGCTTTTCTAGAATGTTTTCAACAAGATGAAAGGCGGTTCCAACCAATGATTATCGATGCAAATTCCTACTGGTTCGACGAGCACATCTTTCATGACGAGACGCTCTGCGAACAGTTTTTGGCCGAGGTACCCCGCGCCTATGACACCGAAGGCTATCTGACCATGAATTCCGCCGGCAAACGACAAATCGTGATCGAGATGCCCGCCGGTTCTCCGGGTCTTAACTACATTGAGGGCGACTACACCCTCGAGAAGCGCTTGGCCGATATGGATGAGGCGGGGGTCGACAAGGCGATCCTCAAGCTCCCCGGTTGTCACGAGTGGATGTCGCTCGAGATGTGCCGGCGTTTCAACGACGGTATGGCTGCTGACGCGAAGGCGTCAAGTGGCCGTCTGATTCCGCTTGTCGCTGTGCCGCCCTTTGGCACCAAAGCGAATTTGGAGGAGCTCGATCGCAGGCTCGACGATGGTTTTGCGGGTGTGCAGCTCTGCGCTCACTACGGCAAGCGCTATCTCGACGACCAGGTCTTCTCGAGCTTTTTCGAGCACCTGAACGAACGCCATGTCACCGTTTACGTGCACCATGTTCCCGTGCCGGTCGAGAACGAATCGCTTCTCGCGTACGACAACCTTCGCCGCTCTTATGGCCGCTGCGTCGACCAAACTACGGCGATCGGCCGAGAGATCTTTGGCGATTTCTTTGAGCGCTACCCCAATATCAAGATGGTCCACTCCATGCTCGGCGGCGCATACTTTGCGTTCAAGGAGATGCTGCTGCCTCATGGTCCCAAGCGCCCTGATGCTTCTGGCCGTTTTCAGGTCGATACCGAGACCGTTTCCAGGCGCCTCGAGAACAACATCTATTTCGACATGTCCCATGCTCAGCCTTGGGGCAAGACGCTCCTTGCCTGCGCGGTTGACGTGCTGGGTGCAGACCATATTGTTTTTGGCACGAGCTATCCCGTTAAACGCGAGTGGCTCACCGAGGGTGTCGCCTGCGTTCGCGCTGCAAATCTGAGCGATACAGACAGCGACCTTGTGCTTGGCGGTACGGCGCAGCAACTGTACGGTGTCGAGTGAGCGGCAATCAGAGGGGAGTATCTGCCATGGACGAAGGAGAGATGAGGGCTGGGGCCGCTCGTGTGGCCATCGATCTTGGGGACGTGTTGCCGTTCGACGGTTTCGACGAACTCCGTCATGAGGTCTTCGCCCGTGCCCTTATCATCGAGGGGACGGGGCGACGCGCCTGCGTCCTTTCGCTTGAGGTCACCTCGATCGCTCCGGCTCTACTCGCCGATCTGCGTGAGGTTGTTGAGGATGCCGCCAATTGCAGCGGTGCTTATTCTTGGGTGGTTCCTACCCACACGTTTTCCATGCCTCACGTCCGCACTCCCGGGCATCTTGTCGACGATGCTGCCCGCAACCGCAACGAGCGCTATCGCGCAGCGCTCGTCGCTGCCGCCCGCACGGCTGTCGAGCGCGCTGTTGCGGGCATTCGCTCTGCCACGCTCGCCACTGTGGAGGGCGAATGCCCCGTGAACGTTAATCGCGACATTGAGACGCCTGCCGGCTGGTGGTTGGGCTCGAATCCCAGGGGGTTTGCCGACCACACGATGCCCGTACTCGCCATAAGGGATGCCGGGGGCGAGTATGTTGCCGTGCTCGCGACGGCGGACGTTCAGTCCTCCGTGCTCGACGGGTCGCGCGACTCCGAGGGGAGGCACATGGCGAGCGGAGACCTCTTTGGTTTTGCCGCCATGTCACTCGAGCGCGAGCTGGGCGGCGTTGCCCTGTTGCTGCCAGGCGCCGCGGGCGACCAAGGTCCGGCGGAGCGCGCCATGAACGTCATGTTCGATGCGGCCGGCGTTAAGCAGACGGTCGATGCCCATGAAGACGGATACCGCATGCTGCACCAGCAGGGGCAGGCCTTGGGCGATGCTTTGATCGAGGCCGCTCGCATGGCGCGTGAGGATGACGCCACCGGCATCGATGCCCGCACGGTCGACGTTTTTCTGCCCGCTCAGACACGCGCCGATTTTCACTCTTTGGCTCCGCACCGAACGTATGAATTTCATGCCGCTGGCGAGCAGCGCACGAGGGTCTATCTGCTCCGGCTGGGAAACGTCGAGCTTGTCGGCGTACAACCTGAGGTCTCGAGTGCATTCGGCGCCACTGTGCGCGCCGCTCGGTCCGGCTCTGTGTTCTTTGCCACGCTCGTCAACGGCGGACAGAAGTACCTACCGGCTCCCGACGCGTACGAAAAGATCACCTATGAGGCCATGAACTCCGGTTTTGCCGCCGGATCCCATGAGCGCCTCGTCGAAATCATCATTGCCGCCTTGAATGCGGCGTGACACAGAAGGAGGACGTGCATGAACATTGGACACGCGCGCCGCAAAATCACCCCACAGGGCGACATCTACCTGATTGGCTACCGCAATCTTCCCAACCGTCTGGAGCCTGCGACAGGCGTCCATGACGACGTCTTCGCCAACGCCATCCTCTTCCAGCAAGGCGAACGTGAAGTGTTTCTCTTTAATGCCGATGTCCTCGAGTTCGAGGAAAGCATGGCCGAGGAAGTCAAGACAATGCTCGCCGAGCGCTACGGCATTGACCGTGATTGCGTCCTGCTCTCGGCGACGCACGACCATACTTCAATCGTCGCTTACCACCGCAGCTGGTGGACGGGAAAATTCGACGAGAACTACTACCGCTGGTTCCTCGATACCATTTGCCAATGCTTTGAGGAGTGCCGCGCCAACGCACAGCCCGCGATTTGTCGCTTGGGCAAGCAGGTCATCACCGGTTTCTACGACAACCGCATCATCCCAGGTGAACTCGCCGACAATGAGGTCATTGTCGTATCGTTCTTCGATACCGAAGGCAAGCCATTTGCGGGCTTTGTGAACTGGGCGGTGCATTCCGCTTGCGTCGGACCCGACTGCACGGAGCTCACGAGCGAACTCGCCGGTCTTACCGGCAAAAAGCTCGCTCAGAGTCTTGGTTACTATCCGGCCATGGTCGTCGGTGCTGCTGGCGACTGTAGCGACCGCAATTTTCGTCAGGGACGCGGCATTCCCGAGGTTGAGCGTGTTTCGACCGGTCTTGCCGAGGCGATTTCCCAGATCAAGCTCGATTTCGAGGTCGTTCTTGACCGCATCGAGCCTCAGACGTTCTATCACACCGTTGCCCATGACGACTTTTCACTCACGCTTAAGTGTGCCGTCATCAGTCTGGGCGGCTTGCATCTCTTTGTGTTCCCGAGTGAACTCGGCAGCGACCTGGGCATTCGCATGAAGCGCGAATGTCCGGTCGAGGGAATAGTCTGCGGTTACACCAACGGCTATTTTGAGTATTTCCTTCCGGCACGCGAGTACGGCCTCTCCTTTGAGACCGAGCGTACTCAGATTCCCCAGGGCGAACCGGAACGTCTGTGTGACAAGTTCTGCCAGACGACGAGACTTCTCGGCGCAGCAGCTTCGCGTCTGTAGGCCTGATTGCGTGGCATGGGCCAATGAGGCTCGCTGCCATGTGATCGGTATCTTCCATCTTCTCTGCCGTTTCCCATCCCGGGCGTACGTGCGTCCGCGGATTTCAAAGGGGGAAGCGGGTTCCTTGTCCTCCCACGTCGACTACGGAGGCATGAAATCGATGCTATACCCCGCTCAGAAAAAGGAGAATTCCATGAAATACCAGAAGCTTTGCGATGAAATCATCACAAAGGTCGGTGGTCGAGACAATGTGTTAGACGTGAGCCACTGCATTACGCGTCTCCGCTTCCACCTCAAGGATGAATCGCTCGCCCAGACCAATGAGCTTAAGGCGACGAAGGGCGTCGTTGACGTCATCCAGGCCGGCGGACAGTATCAGGTCGTGATTGGTGCCACTGTCGAGGCCGTCTACAACGACCTTGTTCAGATTGGCGGGTTCGACTCCAAACCCGCACTCGATATCGATGAGGGCGACGACGTCAAAAAGGGCGATCCATTCTCGCGTCTGCTTGCCATCATCTCCGAGATCCTGCAACCGGTTCTTGGCGTGCTTATGGCCGGTGGCTTTATCAAGTCGATGCTCGCGCTCTGCACGGTTGCCGGTTGGCTTGCCAAGGACAGCAATACGTATGTGACGCTCTCGGCAATCGGAGATTCGGTCTTCTATTACTTTCCGCTAATCATTGGCTGGACGTCGGCCAAGAAGTTCGGACTTAAGCCAGTTATGGGAATGGCGCTCGGTGGTATCCTCGTCTACCCGACGCTCGTTGCCCTTATGGGCGGAGATCCGCTCTACACGCTCGGCGCCGGCACGGTCTTCGAGTCCAATGTCTATGGTGATATTTTTGGCGTCCCGCTGATCATGCAGAATTACTCATCGACGATTCTGCCTGCGATCTTTATCGTCTGGATTGCCTCCAAGGTGCACAAGGCCCTTTCTAACGCGCTGCCCGCGCTTGTGAGCTCGTTCTTCTCCAACATCCTGACGCTCCTCATTTGCGGCATCCTTGGCCTGCTTGTGGTCGGTCCGGTCATGACGGTCCTCTCCAACATCGTTGCCCAGATCATTCTGATGCTCATCAACGTCCAGCCCGCCCTCGCCGGCTTTGTCATCGGCACGTTCTGGAGCCTGCTCGTCATGTTCGGCCTGCACTGGGGTATCATCCCGCTGTGGTTTCTCGATGTCGCAACCTACGGCTATGACCTCATTAACCCGCTCGTGTATGCAGGCGGTTGTGCCATCGCCGGTGCTGTGCTTGGCATGGTCATCCGAACCAAGGACTCCGAGGAAAATGCTGCCGTCAACATTCCCGCCCTTGTCTCTTCGATTTTCGGTGTCAACGAGCCTGCGCTTTACGCCATCTTGCTGCCGCGTAAGCGTCTTATGTGGGCAACCTTTATTTCCGCTGGTGTAGGCGGCGCCATTGCCGGCCTCATGGGTGCCAAACTCTATGCCTTCGGTGCCTCCGGCCCGCTCGGTTTCCCGAGCTTTATTAACCCTGCCGGCATCGACACGGGCTTTATCGGCCTTGTCATCTCCGGTGTGGTCGCTTTCGTTCTGGCTCTTGTCGCCGCTATGGCGATCGGTACCAGGAAGGACGAGGGCGGTAAGGCGCTCAACATCTCGGTGGACTAGTCTGTCTGCGCACTTTAACTAAATATGCCTCGGACGGCGACGTGCCGCCCGAGGCATATTTGTGTTTCGTGCCGCTGCCAGCGTGTTTGCGGACACAAGTCTGCGGTTGTGGAGCAGCGGGGATTATGACGGTCGTGCCGCGGTGGAAGACGCACGGTCGCCCTGCAGGAGCTGACGGTAGGGGAGGAAGCCGATGAACGAGACGACCGCCTGCGAGTGCGCGGCGTTCCGCTTGAGGTAGAGCCTGACCTCGGAGGTCGTCGCGGGCTCAAGCGGCACCAGGGCTACCTTTCCGCTGGCAAGCGATTCCGCCGGCTTGCGCATGAGGAATGAGACGCCGGCGCCGCGTGCGACAAGAGAGATGATGTTCTCGGCTCGTTTGCCGGTGAACGTAACGCGTGGGCCAAATCCAGCTTCGCGACAAAGGGAAAGGACGAGCTCGCTTACGAACGAGCCTTGGGGAAGCATGAGGAAATTCTCGTCGATAAGGTCGTCTATCTCGACGGTGTCACGTTCGGCGAGCGGATGGTCGAGCGGAAGGACGGCCACGAGCCGGTCAGTCGTAAAGGGAATCTTTTTGAACTCCGGCTCGATGGCGCCACTGTCACGGATGAAGGCCAGGTCAATGTCCTCGTGCAGGAGCATACGCTTGAGTGTGTCGCCCTCGCCCTCGATGAGCTCAACAGAATATGAGGGGTTCGCCTGCTGAAAATCGATGACGGCGTCCGTGATCCCATAAGGGGCCATAATGGGGATAGAACCTACGGTGAGGTGCTCGAGCGGCTCACCTGCGCCTATTTGAATGGCGGCAAGATAGCGGTGCTGAAGCGTCGCAATTTTTTGCGCATAGGGGAGGAGCGCTTCACCTTGCGCGGTGAGTGTTACGTGGCGCTGGCTTCGATCGATGAGCTTGCAGCCGAGTTCGTGCTCCATTGCCATGATGTGCTTGGAGAGGGTTGATTGCGACATGAAAAGCAGTTCCGCCGCATCAAGAAACGTGCGTGACTGCGCTAAGATGGCGAATTCGCCAAAGCGGCTGATATCCATAGGGAGGCCTCCGGTACCCTCATTTTGGCAGGTGGCCTAAACCACGACGCCATTGCAGTGGTCGATTTCGTGCTGGATGATCTCGGCGGTGTAGCCCGAGAAGTTTTTGATGCGGTGAACGAAGTTCTCGTCCAAATACTCAACCTTAATGCGGCGATAGCGGGTACAGGGACGCTCGCCGGTCAGCGAGAGGCATCCTTCGCTCGTCTGATAGGCATTGACCTGCTCAAGAATTTGAGGGTTGTACATCAGGAGTGTCCTGTTGCCGTCCTTTACGCAGATGATGCGTTTGCGCACGCCGATCATGTTGGCGGCGAGGCCCACGCACTTGCGCTCATGCTCGTGGAGTGTATCCAGGAGATCCTGCCCGGTTGCGGCATCGTCGGGTCCCGCGTCTTCGGAAGGCAGACGCAAAAAGAACTCGGATTTCATGATGGGCTTAATCATGGCGGGCTCCTCATGTCTTATGCTTTCGTGGACTTTTAATAATAGCGCGGAAGGAAAGCTGTGCGTCCGCGTTACAATCTTTCGATGTTGGACCATGTTGCCAGATTCGTCGTGTACGGCGTCTGGCGTAAGTCTAGGGCTCATTTTTCGCCCTGGACCGTTCCTCTGGGGCGATGCGACTGTCGTTCCAAGAGGAAGGAAATGCATGGGGAGCAAATCTCAGCAACAAGTTCAAGTAACGCCATCGGCCTCTGCGGCGATTCTCGTCGTAATGTATATTGCAGCCTTTGTTGCCGCGTTTAACGAGAACATCATTAACGTGGCGTTGCACGACATTATGGCAGCCTTTTCGGTGGGTGCCACCACGGCACAGTGGCTCGTCTCGGGCTACATGATCGTGACGTCGATTTTTACGGCCATCATGGCCTTCCTGTCCGGCCGTTTCTCGACGCGCAAGCTGCTGTTTTTCGCATGCGGATGCATGGTCGCCGGCGAAGTCCTGTGCCTGGTCGCTCCGTCGTTTAGCGTTTTGCTGCCAAGTCGTATTTTGCAGGCTGCGGGATCGGGCATCTTGTTCCCGCTCATGATGAACGTGGTGCTGTCTTGCGCCCCGCGCGAGAAGCTCGGTCTGTATCTGAGCCTGGGTGGTGCCTGCATTACGCTGGGGCCGGCGTTTGGGCCCGTGATCAGTGGTCTTATGTGCACGTTGTTTGGCTGGAGGGCGGTGTTCGTAGTGCCGCTGGTGGGCGGCATTGTGGTCGCTGTGGCGGGCGTAAAGCTCGTTCAGAATGTCGGAGAGCGCTCGAACACCACGCTTGATATTCTGTCGGTTGTTTTGCTCGCCGCCGGCATTACGGCATTTGTGTATTCCGTAGGCGAGTTCTCGACCAATCTGACCACCGGCATCGCGACGCTCTTCGCCGCCGTTGTGCTGCTCGGCCTGTTTGCGGCCCGTCAGCTCAAGCTCGAGCATCCGGTGCTTAACGTGCGTCCCATGGCGAGCGTTCGCTTTTGGCCTGCGTGCCTGCTTGTGGTGGTGTCGATGATGACGACGTTCTCGATGAGTGTTTTGTTGCCGCTCTATTTTGAGGGCGCATACGGCATGACCGCACTTGTTGCGGGCCTGCTCATTTTGCCGGCAATTGCCTGCAACGCCGTGACCTCGATTGTGGGCGGACGCGTGATGGACGCCCGTGGCGCATGGCCGCTGCTGCCGGTCGGCTTTGCCCTGATTGCCGTGGGGCAGACTGCAATTTCGATGACGGCGGCAAGCATGAACATCGGCGTTGTCGTGGCACTGACCGTTGTGGTGTATGCCGGAGTCGGTTTGGTGCTGAGCCCCTCGCAGACGGCCGGCTTGGAGACGCTGCCTGCCGCTGAGCATCCCCACGGAACGGCATTGCTCAACACGTGGAACATGATTGCCGCATCGTTTGGCCCGTCCCTGTTTATCGGCCTGCTCTCGAGTTCTGCTGCGACTGCCGGTGCGGCTGGCGTTGCGACCGACGTTGCCCAGGCGATTGGATTTGCAGCTGCCGTGCGCGTGGCGGCTGTGATTGCCGTGGTCGGGTTCGTGGCGTCGCTGGTGTACGCTCGTCGCGAGTCGCACATGTCGCATTAATGTGTGCACATAGATTCTGCAGCTAGATTAGATGACGACACCATAAACTAATGGACGTTTTGCCGAGAGGCATGAATGTTTAAAGCGCAAAGAGTGCGCGACGGGCCCCGCGAATGGGGCGATGATGCCCGAGAGGGCCAAGAAGGAGTCTCATGTCCGAGAACGAAGAGATCATGAACGAGACCGAGAACGAGACCGAGAACGAGACCATGGCTGCCGAGGTCGAGGCAGTCGAGACCGTGGAGACCGAAGCTGCCGAGGTTGAGGCTGCTGACGAGGTTTCCGCCGAGGAGGAGGCCGAGGTTGTCGAGGCCGCCGTTGATTACGATGACGAAGAGCTGATGGACAAGATGCAGAAGGCCGCCCGCCTGCTGCGTAGCCGTCGCTTTGCTATTTCTAAGGAGGAGGAGGCCAAGGCCGAGCGCATGGCGAACATCGAGCGCGCCATCAAGCTTCTTGACCTCAAGCCCAAGATGGAGCAGAAGGAAATGTCCGACCTGCTGGGCATGCGCCTCCGTGAGCTCGATGGCCTGATGGCCGAGGCCGAGGCTGCCGATCTGGTCGGCCGCATCGACGACGCCGAGGGCGATATGCGCAAGATCGTCGTCTTCGCTGCCGAGGATGCCGCTGAGGGCCTGGTCGAGCTTGCCAACAAGAAGGAGAAGCTCCTGCCCGAGCTTTCTTACGAGGAGGCCACCGAGCTGATGGCCGCTCTCGATAAGGTTATCGCTCCGCTCGTCGCCATGGGCCTGGACGAGGATCGCGGTCCTCGCGGCGGCCGTGACGACCGTGGTGGCCGTGGCGGCGACCGTGGCGGTCGCGGCGGCTTTGGCGATCGTGGTGACCGTGGCGGCGACCGTGGCGGTCGCGGTGGCGATCGCGGTGGCCGCGGCGGCTTTGGTGACCGTGGCGGCGACCGTGGCGGTCGCGGCGGCTTTGGTGGCAACCGTGGTGGCTATGGCGACCGCGGCGGCAACCGTGGCGGCTTCGGCGGCAACCGTGGTAACGACCGCGGCGGTCGCGGTGGCGACCGTGGCGGCCGCAACGGTGGCGGCTTCCGCGGTAACCGTTTTTAGTTACGGCGTTTTACCAAACGCCGTAACGGGCCGACGCTGCGCGGGCCGCATTTGGACAATCTGACGTTCAACTTCAAGGGCGCGACCAGAAGGTCAGCGCCCTCTCGTTTCACGTCACCTTGCCTCAAATGCGACCCGCTCGCTGTCCGTCCTCTGCCTGCGGCGTTGTCTTGCTCCGGATGCGGCAGTTAGGGACGTTCCTTTTCTGCCGGCAGCTTGGGACACTCCTTGTAGTCATTGGGGACGTTCTTAAACGACTACATAGAACAAGAGTGGATGATCTCCCGGTTTGAGCCTGCATTCAAGCTCAAAGTGGGAGATTATCCACTCTCGTTTCGTTTGTTGATTTCGATGCCTACATTTGTAGGAACAGTTCGTGGAGGCGGGTGTCTTCGTCGAGTTCGGGGTGGAAGGTTACGCCGAGCTGGTTGTCTTGGCGGGCGGCGACGATGCGGCCATCGACTTCGGCCAGGGCCTCGGCATCGCCGTGCACCTCAACGATGCGGGGCGCGCGGATAAACGTCAGCGGCACTTCACCGTCGATGCCGGCTACCTGCCCCTTGGTTCGAAAGCTGCCGAGCTGCCTGCCGTAGGCATTGCGCTCGACGAGCACATCCATGGTTGCCAGGCGCGGCGTCCCCTTATCGTCGTGGGCGGCAAGGTCGCGCGCCAGCAGAATCAAGCCGGCGCAGGTGCCCAGGACGGGCATGCCTTCAGCGATACGGGCACGAAGCTCCTCGAGCATGCCGAGCTCGGCAAGCAGCTTCCCTTGAACGGTGGACTCGCCGCCGGGAAGTACCAGACGGTCAAAGTCCTGCTTCAAATCAGCCGCCTGCCTCAGCTCAATACAGTGTGCGCCAAGCCCGGATAGTCTTGCCTCGTGCTCGGCAAAAGCGCCTTGGACCGCCAGCACGGCGACCGTTTGGTCTGCATAATCGCTCATGTGCGATCCTTTCTGCTGGACTAGCGCCCGCGCTCTTCCATGATAATCTCGATCTCGTCGGCGTTGATGCCCACCATGGCCTCGCCCAGGTCCTCTGAAAGCTCGGCAATGAGCTTGGCATCGGTGAAGTTTGCCACGGCCTTGACGATGGCGGCTGCGCGCTTGGCGGGGTCGCCGCTCTTAAAGATGCCCGAGCCGACAAACACGCCTTCGGCGCCCAGCTGCATCATCAGCGCGGCGTCGGCGGGGGTCGCTACGCCGCCGGCGGCAAAGTTCACGACGGGAAGCTTACCCGTGGCATGGACCTCGCGCACCAGCTCGACCGGAACCTGCAGTTGCTTGGCTGCCTCAAAGAGCTCGTCGTTGCGCAGGGCAACAACGTCACGGATCTGCTTTTGGATCTTGCGCATGTGACGCACGGCCTGAACGACGTCGCCCGTACCCGGCTCACCCTTGGTGCGAATCATCGTGGCGCCTTCGGCAACACGGCGCAGCGCCTCGCCCAGATCACGGGCGCCGCAGACAAACGGCACGTCAAACTGGGTCTTGTCGATGTGATAGACGTCATCGGCAGGGGAGAGAACCTCGGACTCATCGATGTAGTCGATCTCGATGGCCTGCAGGACCTGCGCCTCGACGATGTGACCGATGCGGCACTTGGCCATGACGGGGATGGAGACGGCCTCCTGGATGCCCTTGATCATCTTGGGGTCGCTCATGCGCGAGACGCCGCCTGCGGCACGGATGTCGGCCGGGATGCGCTCGAGGGCCATGACGGCGCAGGCGCCTGCCTCCTCGGCGATGCGTGCCTGCTCGGGCGTGGTAACGTCCATGATGACGCCGCCCTTGAGCATCTGCGCGAGCTCGCGATTGAGTTTGACGCGGTCGGCCTTGCTGTTCTGTTCTGCCATGGTTGCTCCCTTGGTTGGCATGTGCATTGCTTGACGGAACATCCTATCGGGGAGCTGGGTATGACAAAATACTCAGTTTTCGAGATAATTACAAGGTCAGACTAATACCAGATTGAATGACTTAATAAGGTCAGGTGATAGGCTCATGCTTGACTACAATTTGGAAAAACGCGGCGAAGCATCGCTCTATGAGTATGTTTACCAGCAAATTCGAGATGATATCGTAGCTGGACGCATTGTGGCGGGGGAGCATTTGCCGTCTAAGCGCGCCTTTGCCAGTCATCTGGGAATCAGTGTTATTACCATCGAGAATGCATATAGCCAGTTACTCGCTGAGGGCTATATTTGCTCAATACCACGTCGTGGCTACTACGCTTGCGAGCTTCCGGATGCACCGGTTTTGGCTTCGGCTGCGGAGTGCATCGACCGAGATGCCGTCTCTGTGGGCCCCAGCGTGCATGATGTCAACGGACAGGTCGAGCGATTCGATGCGCTTTCTCCTTCTGCTTTGGAGGCGGCGCGGCTTTGGCAAAGCGCGCTACGGGCGACGCTGGCATCCGAAGACGAGCGCGAAATCTTTTCGCCCGCACCGGCGCAGGGCACTGCTCGGCTGCGACGCGCAATTGCTCACCATCTGCACGGGACAAGGGGTATGAATGTCGACCCCAACAACATCGTTATCGGTGCGGGCGCCCAGCTGCTCGATACCATGTTGGTTCAGTTGCTTGGCGCGGACAAGGTGTATGCGGTTGAGGATCCGGGCTATTTGCGTCTGACGCGTATCTATCAGGCTATGGGCTGCCAAGTTCGACATATCCCGTTGGATGATGAGGGCGTGGACTTGAGCACTCTGCAGAAAAGCGGGACCGATGTCCTTCACCTGATGCCGTCCCATCAGTATCCGACCGGCCTTGTGACGAGCATTGCGCGTCGCTATGCGCTTCTGAGCTGGGCCGCCGAGCGACCAGGTCGGTATCTCATCGAAGATGACTTTGATTGTGAGTTTCGCCTTGCCGGGAAGCCGATTCCCGCGCTCGCGTCGATTGATGCCGCCCAGTCGGTTATCTACACCAACACGTTTTCGAAGAGCCTTTCATCGGCGTTGCGTCTAGCGTACATGGTGCTGCCCGATGAGCTAATGGAGCGGTTTAGGCGCAACCTTGGTTTCTACGCCTCGTCGGTGAGCTCTGTTGACCAGGTCGCTTTGGCGCGTTTGCTGGAATCTGGTGATTACGAGCGACATGTGAACCGCGTGCGCGTTCGTGCTCGCGAGGCGCGTGATGGCCTGACCTCGCTTGTACGGAAAGCGTTTCCGGCAGGGGAGGTCTCGATCGAACACGCAGACGCGGGCCTTTACTGCACTGTGGTTGCGGAGTGCGAAGCGGGCGGAAGCTCTTTTGCGCAGGCCCTCACGCGCTCGAGTATCCCTTTTGTCGATATCAGTGACTGTTATTGGTGTGCCGATGGCGCATCTGTCCCTAAAAACTCAACTCAAATTCTTGTCCAGTATGACGATTTGAGTCCAAAAATGCTTAATACCTTGGAATTGCAGCTAATGGGGGGGGTGCTCTGCAATCTAAGTGAGTAGACTTTTGGCGTGATGGCGAGCGGGCAGTTTTGTAGCAAGCTATCTACCTGCGGTTTTGAAAAGCAGGATGACCGGCCTGCTCGGGATGTTCAAAGAAGTCTACTCACTTGCCGCACAAAGCTTCTGCATGAGAAAAAATGGGGTTTTCAACAGGGCTTCGTCCAGCTCTCGGCAAGCTTTTGGCCAGTTGGGGAGGGCTGTTGAAAACTTGGCAGTCCGTTCGGCGCCATTTTTGGTGCGTTCGCGCCAATGCGTGACTGACTGGGTTGAAATTCGTGTTTTCCTGTGCCTATGAAGGATCTACTTTGTGACATATCGGCTTTTAGGTACTGGCGTTTGCCTCCTCAAGTCCGCGCTTTGTGTCCGCCGCTTCCACGGCCGGAAGAAGACCGGCAGCGGTATGACCTTGCCCGTAACCCGACGGCTGCGGTTGTGCTCGGCTTTCCGTTGTATACATTGGTCCGGACGAGAAACAAGCGGACTTGTCCTGCCAGTATCAGACAGCGGCTATTTCTTGGTGAGCTCCCCAGGGAATCCGTGCTGGAAACGGAGCATGGGTTTTTGGTCACGTCTCCTCTACTGACGGCATTTATCATGTCTCGACATCTGACGGATCTCCAGCTTCTTTTTGTGTTGGCAGAGATGTGCGGCTTGTTTGCGGTGTGCGCCCTGCCAGCGGCACTTGAGGCGGAGCTTTCGCGTGCAATTGATTCGGGCGCGATTTCGACAACGTTCGGTTGGGTGCGCTGCCCGTCCGAGGACGGCACCGCCTCAAATTTATGGCGTCGAGACGCTTTGGTTTTGGGCGGAGACCTTGACCGTTTTTGTTCAGATGTTTGCGGGATGCGTTGCGGCAATAGATTTATGGCGGTATCGCAACTCGTTCCATTGGGTGCCGCGTCGCCTTTTGAGGTCGAGGCGTATTTGCTACTTGCACTGCCGCGATCCCTGGGAGGCGAAGGTTTTTGCGACATAGAGCTTAATGTTGAAGTGATGCTAGGCACAAGTGCTCGAGCGATTGTGGGAAAGTCCCGTGTATATATCGACCTACTTCTTTCTTCACCGGACGGTAGGCGACAGGTGGCCATTGAATGTCAGGGAAAGGCCTCGCACGGACGCGCAGGGGATGGCTTGCGTGACGCTGACCGCATGACGGCCCTTCAGGCCATGGGCTACGATGTGCTTCTCCTGACACACAGACAGATATCGGATGAGGATAGATTCCGCGCGATCGTTAAGGCCATATGCAGGATGCTCGATGCTGAATATCGTGATAAAAGCTCGGATGAGCAAAGGGCTGAGATATTACTCCGGTCTGAACTATTCATTGACTGGACAAAATTGGGAGTAATCGACGGAAAGATGCCCGTTAGACACAAAATGGCTCGATCGTGGACGGCTGCGAATCTAAGTGAGTAGACTTTTGTCACTTTGGCGACTAGGTCGTTTTGTAACAAGGCATTTACCTGCGGCTTTATAAAGTGATATGGATGGTCTGCTCGGCAAGTTCCAAAAAGTCTACTCACTTAGTTTTTGACGAGAAGCCGATGCCGAAGACGGTCCTATTTCAGGGCGTTAACAAGTTCGTGAGGCACGAAAAAGGCCCGAACCAATACGGTCCGGGCCTCATCGAGCTTGAGGTTATGTCTCAGGCGGTTGGCTTAGCCAAAGTAGCGCTTGAGCAGGCCGGCGAAAGCCTTGCCGTGGCGAGCCTCGTCGCGAGCCATCTCGTGCACGGTGTCGTGGATGGCATCGAGGCCAGCGGCCTTGGCGCGCTTGGCAAGATCGGTCTTGCCGGCGGTGGCGCCGTTCTCGGCTTCAACGCGCATCTCGAGGTTCTTCTTGGTGGAGTCGGTCACGACCTCGCCCAGGAGCTCGGCGAACTTGGCGGCATGCTCGGCCTCCTCGTGGGCAGCCTTTTCCCAGTACAGGCCGATCTCGGGATAGCCCTCGCGATGAGCGACGCGAGCCATGGCCAGGTACATACCGACCTCAGAGCACTCGCCCTCAAAGTTGGCGCGCAGGTCGGCAACGATGTCCTCGGAGACGCCCTCCATCTTGGCGACGCCCACGACGTGCTCGGCAGCCCACTCGAGCTGACCCTCCTCCTGCTTCAGGAAACGAGAACCGGGAACGCCGCACTGGGGACACTTAAAATCCTCGGGCAGCTGGTCGCCGTCGAACTCTTCCACATAACCGCAAACGGGGCAAACAAACTTCATGATTCGATCCTTTCGATCGATGGCGATTGCGCGCTCGTCCGGTCCCGTAAGGGCCCTCTCCGGACGTGCGTCTTGACGAGTTCTATTATCCATAAATGCAACCAAATGTGAAGCCTATTAGGAATGATTTTTAATAAAACAATTTCGAGATATGAAGATGTTGATTGATTAACGATTGGGAGGCCGTCTGCGATCTTTGCTGAGTACAATCGGGCGAGCAAATGTTGACCTATCAACAAATGAAGGAGTTTCCTTTATGCATCTAGCGCGTCGTGCCTGGTGCCGAACATATCAGACGGTTTTTCGCATTGCATTGCCGATCCTGCCCTATACCGAGCCGCGCATTTTAGAGCATGCCGAGGATGTGCCCGCGGTGCTTCAAAAGCGCTCGATTCAGAAGGTCCTTATCGTGACGGATCCCGGCATTGCCCGTCTGGGGCTCACGGCACCGCTCGAGACGGCGCTCGTATCCAGGGGGATTGGCGTTACGGTCTATGCCGAAACGCGTGCGAACCCCACGGTCTCAAACGTGGAGGAAGCGGCGTTCCTGTATCGAGAGAGCGCCTGTCAGGCCATTATCGGTTTTGGCGGAGGATCAGCCATGGACTGCGCCAAGGGTGTGGGGGCGCGCATTGCGCAGCCAAACAAGCCCATCAACAAGATGCGCGGCCTACTGCGGATTCATCGTCTCCTGCCGCTGCTTATTGCGGTTCCCACTACCGCCGGTACGGGAAGCGAAGTCACGCTCGCGGCGGTTATCACCGATGACGAGACGCACTACAAATACCCCATTAACGACTTTGTGCTCATCCCGCGTTTTGCAGTCCACGACCCCGAGTTTACGTGCGGCTTGCCCGCTTCCATTACGGGGCAGACGGGCATGGACGCCCTGACGCATGCCGTTGAGGCCTTTATCGGGCGAAGCACCACGCCCTATACGCGTAAAATGGCGCGACAGGCGGTGCAGCTTATCCACGACAATTTGCTCGAGGCCTATGAGCATGGTGACGACATGTGCGCTCGTCGCAATATGCTTTCGGCGGCGTATAAGGCGGGCGTTGCGTTTACCCGCTCCTATGTCGGATATGTGCATGCCATCGCGCACAGTCTGGGCGGCCGATACGGAATTCCGCACGGTTTGGCCAACGCGATCATCCTGCCGCACATGCTTCGCGCTTATGGTGACGCCGCCGCCCCCAAGCTTGCCGATCTTGCTCGCATGGCGGGCATTGCGCCGGCTACCGCGCAGGATAGTCTTGCGGCCGAGCCCTTTATCGATTGGGTCGACCGCATGAACGAGATCCTGGGAATCCCCAAATATGTCTCGGGCATTCGCCGCTCCGACATTCCCGAGATGGCGGCGCATGCCGATGCCGAGGCCAATCCGCTGTATCCCGTTCCGCTTTTGATGGACCGCTTGGAGCTCGAGCGTATGTACGAGGTCGTCGCGGGTGGTATGTTTGAGGACGAGAACTAGGAGGGTGCCATGAACACCGAGGAAATTGCGCGCATCGTCGGCGATCAGCGCACTTACTTTAAAACGCACGCTACGTTTGATGTTGATGCCCGACGTCGCGCGCTCGTGAGTTTACGCGATGCGGTACGGGCGCACGAGGCCGATATTGCCCATGCACTCAAGACCGATTTGGGAAAGTCGCATGACGAGGCATATATGTGCGAGATCGGCACGTCGCTTTCCGAGATTCGTCATCAGATCGCTCACGTGGCTCGATGGAGTCGTCCGCGCCTGCGTCCGTGTGACCTTGCCAACGCCGTGAGCGCGTGCAAAACGCAAGCCGTGCCCTATGGCGTCACGCTCATCATGGCTCCGTGGAACTACCCGTTTTTGCTAACACTCGAGCCGCTCGCCGGCGCCCTTGCCGCGGGCAATACCGTGGTCATCAAGCCGAGTGCCTATGCTCCGGCATCGAGCGCGGTGCTCAAGCAAATCTGTGAAGAGGCATTTGATCCGCGCCTGGTGACGGTTGTCGAGGGCGGGCGCGCCGAGAACGAAGCGTTGCTCGATGAGTGCTGGGACAAGATCTTCTTTACCGGTAGCGTTCCGGTCGGCAAGCTCGTCATGGAGCGCGCGAGTAAAAACCTCACGCCCGTGACGCTTGAGCTGGGCGGCAAGAGCCCCTGCATCGTGGATGCGACGGCAAACTTGAAGGTCGCGGCACGGCGTATCGCCTTTGGCAAATGGCTCAACGTAGGGCAGACCTGCGTGGCGCCCGACTACCTGCTGGTCGATACGCGCGTGCACGACGAGCTGCTGGGCCTCATCAAGGAAGAGGTCCGCCGTATGTTTGGCGAGCATCCGCTCGATAACGAGGATTACGGGCATATCGTCAATGCTAAGCATTTTGCGCGCGTGCGCGGGCTGATCGATCCCGATAAGGTCGTGCTGGGAGGCACGGCGCGCGAGTCGTCGCTCAAGATTGAGCCGACGATCCTAGACGGCGTGACCCCCGATGACGCCGTGATGCAGGAGGAGATCTTCGGTCCCATCTTGCCGGTGCTGACGTTTGAGAGCCTAGACGAGGCCGAAGCGTTTATTACGGATCGTCCGACGCCGCTGGCCCTGTATATCTTTAGTCAGGATCGCGCAGTTCAGCAGCGCTTCGTGCGTTACGTGCCCTTTGGCGGTGGCTGTGTCAACGACACGATCATGCACTTGGCTACGAGCCATATGGGCTTTGGCGGCATGGGCGCGAGCGGTATGGGGCAGTACCATGGACGCGAGAGCTTCGATACGTTTAGCCACAAGAAGAGTATCGTGAACAAGGCAACTTGGCTGGACGTGCCGTTTCGGTATGCGCCCTACGCAAGCTGGAAGCACAAGTTCGTGCGCATGTTTGTGCATTAGAAAAGGGCGCAGGTAATACGAACAAGTGTTCCTATTACCTGCATTTTGCGTTAGACTACTGTTATGGAGCACGGATGGGCCAACTCCCTTTAGAAGGGATTTGGTATGAACGTAAGCGATGTTATTTCGTTATTGGCGTTGTTGATTGCGGCTATCGAACTCGGTCTGTTTATCGGCCGAATGAAATAGCCGCCCCCGCGTAAGCGAAGACGGCCACTTCTCACGATGAAAACGTGTATCGGAGTTGGCAAGACCCGCGGCAACGGGTGCCATCCGTGTTCCTATCTTATCTGCAAGCGTTCTGTCGCGCAAGCGTTGAGGCAAACGATTGAAGGACGCAGGCAGGATGTATTTGTGTCCGCACGGGACCGTAGACTTCTCAATAAGGTTACACACCGGTTTATCCGGCCGTTAGAGGAGCTGCTATGTACGAGCCTTCGCGTGTTCTTCTGTCATTTCACATTGCAGGATTTCAGTATGCCGATGGCGCCTTGGTCTTGGGCGATCTTAAAGCGGGCGATAAACTGACGCTGTGTGCCGAGCGCGATAATCCCCATGACCCCGAGGCAGTTGCGATCTACTGTGGCAAGACCAAACTTGGCTACGTTCCGGGAAACGAGGTTGGCCCACTGTCCTTGATGATGTATTACGGCCACGAGGACGTATTTGAGGCCCGCGTGCAACAGGTTGCCCCCGAGCGCAGCCCGTGGCATCAGGTGCGCGTTGGGCTCTATGTGGTGGATGCTCGCTAATCGGTATGGGAGACTGCCATGTTTGATGACGATGACCTGTTCGATCTGACAGACGATCCGTTTGAGTGGGATACGCTACTCGATGACGATGAGTTGGAGCAGGATCGTAAGAAGCGGCAGGGCAAGAACGCCCAGGGTGACGCTTCGAAAAAGCAAGACAAGCGCCGCCGCGGACTGTTCGGCGGGCTCTTTGGCTAACCGCCGCATCGCTGTGTCTGTATACTTAGCACGAGTTGGATGCATTGCGAAATGAGGACACAGACGATGATGTGGTTTACCGCCGACCTGCACCTGGGCGATACGAATATCTTGCACGACATGGATCGGCCGTTTGATTCGGTCGAGGAGATGAACCGCAAGGTCATCGATGCCATCAATGAGTGCGTGGCTGCGGACGACCGCCTCTATATTCTGGGTGACTTTACCTATCGTTTGCCCCTGGCGGAGGCGGTGCGCCTGCGCGAGCGTATCGAATGCCAGAACGTGACGCTCATCCGCGGTAACCATGACGGCGACTGGGAAGATCCCGACGTACCGCAGATTTGGGAAGACGTGCGCGATTACCTGGAGATTGCTCCCGGCTATGCCAAGGGCCATCGCCTGGTGTTGAGCCATTACCCCATGCTCAGCTGGAATGGAAAGGCGCGTGGCGCCATCATGCTGCACGGGCATATCCACAGCAGGGGAGACCGCACCAACGCGCGCAACCGCGATCGCGAACGCCCGATCCTGCGCTATGACGTTGGCCTTGATGCCAACGACTACAGACCCGTAAGCCGCGATCAAATCCTGGGCTTCTTTGGACTGTAATTCTCGAACCACCACAAAGGGGACAGGCACCTTTGTGGTGGTTCTGGCGCCGTTGCCATTATGGCGGCGGCGCCTTTTTTGTCCGCGTGGCGCGGTAGAGTGTAGGCGGTTGAAATTTGCGTCCATCGAGGAGCTGCTATGAACGAGATCAAGTGCCCGCATTGCGGCGAAGTTTTTAAGGTCGATGCGTCCGGCTATGCGGATATCGTCAAGCAAGTGCGCGATGCCGAGTTCTCGCGCGATCTTGATGAGCGCGTAGCGGCGGCTCGACGCGAGGGCGAGCAGGCGCTGGAGCTTGAGCGTTCGCGTTCGGCGTCTGCCCTGCAGGAGGCGGAGTCTCAACGCGACGCTCAGCTTGTCGAGCAGAAGAACACTGCGGATCAGAAACTGGCGCAAGAGGTTGCCAAGCGCGATGCTGAGCTTGCCGAGCTGCGCGCTAAGCTCGAGGGCGCTGCCGCAGAGCGCGAGAGTGCAAGCCAGCGCGCGGCGGTTGAGGCACGAGCCAATGCTCAAAAAGAGAATGCCGAACTCCAGCGTGAGATTGATAGCCTGCGTGCGCAGCTTGGGCGCAAAGATGACGAAGCAAAGCTTGCCGAGTCGGCGGCGCGCAACGCTGCTCAAAACGATTTAGCTGCACGCGACGCTCAGATTGCCGAGCTGCAGGCCAGGCTTGCCGCGGCGGACAAGGCCCAGGAGATGGCGCTTGCCGCTGCCGCGGCAGAGTCGCAGCGTGAGCTCGATGCCGCTCGCAGCGAGGCCGAGCGCGCGTTTGCTGACTATCGCGCGAAGGTGCAAGAGAAGTTTTCCGCCGCAAAGGCTCAGTCTGAGCAGGAGGCCGAGGGCCTGCGCGCGCAGCTGCGCGAACAGGAGCTGACGGCCAAAATGAACCTATCGGAGGCGGTCGCTGCGGCGGAACGAGAGCGCGATGAGGCACGTGCCAAGCTCGCGAGCGAGCTGGCGGTGCGCGATTCTCGCGAGGAACAGGCCAAGGCGGCGCATGAGCTCGAGCTTGCGCAGGCCAAGCGCGCGAGCGATGACCTGATTCGCTATAAGGATGAAGAGATTGAGCGCCTTAAGGACATGAAGGTCCGCCTGTCCACCAAGATGGTGGGCGAGTCGCTCGAGCAGCACTGCGAGACCGAGTTTAACCGTCTGCGTATGACGGCGTTTCCTAACGCGTACTTCGAGAAAGATAACGATGCGTCCGAGGGTACCAAGGGCGACTTTATCTTCCGCGAGTGCGACGCGAGCGGCAACGAGGTTATTTCGATTATGTTCGAGATGAAAAACGAGAACGACGAGACTGCGACCAAGCACAAGAACGAGGACTTCTTTAAGAAGCTCGACCACGATCGCCGCCAGAAGGGCTGCGAGTATGCGGTGCTCTGCACCCTGCTGGAGCCCGAGAGCGAGCTCTATAACGCAGGGATAGTCGACGTGAGCTACCGCTACGAGAAGATGTACGTGATCCGCCCACAATTCTTCATTCCCATGATTACGCTGCTGCGCAACGCTGCCATGGGTTCGCTGCGCTATAAGCAGGAGCTGGCGGAGTACAAGCAGCAGAATATCGACGTCACGAACTTCGAAGCCAAGATGGAGAAGTTCAAGAACGACTTCGGCCGCAACTACGAGATCGCGAGCCGTAAGTTCCAAACGGCGATCGATGAGATCGACAAGACGATTAGCCATCTGCAGAAAACCAAAGAGGCGTTGCTGTCCTCCGAGAACAATCTGCGCCTAGCCAACAAGAAGGCCGACGATCTTACCATTCGTAAGCTCACCTGGGGCAACAAGACCATGAAGGCGGCGTTTGACGAGGCACGCGGGGCTGCACCAGAGACAAACGATGAGCCAGCCGAGGCGGATTCGTATGAGGTCGAGGATGCCGAGTAAGGCATAGCATATAGTGCAAAAGTGGGGCCGCTGGCGATGTTGCCAGCGGCCCCGTTTCGTTCCAGTATGGTCGGCTAGTTCTCGAGCAGGTCCTCGATAAAGCCGACGCGGTAGTTTTTGAAGATGACCTCGCCGCCGTCTTGCGTGGCGTCCAGATCGACATCGCCCATGATGCCAAAATCGTGGTCGCCATCTTCGTCGGCAAAGATCTGGTGCACGTGCCACGCGTGATCGGTCTTCTCGTCGGATTCATCGATGGAAAACATCGCGGCGCTGCGGGCATCTCCGTCGGTGAGGATTTCCTCGTGTTGCTCGTGATAGGCGTCGAGCGCCCTTTGCCAGCGGACCTCGCTCATGCCCCAGTCCTCATCGAGCTCGCCCAGATCGCGCACGTGTCCGCGGGCTGCAAGGGTGACGCGGCGGAAGAGTGCGTTGCGCACCAACAGCGTGCAGCCGCGGCGGTCCGCCACGACCTCGTCGATGCCCTGCGGCGGCGCAGCATCGAGGGCTGCCGGGTTGCCGGCGTTCTCCCACTCGTCCACCAGGCTCGAGTCCACCGAGCGCACCACAAAGCCCAGCCACGAGATAATGTCGCGCAGGCGCTCGTCGCGCTTCTCGATGGGCACGGTGCGGTCGAGTGAGCGGTAAGCCTCTGCCAGGTAGCGCAGCAAAATGCCCTCGGAGCGGGCGATGCCGAGCTTTTGGATATAGCCCTTAAAGTCGCTCGCGCTCTCCAACATGTCGCGCAGGACGCTCTTGGGCGAGAGCTGGTAGTCGTTGGCCCAAGGTACTTCCTGGCAGTACTTGTCGAAGGCGGCATCGAGCAAGTCCTCGAGCGGCTTTTCGTAGGTGACATCCTGGATGCGCTCCAGGCGTTCTTCATATTCGACGCCGTCAGCCTTCATTTCGGCCATCGCGCGGTCGCGCGCGGCGCGCTCCTGTGCACGCAGCACCTGCTTGGGGTCCTCGAGCGTAGCCTCGACCATCGAGATCAGATCCATGGTATAGGTCTCACTCTCGGGGTCGAGCAGCTCCAGGGCGGCAAGCAAAAACGGCGAGAGCGGCTGATCGAGCGCAAAGTCCTCGGGCAGGTCGACCGTCAGCGCGTAGTCGATGTCCGGCGCGGCGTCAGCCGGAGCGTCGGGCGCGGGCGGCACCTCGGTGCGAACGACGACGCCGGAATCGATGAGCGTGGCGAAGATTTCGTCGGCGCGAACCTCGAGCTTGGCCTTTTCCTCGGGAGTCTGCAGGCTTGTCTCGATGAGGTCGTGTACGCGGGCACGGGCGTCGCCGCCCTGCTCGACCACGCTAATCACCATGGAGTGCGTGATGCGCAGGCGCGGCTTGAGCGTTTCGGGCTGCGTCTCGATCAGGCGCTCAAAGGTCTGCTTGTTCCAGGTGACAAAGCCCTCGGGGGCCTTCTTCTTTTTAATCTTGCGGAGCTTCTTGGGGTCGTCGCCCGCCTTGGCCATGAGTTTGGCATTTTCGATCTCGTGCTCGGGTGCCTCGGCAATCACCATGCCCTCGGTATCGAAGCCCGAACGGCCGGCGCGACCGGCAATTTGATGGAACTCGCGGGCGCGCAGACGACGCATCTTGTAGCCATCGAACTTGGTGAGCGCGGTGAGCACCACGGTATGGATGGGTACGTTGATGCCGACGCCGAGCGTATCGGTGCCGCAGATGACGGGCAGCAGGCCCTGCTGCGCCAGGCGCTCGACCAGTAGGCGATAGCGCGGCAGCATACCGGCGTGGTGCACGCCGACGCCACATCCGAGCAGGCGCTTGAGAATCTTGCCAAAAGCCGTGGAGAAGCTCGTGCCTTTGGCGGCTTCCTTAATAGCCTCGCGTTGCTCCTTGCTGGCAATGCCAAAGTTGGCGAGCGACTGCGCCGTCGCAAGGGCGGCGTCCTGGCTAAAGTGCACGATATAGAGCGGGGCCTCTCCACGGCGCATGGCGAGCTCGACCGTGCCCTCGAGCGAGGTCGTCACGTAGTCGTAGCTCAGCGGCACGGGGCGCGGGGCATCGACGACCAAGTCGCAGGTAGCACCGGTGTGTTCCTCGAGTGAGGCGGCGATGGCGGTGACATCGCCGAGCGTGGCACTCATGAGCATGAATTGCGTGTGAGGCAGGGTGAGCAGTGGTACCTGCCAGGCCCAGCCGCGGTCGGGGTCGGCAAAGTAGTGGAACTCGTCCATGGCCACGCAGCCCACGTCGGTGTCCTCGCCCTCGCGGAGCGCATCGTTGGCAAGGATTTCGGCCGTGCAGCAGATGACGGGTGCCTTGGTGTTGATATGCGTGTCGCCGGTGATCATGCCGACGTTATCGCGGCCGAGCACCTGTACCAGATCGAAGAACTTTTCGCTGACCAGAGCCTTGATAGGAGCCGTGTAGTAGCAGCGCTTGCCCTGTGCCATGCCCATAAAGAGCATGCCTAGCGCGACGAGCGATTTACCCGATCCGGTCGGTGTGCCTAAAATGACGTGATCGCCGGCAGCCAGGTCCATGAGGGCCTCTTCTTGGTGATCCCACAGTTCAATGCCGCGATCGCTCGTCCATTCAAAGAAGCGTTCGAAGGCTTGATCGGGCGTGAGCCACGGTTCGGGCTCGCTGCCGCCCTCGGGCTCCCACCAGGTGGGGGAGAGCGCGCCGAGCGAGCCAAACTCGGCTTCGGTTCCCGTGCCGCCCGAGAATGAGCTGGCGGCGCCGGCGCCGGAGACGGTGCTGGCGGCGGTATCTGTCGTGGTCTGTGCCATGTGGTTGCTTTCTCTCGCGATTGTCCGCCAACTATTATGGCGTAGCGGCGCATCGATGCGTTTGCAGGCAAGAAAATGCAGGAAATGGGCGTTCTGCCCGGCCGTTTGGTGCAGTTGCCAGCTAAGTGAGTAGACTTTTTGCGATGTCGCGAGCACATGGATTTTGCACAAGGGTTCTATCTGCGGTTTTAGTTTTCGTTATGCGGGTTGTGCTTGGCTATTGCAAAAAAGTCTACTCACTTAGGTTTGAGGGTTGTTTGCTGGCGCCTATTCGCGCTTATTTGCTGACGCCGCGACCATCAGAAGCCCCTAGGACTCTTGCGGCAGGCGCTTCTTGCCCTTGCGGGCACGGTTTCTGAAGTTCTCGACGGCCTCTTCCATGCCGAGAGGCACGTAGGTGAGCTCATCGAGGTTTTCGGGCAGGTAGAAGGCAAGGCTTTGCTCCTGCGCGCGGCCCGCCGCGAGCTGCTCTTCGATGGGTTCCGCGCCGGGCGTAGCGCAAATGCCATAGACGGCGGCGCCCATCTCGCGCGTGCGGCATTCATATTCGGTCTCGGGATGCTCGGGATGGTCGCGGCGGACGTCGTCACTTACCCAAAGCGTATCGTAGCCGGCTGCGGCAAACTGTCCCAGGGCGTAATCGCGCAACGGTTTGCTGTCGGTTCGCAGCGTTACGGTGGCGCCGGCTGCAAAGAGCGGGCGATAGAGCATCAGATGGTCGACATGGACGAGGCGCTTTTTGGCGTACTTGGCCTTGGGCTGCGGCGTGGGAAAGTTGATGGTGATGGCATCGAGCTCGCCTGTGGCAAATAGCTGCGGCAGCGATGCGGCGCCTCGAGGCAGAACGAGTGCGTTGGTCAGTTCATGCTCGCAGATTTTCTGTGCGGCATAGGCGATGCAGATGGGCTCTTGGTCCATACCGATAAAGAGCGTGTTTGGCTCGTGGGCCGCGCGCTCTACAAGATACGTTCCCTTGCCGCAGCCAAGATCCAGGTGAAGGTGTTCGAATGGCTTGCTGCCAACTGGCGCACAGACTTCACGCCAATCTCCGGCATAGGCCTCGGGGTTCGTCTCAATCGCATCGGCGTAGCGCTCCAAGCGCTCCTCGAGCACAAAGTTCTTAGGCGTGCGAACGTGGACGGCTCCCATGAGGCTCCTTGGTCATAAATATGGAACGCATAGCTGCGCGTTCCGTCAATGGGTTGAAAAGGGTGGGCATAGTTTGCCCGAAAGAAGCGGCACGGCTCGGCGGCGAGTCGTCGATGCCTACAGGCGCTTGAGGATCACATAACGGTTGAGCTCGCCGCTGCGACCGTCGGCATGGAAACGCTCAAGCTCGCGCACGGGGACCTCGCCGCTTTTGTAGAACGTACGGACGCCGCGCACCAGGTCGGTGATCTGCTGATCGTCAAAGTGATGGCAATAGCGGTAGGCGTGGCGGTCGTTTTGCCAGCCAATGAGGTGGTCGCCGGCTTCAAACTGCGCGGAATCGTAACCCTCAAACGGCGGGGTGAGCTCGGCGCGGGCTTCGGCTCGAACGGCCTTGCGCGCCATGCGCTCGTCGTTCATAAACTCCCAAAAGCTGATGGCGATGATGCCGCCCGGGCGCGTTTGCCGCACCAGGGCGTCGAGCACGCGTACGCGGTACTCGCACGACGGCACGTGGTGCATAAAGCCAAAGCAGACCGAGATATCGGCGAGCGGGGCGTCGAAAAGCACGTCGGGTGTTTCGGCGGGGTTGAGCTTCATGAGGGCGTCGAGCACGTCGAGTTCCTGGAAGTGCAGGTTGGGAATGCGCAGCGCGTGGCCATGTGCATCGATGGCCAGGTCTTGACACGAGTCGACGCCATAGAACTCAAACGGGCAGCTGGCATCTGCCGAGGGGTTTGCGCCGTCGACGCCCTTGGCGG
The DNA here is from genome assembly GCA_958427035.1 of uncultured Collinsella sp. GTDB lineage: Bacteria > Actinomycetota > Coriobacteriia > Coriobacteriales > Coriobacteriaceae > Collinsella. The sequence continues at coordinate 52,433 of CAUAAR010000001.1, read as the reverse complement.
CAAGTGCGCCGCCGGCGGCAAAGTTTTCGAATCGCATATTGCCGCAGGCGAGATCGAAGACGCGGACGGGATGCTCGATCGTGGCGACGTCGAGCTGTTCGAGCGCGATGTCCATGGTGCGCACCCAGCCGGGCCACGGGGCCTGGCGCGTATCGGAAAAGGAGGCGGAGTGCTCGCGATAGAACGTGTTGTTGAGCTGGATGAGCGATGAGGCGAAATCGCGGTTCACGGCGCGGAACTCCCTCCGTTGGCGGTGCGGAATAAACAGTATGACCATACTACCGTTAACGCCGCAACGGGGACAACCGAGCTGCGGCTCATTGCTTTGTTTGGACACATTTCCGCAGCTCATATGTGCCCGCAACCGCCAGTTGTCAAAAATCTCACTAGAATAGGTGGCATGCTTTTGGCGGTGCGGATAGATTTTTAACTGTGCAAGGCGCCTTAAGAACAAAAACGGTCCGGCGGCAGGGCTGGCATCACATAGGAGGAACCATGAATGTAGAAACTGCGCAGCGGCTCGCCGACCTTCGCCGCAGCAAGGGCTTTAGCCAAGAAGGGCTGGCGCGAAAGCTGGGGCTGTCGCGCCAGGCGGTTAGTAAATGGGAGCGTGCGGAGAGCTCGCCCGATACCGAGAACCTGATCTCGCTCGCCAAGCTCTATGGCGTGAGCCTGGACGAGCTGCTCAATCCGAGCGACGAGATCGAGGACGATATCGAGTTTGAGAACGAGGACCGCGCCCGCCAGCGCGAGGCCGAGGCGGCAGAGCGCGCGCGTACCCATGAGGCGGCGGCGCGCGCTACCGAGGCGGCAACGCAGGCGAGTGATGCTGCGGCCAAGGCAGCGCAAGCGGCAAGCTGGAGTGCGCAGGCCGCCAATGCCGCTACGGCACAGGCGACGAGTGGCACCGCGGTAGGCTCGACTCCGGTGAAGGGCCCGTTCCAGTCGTTCCCGTATTGGGCTGTGTGCTGGCTACTGTTCTTTTTGCTGATGTTCCTGTTTGGCGCCGGCCCCTTTGCCGCACTGATCTTCTTTACGATTCCCATCTATCACTGGGTGGCGCGTGCGCTCGATGGTGATTGGGCACGCGGGGATATTCAGGTTGGTCCGGCGCCGGCGGCGGTCAGGGCCCAGGGGAAGGATACTTCTGCGGAACCTGATGCTGACGTGGCTACCGCGGCCACCGCTGAGCCATGTGCCAAAGAAGGTGACGAATGATGAAGCTTTCGCATGAATCCAAGCTGCGCCTGGGCGTCGGCATCGGAGCGTTTGTACTGATTATCGGGCTTGTTTTTGGCGTTTCGCGGACTTTGATTCATTTTGATGGCCCGTGGGATCTCGACGATGTTATACCCGGCTTGTCCGGTATGGACGATGTGGTTGATGACGACGATTTTATGAACGATGGCGGTAACTATTCCGCTCGGCCTCAGCAGCTTTCGTGTACGACCTTTGATGCCGATGAGTTTCGCTACCTCGATTTCGATATCGATGCGGCTACGGTGGACGTCAAGGTTATTGATGGTAACAAGGCTCGCGTTATCGAGCGGGGACGCGTTGCCAATGGTATGGATGCCTCCAAGGCCGCGACGCAGAACATCGCATCCGTCGAGGACTCGACGCTCAAGGTTTCCCAGTTTGGAAGTGATGACGGTAAGGCAATCGATCGCTCAGTTACGGTCGAGCTGCCGCGCCGTGTTGCCGAACATCTGAAGGGAGTCAACGCGCACGTGGGCTCGGGTGATCTGCAGATTGCCGGTGTCACCTGTGATGGTTTCGACCTTTTCCTGGGTGCGGGAGATGTAGAGTTTGCGGGCAGCGTGACTGATGCGCTCAGTGCTGAGGTCGGTTCGGGCGATGTGACGTTCGAGCTCTACCAGGCCCCCGCGAAGTCGATGGACGTAAGCGTGGACTCGGGCGATGTGGAGATGACGGTTCCGAACTCTACGGGCTTTAAGGCGAGCCTCACCGTGGGCAGCGGTGACTTCGAGAGCGATTTCCTTCCGCTTGGCTACGATGGCGAGACCATATTGAATCTTGAATTCGACAACGGCGATAAGTCTGCTACGTATCGTTTCGAGGTCGGTTCGGGCGACATGTCGTTTGATCCGGAGTGACATGCGGTTTTCGGAGATCGGTACATATAGGCATGCTCTTTGATGAAGGCGCCGAAGCCGAGATCGGCTCCGGCGCCTTTGCCTTTACAATGGGGACATGGAACAGATTATCTTGAACATACTCGAGGCCCTGCGTCGCGGCGAGACCGTGGACGACAAAGCGCTCGTCAAACTGATACATGCCGAGGCGCGCCGTGAGGGTGCCGACAAACGCGATTTGGCCAAGCGCCGTCTGCTGCCGTTCTACCAGCGGGTTAAACGTGAGGAGCCGGTTCGGTGGGCTGCGTGGAATGTCGATTCCGATCTGGAGCGTCAACTGCTGCAGGTCCTGCGTATGAAGCCGCGCCGAACGGCCTCGGGCGTGGCGACCATTACCGTCATTACCAAGCCCTGGCCATGCTCGGGCGATTGCCTGTTTTGCCCCAACGATCTGCGCATGCCCAAGAGCTATCTGCACGCCGAGCCGGCATGCGCCCGTGCGGAGCAAAATTGCTTTGACCCGTATCTGCAGGTGAGCGCTCGCCTGACCGCGCTTTCGCAGATGGGGCATGCGACCGATAAGATCGAGCTCATTGTGCTTGGCGGTACCTGGAGCGACTATCCGGAAGGCTATCAGACATGGTTTATGTCGGAGCTTTTCCGTGCACTCAATGACGATGCCGTCGCCGGCGTGGCGGCCAACCCCATGTTGGCACGTCCGGGCATCAGCCGTGCCGAGGCGGGGCGTCTGCTCGATGACGCTCCCGCCGATGCCCTGCCGCCTGTGGTAGCGGAGCGCCGTGAGCGCTATCGGGCCGCCGGCATTGCGACAGACGAGGTCGAGCTTGCTGCCGGCGTTGCCGACGAGCAGGGGCGTGTGGATGCTGCCGTGGGCGGCTATAACCGTGCGGTGCGTCGTCTGTACGGTCCCGGTACGCCGTGGGGCGAGGTCACTGAGTGGCAGACGGCAACGATGGAGGAGCTTGAGCGTCAGCAGCGCATCAACGAGACGGCGAAGCATCGCGTGGTGGGGCTCGTTATCGAGACGCGCCCCGATGCCGTAACGCCGCAGGCGCTTACGCTCATCCGCCGCCTGGGCTGCACCAAGATCCAGATGGGTATTCAGAGTCTCGACCAACATTTGCTCGATATCAACGAGCGTCGTATTTCGGTGGCTCAGATCGAGCGGGCGTTTTCGCTTGCGCGTCTGTTTGGCTTTAAGATCCACGCGCATTTTATGCTCAACTTGCTGGGCGCCACGCCCGAGGGGGACAAGCGCGACTACGAGCGCTTTATGACCGAGGGGGCCTTTATGCCCGACGAGGTCAAGGTCTACCCGTGCGCGCTCATCGAGGGCTCGCGTCTGGTGGGCCGCTATGAGCGCGGCGAGTGGCGCCCCTATACCGAGGAAGAACTGCTCGATGTGCTGGCCGACGACATCGTGGTGACGCCGGCGTTCTGCCGCATCAGCCGCATGATCCGCGACTTTAGCTCCGACGACATCATGGTGGGCAACAAGAAGCCCAACCTGCGTCAGCTCGTTGAGAACCGCCTGGCTGCTCGGGGTGACGGTGCGACGGTGCGCGAGATTCGCTATCGCGAGATCAGTACCGCGGGTGCCGACCTGGATGAACTGTCTCTTGATGAGGTCGCTTACGAGACGCCGGTGACGCGTGAACGCTTTTTGCAGTGGGTGACGCCCGAAGGCAAGATCGCCGGCTTTTTGCGTCTGTCGCTGCCCGTTCGCGCTTTTGTTGCCGCACATGCGGACGAGTTGCCGACGATGCCGGACGAGGCGATGATTCGCGAGGTACACGTGTATGGTATGGCGGCGCGCGTGGGGGATCAAGGCCAGGCAGCCCAGCACCATGGATTGGGACGGTCGCTGGTGGAGCGTGCGTGCCATATTGCTCGGGACGCGGGCTATGCGCGCATCAACGTGATCAGCGCGATTGGTACGCGCGAGTACTATCGCCATCTTGGATTTTATGACTATGGCCTTTATCTGCAAAAGGAGCTCTAGATGAACAAGCCGAGTGTTTCTGCCGGCGTCGTTGCCGGCGTTGCTCTGGGGGCCGCGGCGCTTGGTGCGGCCGCCGTCGCTGTTCGTGCTGCCTGTCTGCAGGTTGCGCGAACCCGCAATGGGTTGGCGCGTGTGAAGCGCGTGCACGACGAGGGCGGCGACGAAGTCCGCGTATTGGTACAAGGCGGCGTCTACCAAAGTGCAAGCTACGTTGGCGAGCGTTGGGCGGAGCCCGTCTTTACGTACTATCGTTCGTTTGACGACGTGTTTGAGGCCGAGGATGCGATGCGCGACGCTTACGGTCACGGTATCGACCGCATGCTTATGCTGGGCGGCGGCGGGTTTGCCTATCCCAAGTTCGCGCTGATGTCGCACGAGGACTTGTGCATGGACGTTATCGAGTATGACGGAGAGATTACGCGCCTAGCGCGCCGCTGGTTCTACCTGGACGAGCTGGAGCGTGCGGTGGGCGACCGCTTGCGGGTGATTACCGCTGAGGCTCGCTCGTATTTGGGTGTGACGAGCGTGGGCCATCGTCGCTACGACGTGGTCGTGAGCGATTGCTTTGGCGGTGTCGAGCCCGTACGCGAGCTGGCGACGGTTGAGGCGTTGCGTTTGGTGCGAGGCAGCCTGAACCCCGGGGGTATCTACGTTGCCAATATCGTGAGCGCAAACGAGGGGAGCGACGTAACGTTCCTGCGCGATTGCGCCGCCACGGCGCTCGAGGTGTTCGCCCACGCCTGGGTGGTCCCATGTGGCGATGCAGAGTTCGGCGGCGAGGAGAATTATCTGCTCATCGCCAGCGACGGCGACTACGCCTTTGCCGAAGCTGTGCCCTTCGACACCGACTTCCTCGGCACCGTCCTTCACGACAAGTAAGTCTCCCCGTCCCAAAAAGGACTGGTCTTAGGCGTGGTCGCGCCAGCTGAGGACGCGCTGCTTCATGCCCTCGATGTCGAGCACGCCTTCGGCGAAGCCTTTGCGCACGAGCTCTTCGGGAACAAACTCGTCGTAGCGGTCAAAATAAGGCACCTCGCCGGGATAGACGAGCTCGATGGGATCGAAGTCTTTCTCGGCCTCGGCGGCGAGCACCTCAAAGAACGTCTCCTCGTCGGCCTTCATTTTAAACTGCATAAAGTACGGGCGTGACGGGTCGAGTCCGCGAAGGCCCAGCTCCGCGGCACATTTAATCTTGAGCATGCGCTCGAGTGCCAAAAAGGCGTAGCTGCCCAACCAGGGGAAGAGCACCCAGGTGTCGCCGCCCAGGTTAATGAGTGGCTTGGTCCCCGCGCCCGAAATCTCGGCCGTATGGCGAGCCTGCGCCAAGCGGGCCCGTGCGTTACCCATGAGGTACGGATATGCTGCGTGCTCGTTGAGCGCTTGGCACATGCGTTCGAGTACGTGTGTATTGATGTCACCGGGGCAGTCGCCAAAGTATGCCGGCACACGACCTTTGACTTGCGTGGCAAAGACGGTGTGTCGCTTCCAGTCCACTTCCTCGACAATCCAGCAGTGTCCGGCGATGGCGATGCGCTCGCCGGGCGGTGGCGGATTGACGATCGTGCCCAACTCGGCCGACTCGCTGCGAACGGTGAACTCCTCGTTTTCCTGGAATACGGCGTAGAACTTAAAGTTGTTAATGATGCGCTCGCCCGCGAGACCCACGATGAGCCCGCCACCTTCGGTGACCTGGATATGGTCGATCTTAATGAGGTGGCGTAGCAGCACACGGTAATCGTCTGCCGAGACACGGTGGAAATAGCTGAGCGTGAGCACGCGCTGGGCAAGTTCGGCCGGCGTGAGCTCTCCGGTGCTGGCAAGCGTCGACATGGTCTGGTGATAGAGCAGACTGTAGGGGAGTCGATCGAGCTCAGGCGGCTCGACCCACTTTTCCTCGCGATAGAGTTGTACGAGCGCGATGCCTTGCAGGAGCTTCCACGGGATGGTCTCGGGCATCATCGTGCGCGGCTCGGGCTCTTCCTCGCGCATGACGAACCACATCTCGGGCGGAAGATCGCGGCGCCCCGTGCGGCCCATTCGCTGCAACAAAGAGCTGACGGTAAACGGCGCGTCGATCTGAAACGCACGCTCCAGACGGCCGATATCGATACCGAGCTCCAGCGTAGAGGTGGTGACGGTCGTTTGTGCCTGTTCCTCGTCGCGCATGAGCTCTTCTGCCGTCTCGCGCAGCGATGCCGAAAGATTGCCGTGGTGGATGAGAAAGCGGTCGGGCTCGTGCCGGCTCTCACAGTAGCAACGCAGCATGGAGCATACGGCCTCTGCCTCTTCGCGCGAGTTGGCAAAGACCAGGCACTTGCGGCCGCGGGTGTGTTCGAAGATATAGCCCATGCCGGGGTCGGCGTTGTCTGGTGCTGTGTCGGTGGGGCTGAGAAGCGCCTGCTCGGTCGCTCGCGGGATGTCGACTTCGCCCTCGGGGGCCGAGGAAGTTTGGCGGTCCTTGGGAGTGGCCTTGCCCCGTGCCCGCTCACGACGTTGACGGCGCTCCTCTTGTGTGAGCTGTCCGCTGTGACGCATGTCTTGGGCGCCGGCGGGCAGTGCCGCGGATGCCGCCGCCTCGATGCGCTCGCACGCAAGCACTTCGGCCTCTTGAGGACCTGTGCCCATGAATCCCCGTTGCTGTGCCTGGGGGCCCGAGTTGTAGAAGTGCTCCATGGAGATGCGCCACACGCGGCGCGGCTCTTCAAAGCGTGGGATAACGCAGTCGCGCCCCGTTCCCTGTGAGAGAAAGGCACCCGTGCGCTCGGGGTCGCCGATGGTGGCCGAAAGGCCAATGCGTCGAGGTTGCACGCCGGCCATGCGCGAGAGTCGCTCGATAAGGCAGAGCGTCTGCCCGCCACGGTCGCCGCGCATGAGCGAGTGGACCTCATCGATGACCACATAGCGCAGGTCGCAAAACATGCGCGGGATCGCCATGTGCTTATGGATTAAGAGCGCCTCGAGTGACTCGGGCGTAATCTGCAAGATGCCGTTCGGTTTTTTGATGAGCTTAGCCTTGTGCGACTGCGAGACATCGCCATGCCAGTGCCAGACAGGGATATCGGCCTCTTCGCACAGGTCATTGAGACGGACGAACTGATCATTGATGAGTGCCTTGAGGGGGCCAATGTAGAGGGCACCAACGCTTGCGGGCGGGTTCTCCCAAAACTCGGTCAGGATGGGAAAGAAGGCCGCTTCGGTTTTGCCGGAAGCTGTGGATGCCGTTAGGAGCACATTGTCTTGTGTGTTAAAGATGGCGTCTGCCGCCGCAACCTGGATAGAGCGCAGGCTCTCCCAATCGTGGGAGTAGATGAAGTCTTGGATAAACGGGGCGTAGCGGTCAAAGGCGTTCACGGGGCCTCCTCTCAAAAACGAATCTCTCAACGCGGCTGGCAACGGCTTGCTGCATTACAGTCTCAACGTTCGCCCAGATAAAACCTGCCAAAATAAACCTGTCCCTTTTTTGCAGGTTAGATGGTGAATTCGGCGAAGTTACGGTCGCCGCCTGCGGTGCCGGTGTCGCCTGTTGCTGCTGCCGGCAACAGCGCGTCGCCGCCGACGCTTTGCAGCAGCTCGGCTACGTTGGCGTCGGGGTTCTGGCATAGGATGTCGAGCAGCTCGATAAAGTCGCGAATGACTTCACGCGGCGTCAGATGTGTGTCGGCTCCCACACGACCGAACTCGATCTTGAGGAAGTCCACCAAGTCGTTCTCGGTAAGCGTGGGCGTCCAGCCAAAGTAGCCGGCGTGAATTTGCATGAGTTTTTCGATCAGCACCAGCAGCTCCTCGTAGGTGAGTGGCTGCAGACGGATGATGGGCGCGAGCATGTCCTTAAGGTCCTCGCGTGCAAAGCGGCCTTGAGCGAGTCGGCTGCGCAGGGCCTCGTAGGAGAACACGCCGCGGCGGCGGTCTTCGATGGAGGTTGGCGTGCCGCCCATGATCATGCCCAGGTACTGCGCCTTGCCCTGGAGTGTGTCGTTGTACATGGTCAGGATCTTCTCGTAGTTGTACTGGCGCGTGATCGCGTTGGGAATCTTATACAGATTCACGAGCTCGTCGATGAGCACCAACATACCCTTGTAGCCGCTGCAGACCAAAAAACGCGCGATGAGCTTAACGTAGTCGTACCAGTCGTCATCGCTGATGATGGTCGAGGAGCCCAGCTCGGCGCGAGCCTCGCTCTTGGTACGGTATTCGCCGCGGATCCATTTGGTCACGCGGCTCATGGCTTCTTCGTCGCCCTCGGATACGGCCGTGCGATAGCGGCGGAGCATGCGGGTGAAGTCGAAGCCGTGGACCATTTCCTCGAGCGGGGCCAGTTGGGCATTGACGACCGACTCGTCGACGTCGGCGTACGAGGCGACCCAGCGATCAAGAATAAGGTTGAGCGCACCGCCCTCGGGGCGCGTTTTAGTCGATATGTTGCGGATGAGCTCACGGTAGGTGGCAAGGCCCTGTCCCTGGCCGCCCTGCAGGCGGCGCTCGGGGGATAGGTCGGCATCGGCCACGACGAATCCCTCGCCCATGGCGTGCGTGCGGATGGTCTGGAGCAAAAAGCTCTTGCCGGCTCCGTAGCGACCAACCAGAAAGCGGAAGCTCGCGCCGCCGTCGGCGATGAGACTCAGGTCGGTGAGCAGGGCGCGGATCTCGACCTCGCGCCCTACGGTGATGTAGGGAAGGCCGATGCGCGGGACCACGCCGCCCTTGAGCGAGTTGAGAATGACGGCGGCGACGCGCTTGGGCACGCGGGGTGCTGCGGATGCGGTATCACTCATAGTCTAGGTATCCTCTCACGTCTGCTTCGTAGTCCTCGATAATGTGCGGTCCTGCCGCGCCAAATTCAATTACGGTGTCACCCACCAGGTCAAAGAGCGCCTCATTGATGCTATCGACGAGCATGTCCTCGCTCTGGTCCGAGTGCGCCACTGCCGATGTCGCTTGCGCTGCGTTTTGCTCGAGCAGTGCGCGCAGATACGCGGTTGCGGCAGGCGCGAGTTCGGTTACGGTGCCAGCGGGTGCAGTCGATACGACCGCTGGCGTCGGTGCGAGGAGCGGTGCCACGACGCCAAACTGTTCGGTGGAAATGGTTGGCTCGTCGGCTTTGTTGCGCTCCGTAGGCGCCGCGATCGGCTCGGCCATCGCGTCGGTCGCAGGCTTGGCTTCCGGTTGCTCGGATTCCGCCGTATCGACCTCTGTGGGCACATCGTCCTCGCGCTCTTCGTCGATCAAAAGCGCTTCGCGCGTTTGCGCAGCGGCGCTCCGAATGTGCCCCAGCTGACTCAGATCGATATCGATCTTGACGGGCTGGTGTGCGGCGTCCCACGAAAGCCATGCCACAATCTCGTCATCGATAATTTTGGCCAGATATTTGGGGACCTTTTCTTCCTTAAGGGGATGGGCGGGGTCCAGCGCCAGGCGCAGGCGTTGGTCGCAGGCGCGCATCATTTCACCGAGCTTGCTGCTCTTTTGCCTACTACCGTGGATGCGCATGCATTCCCAAAAGCCGTTTTGGCAACGGTAGATATGGATAGGATCCAGGCGGTATTCGCAGTCCTCGTGGCGCTCGGGCGCAAAGAATACGGCCGAGGCAAACATGGTGTAGGGCATGGCCGTCTCCTCCCCAAACAAGCTCGCCACGATGCCGGTCTTTCGGTGCGTGTCATAGTAGCGCGCCATACGGACATACACGGCGCATGCCACGTGGCGCAGATCGCGGTGGTGGCTGCGGTCGAGCCGCGAGTTACTTAGGTTGTACGTGGAGAGGGCGTTGATGGCGGCCATGAGTCGCTCCTCGCGCACCTCATCGGGCGGAAGGGGGAGCGTGGGCTCGGAGGTTTTGCGACGTTTGGGGGTCTGGCCGGACGGTGCCGGTACAAGGTCTCGTGCCGCGCGTCGCAGCTCGATAAGGGCGTTATCGAACATGACGGTTTTAGAGTCACGAAGCAGCTTGGGGTCGAGCCCGTGGAACACGGCGTAATCCTGCAGCCACACGCGCGCAAACCGGTCGATGCCGGGCTCGAAGGCGCGATAGACATTCCAAAAAGCCTTGATCTTGTTAAAACCATCGAGCGGATCATCTACGCCAATGCCGCAAATCAGCTCATAGAGATACAGAAAGGCAAAAGACGTAGACGTTTCCTCGACGGTTCCGCAGCGCACTTGGGCACGCCAGGTAAAGTAGCCGCGCAGCTGTCGGTCGCTCATAGCGTTGTAGGTGGGAAAGTACGACTTAAAGGTGCCGTTGTAGGGACAGTCGTCCTCAAAGTCGGCCATCAGCAGGCCCTGGCGGTAAAAAAGCTCGGCTTCCGAAAGCCAGCGGCCCGCACCGCCCTTGGGGTCTTCTTGCCAACGCGATATCTCACGCATCTTGCGGTACTGGTCGGGGAGGAAATTTTGCATCTGTCGGCCGGTTTTGAGAATCGGCTCGTCTGCGTAGACTTCGTTTGAGAAGCGGGCGGACTGATGGGTCCGGGCCTCGGCCATAATGCGCTCGATGAGCATCTTGATGTCCTGGTCGGCCACCGCTCCTCCTCTCGAACGCAGCTACGGTGACCTCATATCATAGCACAGCATCAAACAGATGTTCGAGATACCGCTGCGTTGATAGATTTAGAACAGGAGGGCGTAGATGACGGCGATGACGACGGAGGGAAGCATATTGGCCGTGCGGAAGGTCTGAGGACGGATGAGATTGACGCCGACGCAGAAGATGAGCATGGATCCTACGAGCGAAAGGCTGTCGAGGGCTGCTGTGGTCATGATGGGGGAGAGCGCGCCGGCAAACAGCGTAATCGTCCCCTGGAACACGGCGACGGGCAGGGCGGAGAAAATACAGCCGCGTCCAAGCGAGGCCGTCATGGTGCAGACGATGATGCAGTCCAGCGCTCCCTTGAGGGCGAGCGTGGACCAGTCGCCGAGCAGGCCGTCTTGGATTGATCCCACGATAGCCATGGCACCGATGCAGACGGTCAGCGATGTCGAGACAAAAGCGTTGGTGAACTCGTTATCGTCCTCACTGCCAGTCTTGCGCTTGAGCCATTCGCCAAGGTTCTCGATGGTGGCTTCCAAGTTGACGGCCTCGCCGATGAGCGAGCCGAGGGCGAACGAGACAATGAGCATGGTGGTGCCGGTGGTCGCTAGCGCCTTCCCATCGATAAGGAGCATCTTTTGCATGGTGCCGCCAAGGCCGATAAACAGGACGCACAGCCCCGATGCTTTCATGAGCGTGTCTTGGATGCGCGGTGTAATGAAGCGGCCGCCCGCTAATCCCAAAAGACCGCCCGCAACTAAAAGCACAACGTTGATGATTGTTCCCAAGCCCGGCATGAGCCCTCCTGTATTGATGCCAACGTGGCAATCGTAGCAGAACGAAATGCGAGGCACATCGCGACTCATCTAATACGTTATATAAGTGGTGTTAGGAATGATGCGCAGCATTTAAGCCTCAGGTGGTTGTCGGGACATAGGGATAGTATTCAAAGCGCAGTGTCATAAGCCGCTGCGGGGATTCAATAGCCGCGGCGATGATATTGGCATCGCGGGCACGATCAAACCCTTCGAGTTCGATCTGATACGAGACGTCTTGCATAATGTCCAGACGCCGCCAGGCTAGGAGTGTGTCACCATCGAATTCTAAGGTCTTGCCTCCATCTGGAGCAACGGCGTATAGACGCAGCTTGGCGGTGGTTGCGGGGTCGACAACCGTGACCTTTTTAATTTCGTTTCGAGTATTCTTGGCGCCCAACAAGGTGAGCAGTGTTGGGGCCACGACCTCGCCCGATGGCAAAAAGACGACTTCGATGGATTCGGGAAATGCGATGATAGCCGACTTGCGGACGGGCTGATTGGCGGCGGCAACTTCGATGTTCGCAGCGTCGATGACCTCTGTGTGGTCGAGCGCGGCAAGCACGCAGCAGTTACCTTCATCGATCTCTTGAGGATCAGCAAGCCCCAGACTGTCCGCGAGTTCGGGATCGTTTGGATCGGTAGCGGGTTCATTCGGTGCTTCGAGAGAAGCTGGGACGCTGTTTGTCGGCGATGGCGTGTCGCCCGCACCTGCTTCTTTGTCCGCGCTCTCTTCTTGTATGGTTGCGTTGATGGGTTCGTCGTTTGAGGGGAGCGTCTTGGCGTCAAGCGCGGAGGGGAGAATTCCGATGGCTCCGGATCCGCTCCACTCCATTTCGAGAAGCGCCGGGTCGGCAAGAATGCGTTGCCTGCTTTGCGCGTGGGCATCGATTTCAATAGGGCCTGCCTCTATCCCTCGTGTAAGGCTGAGTGATCCGGCTGGCTTCTCGAAATGAGCGTCTGTGTCTTTGGTGCTGACGGCGTAGAACAGCAGGGACGCTTCTCCCGCCGCGATGGCATCGGTGTCGGCTTTGGTCAGCCGCAACGATGCCGTGAATGAGAGGGTGGGCTGCGTGTCGTCTGCATTCGCGGCGGCGCAGCCCAGACATATACCGCCTCCTTTCTCGAAAAACGTACCGTCGAAGGCGACCTTCGCTCCGTTCGCCGAGTCATCGACCGAAGCGATGTCGATGCGCAGCTCTAAATTGCATGGATCGCCATCTGCATCGAGCACAACCGAGCGCCACGTGCAGACGGCGCACCCCGCCTGGGAGCCGTTTGCCTTGTTCGAACGCTTGATATCCACGACTATCGAGCCGTCCGTATTACGACGAAGGCATCCCGAGGTTGAGATCGCGGCCTGTGCGATCGAAAAACGCTTGCACGCAATGGCGCTCGACGGATTTGGTGCGGAACTTAGGGCTGCTGGTAAGGAGTCTGCCATGACGGGAGTCGCCCAAGCGGCGACAGGCGTTCCGGTTGCGAGCGCGCCGCAGAGTGCGACGACGGGCAAAAGGTTCTTCGATGCCATGGGGTCTCCTTAGCTAATTTAGTGCGGCCTGTCCGTGTTTTGTTTCTGGCTGCGTTTGATGTGCAGGCCGAGGCCGGCGGTTCCCGCGCCTGCTGCTGTGGCGCCTGCTGCCAAGAGCCATCGTCCATCGCCTGTCTGCGCCAATGGTTCCTCGCGGTCGCCGCGGTCGAGCCCCGAGAGGTCGATCGTCACTTGCGTGGCGGCCTGCGCCTGTTCTTGCTGGGCAAAGGCCATGGCTGGGCCAAACGCTAGGATGCTGACGGCGGCGGCCAGGGCGACGGCCTTATGCCGTGTGCGCACCGGGCTCGACCGTCCAGGTGATCGTTGCAACCTGATCGCCTTCGCCGGTTACGTGGAAGATATCGCGCGTGACGCGGGCGACGTTTCCGCTTGTCTTGAGCTTAATTTTGTCCGTGCCGCCGGCAATGCCCTGGTAGCCCATGTCGAAGGCTGCATTCTTGGAAAGATCGAGGCCTGTCCCCTGCGTTGCGGCACTGGCGTTCTGGAGTGCGCCGTCGGGGCCGACCTTAAAGTCGATGGAGTTCTGCGCGGTTCCGGCCTTGGCGTCGGCAGCAATGGTCCAGGTGTTCATGGCGTCGATTTTCATGTTGGTGACATGGATGCCGTAGGCCGAAAGATTGTCGATGGTGATCGCGTCTTCTGAGGGACCCTGAAGCGTGCCGTCGGCTTGGGCGACGAAGGGAATAGCCGTCGGTGCGTTGAACTTGATGTTGTCGATCTCGGTCTTGACCATTACCTTCGTGGTTCCAACACGCCCGGCTGCCATAGCTGGCGTCGGGGCGGCGCCCATTGCGAGCGCGAGCGCGAGCCCTGCACCCACGACGAGCGCTCTGGCTCCGTTCATATTCCTGGTGATGTCCATGGTCGTTCCTTTCTATTCGCCGCGGGCCGTCCCCGCGATGATTGGACGAATGCTGGTGAATCGCGTGCGGTGCCGCGCCGACCGGAAAGCTAGTTCTCGGCTTGCTCAACCCGTACCTTGACGCGTGTCGGGTTGCCGTGGCTGTCATAGGTCTTGGCCTCAAGCGCCTGGATCTCGATGTACGCCTCACCTTCCTCGATGTCGCCGGCGGGGCATGTCTCGACCGTTTTGCCGGTCTCGACCACACCGGATTCGTACATGGTCTCGTCGTTTTGGATGACGCGGAATCGCTGGGGAAATTTATTGTCTTGGACGTTTTGCACGTTGACGCGCAGCTTGCCGTCCTCCTGCAACTGAGCGACCGGCGCGACCGAAATCGTCATCATGTTGTCGCGGACGATGGCGTCGAGCTCATCTTGGATTTCCTGGCGCGTTTTGCCCTCGGCCGTCGTAACCGAAGCGCCCGTCTCGGGTACGGGCTGCGACTGCCAAGCGTATAGTCCTACGGCGACAAGGGCGCAGACGATGGCCAGGCAGGCAACGATGAGCTTCTTGCGATGCCCCAGGCCTGCAAAGTGGGGTGGCTTCTTCACGCTCATGCGGCATCCTTGGCGGTATAGACACGCGCAAAGGTGGACGGATCCGCTCCAAAGAGCATGTGAAGCATCAGGCGGCGCGAGTAGACGAGCTCTTCGAAGTCGGGAGGGAGCTCGATGTCGTGGATATGCGCGATGTGGTGGGCGAGCGCCGAGAACGACTCGGGGTCGCAGATCACATCGGTGGTAACGTGGTAGACCGTCGTATCGGGGAATGCCTCTTCGTCAAAAGGCAGGAGATGGGGATCGTCGTCGACTTCGATGGCGATGCCGTACTGGGGCCAGTAATATGCCATGGGAACCTCCCTGCTTCTGGGCCAAAACTACTATCGGTTTGGCTGTCGACGCCGACCGTATCAGCCGCTACTTGACCAATTTCTGACCAAATGCTTGACAGATTGGCATCTCCGCAGGTAAAAGGCGGCAAAAAATACTCCAACTTTTTTCGAGCGACAATCGCGCGGTCGGCGACGGCGGGGCCATATGTGTCAAAAGCATCGTCTGCCGAGGAAATCAAGCCGCTCGCCGAATTGCACGAACGTAAAAATCGCCAATTATGGAGACGGTCTCGAACACGTCGACGAAACGATGCGGTAACATCTCCCTGCAAACACTGTAGTTAGCTAAAGGGGGAGTTCGCGTGTCTGCAACCATTAAACCCTTCACCGACGAGTTCGAAGAGTATGGTCGCGATGAGTCTCGCGCATCGGGCGAGGCCTCGAGCATCTCGTTTCCGACAACGGAAGACGAGGTCCGTGCCATTTTGGGAAAGCTCCATGCCGAGTGTGTCCCGGTAACGGTTCAGGGCGCCCGAACCGGCCTTGCCGCCGGCGCCGTGCCCCACGGCGGGCATATCCTCAATACTTCCCGTATGAATCGTTACTTGGGCCTTCGCCGCGATGAACAAGGCCAATTTCTGCTGCGCGTGGAGCCGGGCGTTGTGCTCTCGGAGCTGCGCAAGCAGCTGAGCAAGAAGGTGCTGCCGACCGCTGGTTGGGACCAGGCATCGCTTGAGGCCTACGAGGAGTTCCAAGAGGCTCCCGAGCAGTTTTTTCCCACCGATCCCACCGAGGCGTCTGCCTGTCTGGGCGGCATGGCGGCATGTAACGCCTCCGGTGCCCGCAGCTACGCCTACGGCCCCATGCGCCCACATATCACGGGACTCCACGTCGTGCTGGCTGATGGCGATTTGCTTGAGCTTCGGCGCGGCGAGGCTTTTGCCCAGGGCCGCCACCTGTCGCTCGTGACGGCAGCGGGCCGTACACTCGAGCTCGATCTTCCCGGCTATACCATGCCCAAGACCAAAAATGCTTCGGGCTATTTCGTTGCTGACGATATGGATGCCATCGATCTGTTTATCGGTGCGTGTGGCACACTCGGCGTCATCACCGAGCTCGAGATTGCCCTGCAGGCGGCGCCTGCGGTCGTTTGGGGCGTGAGCTGCTTCTTTGACAGCGAAGACAAGGCTGTGTCCTTCACCGATTCTGTGCGTCCCGTTCTGTCCCACGCGGCTGCCATCGAATATTTCGATGCGGGCGCCCTGGATATCCTGCGTCGTCAGCGTGAACAGTCGACCGCGTTCGCCTCGCTGCCGACGCTCGACAAAGACGCCAAGGTCTGTGTCTACGTGGAACTCGACTGCGACGATGAAGCCCAGGCGACAGAGGAGCTGTATCACTTGGGGTGGGTACTAGAGCTTGCGGGCGGCAGCGACGATGCGACATGGGTCGCGCGCACCGAGGTCGATCGCGAGTGTCAGCGATTCTTCCGCCATGCGGTGCCCGAGAGCGTCAACATGCTCATCGACGAGCGTCGCCGCACGGATCCCACCATCACCAAACTGGGCTCGGACATGTCGGTGCCCAACGCACGCTTGGCCGATGTCATCGCCCTTTATCGCCGCACGTTGGCCGAAAGTGGGCTTGAATCTGCCGCCTGGGGGCACATCGGTAACAACCATCTGCATGTGAACATTCTGCCGCGCGATGCGCAGGATTACTGCCGCGGCGGAGAACTCTTCGCCCAGTGGGCTTCCGAGGTCACGGCCATGGGCGGCGCCGTCTCTGCCGAACACGGCGTCGGCAAGATCAAGGCGGGCTTCTTGGAGACGATGTACGGTCACGAGGCCATGGTCGAGTCGGCGCGGCTCAAGCTCCAGCTCGATCCTGCCGGGCAGCTGGGTCGCGGTAACCTGTTTTCGGAGAAGCTCTTGGATGAGCTCGTCCAGAAAGGGGGCGCGTGAAGATGAGCGATTTCCATATGGTGGTGTGCGTCAAGGCGGTGCCGGGCAGCACCGAGGTCAAGATGGACCCCAAGACCAATACCATCGTGCGCGATGGCAAACAGGCGGTCATTAATCCCTTTGACGCGAGCGCTTTGGAATGCGCGCTGGCGCTGAAGGACGACTTTATCGGCTTTGGCATGGACGTGCGCGTAACGGTGGTGTCGATGGGCATCCCCGCGACCGAATCGCTATTGCGCGACTGCATCGCCCGAGGCGCCGATGACGCACTGCTGCTGACCGACCGCGCCTTTGCAGGTGCCGATACCCTGGCAACCACCTATGCCCTCAAGTGCGGCATCGAGGCGCTCGACGAGGACTTCGACCTGCTCATCTGCGGCAAGATGGCGGTGGACGGCGATACGGCCCAGATTGGTCCCGAGCTTGCCGGTGCCTTTGAGATTCCCTGTGTGACCGACGTGAGTTGCGTGCAGAGCGCGGGCTTTACGACCTGTGGTTCACTGGCGCTTGTTCACGGCTGCGATGCCGGCGAGGAGACGGTCTATCTTGAGATGCCGTGCGCGATGACGACCGCCAAGGAGATTGGCCAACTGCGTATGCCGAGCATTGCCGGTATTCGTGCAGCCGAGGAGGTGGACGTGCGCGTGGTCAACGCTGCCGACGTGAACGCCGACCCCGCGCGCTGCGGCCTTGCCGGCTCGCCGACACAGGTCGTGCGGTCGTTCGTGCCTGACCGCGACCAGACGTGCGAGGCCGTTGAAGGAACAGCGTCCGAGCAGGCGGCAAAACTTGCCAAGATTATCGAGGGGATGGCATAGATGAGCGGACTGATTATCGATAGCGAAGCCTGTATCGGCTGCGGTCGCTGCGTTCGTGCCTGTGCCTCGGGCGGCATCGTAGTGGAAGGCGAGCGGCCCAACCGTTGCGCCCGCGTAACCGACGGCTGCATCCTATGCGGCGGGTGCGTCGACGCCTGCCCCGTCAGTGCCATTTCGATCGAGCGTGACGAGGCCGCTGGTGCGGTGGACCTTGATGCATATCGAGACATTTGGGTGTTCGCGCAGACCGACGAGCACGATACGGTGACTCCCGTGGCCTACGAGCTCATGGGCAAGGGACGCGAGCTTGCCGATGCCCGTGGTTGCCGTCTGGTGGCACTGGTCGGTATGGACCCCGAGGGTTCTCTCGGTGACCTGGAGCATCTGGTTTGCGCCGGCGCGGACGAGGTCCTGGTTTGTCGCGACGAGCGTCTGCGCCAGAACGATGCGGAGGTCTACGCCCGGCTGATCTGCGATTTGGTGGCAGAGCACAATCCCGAGGCCATTCTGTACGGTGCGACCGCCTTTGGCCGCGAGCTGGCGCCTGGCGTTGCTGTACGCCTGCAGACGGGCCTTACGGCCGACTGCACCGTGCTTTCGATGGATGCGGAAACGGGCCTGCTGCAGCAGACGCGCCCGGCGTTTGGCGGCAACTTGATGGCCACCATCATTTGCCCTAACCACCGTCCTCAGATGGCAACGGTGCGCCCCGGCATCTTTAAGGCGCCCGAGTTTGACTACAGCCGCTCTGGCACGATTACCCAGGTATTCCTTGCGGATGATGCTAAGGCTCGTGTCGAGATCTCGATTCCCGCCGAGGAGTGGGGGCAGCAGGCATCAATTGCCGATGCCGAGCGCCTGGTCGTGGTGGGTCGCGGCATTGGTTCCAAGAAAAACCTGCCGCTGATGCGAAGACTCGCCGAGGCTCTGGGGGCCGAGCTTGGCTGCACGCGACCTGTCGTGGAGGCCGGCTGGTTGGAGTATCGCCATCAGATTGGCCAGACAGGCGTATCGGTTTCGCCCAAGCTTCTCGTGAGTATCGGTGTTTCGGGCGCCATCCAGCATCTTGCCGGCATCGGTGGGGCGGAGTGCATTATCGCCATCAACGAGGACCCGGATGCCCCCATCTTTGGTGCTGCCCAGTACAGGGTTGTCGGCGATGCCGTCGAGGTCGTCGAGGAGCTGCTGGCCCAGCTTGAGCGCTAGGCGCGCGCCAGCCAGTAGCGCATCTCGTCCTTTAGGCGCTCCCAGGTCGCTTGCGTGGCGAGATCGGTAAAGGGGCGCGTAATGCCAAAGGGCGCGTCGAGCAGGCGGTAGATATCGCCCTGCTCGCGCGCCAGCGCGCGGCTCGCTGGATAGACGAGCTCAAACATAAAGCAGATGAGCCCCACCAGGTAGTCTGCGGGCTCGTCGCGTTCATCGCGTGCGACGCAGCGGCGCTCGTCAAAGGCAGCGAGAGCCGGTGTCGAGAACCGGCTGGCGAGAAATGCGTCCTCATCAACCTTGAGGATGGTGTCGACGGTGCTGTCGGCGATGGTGCGCATAATGTCGATCTTGTCGCCATCGCGCACGATATCGCAGAAGCGCCGCGTGCGCTCGTCAAGTTGTGCCGGCAGGCGAAAGTCGCTGTGATAGGCGATGCTCGCGCGGATGAGCTCATCTTCTGCCGGGTCATCGATAAAGTCGCGGATGCTCGTTACGGCGGGCGCATCGGCGGGGTTCTCGCCAAAGAGGACCCCGACGCCCAACGCTGCGTGGCTCATACTCTCGGCGTCCTTAAAGGTGTCCCAGCGCCGCAACTGTTCAAAGCGTCCCATATCGTGTAACAGGCCGCAGAGCCAGGCCAGGTCAATATCCTCTGTCGACCAGCCCTGCTCGCGCGCCACGGCATCGCATGCCTCGGCAACGTGGTACGTATGCTCGATTTTGAGCGCGATACGTGGATTGGCGGCATCGTAAGCATCGGTATAGCGTTTGAAGGCCGCGGTCGCCCGGCCCCGATCGATAGCTGTCATAATGACTTCCTAAAAAGCTGTGTCTTTCGATCCGGTGGCAATTGTAGGTGAACTCGGTTGCCACCGGGCGATGATTCTGCCGCGTCGTTGAATGCGGCTCGGAAATCTTGTCGGGACGAGGAACGCTATGGTGCTCAAAATCGTTAAAACCGTCTGGCCGGTGATGCTTACCTATGTTGCGATAGGCGCGCCGTGCGGAATGATTATGGCGCAGACGGGAATGGAGCCCTGGATGGTTTTTGCTCTGAGCAGCACGTTTGTGACGGGTAGCGGCCAGTTTATGGTCTGCAATCTGTGGCTGGCAGGTGTGCCTGCGGCATCGATTGTCGCAAGTGTGGCCGCAATCTCCTCGCGCTTTGCACTTTATTCGGCATCAATCGCGCCCCATCTGAGGGGTGCCTCGAAGCGTCAGACGCTGGCCGTTGCCGCGACGCTTACCGAGGAGGCATATGGCATCTCGCTTGCCAAGTTGGTTGAAGGGGAGGATTGGGGCCCGCGCGAGTCCTTTGCGCTCAACGCGATCCTCATCGCGACATGGGGCGTTTCGTGCACGATGGGCGCCGTTGTAGGCGCCGTTGTCGATGTCCCCACCGCTATTGCTGGCTTTGTCTGCACCTCGCTCTTTATCTGCCTGCTCTTTTCGCAGCGACTGTCGCGCGGCAATGTCGTGGCTGCCGTTATGGCTGCGGTGTCTGTCGCCATATGCAAGTTCTTGGGGTGGACGAATATCGCCGTGCCGGCAAGCGTGCTCGTCGGTGTTGCCGCGGCGCTTGCGTGCGATGCTTTCGCCGAAGGAAGGGGCGCTCGCGATGCCCGTTAATGATTTTTTGGTCCTGTGGCTGTCGTCATGGGCGGCTATCGCGTTTTTCCGCATTGCCCCGGCGTTTGCCTTGCGCGGGAGAACGCTGTCGCCCCGCGGTACCGAGGCCTTGGGTTATATTCCGCCCGCCGCCTTTGCGGCGCTGGTCGCTAACGATTTGATAAGCCCTGGCGCTTTCGACGCCGGCTTGTGGCAGGGCTTGATTCCCTGGATTGCGGCTGCCGGTGTCGTGGCGGTGGCAATCAAGACAAAGTCGATGTTGTGGTGCTGCGTCTCGGGCATCGTGTTCTATATCGTTTTGAGCCTTGTATAAAAGCAAGGGCGCGTTTAGCGTCCCGGCCCAACGAATCGAATTTCTCATCGAGCTGGTCTGCTTCTTCTGGTACCATGGTCAAACTTTACTGTAGCAAAGCGTGACGTGGACTTTTGTTCTGCGTCAGCGGAAATGGGGGTTTCATGGCACAGGAAGCGACCGCCAACGAGCAAAAGAAATTCAAGGTACCGCGTATCCCGGGCGACATCATGATCTATCCCATGATTGTTGGCCTTTTGCTCAACACTTTCTGTCCGCAGGTCTTTGAGATCGGCGGCTTCTTTACGTCTGCCTGCTGTGGCGGCTCCAATACCATCGTCGCTGCGATCCTGCTCTTCGTGGGTGCTGGCATCAGCTTTAAGTCCACGCCGGGCGCTATCAAGACCGGCATCGTCGTACTGATCCCCAAGCTTGTTGTTGCGGCCGCCCTTGGCTTGGGTGTGGCATATTTCTTTAACGACAACTTCCTGGGCCTGAGCTCGGTCTCAATCATCGGCGGCATTACGTTTTGCAACATGGCGCTCTATACGGGCATCATGGGCGAGTTTGGCGATGAGTCCGAGCAGGGCGCCGTCGGTATCCTGTTCTTTACGGCCGGCCCCGCCGTCACGATGATCATCCTTGGTGTTTCGGGTCTTGCCAACATCCCTGTCGGTACTATCATCGGCTCCATTTTGCCGCTCGTTATCGGCATGGTTCTGGGCAACTTGTTCCCGTTTATCAAGAACCTGCTGGTTCCCGGCGCCAATCCCGCGATCGCTGTAATTGGTTTTCAGCTCGGTGCGTCCATGAGCCTTTCGAGCTTCATCGCCGGTGGTATTTCCGGCATCTTGCTGGGCCTTGTCACGCTGTTTGTCGTCGGTCCCATCACCTTTGCGTTCGAGCGCCTGTGCGGTGGTAACGGCAAGGCTGCCGTGGCTTGTTCCACCATCGCCGGCACGGCTATGACCACGCCGGTTGCTCTCGCCGAGGTCGCGCCGCGCTACGCCGAGCTTGCGCCCACCGCGTACGCCCAGATCGCCACTGCCGTTATCATCACGGCAATCATGGCTCCGATTCTGACCGGCTGGGTCGACAAGAAGTTCTGCCAGGGCAAGGAGGACCTGTCGCCTGCCGGTGTCGAGGCCATCGAGGAGGCCGTCGCGACCGACATCGATGGCGAGTAACGGCCGTTACCGATAATTGATTCCGGCGTGCAGCTCGCGCCGTCCGAGCGCCCGAACAGAAAATGTTTTGCAGTGATGTTCGGGCGCTTTGCTATGATTCCCTTTACCCCTGCGGAGTAAAGGGGTGTTTATTGCCCTGATTCGAATTGGGCGATTCTGACCATTCGGATATTGAAGGGATGGCGTCTAGTGGTTAAGGCACTCAAGATTGAGATATTCCTGCTATGCATGATTGTTCTTATCGGGCTTGCCGCGCGAAGTCGTCGCTCCTTGTTCTCGAGCACCCTGCAGCTATTGTTTAGCATGCTTGGCTACACCTCTGCCGCGTACATATTATTCGATATGATCTGGACGCTTTCGGATGGTGCGGACGGCACGTTGGGTATTGCTGCCAACTGGATTTCCAACGCGGTTTCGTTTTCGCTCTTTGCCATCGCGTGTCTCATTTGGTTTATCTATTCCGAGACGATGCAGGGCTCTCGCCTTGTGACCTCGCGCTATAGGGTGGTGCTTGTAACGTTGCCTACGGCTCTGGTGGTCGTGCTGGCTTTTACCAGTTACTGGACGCACGCCTTGTTCTATATCGATTCGCAGGGCGTGTATCGTCGCGGCTTTGCCTATATGATCCAGCCCATTGTCAGCTACTGTTACGTTATACATACGTCCCTGCATGCGTTTGTGCAATCTCGTAGGGTCGAGAACCTGCAGACGAAGGCTATCTATCGAACCTTGGCATTTTTCGCCATTCCGGCCCTGGTGGGCGGTACCTTTCAGATCGTATACTCGGTGCCTGGCCTTTGTGTCGGCATAATGATTAGCATGTTGCTGCTCTATATCATCTGCCAGGAGCAACTGATCTCGACTGACCCGTTGACTGGACTCAACAACCGCAACCGTTTTGAGACCTATATGCTGTCGCTCTTTTCAAATGTGGATCAGGCCGAAGATGTATATCTGCTTATGATGGACGCTGACGGCTTTAAGCAGATTAACGATCGCTATGGACATGTGGAGGGCGACCATGCTCTTCAGGTTGTTGCGACGGCGCTCAAGGATGTCTGCTCGGCGTCTGGTGGCTTTATCGCGCGTTATGGTGGCGATGAGTTCGTGGTGCTCCAAAAGGCAGCGGCGGAACAGGATATCATTCATCTGTGCGCGATAATCAACGACGAGCTCGCGCATGCCGAGGTGCCGTATGCATTGCGGATGTCCATCGGTTGCGCGCGGGTCGGCGATAGTGTTGATACCTGGCAAGACTTACTTCGCGCTGCCGATGCGGAGCTCTATCGCGTCAAGGCCGAGAAAAAGAAAGCCGGCGTACAAATACGCTAGAAAAGGGGCATACGACCGCATTGATGGTCGTGCGCCCTTTTTGCGTTTGCGGGGGCCACCGGCCATAACGCCCAGGCGCGGTGCGGCAAGACGAGCGTCTGCCGCCGCGGCTCGGTACGAAATCAACGAGAGCCAGTGCATTCCATTAAGCTAAAGTGTGTGAAGGCTCTCTCTAAAAAGGTGAGCTCGCTAGGCTTTTTTGGGTTTGTTGACGATGATTATGCCGCCGCAGACCAACAGCAGGGCAACAAGTACGGTAACGGGGCTCGTGCCAGCGCCCTCGCCGAGCAGCAGCGCGCTCAGCAGTACGCCAAAGACCGGGTTCATAAACCCAAAGACCGAGACGCGGCTGACGGGGTTGACGGCAAGCAGGCGCGACCACAGCGAGTAGGCGACCGCGGAGATAAGCGCCATGTAGATGATGAGCGCGATGGCGGGGGCAATTTCGGTGGGGGACAACGTGCCGCCCATCAAAAACCCGATGGCGGTAAGGACCACGCCACCGACTAAAAACTGCCAGCCGGCGAGCAAGACGCCGTCGTGCTCGCGCGAGAAGATGCCAATGAGGCAGGTCGAAAGGGCACCCGCGACGGTGGAGGCTAGGATAAAGCCCTCGCCATCGAGCCTGAAGCCAAAGGTGCCATCCGCGCCCGAAAGGTTGACGAGCGCGACGCCGGCAAAGCCCAGTGCACAGCCAAGCACCTTGGCCGTATTGAGCTTCTCGGTGCGAAACGCCAGGGCGGCAAAGAGGATGGCTAGGAAGTTGGCGCTGGCCTCGATGATGGAGCTCGACATGGCGCTGGCGCGCGAGAGGCCCAGATAGAAAAAGAAGTACTGACCGATGGTCTGAAAGAGCGACAAGATAAAGATGGGTTTGATGTAGCGCGCTTGCGGCATGAGGGGGCGGCGTTGGGCCGCGCTCATCCCAGCGATAACCAGGGCGCCGGCAAGCGTAAAGCGTAGACCTGCAAAGAGCAGCTGCGAAGCGCTATCGTGCGCTGGGATACCAAAGAGTGCGTAGCCGATCTTGATGCAGGGGAAAGCCGACCCCCAGAGCGCACAGCAAACAAGACAGCCCAGGATAAGTCCGGGCAGGGTGGCGAGATACGGCTTGCGGCTTTCCATGATGTCCTTCCTGTATGCGCGAAGCAAAAAAGAACCCGCCACCGGGTGTGCCGGTGGCGGGTGTTGTTACCCGAGGGGATTGTACCCGATGGGAAAGGTTTAGGCGAAGTAGGCTACGCCGCTCTCGAAGATCGGCATGAACTTATCGCCGGGGACATGCTCGGGCACGTTGCGGTACAGGTTGTCGCCGCGACGCTCGGCATGGCCCATCTTGCCCAGGACGCGGCCGTCGGGGCTCGTGATACCCTCGATGGCGAGTGCGGAGCCGTTGGGGTTGACGGAAAGATCCATGCTGGGCTTGCCGTCCTCGCCCACGTACTGCGTGGCGACCTGGCCGTTGGCGATAAGCTGGGCGAGTACCTCGTCGTTGGCGACAAAGCGGCCCTCGCCGTGGCTGATGGCGACGGTGTAGGGGTCGTCCAGGCTACACTGCGACAGCCACGGGGACAGGTTGGACGAGATGCGGGTGCGAACCAGACGGCTCTGATGGCGACCGATAGTGTTGAACGTCAGCGTGGGCGCATCGGGCGTGGCGTCGACGATGTCACCGTAGGGCACCAGGCCGAGCTTGATCAGGGCCTGGAAGCCGTTGCAGATGCCCAGCATCAGGCCATCGCGGGCCTTGAGCAGGTCGCGGACTGCCTCGGTGACTTCGGGAGCGCGGAAGAACGCCGTGATGAACTTGGCGGAGCCGTCGGGCTCGTCGCCGCCCGAGAAGCCGCCGGGGATCATGACAATCTGGCTTGCACGGATGCGGCGGGCAAGCTCGTGGGTGCTCTCGGCGACGGCCTCGGGCGTGAGGTTGTTGATCACGAAGGTGTCGGCCTCGGCGCCGGCGGCGCGGAAGGCACGGGCGCTATCGTACTCGCAGTTGTTGCCGGGGAACACGGGGATAACCACGCGCGGGCGGGCGATCTTGGCGCCGCCGTACACGTGGATGTCCTTGGCGCGGAAGTCGATGGTCTCGACCTCGGGGGTCTCGTCGGCGCTGCGGTAGGCAAAGACGCCCTCGATGCCGCTCTCCCAGGCCTCCTGAAGCTCGGAGAGCTCGATGACTTCGGAGCCGGTGTCGATGACATAGCCCTCGACGGTGGTGCCCAGGGGCTCGACGACAACGCCGTCGGCGACCTCGGGCAGCTCGGCATCCTCGGCGAGCTCGACGATAAAGCTGCCGTAGAGCGGGGTGAAGAGGCTCTCCACGTCTACATCCTCGGCAAGCTCGATACCGATCTGGTTACCGACGCACATCTTAAAGAGGCTCTCGGCGCCGCAGCCGTAGCCGGGCGTGGAGATGGCCAGGGCGTTGCCGTTGGCGGTGAGCGCCTCGACGGCGTCAAACGCGGCGAGCAGCTGCTGGGCGTCGGGACGGTAGTCCTCGCCATAGGTAGCGGGGGCGATGCGGACGACGCGGTGCGTGAGGCCCTTGAACTCGGGCGAGACGGCGCGGGCGGCCTTGCCCACGGCGACGGCGAAGCTGATCAGAGTCGGCGGAACGTTGAGCTCGCCGGCCTCGTCCTCAAACGAGCCGCTCATGGAGTCCTTGCCGCCGATGGCGCCGGCACCCAGGTCGACCTGGGCCATAAGGGCGCCCAGGACGGCTGCCGTGGGCTTGCCCCAACGCTCGGCCTCGGTGCGCAGACGCTCGAAGTACTCCTGGAAGGAGAGATAGGCGCGCTTGTGCTCAAAGCCGGCAGCCACGAGCTTGGCGATGGACTCGACCACGGACAGGTAGGCGCCCGCAAACTGGTCGGCTTCCATCAGATAGGGGTTAAAGCCCCATGCCATGGCGCTCGCCGTGGTGGTCTCGCCGTCCACGGGGAACTTGGCGACCATGGCCGAGCTCGGGGTGAGCTGCGTCTTGCCGCCAAAGGGCATGAGCACGGTTGCGGCACCGATGGTGGAGTCGAAGCGCTCGGAAAGGCCCTTGTTGGAAGCGACGTTGAGGTCGGTGACGAGCGAGGTCATGCGCTCGGCAAGCGTGGTGCCGGCCCAGCTGGGCTGCCACACGCTACGGGCGCACACGTGGGCGACCTGGTGCTTGGGTGCGCCGTTGGAGTTGAGGAACTCGCGGGACAGGTCGACGATGGCGACGCCGTTCCAGGCCATGCGCATGCGCGGCTCGGCGGTAACCTCGGCGATAACGGTCGCCTCGAGGTTCTCCTCGGCGGCGTAGCCCATGAACTCCTCGACGTCACCGTCGGCGACGGCACAGGCCATGCGCTCCTGGGACTCAGAGATAGCGAGCTCGGTGCCGTCCAGACCGTCGTACTTCTTGGTCACGGTATCAAGGTCGACATACAGGCCGTCGGCAAGCTCGCCCACGGCGACCGAGACGCCGCCGGCGCCAAAGTCGTTGCAGCGCTTGATCAGACGGCAGGCGTCGCCGCGGCGGAACAGGCGCTGCAGCTTGCGCTCGACAGGGGCGTTGCCCTTCTGGACCTCGGCACCCGAGGTCTCGATGGACTCGGTGTTCTGGGTCTTGGAGGAGCCGGTGGCGCCACCGATGCCATCGCGGCCGGTGCGGCCGCCCAGCAGGATGATCTTGTCGGTGGGGGCGGGGCACTCGCGACGAACGTGGTTTGCCGGGGTAGCGCCCACGACGGCGCCAACCTCCATGCGCTTGGCCACGTAACCGGGGTGATAGAGTTCGTTGACCTGACCGGTGGCAAGGCCGATCTGGTTGCCGTAGCTGGAGTAGCCGGCGGCGGCAGTGGTCACGAGCTTGCGCTGCGGCAGCTTGCCCTCGAGCGTCTCGGAAACCGGGACGGTGGGGTCACCGGCGCCGGTGACACGCATGGCCTGGTACACGTAGCTGCGGCCCGAGAGCGGGTCGCGGATGGCGCCGCCCACGCAGGTGGCGGCACCGCCGAAGGGCTCGATCTCGGTCGGGTGGTTGTGGGTCTCGTTCTTAAACAGGAACAGCCAGTCCTGGTCCTCGCCGTCGACATCGACCTTCACCTTGACGGTGCAGGCGTTGATCTCCTCGGACTCGTCGACATCGGTCATGACGCCGGTCTTCTTGAGGTACTTGGCGCCGATGGTGCCCATGTCCATGAGGCAGACGGGCTTGGCGTCGCGACTGAGCTCATGGCGCATCTCCATGTAGCGGTCGAAGGCCTGCTGCACCACGGCGTCGTCGATCGTCACGTCATCCAGGACGGTGCCGAAGGTGGTGTGACGGCAGTGGTCGGACCAATAGGTGTCGATCACGCGGATCTCGGTGATGGTGGGGTCGCGATCCTCATCGCGGAAGTACTGCTGGCAGAAGGCGATGTCCGCCTCGTCCATGGCAAGGCCGCGATCGGCGATAAAGGCGGCAAGGCCGGCCTCGTCGAGCTCGCGGAAACCGTCGAGCACCTCGACGGGCTGGGGCTCGGGGGTCTCCATGTACAGCGTCTCGGGCAGGTCGAGCGAGGCGATGCGCGCCTCGACGGGGTTCACCACGTAGTGCTTGATGGCATCGATGGCGGCCTCGTCCAGAGCGCCCGAGATCATATAGACCTTGGCGGAGCGCACGGCGGGGCGCTCGCCCTGGCTGATGAGCTGCACGCACTCGCTGGCGGAGTCGGCGCGCTGGTCAAACTGGCCAGGCAGGAATTCGACGGCAAAGACGGCGCCATCGCTTGCGGGGAGCTCGTCGTAGGTCACATCGACCTGGGGCTCGCTAAAGACGGTCGGCACGCAGGAGCGGAAAAGCTCCTCGTCGATGCCCTCGACGTCGTAGCGGTTGATGATCCTCAGGGCCTCGATGCCCTTGATGCCGAGAATTTCGGTCAGCTCGCCCTTGAGCTGCTGAGCCTCGACGTCGAACCCGGGTTTCTTCTCCACGTAGATACGAGAGACCATTGGTTCCTGCCTTCCTGATCGGTTGGGCGTACGGTACGGTATGCGGCAGCGGTCGGTTTGCGGGGCAAGCCTCGCGGTCGCCTTGAGCCACATGTTTGTAAACCTCACTATGATACGACAGCTCGCGGCGCGTTGAGGACGGCGAGGGTGCTACAGTGAAGCGCAAACAAGAGAAAGGCATCACATGGCATTCGTTTCACTCGCCATCATCGCGCTCGTGGCCTTTGCAAGCCCCTTCATCGCCTCGGCGATCCCCGGGAAACCCGTTCCCGAGACGGTCTTTTTGCTCGTGTTTGGCGCGGTGCTGGGACCCCATATGCTCGACATTATCCATGTAGATGCCGAGGTCTCGCTCGTGTCCGAGCTCGGCCTGGCCTTTTTGTTCCTGCTTGCCGGCTTTGAGATCGACCCCAAGAGCATCACGGGCGTCGAGGGGCGCTACGGCTTGGCGACGTGGGTCGTCACGTTTGGTATCGCCTGGCTTGCCGTGCGCTTTACCCCGTGGTTCTCAGTCAGTCATTTCGACGGTATCGCCGTGACGCTTGCCCTCACTTCGACGGCGCTCGGTACGCTCGTGCCCATTATGCGTGAGCGCTCGCTCACCGGCACGCGCGTGGGCGACTCGATTCTCGCGTATGGCACTTGGGGCGAGCTCGGTCCCGTGCTCGCCATGTCGGTGCTGTTGTCTGCCCGCACTGGCATCCAAACGCTCGTTATCCTTGGCTTGTTTGCGGTGGTTTGCGTGTTGCTGGCCGTGGTCCCGAGCCGCTCCAAGCGCGTCGGCAGCCGCTTCTTTGCGTTTGTTGAGGAGCGCGCCGATACCACGTCGCAGACCTTCGTGCGCCTGACGGTGCTCATCCTGGTCACGCTCGTGGCATTCTCGGCTGTCTTTGATCTCGACATCGTGTTGGGTTCTTTTGCCGCCGGCTTTGTCCTGCGCTATATCATCCCCGAGGGCAACCATACGCTCGAGACCAAGCTCGACGGTCTGGCCTACGGTTTTTTGATTCCGGTGTTCTTTACCGTATCGGGCGCAAAGATCGATCTGACGGCCGTGGCGTCGCGCCCGGGTCTGCTCGTGGGCTTTATCGTGGCGTTGTTGATTATTCGTGCCGTGCCCATTCTTATTTCCATGAGCATTTGTCCTGCGACGCGCGATGTGTCGGCGTATGGTCGCATTACCGTGGCTCTGTACTGCACCACGGCCCTGCCGATCATCGTTGCCGTGACGAGCGTTGCCGTCAACGCGGGCGCGCTGTCACAAGATATTGCGTCGGTCATGGTTGCCGCCGGCGCCATCACGGTGTTCTTGATGCCATTGCTCGCGCAGCTCTTCTACCGCGTGGTGGATGCCGCGCCGGTCGCCGCCGTGGCAGAGGTTGCCGAGCATCCATCCGATGCGCTCGACATCTTGCGCGCCCACCACGATTTGGCGAGCCTGCTCGCACGCGAGCACGAGCTGCTGACCTCGCATGGTCATGGTCGCGTATTCGAGGGCCTGCCTACGCTCGATACGATTGCCGAGCGTCTTTCCGCCGAGGCGGCGAGCGGCCACATCGATGCCCGCATCGTGGACGCGGCGCACCTGCTTGCCGATAAGACCTATGGAGACGAGGTCGACCCGTCCGAGCTGACTCCGCGCGAGCGCCGTCGCCTGGAGCGCGCCAAGCTCGCCGTGCGCGAATACCGCCGCCGCATGCTGGAGCTCTATGCAAGAGAAGAAGCCGAGGACGACGACGGCAAGTAGTCGATACTCTCTCGGGGAAGCCGCGTCCCGCTTTGAAGGCTCGGAACGGGATGTGGTTTCCGAAACAGGGGCCGTTGGGAAACTGTGTCCCGGAATGGCCGCCCAGAGTGGGATGCAGTTTCCGCGAGAGACCCGTTGCGGAAAGCGTGTCCCAGAATCCGCGCCCAGAATGGGACATAGTTTCTGAAAGAAGGCCCTGAGGGAAACTGCGCCCCGTTCTGAGCTGAAATACCGGGACGCAGCTTCCCCTGCAAGCAGAACAAGGCGCGCTGCCTGCGGTTGATGCAGACAGCGCGCCTTTTGCGTTGGGCTTCGTTGAGGTTCGAAGTAGTGGACTAGTTGGCCATGACGCCTTCGGTCCAAGCCTCAACGTCCTCGATGCGCAGGACGTTGGCGACCTCGGCCACACAGCCGACGTTGGCAAGCTCGGCCGCGGCAGCCTGGACGTCCTTCTCGAGCGCGCGATGCGTCAGGAAGATGACCGAGCAGGCATCGTTGACGCCCGACTTGCCGTCCTCGACCTGGTTGATGAGCGAGATCGAGATGTTGTGCTTGGCAAAGATGTCGACCGTCTCGGACAGGGCGCCCACGCGGTCGGCGACCTTCAGGCGCACATAGTACTTGGTCTGGAGCTCGTCCATGGGCTTAAAGGCGAGGTTGTGACCATAGGGCTCAATCTCGGGCAGCGGAGCCACGCCGCGGCTGATCTGCTCGGAGAGCGACAGGATGTCGCCCACGACGGCGCTCGCGGTGGGGAAGGAGCCTGCGCCGGCACCGTAGAACATGGTCTCGCCCACGGCGTCGCCTACCACGTAGACAGCGTTCATGGCGCCGTTGACCTTGGCAAGCATGTGGTCGGCGGGGATCAGCGTGGGATGCACGCGGACGTCGACGCCGGCGTCGGTATTGCGGGCGATGCCGAGCAGCTTAATGGTGTAGCCGAGCTCGCGGGCCTGGGCGATGTCCTCGGCGCCGATGGTACGGATACCCTGCTGGTAAACATCGTCGGTGGTAACGCGGGTGCCAAAACCGATGGAGGCGAGGATTGCCGTCTTGCTGGCGGCATCGAAGCCGTCGACGTCGGCGGACGGGTCGGCCTCGGCATAGCCCTTTGCCTGGGCGTCGGCGAGCACGTCAGCGTAATCGGCGCCCTCGGCGTCCATGCGCGACAGGATGTAGTTGGTGGTGCCGTTGAGAATGCCAGCGATGGTCAGGATCTTGTTGCCCACCAGGTCGTGCTCGAGCGTGCTGACAATGGGGATGCCACCGCCGCAGCTGGCCTCGCACTTAATCTGCACGCCGCACGCGCGCGCCTTCTCGGCGAGCGTCTCGACATGACGGCCCAGCAGGGCCTTGTTGGCAGAGACGACGTGCTTGCCGTTCTCGAAGGCGGTGGTGAAGATTTCGGTCGCGGGGTGCTCGCCGCCGATGAGCTCGACGACGATATCGACGGCGGGGTCGGTGACGACGTCGTGCCAGTCGCTCGTAAAGGCCTCGCGCTCAATACCGGCAGCTTCGGCCTGCTCCCAGGCAAGCGCGCAGGCGCGGGTCAGCTTAAGGTCGATGCCGTAGGCGGCCAGGTACTCATCGTGGTGGCTCTTGATCAGACGGGCCACGCCGCCGCCGACGGTTCCAAGACCGATCAGACCGACGTTCACGGTGCGCAGGGGTTCGCTCATAGATAGCTCCTTCGTGCATCTTATGGATGGATTAACCGCTTAAAGGTTGAGTGCATTCTAGCGTGAACCGAGGGCGCATGCTCGCCAGGCAACAGGAGTCGCACAAAACGGCACCCCCGAAACGCTGCGGAAACATTGGAAACATGCTCGCTACAAACGGAACTCCGTAACAAACTGTCAACGTTTGCACCACAAGGTTTGCCCTGTACCGCAAGACGGCCGCACCGCGGCCAGCGAAAAGGGGGACACCATGTTTAGCATCAACAACGTACTTAACCGCAGGAGTTTCTTGGCTGGCGCCGCGGCGCTCGGTGGCACCGCGGCGCTCGCTGGTTGCTCGTCGAGTGGCTCGGACGGCGGCTCCGCCGATGACGGCAAGACCTTCA
Source organism: uncultured Collinsella sp. (assembly GCA_958427035.1). Lineage (GTDB taxonomy): Bacteria > Actinomycetota > Coriobacteriia > Coriobacteriales > Coriobacteriaceae > Collinsella. The sequence continues at coordinate 20,474 of CAUAAR010000001.1, read as the reverse complement.
AGATCGGTGTCATCGGCCCTCTGACCGGCGCCGCGGCAACCTATGGCGTTTCGGCCGAGAAGGGTGCCAAGCTCGCCGCCAAGGATTTCTCGACCAAGGACCTCAAACTCTCGCTTAAGTCCGAGGATGACGTCGCTGACGGCGAGAAGGCTATCAACGCCTTCAATACCCTGTGTGACTGGGGCATGCAGGCGCTCGTCGGTCCGGTCACCACCGGTGCTGCCGTCGCTGTCTCGGGCGAGATTGCCGACGACATGCTCATGGTCACGCCCTCGGCCTCGTCTCTCGACGTCACCAAGGATAAGACCACGGTCTTTCAGGTTTGCTTCACCGATCCCACCATGGGCGCCAGCGCCGCGAAGTTCTTGGCCGAGAAGTACGCGGACGCCAAGATCGCCCTGTTCTACAACTCCGGCGATACGTACAGCTCGGGTGTTGCCGATGCCTTTGCCGAGCAGGCCAAGGAGTCCAAACTTGATATCGTCGATACCGAGACCTTTAAGGACGATTCCTCCACGAGCTTTACCAACCAGCTCACCAAGGCCAAGGAGGCCGGCGCCACGCTCATCTTTGCGCCGATCTACTACACGCCGGCGTCCGTTTTGCTCAAGAACGCCAAGGACATGGGCTACGACATGACGCTCATGGGTACCGACGGCATGGACGGCCTGCTCTCTGTGGAAGGCTTCGATACCTCTCTTGCCGAGGGCGTGCTGCTTATGACCCCGTTCTCTGCCGACGACGAGAAGAATGCCGACTTCGTCAAGGCATATAAGGACGCCTACGACGAGACGCCTAACCAGTTTGCCGCCGACGCCTACGATTGCGTCCACGCCATCGTCGAGGCCATCGACAAGGCAGACATCGACATTACGGCCGACGGCGCCGACATTGCCGGCGACCTTGCCAAGGCCATGCGCAAGATCAAGATCGACGGCCTGACCGGCGAGCTAACGTGGAATGACGAAGGTCAGGTCGAAAAGCCTGCTACGGCCTATGTGATTCAGGACGGCAAGTACATCGCCGCCTAAGTGCGCATAAAGCGCGACCGGTGAGGCCGTTTTATTCAGGGCAGGGACGCCTGTAACAGAACGGAAACATTACTTTCACACAATAAAGTGGCATTACTGCATAAAGTAATAGAAATACGCAGGACTATGGATAAATGAACAAATCCAAAGAAAAGTTGAAATAATCGCCACTTTCCTTAACTAAAGCGTCTAGTATTTTGCGAACGCCGAACACGGCGAAGGATGGCCTGTCGGGTAACCGAAACCCGACGAGATTTGAGAGGAGAGCCGCATGTCGAGCCTCACCGGTAAGTCATTGAACCCTGTTATGAATCGCAGGAGCGTTATCGCGAGCGCAGCAGGTCTGGGGGCGATGTCCATTCTAGCTGGTTGCTCCTCCAACGGCGGCGACAGCGGTTCCGCTTCGAGCGACGCTTCGTTTAAGATCGGTACCATCGGCCCGCTGACCGGCGCCAACGCGTCCTACGGCAAGTCCGTTACCCAGGGTGTCGAGCTTGGCTGTAAGGATTTCTCGACCAAAGAGCTGCCGCTTGCCAGCAAGGCCGAAGATGACCAGGCCGACGGCGAGAAGGCCGTCAACGCCTTCAACACCCTGCTCGACTGGGGCATGCAGGCCCTCGTCGGTCCGACCACCACGGGTGCGTCGGTTGCCGTTGCCGCAGAGTGTGGCAACGACCCCAAGACGTTCATGATCACCCCGTCCGCGTCCTCCGAGGACGTCACCGACGGCAAGGATTGCGTCTTCCAGGTTTGCTTCACCGACCCCAACCAGGGCGTCAACGCTGCCAAGTTCCTGGCGCAGAAGTATGCGGACGAGAAGTTCGTGCTGTTCTATAACTCCGGCGACGCCTATTCTTCGGGCATCGCAGATTCTTTTAAGGCCCAGGCCGCTGAGTCCAAGCTCGAGATTGTTGACGAGGAGACCTTTAAGGACGACTCCGCCACGAGCTTTACCAACCAGCTGACCAAGGCCAAGCAGGCCGGCGCCACCATGATCTTTGCGCCGATCTACTACACGCCGGCGTCCGTCCTGCTCAAGAACGCCAAGGACATGGGCTACGACGTCAAGATGATGGGCTGCGACGGCATGGACGGCATCCTGGGCGTTGAGGGCTTCGACACCTCTCTTGCTGAGGGTCTGCTGCTCATGACCCCGTTCTCCGCCGACGACGAGAAGAACGCCGACTTCGTCAACGCTTACAAGGATAAGTACGGCGATACCCCCGACCAGTTTGCCGCCGACGCCTACGACGGCGTGCACGCGGTGGCCGAGGCCCTCAAGGAGGCCGGTCTTGGTGTCGACGCCGACCCGACCGAGGCCGCCGAGAAGCTGTCCAAGGCTATGCTCAAGATTACCGTTGACGGTCTGACCGGCAAGCTCACCTGGAACGATAAGGGGCAGGTCCAGAAGGAGCCCACGGCGTACGTCATCACCGACGGCAAGTACGTACAGGCCTAATTGGCCGCCTTACATAGAGCGGTTTTGATCCCAAGCAGGGGAGGTTTTGGCCTTCCCTGCTTGCTTGGTATCTAGGGACAGTGTAACGTCCCTGTTTCATACATTAACTGGAAACCTATTCGAAAGGGGGATGTGGAACATGACGGTCTTTATCCAATACCTGGTCAACGGCCTGTCCATGGGCAGCGTCTACGCCATCATCGCGTTGGGCTACACCATGGTCTACGGTATCGCCAAGATGCTGAACTTCGCTCACGGCGACGTTATCATGGTCGGTGCCTATGTCTCGTTCTGTGCCACGTCGTATCTCGGCCTCCCGGGCTGGGCATCTGTAATTCTTTCTTGTGTGGTCTGCACGGTTCTCGGCGTTCTCATCGAGGGTCTGGCCTATAAGCCGCTGCGCCAAGCAGGCCCGCTGGCCGTTCTGATCACGGCTATCGGCGTGTCTTACTTCCTACAGAACGCCGCGCAGCTTCTGTGGGGCGCCACGCCCAAGAACTTCACTTCGCTCGTCATCTTCCAGGTGCCGGAGTTCTTGGCCAAGTTCAACGTAAGCGCCGTCTCGCTCGTCACCATCGTCGCCTGCCTGGTTATCATGGCCGGCCTGATGTTCTTTACAGGTAAGACCAAGATGGGCAAGGCCATGCGCGCCGTGTCCGAGGACAAGGCCGCCGCTCAGCTCATGGGCATCAACGTCAACCGCACCATCTCGATGACGTTTGCCATCGGCTCGGCGCTTGCCGCCATCGCCGGCGTGCTCCTGTGCTCCTACTCGCCGGTGCTGCAGCCCACGACGGGTGCCATGCCTGGCATCAAGGCCTTCGACGCCGCCGTCTTCGGCGGCATCGGCTCCATCCCCGGTGCCTTTGTCGGTGGCATTCTCATCGGCATCATCGAGGCGATGGCGCAGGCTTACATTTCCACGAGCCTTGCCAACTCCATCGTCTTTGGTGTTCTGATCATCGTCCTGCTCGTCAAGCCTGCCGGCCTCTTGGGCAAGTACGTCCCCGAGAAGGTGTAGGTGAGCGTTATGAAGTTTCTTAAAGACAAGCAGACGCGTCACGACTTTGTTACGTACGCCATGTGCCTTGTGGCGTTCGCCATCGTGTTCTTTATGCAGTCTAACCACATGATTCCGCGCATGATCGCCGGTCAGCTGGTTCCCATTACGGCCTACATCGTCATGGCTATCTCCCTTAACCTCGTCGTCGGCATCGCGGGCGACTTGTCGCTGGGTCATGCGGGCTTTATGAGTGTCGGTGCCTACACGGGCATCGTCACCGCCGTCGCGCTGGAGAGCGCCGTTCCCTCCGATCCGGTGCGCCTTATCATCAGCATCGTGGTCGGCGCTATCGCCGCCGCCATCCTGGGCTTCTTGATCGGCATTCCGGTCCTGCGCCTGAGCGGCGACTACCTGGCTATCGTGACGCTGGCCTTTGGCGAGATCATCAAAGAGATCGTCACCTGCCTTATCGTGGGCGTCGACTCCCGCGGCCTGCATGTGATCTTTAACATCACGGGCAACTCCACGATCGACGACCTGCATCTGCTCGAGGACGGCACCGCCATCATCAAGGGCGCGCAGGGCGCATCAGGCGTGTCGACCTACTCGACCTTCCTCGCCGGTGCCATCCTGGTCATGGTCGCACTCGTGATCGTGCTCAACCTGGTTCGCAGCCGTACCGGCCGTGCCATTATGGCCGTGCGCGACAACAAGATTGCAGCCGAGTCCGTGGGCATCTCCGTCACCCAGTACCGCATGATCGCGTTCGTGGTTTCCGCTGCCCTCGCCGGTGCTGCCGGAGCTCTCTTCGGCGGTAACTTCTCGCAGCTTTCCGCCACTAAGTTCGACTTCAATACGTCCATCCTTATCCTGGTGTTCGTGGTCCTGGGCGGCCTGGGCAATATGCGCGGCTCCGTTATCGCGGCGGCGTTGCTCACGGTACTTCCCGAGCTGCTCCGTCAGTTCTCGGACTACCGCATGCTCATCTACGCTATCGTGCTGATCCTGGTCATGATCTTTACCAACAACCCGCAGCTCAAGGCGTTCTTCGGTCGCGTCAAGGACCGCTTTGCTCCCAAGAAGGAGGTGGCAGCCGATGCCCAGTAAATTTGAGTTCAAGAAGGGCAAGATGGTCCCGTATCCTTCTGGCGCCATCGTTCCCGACCGCGACTTGGGCCAACGCCCTGCACTCGAGTGCATCCACCTGGGCATTGAGTTCGGTGGCCTTAAGGCAGTCGACGACTTTAGCCTGACTATCGGCAAGACCGAGATCGCCGGTCTGATCGGTCCCAACGGCGCCGGCAAGACCACGGTCTTCAACCTGCTCACCAAGGTGTACCAGCCCACGCATGGCACCATCCTGCTCGACGGCGAGGACACCTCGGGCAAGTCGGTCTACCAGGTCAACCGCATGGGTATTGCCCGTACCTTCCAGAACATTCGCCTATTCAACACCATGACGGTGGAGGATAACGTCAAGGTCGGTCTGCATAACCAGGAGCGTTACTCCGGCTTTGAGGGCGTGCTGCGCCTGCCGACGTATTGGAAGTACGAGAAGGCTGCTCACGAGCGCGCCATGGAGCTGCTGTCCATCTTTGATATGGAGCATCTGGCAAACGAGCAGGCCGGATCGCTGCCTTACGGCGCTCAGCGTCGTCTGGAGATCGTCCGCGCGCTTGCCACCAACCCCAAGCTACTGCTGCTCGACGAGCCTGCTGCCGGCATGAACCCGTCCGAGACCGCGGAGCTCATGGAGAACATCGTCAAGATTCGCGACACCTTTGGCATTGCCATCATGCTTATCGAGCATGATATGTCGCTCGTTATGAACATCTGCGAGGGCATCTGCGTGCTCAACTTTGGTAAGGTCATCGCCAAGGGCACGGCAGAGGAAATCCAGAACAACGACGCTGTTATCGAGGCATATCTGGGCAAGCAGGATAAGGGGGAGAACTAAATGGCAGAGCCGATGCTTTCCGTCTACAACATCAACGTCTGGTACGGCGCCATCCACGCCATCAAGGACATCTCCTTTAACGTTAACGAGGGCGAGATCGTGGCCTTGATTGGTGCCAACGGTGCCGGCAAGTCCACAACGCTCAAGACCGTCTCGGGCCTGCTGCGTTCCAAGACCGGTTCCATCAAGTTTATGGGCGAGGACATTACTCATACGCCCGCTGATAAGCTGGTTGGTAAGGGCCTGGCTCAGGTTCCCGAGGGTCGTCGCGCCTTTTTGCAGATGACGGTCGAGGAGAACCTGGAGATGGGTGCCTATACGCAGCCCAAGTCCACGGTGGCTCCGGGCCTGGAGCGCGTCTACGAGCAGTTCCCGCGCCTGAAGGAACGTCGTTGCCAGGTCGCCGGCACCCTTTCGGGCGGCGAGCAACAGATGCTCGTTATGGGGCGCGCCCTTATGAGTAACCCCAAACTGCTTATGCTCGACGAACCTTCCATGGGTCTGGCACCGATTCTGATCGAACAGATCTTCCAGATTGTCGAGGACCTGCACAAGGCCGGCACCACGGTGCTTCTGGTCGAGCAAAACGCACAGATGGCTCTTTCCATCGCCACGCGCGGCTACGTGCTCGAGACCGGCAAGATCACCATGACCGGCACGGGCCAAGAACTCCTGCACGACGATAACGTGCGTAAGGCCTATCTGGGCGGTTAATTCATTCAACGAAGGGGCACTGACTATCCCGGTCAGCGCCCCCTTTTTAAGTTGCGGTGGAATAGGGACTAAATGGGAGTCTAAGAGGCCAAAACAGTCCCTATTCCACCGCAACTTCATGGGGATGTGTGACAATGCCCGTCGGAAAACATCTGCTGTCTTTGGGGGTCCATCTATGCTGTACGAGTTTTGTGCCGAGAACTTTGAGCGGGTGCCGGCGGCTATCGATGCCGGTGCAAGGCGTATCGAGCTGTGCGACAACCTTGCCGTTGGTGGCACCACGCCTTCGGCCGGCGTTATCAGCGCTACGACCAACTATGCCCACGAGCACGATGCACGGGTGATGTGCATGATTCGCCCGCGTGGCGGCGACTTTCACTACAACCAGGACGAGCTGCGTATGATGGAGATGGACCTGGGCCTTGCCGTGAGCGCCGGCGTTGACGGCTTGGTCTTTGGCTGCTGCAAGCCCTGCGCTGGCGGATGGGCGCTCGACGAGCTTACGTTGGGCGCCCTCGTGATGGCCGCGGGCTGCGCGACCGAGGAATGCAAGCGTGAGCCCATCGACATCACCTTTCACATGGCGTTTGACCAGCTCTCGCCCGAGGCTCAACTCGATGCCGTCGACACACTCGCCGATTGCGGCGTTACGCGCATCCTGACGCACGGCGGTGCCGCCGGCACGCCGATCGAGGACAACCTGGAGCATCTGTCGCGTCTTATCGAGTGTGCGGGAGACCGCCTGACCATCCTTCCCGGCGGCGGCATTTCCACGGCCAACCGCGATACCGTGGCGGCGGCACTGGGCGTCTCCGAGCTCCATGGCACCAAGATTGTGCCGCTGGAGGTATAACCCGTGGCGCTGGTATTTGACGTTCAGCAGGCGAACGGTAAGCCCGACGACAACCGTCGTCCCGGCACCGCGTGCCCTTTTTGCGATACAGAAGGGCTCACCGACATCATTCGCCGTGATGGCGATTGCATTTGGCTCGAGAATAAGTTCAAGACCCTGCGCGCCACCCGTCAAACCGTGCTGATCGAGTCGGCCGATCACGATGCCGACCTGGTGACCTACGAGCCGGATGAACTCCACCATGTGATGCGGTTTGCCCTGGGTTGCTGGCAGCAGATGATCGATTCACAGCAGTATCGAAGCGTGCTCATGTACAAGAACAAGGGTCCGCTCTCGGGCGGTAGTCTCGTGCATCCGCACATGCAGATTGTGGGTTTGGAGCAGGAAGACGGCTACACTTCGCTGACTTCTGCCAATTTCGAAGGCATCAATGTCTGGCAACAGGGGAGGATCTCGGTCAATATCTCAACCGAACCGATCATGGGGTTCTTTGAGATCAACGTTTCAGCCCCGCAGGGAATCGCCGCCAGCGATGACACGAGAGACCAAGCCGAGGCGGATCTCTTCGCCGATGCAATCCAGATAGCTCTGCGCTATATCTTGCACGAGCACCATGGCGGTCGTGCAGAGTCGTACAACCTGTTCTTCTATCACATGAGCGACCGAACCATTGCCAAGGCGCTTCCACGTTGGGTGGTTTCACCCTACTTTGTCGGGTATCGGCTGGCTCAGGTCAATGCTGAGACCACGCTCGATGTCGATGCGGAGCGACTCCGCGCACATCTGGAGGCGCTCACATCGTAAAGTGAGCGCCCGCACACTGCGGACGGTTTAGCGCGCCATTGCATCGCGGCCGGCCTCGACGCGCTTGCGCTGGGCGGCGCGCTCCTCGCCGGTCAGACGCTCAAAGAAGTGCCCGATAAGCGAGGCGAGCACCTGCTGAAACAACGTTCCACACATGACGGGAAACACAACTTCGCCCGGAAAGTATTGCGTGGCGATGACGGCGCCCGAAGAGATATTGCGCATGCCGCAGGTAAAGCACATGGTGGTCGTTTCGCTATATGGCAGATGCAGCGCGCGGGCGACCAGAATGCCGACGACAAAGCCGCTGATGGCGAAGACCAAAATAAAGAGGGCGACTTCCAAGCGCACCGCGTTCATGTGCAGCACGTACTCGCTCATGGCGGTGGAGTTGGAGGCGATAACGCCCATCATCATGAACTTGCAGGCGGGCGAGAGCGCGGGGGAGAGTTTTTCGTGCCCCCATCCGCGCGTGAGCTCGTTGATCACGATGCCGAGAACGGCGGGGATGGCGATCATAAAGGCCATGTTCTGCATCATACTCGGCACGTCGATCGAGACGGTGGCGCCTAGCAGGAGCTTGAGCGTAAGCGGAATCGTCACAGGGGAGATGACCGAGGACGTCAGGATGATGGTGAGCGCGAGCGGGCCGTTGCCGCCGAACATGCTGATCCACATAAAAGCGGTGACTGCCACGGGCACACTGTATTCGAGCACGATGCCGCAGACAAGGTTGGGGTTGGAACCAAAAAACAACGATCCCATGGCATAGGCCGCGATGGGAATAAGCGCCGCCGAGACCAACAATGCCACAATCAGGTGCAGCGGACGGTGGAACACCTCGGCTGCCTGGTGGAAGGTGTTGCTGAGCGCACCTTGGAACGTCATAAAGGCAAACAAGGTGGGAACGATGGGCTTGAGAACGCCGATCTGTTGAGGAAAGAGCACGCCGAGCGCCACGCAAGTCGGAACGATGATTTGCATGTGCCCCGCGAGAAACTTGCCCAGTCCAACCCATTGCTTCATATGCTCTTGTGACTCCCTTTGCTCGTGAATCCGTTTTGACTGGATATGCTAGACGCTCACATGTGTCCGTGCGTCAGAAACGCTCGATTATTTCGAGGGTATTACCGGCATCGTTTACCGAAACCGCGGCGTGCTGCGGCGATTTGCGTCCGCGCCGCACGGTATAATAAATCCGTTCAACAGATCTGCCTGCCGAAGCGGGCATACACAGAGGACTCATCGCTATGAACCGTGAGAGGTATCGCGGCGACCTGCCCCTATCGGGGGTGGGTGCCTATGTCATCGCTTAAGACGACGCATCGCTGGGCGGTCGCTCAGCAAAACCCCGAGCTCGAAAAGGAGCTTTCGGCTGGTCTGGGCATTCCCAGGCTGGTGGCGCGCATTATGGTCGCGCACGGCATTGGCTCCATCAAAGAGGGCCAATTGTTTTTGACGCCTTCGCTCGATCGCGACTGGGCGGACCCACTCGTTATTCCGGGCATGTCGGTCGTTGCCGACCGCGTTGAGCGTGCTATTCGCAGCCACGAGCGTATCGCCGTCTTTGGCGATTTTGACGTCGACGGCATTACGTCGACTTGTCTGTTGACCGAGGCGCTACGTTCGTTTGGCGCCAACGTCACGCCGTTTATTCCGCACCGCTTTGACGAGGGCTACGGCCTGTCGCGTGCGGCGCTCGACCGCGTCAACGAGCTCGCTCAACCCAACCTGATTGTGACCGTCGATAACGGTATTGCTGCCAAGGAAGAGGTCTCCTATCTGGAGAGTCTGGGGATCGATTTGGTGGTCACGGACCATCACGAGCCCTCCGACCAGGTGCCGCAGGGTGTGCCCCTGACTGACCCCAAGCTCGAGGACGAGGGCCCCTCGCGTGAGCTTGCCGGTGCTGGTGTGGCGCTCAAGCTGGTGCAAGTCCTGGGTGAGCGCTTGGGCAAGCCGTCGTATTGGCGTTCGCTAATCGAGGTCGCGGCGCTGGGCACCGTGTCCGACATGATGCCGCTCACGCCCGAGAACCGAGCGCTGGTTGCCGAGGGCATCCAGCAGATGCGCGTAACCGCTCGCCCCGGCTATATCGCGCTTGCCGCGCTCGCCAAGGCGGACCTTTCGAGCATTACGGCGGATGGCCTGTCATTCTCGCTCATTCCTCGCTTAAACGCTGCCGGTCGCATGGCCGATCCCAAGCTGGCGCTCGACCTGCTGCTTGCCCGCGATCCCATCGAAGCAAGCGCACTGGCGGCTGAGCTCGAGGAAATCAACCGCCAGCGCCGTGAGATCGAGGCGGAGCTCACGCGCGATGCCATGGCAAAGGTCGAGGAGACCTATGACGGCGGACGCGCGATCGTCGTGGGCGGCGAAGGCTGGCACGAGGGCGTCAAGGGCATCGTGGCAAGCCGTCTGACCAACCGCTACCACGTGCCGGCGCTGCTGTTCTCGATCGAGGACGGTATCGCGCGCGGCTCTGGTCGCTCGGTGGGCAAAGTTAACCTGTTTGACGCCATCGAGCGCTGTTCCGACCTGATGATTCGTCGCGGCGGACATGCCGGTGCGGTGGGTGTGACTATCGAGGCATCCAAGCTCGACGAGTTCCGCCGTCGCCTTTCGGCCGTGCTATCGGAGCTTCCCGCCGAGGACTTTGAGGACACTGACGAGGTTGCCGCCACCGTTGACCTCTCCGAGCTAAATATCGAGACCATCGAGCAGATTTCCCGCCTTGAGCCGTTTGGCCAGGGTAATAAGGTGCCGCTGCTGGCTGCCGAGGGCGTGACGATGTGTGATCGCGCCGTGGTGGGTAAGACCGGCGAGCACATGCGCTTCGTGGCGACGGATGGCGCCGCGAGTGTGCCGGCCATCATGTTTCGTGTACCGCAAATCGATAAGCTCATCAACTGCGATAGCGCTGTCGATTTGGTGTTCGAGGCCGTTGCCGAGCATTGGCAGGGTCGTGTGAAGCCCAAGCTCATGATCAAGGATGTTCTGGTCCGCGATACCACGCTGCCCAGCATCGACGATCCGGCATGCGAGCTTCGTCGTGGCGTGCAGCCGGCGGATTCCGGCCTGCGCCTGGAGTCGCGTAAGCGCGAGACGCTCGCCCAGCTTTCCTATACCGAGCTCACGCGCTCGCTTATCCATAGCTTTATCGGCTCGAACCAGCCGCACCGCGCGCAGGTCGAGGCGCTCGATGCCCTGGCCGATCACCAAAGTGTTCTGGCCGTTATGGGAACGGGGCGCGGCAAGTCGCTCATCTTTCATGTGCATGCCGCGCGCGAGGCGGTTCTTCGCGGGCGTGCGAGCATCTTTGTCTATCCGCTGCGCGCGCTCGTTGCCGACCAGGCCTATCACCTCTCGTCGACGATGGCATCGCTTGGCATTGGCGTTGGCGTGCTGACCGGCGAGACCGTGGAGGCCGCACGCGATGACGTGTTCGCCGGCCTAGCTTCGGGCCGCACCGGTATCGTGCTCACGACGCCCGAGTTCCTATCTATCCACCGTGACCGCTTCGCGCGTTCGGGCCGCATCGGCTTTGTCGTTATCGATGAGGCGCACCACGCCGGTCTTGCCAAGGGCGGCGACCGCAGCGCCTATCTCGACATGCCCGATATCCTCAAAGCCCTGGGCGACCCGGTCGTTATGGCTGCGACGGCCACCGCGACGGCTCCGGTTGTGGCCGAGCTTGCTCGCATGCTGCCGATCACTCGCACGGTGGTCGACGAGACGGTGCGCGAGAACCTGCAGCTCGAGGACGACCGCGATCTTGCAAGTCGCGAGAACCGTTTGGTGTCGATTGTGGCGACGGGGGAAAAGACCGTCATCTACGTCAATTCGCGCGACCAGTCCGTGGCGCTCGCCAAGACGTTGCGCAAGCGTGTGCCCGATTGCGCAACCCATATCGCGTTCTATAACGCGGGGCTTGCGCGTTCCGATCGCCGTCGCGTGGAGGAAGCATTCCGAGACGGCAGCCTCAGCTGCATCGTCTCGACATCTGCCTTTGGCGAGGGCGTCAACCTGCCCGATATCCGCCATGTCGTGCTCTATCACATGCCGTTTGGCGGCATTGAGTTTAACCAGATGAGCGGCCGCGCCGGTCGCGATGGCCAGCCCGCCGTGATCCATCTGCTCTATTCGTCGCGCGACGCCCGCATTAACGAGCGCCTACTCGACTGCTATGCGCCCGAGCGCGACGAGCTCGTCACGCTCTATCGAGCGCTGCAGACCATGTGGCGCTCCAACCGTGGCAAGACGGGGGACGATTCATTCTGCGCAAGTGATATCGACATCGCGCAGATGTGCCTTGCCATCGATGCCCGCACGCCGGTCGACGAGCGCTCGGTGGAAAGCGGCCTGGGAATCTTCGAAGAGCTTGGTTTCTGTCGCGTTTCGGGGTTTGACGACACTCGTCGTATCGCGATGGCCGAAAACCCCGGCCGCGTGCAATTGAGCAGGTCAATTCGCTATTTGGAGGGCTTGCGCTCGCGCATGGAGTTCTCGGCTTTCCGGAGCTGGGCGCTCGATTCGTGCGCTTCTGATATGCTAGCCAAAGTTAACCGCCCGATCGTACCGCGGGCCTAGAGGAAGGGGACCTCGATGGATGCCGCAGCCCGTACCGCCCATGATTCCGCCCTCCAGCCGTTTTCGGAGATGGAGCACTATAAGCATGCCGATGAGCTGCCGCCCGAGATTATGGCGGACAGCTACGACAAGCTGGAGCGCCTGTGCCTCAAATATATGAATGAGGACGACTTTTCTAAGGTTGAGCAGGCCTACTGCTTTGCCGCCGAGAAGCACTGCAACCAAAAGCGCCGCTCGGGCGAGATGTACATTAACCATCCCGTCGAGGTTGCCATCATTTTGGCCGATCTCAAGATGGACTGCGATGTGGTGTGTGCCGCGCTGCTGCACGATACCGTCGAGGATACCGAGACCTCGCTCACCGATGTTTCCGGCCTGTTTGGCGAAACCGTTGCTGAGCTCGTCGATGGCGTGACCAAGCTCACCAACATCGAAGTCGACAGCATGGACGAGAAACAGGCCCTCACGCTGCGCAAGATGTTCCTCGCCATGTCCAAGGACATTCGTGTCATCATCGTTAAACTTGCCGACCGTCTGCACAACATGCGTACGCTGGCGGCCCTGCGTGAGGATCGTCGCCTGTTTAAGGCTCGCGAGACCATGGACGTGTACGCGCCCTTGGCCGACCGCCTGGGCATGAGCTCTATTAAGTGGGAGCTCGAGGACCTGTCCTTCTTCTACCTGGAGCCCGATGCCTACCAGCGCATCGCGCGCATGGTGGCTGAGTCGCGCGAGGTCCGCGAGCGCTACCTTGCCGAGACCATCAAGACGCTCACCGACGAACTCAACCGCATTGGCCTGGAGGGCTTCCAGATTAATGGCCGCTCCAAGCACTATTGGTCCATCTACCAAAAGATGAAGCGCAAGGGCAAGGAGTTCTCCGAGATCTACGACCTGGTGGCGCTGCGTGTTATTACCCATTCGGTGCGCGATTGCTACTCCACGCTCGGTGCGGTGCATACGCTGTGGCATCCCATGCCTGGTCGCTTTAAAGACTATATCGCCATGCCCAAGGTCAATAACTACCAGTCGCTCCACACGACGGTCATCGGCCCCACGGCTCGTCCGCTCGAGATTCAGATTCGAACCTACGAGATGCATGAGCAGGCCGAGTATGGCATTGCCGCCCACTGGCTATATAAGAAGTCGGGCGGATCGTCTGCTTCCAAGACCAATGACGCTCAACGTTTGGACGACCAGATCAACTGGCTCAAGCATTCGCTCGATTGGGCGGCTTCCGACGAAATCACCGATGCCAAGGAATACCTGCATTCGCTGAAGGTCGACCTCTTCGATCAGGAGATTTTCGTCTTTACGCCCAAGGGCGAGGTCATGGCGCTTCGTGCCGGCTCCACGCCGCTCGACTTTGCCTACGCCGTTCACACCGAGGTGGGAAACCACTGCGTCGGCGCTAAGATCAACGGTGCGGTGGCCCCGCTCACGCACGAGATCAAGACGGGCGACCGCGTTGAAATCCTGACTAACAAGAGTTCCAAACCGTCGCGTGATTGGCTCAAGATCGTCAAGACGCCTTCCGCCAAGTCAAAGATCCGCCGCTATTTTGCCGCTGCGACCAAGGACGACGACGCTGCCGCCGGCCGCGATATGCTGGCCAAGGACCTGCGTAAGCGTGGCTATGGCATTTCTACGCCGCGTTCGACGCGCGCGCTCAATGCCGTGGCGGAGCAGTTTAACTTCAAGCAGCTCGAGGACCTGTTTGCCGCCGTCGGCGCCGGCAAGGTTGCCCCGCGCGCTGTGGGCAATAAGGTCGAGCAAATCTTGGACCCAAAGCCCGAGGAACAGCTCACCAAGGCCGAGGCTATCGCCGAGGTCGTGAAACAGCCTGCTCGCGGCTCCAACCGCAAGCCGCAAAAGCGCGGCAAGAGCGCCAGTAACGGCATTATCGTCAAGGGCGAGAGCAACAGCGGCCTGCTAGTCCGTCTGGCTCATTGCTGCAACCCCGTGACGGGCGACGACATCGTCGGCTTTATCACGCGCGGCCGAGGTGTCTCAGTGCATCGCGCCAACTGCCCCAACGTCAAGGGCCTCATGGAGCACCCCGAGCGCATGATTGACGTAGAGTGGGATGGTGCTGCCGACACTCTCTTCCAGGTCGAGATCGTGGTCGAGTGCCTGGACCGCATGGGCCTGCTCAAGGACGTCACCATTGCCATTGGCGATGCAGGCGGCAATATCCTTTCCGCCGCCACCTCGACCAACCGCGAGGGTATTGCGACCCTGCGCTTTATGGTCGAGATTTCGGATGCGAGCGGCTTGGATCCGCTGCTGGCTTCCATCAGCAGCGTCGACTCGGTCTACGACGCTCGCCGTCTTATGCCCGGCGAGGGCGGAGCGCAACTCAAGCGCCGTGTGTAGGTGCGAGAGCCTCTCAGCATCATAGATATTGGTTACGTTCGAGGCATCGTTTGGTGCCTCGAACGTATTTTAGAAGGAGGGTATGCGCATGGGCGATATGACTTTGGACCTGACACCCCGAGGCGCGGCTTCGATTGAGGCGCTCGTCAACGGCCCGATTCAGACCAACAGCTACGCCGTGATTTCGAATGACGAGTGCTTAATCGTCGATCCGGCGTGGGAGGGCGAGCGCCTTGTGGAGCATATCCGCACCGCGCATCCCGAGGTGCGCGTGCTCGGCTCTGTCTGCACGCACGGTCATGCCGACCATGTTGGCGGGGTTGCCGGGGTTCGAGCTGTCGTTGGCGACAGCGCACTATATGAGTTGTGCGCTAAGGACGTGACGGTACCTCGCGCAAATATCGAGGAGCAGCGCGCCATGTGGGGTATCGAGACGCCCGATCCGGGTGAGCCGACGCGTTTGCTTGCCGAGGGCGATACAATCGAGGTGGGCGACGTCTGCCTGCAGGTGATCGAGGCGCCGGGGCATACGCCGGGCGGCATCGTCCTGTTCGCCGCGACCGAGCAGGGGAACATCGCCTTTGTGGGCGACACGCTTTTCCCGGGCAGCCACGGTCGTACCGATCTTTCCGGCGGTGACGAGGCGGCGATTATGCGCTCGCTCTCCAAACTTGCCAAGATGCTTCCGCCCGATACCGTTTGCTTGACGGGCCATGGCGATTCGACCACGATGGCGCGCGAACTTATGCAGAACCCGTTTATGCAGATGTAGACTCGAAGCCGTCTGTCGAACCACGAAGACCGCTCAATCGTCAAGCTATTTTCCCCAGTGGGTCGATTCTGTGGGGCAAACGGTCAAAATTTGTCCAATCGGATGGTATTCGTGAACAAACGAACGTTTATGCTCGGGTATGTCGTGGTAAAATCTCAGGCGTTATCGGAGCAACCTTACAGGAGGTTTCTTTTATGCTCGTCAACGCAGCAGACATGCTCAAGAAGGCCGAGGCCGGCAAGTACGGTCTCGGTGCCTTCAACACCAACAACCTCGAGTGGACCCTGGCTATTCTCCAGGCCGCCGAGGAGGCCAAGTCTCCGCTGATCCTTCAGTGCACCGCTGGTGCCGCTAAGTGGATGGGCGGTTTCAAGGTCTGCGCCGACATGGTCAAGGCTGCCGTCGAGGCCACGGGCGTTACCGTTCCCGTCGCCCTTCACCTCGATCACGGTTCTTACGAGGACTGCTTCAAGTGCATCGAGGCCGGCTTCACGTCCATCATGTATGACGGCTCTCACGAGGAGACCTTCCAGCTTAACCTCGATCGCACCAAGGAGCTCGTTGAGCTTGCCCACTCCAAGGGCATGTCCATCGAGGCCGAGGTCGGCGGCATCGGCGGCACCGAGGACGGCGTGACCTCCAGCGGCGAGCTCGCTGATCCTGCTGAGTGCAAGCAGATTGCTGACCTGGGCGTCGACTTCCTCGCCTGCGGTATCGGCAACATCCACGGCGTGTACCCTGCCGACTGGGCTGGCCTTTCCTTCGAGCGCCTGGGCGAGATCAAGGCTCAGACCGGCGACCTGCCCCTCGTCCTGCACGGTGGCACCGGCATCCCCGAGGATCAGATCAAGAAGGCCATCTCCCTGGGCATCTCCAAGATCAACGTCAACACCGATCTGCAGCTCGTCTTCGCCAAGGGCGTTCGCGAGTACATCGAGGCCGGCAAGGATCAGCAGGGCAAGGGCTTTGACCCCCGCAAGCTCCTCAAGCCTGGTCGCGACAACATCGTTGCCCGCACCAAGGAGCTCATGGAGGAGTTTGGCTCCGTCAACAAGGCGTAAGCGTCGCTAAACTTCCCGCCGGAAGCCCCGTCTCCCTACACTGTTTCCTTTGCGCTCACCTGGCTTCGCCAGAAGTCGCGCCAAGGAAACAGTTCCGGGGGACGGGGCTTCCTTCGTTTAACGCCGCAGGGTTACTGGGCTGAATTCTTTTTTTGACTACCGTTCGGCGGTGTTGATGGCTCCCTTGTTGGGGCTTTCTTTTTATCTCGCTACAATGGACTTCAAGCGTTCTAATGACTTGGAGTTTGGTATGGCTGTTGTTAATGTGTTGCCTTCGGATGGGAAGGTTATTGACGAGGGTCCTGTTGGTTGCTCTGTTGATGTTTGCTGCGATGACTTTCGCCATCTCGATATTGGGCTACCGCCTGAGATTCTTCGTCTTAAGGATGCCGGGTATTTGACGCAGGCTGTTGCCGCCTGCGATCGCCTTTTGGAGCAGAACCCTGAGCCTTCGCTGGCTGCCTGCGTTCGTGCCGAGCGGTATCGCATGCTTGAGACGCCGCTTCATTTTTCGGTGTCGCGCGATCGAGCTATTGCGATGATCCGCGAGGAGTGGCCTGGGTTTACCGAAGAGCAGTTTGACGATCTGATTGACCGTAAGCGTATTGACTGGCGCTTTATCGATGGCGAGCTGTTCGTTCTCGACAACTTCCTCGATTCGCTTCGCGTATATCCCAAAGAGGTTCCCGGCATGCGTCCCGATCCTACGGACGGAATTGCACTGCGCAACGAGATGCTCAAGGAGATGGAGTCACAAAACGGATTGACTCGCGTTATTACGCTTAAGGCGTCCTTGTCTGTCCCCGGCGCTCTAGAGGGGGAGACCGTTCGCGCTTGGCTTCCCGTAGCCGCCACCTGCCGCCAACAGTCTCAGGTCGAGATTCTCGACATGACGCCGGAGGGTGCTGTTGCTCCCGCGAACGCTTCGGCGCGTACCGCCTCGTGGTCTTCTTCGAGTGAGCGCTCATTCTCGGTGACTTATCGCTATCAAATCAATGCCGCTTATCGCGATATTTATGGGGGTGCGCTTCCGTCGCATCCGTGTATGGACGCGCCGTTGCCCGAAGATATTTCTGAGGACCGTCCGCACATTGCATTCACGCCGTATCTGCAGCAGCTGACGGCCGGTGTTGTTGACGGACTCGAGGATCCGCTCGATCGCGCTCGTGCTATCTATGATTATCTGACGCAACATATCGACTATCGCTATCAGCCGCCGTACTTGCTTTTGGGATCTATTGCCGATGACTGCGCGCATTCGCTCCGCGGCGATTGCGGAGTTATGGCGCTCACGTTTATCACCATGTGCCGTATCGCGGGCGTGCCTGCCCGTTGGCAGAGCGGCCTGTACGTTGCGCCCGATTCGGTGGGGTCGCACGACTGGGCAGAGTTCTATACGCCGCAGACCGGTTGGCTCAACGCCGACGTGTCATTTGGATCTTCTGCTCGCAGGATGGGGGAGGAGTGGCGCCGCCGTCACTACTTTGGCAATCTCGACCCGTGGCGTATGGTGGCCAACAATCGATTCCAGGCAGAGTTTGAGCCCTCTTTCGACGGCATGCGCGAGGACCCTTACGATAACCAGATGGGTGAGGCTTCGGTCGACGGTCGCGGATGCCGTCAGCGCGAGATGCTCCGCACAGTCGAACTCATCGAAATGCTCGAAGTTCCATTTTCGGACTAATCGGTAGAAAGCTGTGATAAACTAACTCACGCATTACGTGCCCGAGTGGCGGAATTGGCAGACGCAGTGGACTCAAAATCCACCGTTGGCAACAACGTGCGAGTTCGAGTCTCGCCTCGGGCACCATACATGCAAGTGAGCGTTCAAGGGGGTTGCGGCCCCCTTTTTCGTGCCGAACTCGCGTGAGCGCGCGAAGCGTTAAGCAAACAGGCCTGTGGCCTGTTTGTAGCGGCGCGTGGCGAGGGCGCCGCGCGTCCGAAGCCCGGGGCTTCGCGAAGCGAAGGCCCTTCGAGTCTCGCCTCGGGCACCATACATGCAAGTGAACGTTCAAGGGGGTTGCGGCCCCCTTTTTCGTGTACGTAATGTGATAACGCGCTGTACGTGTTATTATTCGCAAGGCGTTGTTCCCGCAATGCCCTAAAGAGGAACCCGAGGGTTCCCACCTTTTGGCGCCAATGAGCAGCTGACTGGTCATACAACTTAGATTCCCTTCCTCAAATCGAGGAACTCTATGTGTACGACCTGGTTGCTGAGAAGCGCCGGGTTATTTTTTTATGAATGGAGGTAGGGAAAATAGCTAAGTCTGATGACACCCGCATCAACGACGAGATCACTGCATCTTCGTGCCGTTTGATTGGCGTCGATGGCTCTCAGCTCGGCCTGTTCGCCATCCGCGATGCCCAGCGCGTCGCCGACGATCAGGGTCTCGACCTAGTCGAGATCGCTCCCAACGCGGAGCCGCCGGTCTGCAAGGTCATGGACTACGGTAAGTTCAAGTACCAGCAGGCCATGAAGGCCAAGGCTGCTCGTAAGAACCAGTCCAAGGTCGAGGTCAAGGAAATGAAGTTCCGACCCAAGATCGACGTTGGCGACTACGAGACCAAGAAGGGCCACGTTCTGCGTTTCCTCAAGAAGGGCGCACGCGTTAAGATCACCATCATGTTCCGCGGCCGTGAGATGGCTCACCCGGAGCAGGGTCTTAACGTTCTCGAGCGTCTCGCCGAGGATCTCAAGCCTTACGCTACGGTCGAGTCCAAGCCTAAGATGGAAGGCCGTAACATGCTTATGCTGCTCGCCCCGATTAAGGGCGCCTTCGATGAAGATAAAGCGGCAAGCGATACCAAGTAACTAGTGTTCTGTAACCGATTAAGGAGTATTTCATGCCTAAGATGAAGTCCCACAGCGGCACCAAGAAGCGTTTCCGCAAGACTGGTACCGGCAAGCTTATGCGCGCCAAGGCTTTCAAGAGCCACATCCTGAGCAAGAAGTCCACCAAGCGTAAGCGTGGCTTCCGTCAGGAGACCGAGATCGCCGCTGCCGACCGCAAGGTCATCAAGTCGCGTCTCGCCTAAGTTCGCGTTCCCGTTTTTCGTTTTACCGTCTAGGAGTTGATAGAACATGGCACGTATTAAGCGCGCTGTTGCCGCCAAGAAGAAGCGCCGTACCGTTATGCACCGTGCGAAGGGTTACTACGGTGCCGCTTCGCGTACTTACAAGCATGCTAAAGAGCAGGTCCAGCACTCCCTGCAGTATCAGTATCGTGATCGCCGCAACAAGAAGCGCGAGATCCGCTCTCTCTGGATCACCCGTATCAACGCTGCTGCTCGCCTGAACGACATCTCTTACTCTCAGTTCATGCACGGCCTGAAGGTTGCCGGCATCGAGCTCGACCGTAAGGTCCTGGCTCAGATGGCTTACGAGGACATCGAGTCCTTCAACGAGCTGGCTGCCATTGCCAAGAAGGCTCTCGAGGCCTAATAGATTCTGTTGAATCGCTAGGGGAGTGTCGCACCGTGCGCGGCACTCCCTCTTTCTTTTTATCTAGAGCGCTGTTTTATATAGCAAAAGCGCGGGTAGATAGACACTTACAGGTGACCGATCTTTATATATCTCTTAATCGAAGGGTCATCATCTGATACGTGCAGCATTTCTGCACCAGCCTTTCTATTGCTTATATAGGAAGCGATATGTTGTGTAGGACTTGTGAAGAGTGGAATTGACGTCCCACATCGATTCGCGGTCTGGCAATATATCTCCTTGCCGCGCGGCCCGGTCGAACCGGGAACCGGCGCAGGCGTGCACCTTGAGAACCGGATACTGCGAGGATGGACACTTCGAGTGTCGCATCCGGGCAGACATCGAACCATTTGAAATGGTCTAACTTGGATTT